>JAVRCF010000067.1:0-45555 GCA_034530935.1 Aulosira sp. DedQUE10 | reverse complement strand
TTCAAACTCAGTATTAATGTACCACTTATTTGTAACTCACATAGGATTGCTATATAAGCAATAAACGTAGGGTGGGTACTGGTCTTTGCCATTAATTTTGATGGGTTATAAGTTAAGATCCCCGACTTCTTCAAGAAATCGGGGATCTCTAGTTTCAGGTAAATAGACCACATTCTAAGGAAGATTCCTATGCCCTTACGACAGATGTGAGATCCTTCATCCTTATTGCTTACCAGAAGGTTGCCAACCCCGACGCTCAAGAATTTGTCGCACCTCTGGACTAGGATTATAGTTATAGCCGTAAGAAGAGCGCTCTGAGTCATCCATAATTTGAGGTGTTAGCAATACAATCACTTCTCTGCGTTCATTGCTTCTGTTGGTACTTCTAAATAGCGAACCAATTAAGGGAATATCACCCAAGATAGGAATCTTAGAGACAGTAGTCCGGTCTTGGTCTTGAATAATACCTGAGAGAATCAGCGTCTGACCATCTCGTAGACGAATCATCCCAGAAGTCAGGGAGCGTTCAGACACTAAAATGATTTGTCCATTTCCTGTATTTTGTGCCGCCGAAGGTGCGCTGACAGTGGGCGCAACGGATAGAGAAACAAAACCATTATCATCAATCCGATCAACTTTCACATTCAAGGTTAAACCAACTTTTTGTTTATCAATTTGTCTCTCTGTCCTAGAGCCACCAGCAGTATCTGTTGTTTGAATAGTGATGTTCCCTACAACTTCCTGAGTCAGGTTAACAAGAGCCTGCTGACCTTCTTGCACAATTAAGGTTGGATCAGTCAAAATCTTGGCGTTGCCATTTGTCACCTGAGCTTGCAAACTAGCGAGTAAGCGTTTGGGGAACTGGTACAAAGAGGGCAAAGATGCAGTAGCAGTACCAAGAGCACCTTGTGAGACGCTTGTTGTACCATCAGCATTTCTTGTAACTATGTTATCAGTTGCTGGCGTGATATCAGAAAAACCTGGTTGTAACGGATTGCTATTACTAGGAGAAACAGGTTGATAAAAGTTTCCACTTCCAGCATTTTGGCTTCTAGTGGTTGTACCATCTGGATTGACTATGATTGTACCTGGGGTAGTTCCTGGAATACTTACAGTACTGTTTGGATCAAGGAAAGGTGATCCTGTAATAGGATTAGTAATCACTGGTGTCTCAGCCACACTATTTGCGGCTTCAGTAGCAGTAGCTGGTCTGGAACCACCAAAATTTAAAGATGCTGCACCGTTATCACTTGCAAAGAAGTTGTTCCCAACGCCAAAGGAAAAACTAGTGTTGTAATCCTGGGTTCCCGTGAGATTTACATCAAGAATTTTGACGTTGACTACCACTTGACGACGGCGGATATCAAGCTGAGTCAATTGAGCCATAGCCATATCAATTAGCCTAGGAGACCCAATCAAGGTAACAGAATTGGTACGCTCATCTCCTAATGCCTGTAAACCTCTAAGTAATGGGTTAGAGTCTTTAAAATCAACCCTTTGAGTTTCTAGTTTTGTCTCAGTGGTTGTTTGAGTTTGAGTAACTGCGGCGGTTGAATTGCCCACAGGTACAGCACTCACGCTAGTAACAAGTCGTTCACGGCTAATAGCACTTTCTGCACCTAAACCAACCAAAAAGTTCAAAGCGACTCCTACCGTTACCTGATTGAGCCGCAGGTTACGCATCACTGTATCACGGGTGGAGTTGGGTAGTTTAGGCCCAACAAAAACCGTGCGACCACTACGGTTAGCTTCTAGACTACTCAAGCGCAAGACGTAGTTAAACACATCTTGTACTGGTTCATTTTCTATATCTAGGGAGATTGTTTGTCCGCTAGCAGCAGCCGCTGATTGACCTCCCGAAGGCTGTCCCCCTAGGGCTTCTCCTCCTACATAAGCTAAATTAAGACCAGCAGCACGGGCTAATAGTGATAAAACCTCGCGCACAGGTGCATCTCGCAGTACTAACCGAGGCACACGTTCCTGAGTACCTAAATCAATATTCATGGGAGAAGCATCGGTATTAGAGATGGCAATATCACCAACAGGCGGGGCGACAGCTCTAGGTAAAAAAGGTGGCCCTTGGTTCGGAGGTTGACCTGGCCCAGCTGGTTGTGCAGGTTTTCCGTCAATAGTGACTTCTGGGTTGGGGACTAGAACATCCGGCTTTTTACCCGGTTGGGGTGGAGTAGGAGTAGATGGCGTTGTTGGTATGGTTGGTGTGGTTGGTGTGGGTGTTGATGCTGTAGTGTCTCCAGATGAGGTAAAACCCAAGGTAATACCATTATCTTTTCGTGCTACAGGTTGAC
This sequence comes from Aulosira sp. DedQUE10, assembly GCA_034530935.1. Lineage (GTDB taxonomy): Bacteria > Cyanobacteriota > Cyanobacteriia > Cyanobacteriales > Nostocaceae > Aulosira. The sequence continues at coordinate 43,249 of JAVRCF010000067.1, read as the reverse complement.
TGCTAGGGGCGTTGTTGCTTCCAGTTACCACCACCCGGATGCTATTTGCATCTAGCTGAACAATTTCGACTGAGGCAATTCCTGGAGCGGGGTTGTCTTGGCGGAAATTATTGCCTTGTGGTAAACGTAGTTGAGTATTAATAATATCTGTAACTAAAGCTTTGCCTCTTTTAGTCGTAAAAACTTGCGGACGCGAGCCAAACGACGTTTTCAAAATAACACTAATTCCACCATCAACTGGACTTAGCTGTACGTTAGTAATTTGGGTAGTATCTGCCCAAACCGGTTGAGCTGCTAAAAAGATAAAAGCAGCAGTACCCAATAATAAACTATTACCGTGAAGCTGTTTCACAGTTCATTCCTCACCTGATAAAACCTTGTTGACAAATAATTTTCGTTCAGAACTCAAGTACTGAGGCTATTAGCTAAAGCCTACTTAGGTAGACTCAAAACTAAGTTTGGCAAAAATTTAGATCTCTGGAGATAACTTTAACTATGCACCCCTATATTGAAAACCTATAGTGGTTGTTGTCTTGATACTCCATTCCCAAGTTCAGTACTATTAGCTATTTCTTCTTGGTAGCAGCTTTAGCAGCAACCATTGCCCTTTCTTCGGGAGTAAGTGGCATCAATGCTTGTAGCTGGAAAGAGGTAGTAATTGATGCAGGCCCGCGTTTGGGCATGGGTGCTCCTTTTTCTAATGGGGCTTTAGACTCTGGAATCAATATCGATTGATAATCTTTAAATATCAACAAAGGCTGTAAACGCTCAATGTTACGAATAATCGATTGCGTTTGTTCATAAGTACCCGCAATTTCAACATTGATAGTGGTGCGTTTCAGCTTGCCATCCACCTGTATTCCCAAACTACCATCAGTAATCGGTTCTGCTTGCTGTGTAACTGGCACAAATTTTTTCAGTTGCGCCTTCATTGGATTACCAGGAATTTGAGCATTACCAGTTTCAATTAAGCGATTCATATCCAGTAGCAATGTATCCAAAGTTTTTTCATTAGAAAACAAACTTAAAACCTGGATTTGTTGCTGTTTTGTCTGGTCTAGCTCTTGTTTTACCTGGTCAATCTTTTTGACAGTGGCTTTCTTTTGATCAACTTGTCCTTGTAATTCGCTAACTTTTGTTTGCTGCTGTTGATAGCTTTCCCAAGCTGGCATTAACAGGTTGAGGACTAAATACAACGCTCCCAAAAGCCCTACAGAACCGACGACAATCCCAATGATTTTGGGTGTAATGCTAATTCCAAAAAGAACGGGAGAGGCTGGGGATTCTAGAGCAAACTCTCCGTTATGTTCTGCAAAATTCAAATCATCACTCAGCGTCATTTTGAAATGACTCCTGTTTTTTGGATACTGCGAATTCTAGTTACTAGTCCCACTGTGCCTTTTTGCTCTAACTCCCGAATTAACTCAGAAGCTGGAACATCACTCAGACTGGATTGAATAGTGTATTTCACTACTTGAGGTGGCGGAATTGGGACACCATTTTTAGCACTACCATCTGCTGATGGTGGTAATGGTGCATTGACTAACTCAGCGGTCTTAATTTTGCTTTCTGAGGACTTTAAAAAGCGAGACTGTTGCAGAGTTAGCAAAAAATCGTTGACATCGTTAAAAGAACGAGCCATTCCGTTAATTTCTATTCCTCCGGCGGGATTTCCGGCGGGAGTTCCTGCTGGCTGCACCTGAGATGGAGGAAGGGGAGGGATTTGCTTGATGGTCTCAATTTGCACTCGTGCTGGTATGCGATCGCGCAAATCTTGTAACATAGCCGACCACGGACGAATTTGGTCAAAAACTGTGACTAAAGCCTGTGTTTCCCCTTTAATTTTGTTTGTCTCTTCTTTAATTTTGTTAATATTTCCTATTTCTGTGTCTAACCTCTTGTTTTCTTGATCTAGTTGTGCTATTTTTTGCTCTAACTCAGCATTTTTGGCTTGCAACAACCACCAAGCACCTCCTGCAAGAGTGGGTAAGCAAATACCTATAGCCACTCCCACATATAATGGTGTTAAGTTGCCAACAGGAAGTTGAATTTTAACTCGAACTTTTTTAGTAGCCGTATTCTGGTAATTTGGACGGTCTTTAAGAAAGTTAATATCCAGACTGTACATTCTGTTATACCTCCCGCATTCCTAAACCCAATACTGTTGCTAAGCCAGCGCGTTGCACTACAGGGTATTTTTCCTCGCTAACTTCTAAGGACAAAGATGCTATCGGATCGATTTGGGCAGTTGGCAAGCTTAATCTTTGGGTGAAAAACTCATCTAGCTGTTGCAAGCCACCGCCTGGACCAGCTAGAAAAATTTGCGCTACCTCCAAATTTTCACTCTGATTAAGGTAAAAATCGATGGAACGACGCAGTTCATCGGTGAGTTCTCCCAAAACTCTTAATAAAGCTGCCATCCCTGGATTAATATCGGTGATCCCAGTTTTTCCACCGTCTACGGTAGTTGTCATAATAGTCATTCCGTACAACATTTCCATATCTCGTGTTGTGGGTAAACTCATAGCCTTCGAGAGGGCATGTTGCATTTGATAAGTACCGATTGGCACAGTGCGCGAAAATTGCGGTACTCCGTTGACAATAATGGCAATCTCTGAACTGTCAAACTCGATATCAACTAATACTGCTGCTTCTTGTGGACTGAATTGCCGCAGTTGATCGCGAATTGTCCGAATCATTGCAAAACTGTTAATTTCTAAAACATCGATTTGCAATCCAGCTTGCTCAAATGTACTGATATATGCTTGCGTCACCTCCTTACGTGTAGCTACTAAAAGTACTTGTACTTTTTCAATGCCATCCTCATCTACAAAGTACCCAAGTTTTTGATAATCTACATCAGCTTCTTCACGAGGATAAGGTAAATACAAAGCTGCTTCATGGTTTAACACCATTTCTCGTAGTTCTTTATCATCTAACTCTGCTGGTACAGGTATCAAACGTACAATTGAATCTCGCCCTGGTACACCAGTAGCAACCCGAGAAGCTTTAATTTTACTCTCAGCCAAACCCTGCTGAATTAATTGCGCCATGACTGGCGCATCAGTGATTTGACCATCGATAATTACACCCTCAGGAACTGGTATTGAGGTTAAGGCTTCTACTTTTAAGCCTTGACGCTGTTTGCGTATTTGAACTATATTCACCCTTTCTGGTGCTAGTTCAATTCCTACCCCTTTATTAGATTTGCTAAACAGACTATTGAAGGTTTTCACCACTTTGATGCCCGTTGCACTGCTAAATTGATAAGTTAAATGATGCTAAAAAACGCTCTTGGTACTAGGTAATTGATTTAGCCTATAATCTCGACAATTCTGCATAAGGTTTTCACTTGGAGCAAGCGTAAATATACTAGGAAAATGTTTAAAACTTCAAAATTCAAGATATTGACTGTTTGTGTACTGCTCGGTTTATTGGCTAGCTGGATAGTCAGTTGTAGTACAGGAAATGTTGGCACAGGAACAAAACAGGCTTCTGGGGGAGCAACAACGATTGAGTTTTGGACAATGCAGCTCCAACCTCAATTTAGCGGTTACTTTCAAAACCTGATTGCAACTTTTGAGTCACAAAATAAAGGTATAAAGGTTAACTGGGTGGATATACCTTGGGCAGCAATGGAGAACAAAATTTTAACAGCTGTCTCAGCAAAAACGCCACCTGATGTTGTGAACCTCAACCCGGGTTTCGCTTCTCAACTTGCAGGACGAAATGCCTGGCTAGATGTAGATACGAAAGTCCCAAATGAAGTACGTTCCTCCTATCTGCCCAATATTTGGAAAGCTAGCACACTCAATGGTAAGAGTTTTGGTATTCCCTGGTACCTCACCACGCGGCTAACTATTTATAACACTGATTTATTAAAACAGGCAGGTATCAACAAAACACCGATTACTTACGCAGAATTAGGACAAGCGGCACAACAAATTAAAGATAAAACGGGGAAATATGCTTTTTTTGTAACCTTTGTTCCGCAAGATTCCGGTGAGGTGTTGGAATCTTTTGTGCAAATGGGAGTCACCTTAGTAAATACCGAGGGTAAAGCAGCCTTTAACTCGCCGCAGGGTAAAGCGGCTTTTCAGTATTGGGTAGATTTGTACAAAAAAGCGTTACTACCTAAAGAGGTTTTAACCCAAGGGCATCGCCATGCTATAGATTTATACCAAGCGGGAGAAACAGCATTTTTAGCTTCAGGCCCAGAATTTCTGAAAACGATCGCCAATAATGCTCCAAAAATTGCTCAAGCTTCTGCGATCGCACCGCAAATTACAGGTGATACTGGCAAGAAAAACGTTGCTGTCATGAACTTAGTTATCCCCAAAGATAGCAAGCACCCAGACGCGGCTGTTAAATTTGCTCTCTTTGTCACCAACGATCAAAACCAATTAGTTTTTGCCAAAGCTGCTAATGTTTTACCCTCCACCGTAAAATCACTTTCTGACAGCTATTTTAAAGATGTTCCCGCTACTGCTGCAACAGTGGACAAAGCACGAGTGATCAGTGCTAAACAACTACAACAGGCTGAAATATTAACGCCTACCTTGAAAGATTTCAACAAATTGCAAAAGGCAATTTATGAGAACTTGCAAGCAGCAATGTTAGGGGAAAAGACAGTAGATAAAGCTGTAGAAGATGCAGAGCAACAGTGGAATAATCGGGCATAGAAATGTAAATTAAAATGCAAAACTCTTGGTTGGTGCGTTACCTTCCTAACTCACCCTACTAATACGACGCGCTTATAGCGCTTCCCATACTGGTGAGGTACAGCAATAAAAAATTAACCGCCGATGGAAGAGGATAAACGCAGCGAAAAGTTGAGCCAGTGTGTTGTCCGGGTTTCCCGGCTTAAAGGAGGCAGTGCGTTGGACGGGTTTCCCGGCTTGTCCCTTGCGCGTCTCCGACAGGAGAAGCAACTGCCGTCAACTGGCGTTGCGCGTCCGGGTAACAGGGGCGCAAAACTTTTCAAGACAGATAAACGCCGATAATTTTGTACTTCACCCTTACTAGGAAACGCTATAAAATATTGCATTCATTTAGATAATTAAATTTATCAAATTGGAATTTGAATCACAAATTCTGCACCTGCACCCGGTTCTGAATAGCACTCCAATTTACCACCATGCAGTTCGTTAATAATTTTGTAACTAATTGATAAACCTAAACCTGTACCTTTGCCTACTGCTTTGGTTGTAAAGAACGGGTCAAATACTTTAGCTCGCACTTTATTGTCCATTCCTACACCATTATCAGCAATCCGAATTTCTACCCAAGAATTATCAATATTTTTAGTATTAATCTTAATTTGTGGCTGCTTATTTATTGGTTTATTTATATCAGATATTTCCGATTTAAATAATGAATATTTTAAAGCATCAATAGCATTAATAATAATGTTTATAAATACCTGATTCATTTGCCCAGCATAACACTTGACTAATGGTAGGTTATTATAATTTTTAATTACTTTAATGCCATAAAAATTTTCTGCTGATGGTTGGAGAAGGCTGTTTAAAATAACTAAGGTACTCTCAATTCCCTCATGAATATCAACTGATTTAAATTCTGCTTCATCCAAACGAGAAAAGGTGCGGAGCGACTTAACAATTTCACGAATGCGTTCTGCTCCTACAGTCATAGAGCGGAATAGTTTCTCTGAGTCTTGCTTAATAAAATTGAGTTCGATTACTTGAATTTCTCGTTTAATTGCCACATCTGGCTCAGGATAATACTGCTCATAAAGTGCAATTAGGCTCAATAAATCTTGAAAATAGTTATAAGCATACTTTAAATTACCGTAAATAAAGCTAACTGGGTTATTAATTTCGTGAGCAATTCCAGCTACCAGAACTCCGAGAGCAGACATTTTCTCAGATTCCACGAGTTTCATTTGTAAAGCTTCGAGATTTTTGAGTGCATTTTCTAGCTCATCGCCTCGGCGTCTCAGAGCAGTTTGTGACTCTTCCAAATCACGAATCATATTTTTGAGAACGCTTTCTCTAACTTCAGTATTATTTTCAAGTTGTTGTCGATCAGTTTCTGAACGCTCTAACTTTTTTTTCAGAATCCGAACGGTTTTTTCTAACTCTTTGAGCCTGCTCTCATTGTCTGTGGGTTCCATAAGCCTCTACTTTGTTCCTAGAAGCAAAGTCACAAAAGTTTCTTGGTGATAGTAAGAAGAACCTTGAGGTTCTAAGGGTGCAAATTCACCGTAGGTATAGAATCCACAAATAGGCACTTCTTCAAGGAGTGCATTTTTTACGAGTTGATATTCTTCTTTGGCTCTTGTTCCTAAAAGCCAACGGCGACAGCAACAAGAAAATAACAAAACGGCTTCTGGTTGAGTTCCCGGATAATTGAAGAGAGCATTTTTAAATGAAGTTTCAGCCGCAGCAATCACTTCATCTCTACTGATATCTGTGACTTGAACTATGGCTTGCTCTGGAACATTACCCAGAAAATTGATGCTACCAGTTTCAATATCGTAAGTATTAGGCACCCGCATATAATAGCGATCGCTATCTCCTTCATATACAGCTAATGGATGCTCGGCTGTCGGTGGGCGATCGCCTAAATACTGCTCATAATATGCTAGTGCCGTGATACCATCAATCTCGTAGAGGACAGTTCCTTCAGATTTGGTAACAATGCTTTTGTGTCCAATGGGTTCCCAGCCACAGCCAAGCAAATTTCTAAATCATGTTTTAATCCCGCAGCACTTTGATATCTATCTTCAGCATTTTTTGCCATTAATTTGGCAATAATTTCCGAGATAATTAGGGGAATAGATGGATTTATTGTATGGACATGGGGGGCAATTTTGGCAATATGAGAGTGTACCAACTCCATCGGCTCATGAGATAAAAATGGTAATCTATCTGTAAGCAGTTCGTAGAAAGTTACACCGAGAGAATAAAAATCGCTGCGGTAATCTATTCCCCGATTCATTCTGCCGGTTTGTTCAGGAGAAATATATGCCAGAGTTCCTTGTAAAATATTGGGATTTTGCAGTTGTGGGGTTTCTCTTGGTAAGAGAGAAGCAATACTAAAATCAATCAGTTTTACCTGATGGGTTTGTGGGTTAATCAGAATATTGCCGGGTTTGATATCTTTGTGGATGACTCTGTGACGATGTAGAGTTTCTAAATGAGTTGCAATTTGAATGGCAACAGTGAGGAAATCACTGAGAAGAACACCTTGTTTTTGTGTTACCCAGTTTTTTAGGGAAATGCCCCCCGTATCTTCCATGACGAGGGCATAACCATTGCGATATATTTCCAGACTGTAAGGTTTGACAATTCCCGGTACATCTAAGTTTTTGGTGATGGTGTACTGGTTACGGAACTGAACGATTTCGCTCAAGGTAGGGTATTCATTCCACATCAGTTTGATGACAACTGGCATTTGGTCTGTGTCGCGGTTGCCTTGATATACCAGTGTTCTCGTGCCTGCATAAATTGGTTCTGTAATCGAGTAACCAGCAATTGCTACAGTGCCATCAACCACCATGTTCATCAGCAACACCTAACTTTTTCACAACTTCTCAGTTAAGTTTGCCCATCAAACAAGTGCTAATCACAGAGAGTAATTAAATTTACAGAAGAGATGTTTCTACTTAGCTGAGATTTAACCTGTTTTAACTTTTAAAAAACACAGGAAACAGAGAACAGCTGATCTTCGCGCTTACCCTTTTCCTAACAAAGACGCTACGCGTAGCTTGCTTCCCCGTTCGCGGAACGTTCCGTCGAATCTGCCTACTCTACTGATTCACGGGCGATATGCGCGCAATAAAAATTATCCCATCAATCCGCAACGCCGTAATTCTGAGATTAACCAAGGTAATCATCCATATATTAGCTAAAAGACCAGTACCCAGAGTTCTGGATCTCAACTTGTACAATGGTTGAATGGAATAACATCCTCTGTATTGATATCAATTTTGAGTATTAAAACTTTGGATGCTGTACTCATTTGAGTGTGAGGTCTACTGTGTCTGAAGCTTTCCTATTAGATTTAATTATCAAAAATGTGCAGGTAGTTCGTCCCCATCATGATGCTGTCGAATTACTAGATTTAGGAATTAAGGATGGTAAATTTGCCCAGATTGCTCCTAATATTAGCCCAGACCAAGGCAAAGAAGTATTTGATGCCCGAAACCAGCTAGCCTTTCCTGGAGTCGTGGATGCCCATATGCACATCGGTATCTATCAACCTCTGGACAAAGATGCTGTAACTGAAACCAAAGCAGCCGCAATGGGAGGGGTGACTACTAGCCTAAATTACATCCGCACAGGGCAGTATTATCTCAATAAAGGCGGCTCTTATCAAGATTTTTTTCCCGAAGTATTAGCGTTATCCGCAGGTAATTTTTTTGTTGATTACAGTTATCACGTCGCACCTATAGCTAGCCAACATATCGACGAAATACCGCTACTATTTAAAGAACATGGGGTATCTTCGTTTAAAATTTTCATGTTTTATGGTGGTTATGGGTTGCATGGATTGTCAGACCAACAAAACCTCTTTTTAATGATTAATAAAGAGGAACGCTATGACTTCGCCCATTTTGAATTTATTATGCGCGCTCTAACTCGCTTAATGGAAGCACATCCAGAAGCGCGAGATACTATCAGCTTGAGTTTGCACTGCGAAGTTGCAGAAATTCTCAACGCCTACACCAAAATAGTTGAACACGATTCTAGTCTTAGTGGACTGAAAGCCTACAGTGCAGCACGTCCCCCTCATTCCGAAGGGTTAGCAATTTGCATTGCTTCCTATTTAGCACATGAGACAAACTGTGCAAATATCAATTTGTTGCACCTAAGTTCGCGTAAAGCAATGGAAGCAGCTTTGACTATGCAAACTGCTTTTCCCCATATCAATTTTCGGCGCGAAGTTACTGTTGGACATTTGCTATTAGATGTTGATACTCCCAATGGTGCTTGGGCGAAAGTTAACCCCCCTATTCGTCCCCGTGCTGATGTAGAGTACTTATGGCAAGCAGTACTTAATCATCAAGTAGATTGGATAGTTAGCGATCATGCTTGCTGTTCTGCTGAACAAAAACGCAGTTCTAAAGACCCGAATAATATTTGGTTAGCAAAATCTGGTTTTGGTGGTACAGAGTATTTACTTTCTGGTGTATTGAGTGAAGGTAGTAAGCGCGGAATGTCTTACAACCACATGGCTAAGTTGCTATCTTGGAACCCATCACGGCGCTTTGGTTTATTAGAAAAAGGAGATATTGCCATTGGCTATGATGCAGACTTGGTATTGGTAGACCCCAATGAAAGCTTTGTAGTACGTGCGGCTGAGTCGGAGTCACAACAAGGTTATACACCTTTTGAAGGCGTAGAGTTAACTGGACGGGTGAAGAGTACCTTTTTGCGTGGAAATCTGATTTACAACAATGGACAAGTTCTAGGTTCACCAACTGGACGTTATTTGAAACGCTCTCATTTGGTAGCATAAATGAAATATTTCACGAACCAAATATTTCAATCGGTAATATCAAATCTGAATCTAAACTCCATTCAGGTAGGGAGTATAAAAAAATGAGCCAACGTATCAAAAGAGCCTTTTTAGACACAGAAGATGGACAAATTCTTTACCGTATAGGTGGAGAAGGTGAACCAATACTTTTACTGCATATGACTCCCCGCAGTAGTGATGAATTTCGAGAATTGATGCCTATTTTGGCAACCACAAACTTAGTAATTGCAATGGATTTAATGGGATTAGGTGATTCTGACAAGCCGCCCAGAGTTTATTCAGTTGCAGACTATGCCAAAAATGCGATCGCACTTTTGGACGAATTAGGCATAAAAAAGACGAGCATTTTCGGTAGTCTTACAGGAGGTTATATCGCCGGAGAAGTTGCAGCAGCCTACCCAGAACGTGTTGAAAAACTCATCTTCTGCAATGTAGTTGGATTTGAAGAAGAGGAAAGAGACAAGGTTTTCAAGAGTTATTCTCAAGGGTTTCAAATTCAAGAAGATGGCTCTCACCTGATGCAAAGATGGTTAGCCCGTGTTAATTACGTCGGACAGGGGGAGTTAAATCACCGTTGTGTTTTAGATGATTTGAAGTGCTTTGGCTCTCCTGTATACCCTGGTTTGGCAGTAGCAAACTATTGTCTTTCTGCCCAAGAAAGATTTCGTTTGATTAAGTGCCCTACTTTGATTTTGTCCGGGGAAAAGAAGTTAGAAGTATTAGAAAAAGCTGGTTTAGCGAAAGCTGAGAATCAATCTTGGCTCCAGGAAGTAATCCCTTATAGTCAAAGTGTTGAACTAGAAGGTGGAACCCTTTGGATGATCAATCAAATGCCGGAAGAAGTATTAAAAGTAGTAGTTGATTTTTTGGAAAAGTAATAAGTACTTGTAAAAAATTAATTAGGCATTTTTGCATAGAGACAGCAGGGAAAAAGGAGCAGGGAAGCAAAAATATAACTGCGTAGTAAATATACAAATAAATTTTCTTACCTATTTAGGAGGAAGACGATGAACGACGAATTACCACTGATTATCGAGTGTCGTTGTAACGAAATAACCTATCGCGAGGACAATCTGGCTTTACCCTACTCTCCAAAAGAGATCATCCGCGAAGCAGTTCGTGCCTGGGAAGCAGGGGCTTCGATTTTCCATTGGCACGGACGAGATCCAGATACTGGGAAACCGCGCAACGAAGTTGAACTCTATCTGGAAGTGATACAGGGAATTCGCGAACAGACGGATCTCCTAATTCATCCGACGCTTGGCTACATCACACAGAATCGGGTAGAGGATCGCGTTCGGCACATCTTGGCAGTGAATGACGATCCAGTGTTGCGGGTTGACATGGTACCGGTGGATTTTGGATCGCTCAACGTGGACTTCTGGAATCCCCAGGCTAAACAGTTCACTAGTTATGACCAAGTGTACATTAATACTCGTGAAAATCTCAGAGCTGTACTGGAAGTATTTAAGCAGCACAATCTCTACGTCAGTTCAGTTTGTTGGGATGTAGGGCAAATGCGAACAGCACGTTGCTTCCAGGAAATGGGACTTCTGCCACAGGAAACACTGTGGGAATTTGTCTTTACCGGGGAAGTAATGCCTGCGGGAGCCGCGCCGACTATATCGGGTTTGCAAGCGTTCGTGGCTGAAGTTCCTGCGGGGAACCAGTGGTTGGCACTTTGCTGGAATGGAGATGTGATGCGGGTGGCATCCTGGGCAATTACGCTTGGTGGACACGTCGCAATTGGACTTGGAGATTATGCTTACACTCGCTTTGGCAAGCCGCATAATGGCGAGTTAGTGGAAAAGGTGGCGAAGATGGCGCATACGCTCGGCCGGGAAGTTGCAACGCCAGCACAAACCCGCGAGATTCTGAAGATGTCGCCGCGAATTTCCCAAAGGCAAGAGCTACAGGCAACTGCCAACTAAGGAGTAGCATTTGTGTAGCAGCCAATATTGGTAATAAATTGGGATCTAAAATGTAGGCTGGGCAATACCCACCTAGAGCATCGATTAAGTAATCCTGGAAGAACCTCTCCCCCTACCCCTCTCCTGCCTTGAGAGGGGAGTTTAGCTCCCCCTTCCCTAAAAGGGAAGGGGGGTGGGGGGTTAGGTTTTTGATTACTGAATCGATGCTCTAGAGAGAAATGTAACTGCGATCGCTCAAATATAATGAAACAAAAGATTAAACGAGCTTTTTTAGACACAGAAGATGGACAAATTCTTTATCGCATCGGTGGCGAGGGTGAACCCATACTTTTGCTGCACATGAACCCCCGCAGTAGTGATGAATATTGCGAACTCATGCCTATCCTTGCTGAACACAGACAAGTCATAGCAATGGATTTGATGGGGTTTGGTGATTCGGATAAGCCACCCAGAATGTACACAGTTGCCGACTACGCGAAAACAGCGATCGCACTTTTAGATGAATTAGGTATAGAAAAAACGAGCATTCTGGGAAACCATACTGGTGCTTTTGTGGCCGGAGAAATAGCAGCAACTTATGGCGATCGCATTGAAAAACTGATCTTAGGTAATGTAGCTGGTTTTGGTCAAGGCGGACAAGCAGAGCTATTCAGACTATTTGAGGCAGGTTTTAAAATCCAAGAAGATGGCTCTCACCTGATGAAAAGATGGTTAGCCCGTTCTCGATACGTAGGCTCTGCTGAATTAAATCACCGTTGGGTTTTAGACGATTTAAAATGTTTTGGTCATCCTTTGTACGCAGTTTGGGCAGTAGGCAATTACTGTCTAGATGCACCAGAAAGATTTCGTGCCATCGAGTGTCCAACTCTGATTATCTGGGGAATGGATGATGTCAAAGAATTTGAAAGACTAAGTTTAGCAAAAGCTAGCGATCGCTATTTTCTTTCTCAAGCAATTCCTCATGCCAAAGTCGTGGAATTTCCACAAGGAACAATTTGCATGATGAATCAGATAGCTGAAGAAGTAGCGCAGGCAGCAATCGAATTTCTGCACAATTCAAAATAGTACTTTGTCAAGGCTTGTAGTCAGGACTAAAGTCCTGACTACAAACTTTCTCACCCATCAATTTAAACTTGACGTACTAATAGCATTTTGTAGGGTGGGCACTAGTTATCATCAGGATTTGAACGAAAGATATAGTGTTGCCCACCGTACGATTTACTAATAGTTCAGCCTCTAATTTTCCAAGATTGCTGTACACTTAATCTCTACAATTAGTCCTGGTGTAGATAAAGCAGATATCCCAAACCCCGTCCAAGTAGGAAAGTTATTAGTGAAATAGCGATCTTTTACTTGCATAAACAGTGGCAAGTGTGGAATAGTAAACTGTTGTTCTGAAACATTAGCAGACGGAACTTGCACATTACCAAGATTCACTCCTGTTACATGGTAAGTAATCATCTCTACCACATCATCAAAAGTGGCTCCTGCTGCTGTAATTACCTTTTTCACATTCTCAAAAGTCTGGATAAATTGAGCTTCTATTCCCTCTACTACCTGTAAATTTGCATCGCGTCCCACTTGTCCTGAAATATATAATGTATTGCCTACCTTAATACCAGGACAATAGTGATACTTTTCGTATAAAATTTCCATCCCTTGGGGAATAATAACTTCACGGGTATTCACGATCTAAATAACTCCACACTTTTTTAAGTGAAAATTTTAACCTCTCATGCCAGTGACAATCGAGCGCGCAGCATCGGACAGCAACCAGGCATCACCCGTAGGTGTGACGAAATCATAGCCCTTAGCGAACAGTTCCCGACCTCCTGTGGCATTGCGACTAATGCCCGCCAACCAACAATCGGAAGTGGATCTGACTATTGCTTCAGCTTCCGCTATCAGTCTGTCAAGTTCTGAATTATCGTAAGTGCCAAATTTGGTCAGTGCAGCAAAATCCTCAGCGATGTCTGCTGTCAGATCACCTGGCCCTAAGAACACCATATCAATCCCGTCAACTGCAGCAATTTCCTTAACATTCTCGAAACCCCGACGCGTTTCGACGATAACGGCTATAAGTAGATTATCCCGATAATTGGCAGGATACTCTAGCTCTGCCAAACCCCAGTTAGCTGCTCGTGACTCCGGATAACCAACACCTCGGTGTCCGCCATGAGGTCGGTAGCGAGTTGCAGCAACAATTGCTCGCGCTTCATCTGCTGATTCTACGGTTGGAACAAGCAGACCTTCTACGCCTATGTCCAAGGCTCGCTTAATATAGACTGGATCGTGTGAAGGCACACGCAAAATACAGGTAATATCTGTTGACTGAGCGGCGCGGAGTTGCGCTACTAGGACACCCATATTTGTAGCGCCATGTTCGTGGTCGATGATAAACGCATCGAACCCACACATAGAAAGAAGTTCGATTGAGTCACTATCTGAGAAAAAAATCCAGCAACCAATTGGTTGAGAACCCGTCTGGAGCATTTTTTTCAGTCTATTAGGTCTGAACATAATAAAACTTCAATAAACTTATTAACTTGAGTGTTGAGAATAAAGACTCTCTATTCCCTTCTTTTTCAAATCAGCTGAATTACTGAAGCCTCCGTTTCACTTCTTCAGCCAAATCTGCCAACGCTACTTCTACTTGTTCACCTGTGTTTAAATCTTTCAGCGATGACTTTTGCGCTGCTGCTTCTTCAGAACCAATAATTACGCAGAATTGAATGCCCTGTTTGTCCGCTAACTGGAATTGTTTGCCTAAGGGACGCTTATCAAAGTTAGTTATAACATTAATCCCCGCCTTACGCAGATTTTGTGACACTTTTAAATAAATTGGCACCAAATCTTCTTGCATATTCATCACCATCACCTGTGCAGGTGTAGCGGCTAAGGTATTGAGAATACCAGCTTTTAGCAAACGGCTAATTAGGCGAGTTAAGCCGATGGAAATGCCTACACCAGGCATCTTTTCACCTAAAAATGTTCCTACTAATTCTTCATATCTGCCACCAGAACAAATACTACCTAAAGCTTCGTGTCCTAATAAAGTTGTTTCGTAAACTGTACCTGTATAATAATCCAAACCACGAGCAATAGATAAATCAATACAAAAACGTTTATCAGCAACGCTAAGATTGCGAACGCCTGCAATTACTGTTTCTAACTCACTAACTCCTAAGCTAAATTGCTCGGCTTCCGGTAAATTTTGAGTAAGGTGCTTGAGTTTATCTAATACTTCGTCAATAGTGCCATCAATTTTAATAAAGTCGATAATTTTTTGAGTTTGCTCGGCTAAAATATCTTCTTTTTCTAAATTCTGCTTGACTTTCGCCTCGCCTACTTTTTCTAAATTATCAATAATACTAATGCAGGTTTTGATTTTGGTTTCTGCAATCCCCAATGACTTAAAGAAACCTGTGAGAATTTTACGATTATTGATGCGAATCAGAAAATCACCAATGTTAATGGCTTCAAATATCTCGGTGATAATTGCAGGCATTTGAGCATCATAAAACAAGCTGAGTTGAGTGCGAGCAACTACATCAATATCACACTGACGGAATTGGCGGAAACGGCCATCTTTTGCTCTTTCACCACGAAATACAACATCCATTTGATAGCGAGCAAAGGGAAAAGTTAGTTCGTTGAGGTGACGGGCAATGTATGCTGCTAACGGAACTGTTTGGTCAAACTTTAAAGCCCTAGCTTCGGAACCAGTTTCGCCTGCTTTGTCTTTCTCAGCTTGCCGATTTGGTGGCAGGATGGGGTCGATACTATAAATAATGTTATCACCCTGATTACCTTTTGCCTGTAGTACTTCTAAGCGTTCTACAGCAGGGGTTTCGATGGGCGTGAATCCGTAACTTTCAAACACTCTGCGGATGGTATCTAGTAAGTATAATTCCAGGCGTTTTTCACTAGGAAGAAATTCTGGAAACCCGCTAGGGGTAGAAAAATTAATCTTGTCACCTTTTGCCATAACCTTACGCTGCGAGTTTTAGACTTGAGATTTTAAATTTTAGATGAGAATGAGCTACGCCGTATATATGCAGCGATCACCCCGCAGTCGATTACTATCTATTTATGTACTACGACTAAAGTCCCAATTTTTGCCCAGTTGTACAGTTGGCGAGCCTGCTTGACTCGCAAATTTACACAACCGTGGCTAACTGGAGTCCCAAAATTGTCATGCCAGTAAGCGCCGTGTATGGCATAGCCTTCATAAAAATACATAGCGTAAGGGACATCAGGAATGTCGTAGCCTTCGCCCCGCATTCGGTTAGTGCGATACTTAGAATTAATTTCAAATTTACCCTTGGGTGTGGGAGTTAAGCGTTTGCCAGTAGAAATACGGAATGAATAAACGCGCTTTTTACCTTCCCATGCCAATAACCGTTGCTCGGACAAGTCAATTTCAATCCAACGAGGTGGAGATGTTTGTTTAAGTTGAGATACGTTTTGCTGATTATCTATTGAAGCAGCGCTGGCTTGAGCAAATTTGGAGTCAATATTAACTGGTGATGACCAAGAGAATAAAGTTGCTAATATCAACACTACACCAGTAGATAAATTGCCTGAGCGACGTAACCAACTACTGTGAATCGTGGTTTCCATGAAGTATCACCTTCTAGTTCATCTGCTAAAAATTTGCTTCTTTAACCTTGAATCTTTGCCCATCTCTTGCACAATGTACTTTTGGCAGAGATATATTGAGTTTGTATAAGCCGATCAGAAGATTAAATATTGGTTAAAATTACAATTCCCAGATTGCTAAATTTTTTTATAAGTCGGGAATCTCATTTTTTAATCGGGATTTATGGCTGCTAGATCCTATTTCAATTAATTCATATATAGATATGCGATGCAGATAATTTGATTACGAATAGAAAAATCGTAATTAAATCTGCTCGCTTGCTACATATTGACGAATTTTATTCGTGTCAGTCCAGTAGGGTGTGTTAGCGTAGCGTAACGCAACGCCAGTTGCTACAACGGATAGCGCAGTGTACAGCCTTCTCTACGAGAGGCTGCGCCAACGGCATGGCTTCGCTTAGAGCGAGTCATCGAGCGTCGGGAACCTCCGCAACGCACTGGCTCCCCTACTTAGATTTTTTCAATACTCAAATCGGATTCTTATATGTCACAATGCTTCAACATATAAGACTAAAGTCCTAACTACTAGCAGTAGATGCAATTGACTATAGATTTTTTTAGATTTACGTCTTGTTTCTAGGAATTACTTTATAAGTCTTTTCCTCTATATTTTACTTCAATTTCATTTGTCTCTATTCCCGAGAAGGAAATTTTGATATAGGAATCTCGTAACAATATTGTTTGAGATTAGTTTGCAATTTAGATGTGACTTGCTACTTATGAATGAATACTGAAGTTCCTACCGATGCCCAATTAAATAACCATTTAGCATGATTAGGGGCAACATTTATACAGCCGTGGCTGACTGGAGTGCCAAACTTCTTATGCCAGTAGGCTCCGTGAATTCCGTAGCCACCTTGGTAATACATTGTATAGGGTACGTCCGGCACATCGTAGTCTCTACCCCTCATTCTGGTGGATTTGTGCTTGGATTGAATCTTAAACGTACCAATGCGAGTGGGGGTAGATTTTTTACCTGTGGAAATCATAGTCGCATAAACAGGTGTTTTTCCTTCCCAAGCTATTAGCCGTTGCTTGGAAAGGTTAATTTGAATCCAGCGTTGATCGGATTGTTTGAGTGTCCCGATTGTTTGAGCAATTGTGTCATCCTTTGCTTTGGCCTCAACTTCACAGATTCCAGGATTCGTAAACATAAAAGTGAGTGCCACACCAGTCAGAAATATTGGTAAGCGGTGTATCCATTGATCATTAATCCAATTTTTCATCGTAAATATACCCAATTATGATATTTAGGGAAAATCGTTGCTTCCTACCCTAAAGTACCCTAACTGTTGTATCAATCTTTGCATCTGTTCAGAAATCACTGCCCAATTTTCTTGTGTAACTAAATGTCGAGGAAATAATTGACTACTTAAACCAACAGCGATCGCACCAGCTTGTAAAAATTCTTTGGCATTGTCTAAATTTACTCCCCCAGTGGGAATCAAGGGGATTTGTCCCAGAGGCCCTTGGAGACTTTTGATATAGTTCGCACCTCCCACTGCTTCCACAGGGAAAACTTTTACACAGCTAGCACCATAATTCCAAGCGGTAACAATTTCTGTAGGTGACAACGCCCCTGGAATGATGGGTACATTTTGCGCCACAGCTGCTTCAATCATCACTAAATCAACATGGGGCGTAAACAGAAACTGTGCCCCAGAAGCGATCGCTTGTTGTAACTGCTGGACGTTAAATAGCGTACCAGTACCAATTGTACAGTTTGGTAGTTCTGAGCGGAGTTGGCTAATTAATTGCCCAGCGCGATCGCTATTCCAAGTAATCTCAATCAGATGCATTCCCCCAGATGCGGCTGTCAAAGCCATTTGCTTTGCCAATTCCATCTTTGATGCACGGATAACTGCGATCGCGCGGTGTTGTCGCAATTTTGATAACCA
This sequence comes from Aulosira sp. DedQUE10, assembly GCA_034530935.1. GTDB lineage: Bacteria > Cyanobacteriota > Cyanobacteriia > Cyanobacteriales > Nostocaceae > Aulosira. The sequence continues at coordinate 25,251 of JAVRCF010000067.1, read as the reverse complement.
AACTTCATTTGTCATTTGTCAATTGGTCATTTGTCATTTGTCAATTGGTCATTTGTCATTTGTCATTCATTATCCCCCTTGTCCCCCTTATCCCCCATATCTCCCTTGTCCCCCTTATCCCCGAAGCTTGCTTCTTAAACCAAGCTATGGCATATTTTTATAAAATACGTAAACACTATCGATTTATCGTAGTTTGCATATAGGTTAGTGAGTTTAAGTCTAAAGGAGTAATCAAAATGGCGATGCTGAACAACAAGCCCTTGGGCATCTTACAACAGCAAAACACAATATCATCCGGGGAAATCACAATTCATGATTCTCAGCATCAAGGCAGCCTGTGGAGGCTTGTACGAATGGGTGGCGTATCAGTGCAACGATTTTGGTGGCATGGTAAAGCATACGGGACAATCTTTGGCATGATGTTGCTGACCTTACTGAGTATGATGTTCTTGGGTTTTCATTGGTCTTATCGCAAGCTAATCCTGGGGTTTACTCTTAACAAAGAAACAGCAGAATCAATCAGTGAATAAGTTAAAAAATTTACAAGTTATTTCTTATTTAGCTCCTAATTGGTTTGGGTTCTATGAAGCAATCTTGGCTTATTTAGGTCGAGTGTTGGGAGTGGAAATACAGTTAAAGCAGGGTGAATACGACCCCCTATTAGACCCCCTGCTTTTACAAGATCAACTAGACCTAGCTTTTATTTGTGGATTACCACTGATTCGTTATTGTGAGATAGTCTTAGACCAGTTGCAGCCTGTGATTGCACCAGTGATGCAAGCACCGCGTTATCGCAACCGTCCGATTTACTTCTCAGATGTCATAGTGAATGCTGACAGCGATCTGATCGAGTTTGATGATTTGGCAAGTAAAACACTGTGCTATAACGATCCAGGTTCTAACAGCGGCTATAATCTCCTGCGTCATCGCTTGTTACAGGGAAGATATCCCCAACAATTTTTTGGGAAGGCTGTACAATCAGGTTCTCACCAGAATTCTATTCGGTGGGTAGCGGCAGGAAAGGTAGATTGTGCTGCTATTGATAGTGTGGTATTAGAACAAGAATTAGATGATTTTCCTGAGCTATACCAGCATTTGCGGGTAGTAGAGGTACTCGGCCCCTGTCCTATGCCGCCTTTGGCTGTAGCCCAACATCTTGGTAAATCTATACTTGAGCAGATACAGTTAGCTTTGCTTCAGCCAGACACTGAACTACAGACAGCAATGCAACGAGTAGGAGTACAGCGCTTTGCCACAGTGGAGTTAGCAGATTATAGCGCGATCGCTGATATCTACAATACTGCTCTGAAGGCAGGCTATAGATCTTTATAGATTGGGCATAGGGCATTGGTGAGTCCGCCCTACTTCGCAGTCTGCATCTATGAGTGACGCAAAAAATTTAGTTAGCTTACCTGAAAATAGCTGTAAATATAGTCAAATAAGCTGTTCCACATTTAAATTGCATTATGAGAGCGGGCATCTTGTCCACCCCACAAGATTGTTGTTTTTAGCTAATATGTAAATTAAATATCCAACAGCTTACCCTTACTATATCAAGGCTTTATTCAATCATTTTCAGGAGTAAAGATAATGAAAAATTTTAATGAGTATCATCTGAACCCCGAACAATTTCCTTTTCTCAAAAGCTTTCAAGATAGCTGGCTAGTAATTAGAGATGAATTTACACACTTTATTAATAATGCATCTCCTGAAGAGATAGAATTTACTTATGAGATTCTGGGGCCTAAAAGTAAAACTATAAAAACAAAAGGGAATGCAAAGTATAGTGCTTTTGGTATCTTGTTTCAAGGCAGTTTCATTGAAGAATATATTCAACTGCATCAAATAGAATATCCTGATTATGGCACAAATGATGCATCAGCAAAAGCATTGGAATTAAGAGAGAAATACTTTCCCAATTTGGCTAAAGTGATAGAAAAAGTTAACTTTAGTGATCATGGTATCATCAGAAATGTCTATTTTGGTACATTTCATCCAGGCTTGGATATCAAGCTTCATGTGAACTATAACCCGCATATGAATCGTGGCTATTTAGGATTGATAGTACCGGAGGGCGATATAGCTATGAAAATATGCCACGATCAGCTTTATTGGCATGAAGGAAAATTCCTAATTTTAGATCACAGCTATCCACATTGTCCGCATAATTACACCAATTATGACAGAACTGTTTTAGTTGTAGACTTTTTTAAACCAGATAAATCTAGAGAGGAAGTTATCCGATTTGAAAAAGAGCAAGTTACACAACGTATGCAAGATAATCCTTACAGCTTAGGTGTTTTTGGGAAAAGTGATCAAGCTCAAGAAGAAGATTTTATCAAGTACGGTTTAGCTCATCAGTTGGAGTGGGATAAAGCTTTATAAGCTTGATGAGAGGGATAATTAATTCAAAATTAAGAAATATTCTTGATTCTTGACTTTTGACCCTCGACTCTTACAAAATGCCAAATACCAAACACCAAATGCAAATAGAAACCTATAGAAAGTTAATAGCCAAGCAACTAAACCAAGATTTTCAATCTGCTGTTGAAATTGTCGAAATTCCTCTGCCGAAACCTGCGCCTAGCCAACTTTTAATTCAAAATAAATTCGCTGGCGTTAACGGGGGCTTTGACACTTTACTTTGTCGTGGTGATGTTCCTTATGTTAACTTAATTCCTCCCTTTGATTTGGGTGTGGAAGCAGTGGGAAAAGTTATCGCAGTGGGTGAAAATATTCAAGGTTTTCAACTCGGTGATGCTGTGATCACGACAGCGCGTGGTAGTGGTTATCGAGAATATCAGGTTATCGATGCCAACTTAGCAGTGAAGGTGCGAGAAGCAACACCAGAGGTTTTAACGCTAATGCCTACAGGTGTATCAGCTTTGGTGGCATTGGAACAAGTAGGTGAGATGAAAAGTAATGAAGTGGTTTTGGTAACGGCGGCGGCTGGTGGTACAGGCCATATTGCGGTACAATTGGCAAAGCTAGCAGGTAATCATGTCATTGGTACTTGTAGTTCTGAGGCGAAGGCAAAGTTACTCAGAAAATTAGGATGCGATCGCATTATCAACTATCGTACAGAAAATCTCAACCAAGTCCTGAAGCAAGAATATCCCAAAGGCATTAATTTAATTTTTGACTGTGTGGGTAAACAGGTGTTCGATACTTGCGTTGATAACTTAGCAGTGCGAGGACGGTTAGTGGTGGTTGGCTTTATCTCCGAATACGCAAAGAGTGCAGAACAAATTACCCAACCCCGCATTTACCACCAGCTATTTTGGAAAGCTGCTTCTGTTCGCGGCTTTCTGATGCCGCATTACTCTGAACATATCCCAGAGGCACGCGATCGCCTACTAAATCTCTTCTACACTGATAAAATCAAGGTTAACGTTGACTCTACCCAGTTCAACGGCCTAGAGTCTATTGCTGCTGCTGTCGAATATCTGCTAAGTGGTCAGAACTGTGGCAAAGTAGTTGTCAAGTTTTAATTACTCATGGCGAGTGTAGGCACGCTCAAACTTGGTTTTAACTTTCTGGGCTGCAAAGGCTAAAGCTACTGCTGATAAAGAAGCTGCAACAGCTACAGGCGAAATCCACGAGTCATCTGTAAGTATAGCTAAAGCTGCCAGAGCGATCGCTATTCCTATTAAAGTCTGTTTTACTACATTTGTTATCTGATAAGCTCGATTACAATCATGACAAATTAGCGTGTGTTGTGAATATCTATCTAGTAGTAGTGAATTTTGCGTAATCTCACTTTCCGATAAATTTTTTGTAGAGGCATAACCTTGATAGAAGAGTAAATCTTTACCAAATTTGTCTAACCACTTCCGGTATTCAATTACTAATGTGTCAGATGTTTTGAGTGGTAAATATATATCTTTGAGATTCTTTTGTAATCGCTCAATTTGTCTTTTTTGTTGAACAACAAGCTGTAAATCACCTTCCAAAATTTTATTTCGTACTGTAATGTGATCTAGCCAATTAGGCATCAGCCTTACTTGCCAGGGAAAGCCATTACTATAATTTCTGAGGAGAATGCGGCATTTATCTCTGCTTAGAGGCAGGGAATATAAAAGTGTTCCCCCCAATCTTTTCTGAGATTCATTGCCCAGCTTATAAATAATTAAGTTGGGAGCTACAAAATCTAATATGATCCAAGGCTGATTGGGTTTTCTTGTTACCCTCCATCTACCACGAATTCCCACAGGCGAACTCTCAACAACTTCTATGTCCAGAGGTTGAGCATCTTCTCGCTTGCCAAGAAGACCATCATGGCTAATGTAAACATGTGCTGGATCAATGACATTTTCAATAAAATATGTCTGGTCATAAGGTAAATCACGTATGTAATCTTTACAGACTACACTCGGATTATTTAACTCTGGGATGAGAGGAATTAGTTCCTCATCTGCAATTTCTGCTTCACCAGCCCAAATCCAAACAATACCTTGGCGTTCCACGACTAGAAAAGATTTAACACAGGCATTACTAGGAATTTTGGCATCATTTGGTAATTGGGGTATTTGCAGACATTGACCATCAGTACCAAACTGCCAGCCGTGATATAAACACTCAATTCTGCCGTCGATAATTTGCCCATCGGAGAGTCTAGCAGCGCGGTGAGGGCAAAGGTCTGTTAAACAACCCAATTTTCCCTCTTCGTTTCTGAATAAAACCAAGGGTTCATCATAAAGTGAAAAGCTATAAGGGCGGTTTTTTGGTAAATCTTGCAGGAAGGTAACGGGATACCAGCAGTTCTTCCAGTTAAATTCTTGGCTAGTTTCCGATATTGGTAAGCTAACAATTCCATGTTCCGTCTCTTGTTGATTAGGAGTGATTGTCATATACTTTTCCTCGGTTTGTAGCTGGGGAGATAATATAAAAAATGCTGATTGATACTGCCTAGATCACCTCAAAAGCCAATTATTGTGTTTTCTGTTGGATTACCAGGATAATTATCGAAGTTAGACAAATCACACGTTTAGATAATTAAATTTAGTTTATATCCAGTTGAAGAAAAAATGGCACAAAATGCAGAAAATACTTTAAATATTGCTCACCAAGCATTCGAGCAGTTTACACATGGTTTGGCTACAGGCGAGTGGCAAGGATTTCTAGATATGCTAGCAGAAGATTTTACCTTTTGGTTTCCAATGGGTAAATTCCAAGGTTTGAATCAGGGAAAAGAACGAGCTAAAGAATTTTTTCAATATGTTAGTGCAGCCTTTAATCATGGTATAACACTTACTTCATTAGACCGCATTACCAGTAATGAAACGACAGTAATTTTTGAATTTCGAGATGAAGGACTATTATTAGGACAACCTTATAAAAATCGGGTAGCGGTTGCCTTTGATGTGCGTGGAGACAAAATTTGCGGCTATCGGGAATATTTTGGTAGCGATGGTAAATCGTAGTGAACCAATTTTAGATTTTGGATTTTGAATGATTCAATCCAAAATCTAAAATCTAAAATCTAAAATTTCATGAGAGGAAAGATTTAATCAATTATTCTCAAATTTTGGTTGATTAAGTTCTTGGGATTTAGCCTCTGCGGCTTGATATGCATCCAAGTAATTTTGACCACCCAACATTACATCACCATAATATTGATAAGGTGCGTCGCCATAAATTGGTAGCGGGTCATCTTCGGGATAATCTTCTTTAGATTCTTCGATGATTGCTTTTATTTGCTTGACAGTAAAGCTTTCTGCGGGAAAGTAGTAAAGCTGCTGGGGATTTTTTTGCAGATAAGGTAGGGTGGGATCGACAATAGACTCGTCTAATTCAACCCAAGCGTGTTCAATGGGTTTGTATGGTCTACCAGGAAAAACCAAAAATCCCTGGACGTACTTTGCTTTATCAGTCGCCAGTGCTGCTTTATAAGCATTATCAAAGGTTTTTTTGGCCTTGCTTTTGATCCGTTGAGAAATTTCAACCGAAAGCGCTTCATCCAAAGGTTTATTCATCGATCGCAAGGAGTCAAGCAGCTACTCCAACATCCTAGCATTGGTAGGGGTTGAATGAAGACTGAAGTGCTTACTACGGGATTGTATTTGTAGTCAGGACTTTAGTCCTGATTTTGTTCGCGTAGCGTCTCGTAAAGCCTGCGGCATAGCCTCTCGCAGAGAAGAGAGGACTGAAGTCCTCACTACGGGATTTTTTATTGAGGTTACTTAATTAGACGAGAACGGGAAATATTAATTAAGTTCGTAGTCAGCACTTCAGTGCTGCAAAAACCATGTACGAATATCGGAAACTCACACCTGAACAAAAAGCTGAATTAGTTCAGTAGCGCTTGAACCGTGGCTATCCTGCTCATTCGCCACCACATTTGGTGAGAGATAAATCCTTTTACTTGTTGACAGCAGCTTGTTATGAACATCAGCATTATATGAATACTGATTCTCGCCGTCAAGAATTATTAAATATGATATTTGAAAGTTTTCCTAAAGCCGATATTACTATTTTGGCTTGGGTTATTTTGCCTAATCGTTATCATATTTTGGTGCATATTTTAAATTTTGATGTATTAAGCAGTTTATTTCGTCATCTTCATGGTGTAACCTCTCGGCAATGGAATAGAGAGGAGAATTTAACCCAGAAAAAATCTGGTATATTTGGAGCGATCGCGCTATTCGCTCTGAAGAACACTACTACCGAACTCTGAACTATATTCATTACAATCCAGTCAAGCATGGTTTTGTGCGATCGCCTCACGATTGGCAGTATAGTAGTGTTCACTGGTATTTTGAGACTTATGGTCGTCAATGACTACGAGATATTTGGATAGAGTATCCTGTGCGAAATTATGGAGATGACTGGGATACATAACCCTTAGTAAGCACTTCACGGCTTCTCTTTTCTTAAGCACTAAAGTGCTTACTACGTAATACTATTATTTTGCTTTTGTCTCTGAGTCAAATTTTAAACTGGTATCCCACTGCTGGGCTTGGCGGAATTTAGCAACTGCACCATCCTTATCGCCAACTTACGCTAATTTCTCACCTTGGAGAACTAATTTTATCACCTGTCTCGAATAGGCAACAGTGAGATATCAATTAAAGGCAAAGTTATAGTTACTGTCGTGCCTTGATGAAGACCCGCACTATTGAGGGTAATACTGCCTTTCATAAGTTCGATTAAGTTGCGTGAAATCGCCAGCCCTAATCCTGTACCCTTAATCTTGCGTGTACTTGCATCATCTACCATCACAAAGGGACGAAATAGTTTGTGCTGTTGGGAAGGATCAATCCCCATACCTGTATCTATGACATGAATAAACACCTGAGATTGATCGTAGCTTTTTTGTATTTCACAAGCGATCGTGATGCTTCCCTCTTCAGTGAATTTAGTAGCATTGCCAATTACATTAATTAGTACTTGCTTGAGCTTTGCTGCATCTACCTTCACTGGAATTGACTCACTACCTAAGTCAGTTTTCAACTGCAAGCCTCTTTGTTGCACATTCACTGACTGTAAATTAATCACTTCTAGAAGTAATTTGCGAAGGTCGAGCGGTTCTGTGACTACTGAAAGCTTGCCGTCTTCAATTTTAGAAATATCAAGTAAATCATTAATAATTCCTAATAAAAGAATCGCTATGTCATCGGCACGCTTGAGAAATTCCATTTCTTCTTCTCGGTTATCGCATAAGCCATCATGAACCAGGCGAACACAGTTAATAATGATATTTATTGGATTTCTTAACTCATGAGCAGTCGTAGCTAAAAACTGACTTTTAATTTGATTAGCAGTTTTTGCTTCTTTCCAAGCTATTTCTAGTTCTGCTACCATCAAGTCTTTTAATTTCCTTTTTCTTTGCTGGCGGATAAAAGTGGCTAAATAGTCATGTACAAGTTGATAGCGGTCAGAGGGCTTTTCTTTTAACAAAACTACCAAGCCGGATTTCACAAAAATTGCTAACACTAATTCTAAGTTTTTGCTCAGAGGTAATTCAGTAATTAAAGAAGATGTTTCTTTGTCTTCTTTTATTGATGCTTGCAAATCCCGTTCCAATTCAACCAGAGTTCTCAGGGGTCGAGTACCTTTCTCATCGGTGAGTAAATATAGTAATAAATCTGCCAATTGCTGATTTTCTGCACCGCAATCATGAACAACTCCATCTAAATAGTGCTTCACCAGTTGTTCTTTTGTGCCACGCTGCTGATATTCTGCCAGAGTTGTAATATTCTCGGTTTGCAGTTGTGCCCCTATCACTTGTAACTCAATGGGGCGCACTTCACCTAGTTCACTGGCTAAATCTTGCACTAGTTGCTCAATTAATGTAGGTTCTAAGCGAAAGCTGGTATTCTCGGTTAAGCGCTGAATAATTGATTTAGCATCAGTGGGTGAGAAATTCCCCAACTTATAAAGAACATTTTTACTGAGAATGTCATTGCCAATAATCTGCATATTTCGCAGGTCATTGCACTCTAGCAAATAATGCAAGTAATCTACCCGCAGCGACAGAATTACTTTTACAGAGAGAACATTAAAACATTCTCCCAAGAACTCAAAAAATTGCCGTCTTTGGCTTGGTTCAGGGTAAGCGAAGAAAAATTCTTCAAATTGGTCGAAAATTAAGATAGTGCGGAGGTTTTTTGCTTCGTTGTCCCGCAGTTGAGTGAGGAGAGACGAGGGTAGAGGGCAGGGGGCAGGGGGCAGGGGGACAAGGGGAGGTTGGGAGTGGAAAAATTGGGGTTCTGAGGTTGGATTGTTGGGTAAAAAGGTGGAATTGTCGCCTTCAGCACTCAGATTGTCGTGTTCAGAACTCGGAGTATCGAGTAAAAAGCCTAAATTCTCGTGTTCGGTACTCGGAGTATCGAGTAAAAAGGTGGAATTGTCGCCTTCAGAACTCAAATTGTCGTGTTCGGAACTCGGAGTGTCGCGTAAAAAGGCGGAATTTTCGTGTTCGGGACTCGGAGTGTCATCTCCCAAACTCGAATTGTCGCCTTCGGAACTCGACACTTCGAGTAAAAAGCTAGAATTGTCACCTTCAAAACTCGAATCGTCACATCTTAACTCCCCCTGCTCCCTGCCCCCTGCCCCCTGCCCTTCACCCAGCAACAATCGCCCCAACTCCTCCTCCCAGTGAGTGTAAAAGCGCATCACCACAGGTAAGTTATCTTGAATACCAATGGCTTTCTGTTTCAAAGCCGGAACTACTCCCGCATTAATTAAGGAACTTTTGCCTACACCCGATTGCCCATGTATAACTACCAACTTATAATCAGGGCGACCGATGCGTTCAATTAAGCGTTCTACATCGAGTTGACGACCAGATGCGGCGATTTCTGGGGCGATATTTTCTTGTAAAGTTGCTGCTTCTACAGTTTCTCCAAATACTTGTTTTGTTGAGCCTAAACGTCCCGCACCAATAAACGCCCGCAAGCCAAATTGTTGTTCAATGGAACGCTGCTGCTGTTTCATTTCATAGGCTTTGAGATATTCTTGCCGTTCAAAATAAAGTCGCTGTAAATAATCGAGAATCTGGAGATAAAGCTTGAGGTCTTTGAGAGGATTAGCGTTAGCTTTGGCTGCTTCTAAGCTACTAATTGCCTCTTGAATTTGACCTAAATGATATTGCGACAACGCCAGAATAAATTGATATAAGCTGAAATCATGAGAATTGATAAAATTTTCTGGTAACTCAGGCAATAAACCTGATTCCACACGGGGAATACCTGACCAAATCTGCAATGCTTGCTGAATAAATTCATTGGCTTCATGCCAAGATTTTTGTACGAGTGCCACTTCAGCTAAAAAGCCATAATCTTTGGCTAATTCTCTTCGCTGATTGTTAGTCTGATGTATTATTAAAGCTTGCTGTGCAAAACTTTTTAACTGATCTGCCAAGTTTTGGAACTGTTGCCAAATCCTGACATCACGGAGAATACCACCAAGTTGTCCTATAGAATCGGCAATTAAATTAGGATTTTGCGCTTGAGTCAGTAAGTCTATATATTGTTGGAGATAATGCTGGGTATTGTGCCAGTCTAAATTATTAGTATCTAGATATTTGGCAGCTTTTAGGTAATAACACAAAGCTATATTACCAAGAATCTTGATTTGCCGTTCTAAATTATTCGCTTGCTGCCAAAGTGCTAGCGCTATTTGATAATGCTCTAGAGCCGAATCTATTTGATGATTAACTTGTTTTATAACCCCTAGCAATGATGCGATATCAGCCTGAATTTCTAAATTATTAAATTGTGCATCATCGAGCAAATCTTTCTGGGCGGCTTTGAGTTCGGCTTCTAGCCTGAGATAAGCTGCTAAACTCAATGTCAGGTTATTACTAAACCACTTATCAGCAGTTGCTAGGATAAAATCAACCAAATCTTGTTTAGAAATCGCAAATTTTCTCGTAACAGCCCAACTTTCCAAATCAGGCGCAATTTGCATCAGTTGTTTGTGAACATCATCGTTAATCCACAACACCAAAGGAAAAGGAAAATGCTTGCGAAATTCTTCCCGCACCTGATTGGCGGAAGTTAGCATCTGCGGTAAATCCTGCACTGAGTCTAAACCGACAACCATCAAGCAAGCTGGTAGCTGTTCTCCAAACTCCTCGCAAATGGCGGTGTAAAGCGTTCTGTTGCTTTGCTGTACAGCCAGAATGCTGATTTCCACCCGACAGATTGCTTTTAATTGGTCTATGAGGCGATCGCGCAAGTTAGTATAATTGCACCGTGCCAAAATTAGCTTAAACTGCCCCACAGAAGCATCTAGCGCCCAAGCTAGTTGTTGCAAAGTGCGATCGCTGTTAATCTGTATATTTTCTGGTGGATGCGGGTTACTCATAGAGCAGAGAGGGGACTGGGGACTAGGGACTAGGACTAGGAGGACAAATGACTATATTTATTATTAATAATTATTTCTGAAGATATATACCCAAAGATATATTGTCAAAAACCAATTTATTTATATCATAAATAATTGCGATCGCCTTGAAGCAACAGAAAAACATAGAATAAAAGTCTTTTGATTTCTAAGTCCGTATACTAAGTTATAAATAATAAGAGTGTTATCTTAAAAGCAAGGTCATTTACTCAATTTTTGAGGCATAAATCATGACTGCAACGCTTTTAGCAGGTAGTTCTATCGAGTCTTTCTTAGGTAATGAAGCAGAAGACCTGCTTACCTATAAAGCAAAAGTTTCTCAGGATTTACTACATTTACCAGGGCCAGACTTTGTAGATCGAGTTTGGCTAAACAGCGATCGCAATCCTCAAGTATTGCGTAATCTCCAGCAACTTTATTCTACTGGTCGTTTAGCATATACTGGCTATCTCTCGATTCTCCCGGTAGACCAAGGTATTGAACATTCAGCCGGAGCATCTTTTTCGCCCAATCCGATTTACTTTGATCCAGAAAATATTGTGAGGTTGGCAATAGCTGGAGGTTGTAATGCTGTTGCTACAACTTTGGGAGCATTGGGCAGTGTTTCGCGAAAATATGCTCACAAAATACCCTTTATAGTCAAATTAAATCATAACGAACTTTTGACTTTCCCCAATCAATTTGATCAGGTATTGTTTGCTGATGTCGAACAAGCATGGAATTTAGGTGCAGCAGCTGTTGGTGCGACAATTTATTTTGGTTCAGAACAGTCAACTAGACAAATTCAGGAAATTAGCCAAGCTTTTAAATATGCCCATGAATTGGGGTTAGTAACTATTCTCTGGTGCTATCTACGGAACAACGCTTTTAAACAAGATAAAGACTATCATCTTGCGGCTGACCTCACCGGACAAGCAAATCATTTGGGTGTAACGATTGAAGCTGACATTATTAAACAGAAGTTACCAGAAAATAATCATGGTTACGCTGCTGTAGCCAAAGCAACTGGGGAGTCTTACGGTAAAACCAACGAGCGAATTTACACAGATTTGACAACTGACCACCCAATTGACTTGACTCGTTACCAAGTACTAAATTGCTACTGTGGACGTGCAGGATTAATTAATTCTGGTGGTGCGTCTGGTAAAAATGACTTTGCAGAAGCAGTTCGCACGGCTGTAATTAACAAACGCGCTGGTGGTACAGGCTTAATTTCTGGACGGAAGGCGTTCCAACGTCCATTTGATGAAGGTGTGAAATTGTTTCACGCCATTCAAGATGTTTATCTATCACCAGATGTGACCATAGCTTAATGCTGAAAACATAGCAAAACTAAACAATAAGGTGGGTCATGTGTCCACCTTATTTGTTATACAATTAATAGCAATTCTCTAAAATCTAGCTTTTGGCTTACTTGGCAGAGGTACTAGGCTGAGAAAAGATTTTGCCCAAATCTACGACAAACCACCCTTTGGTATTTTACAATCACAAATTTGCAGTTGCAGGCGATCACCAGTTCATATTAAATTGCTCTAGTAACGTGGTGTAAAAAAGTAAGTCCCAAAAATCCGAACAATGATAGTGTTGAAAAAATTCATAAAAATGCCACAATAAAGTACGCACAAAAATATGTTTGTAAATATAAGATTTTGTGGGTGAGCTTTAGATTTATATGTTGGAAATCAGACTCCGTAGGAGTCTATTTTCAAATGCTGTGCTACAATCATGGCTATAAAGATTATTTTCGGTTGAGTTATTCGTTTTGATTTCTCAAAAGCGTCTCTCCGAATTTAAGTCTCTACACTATCTGGATTCGGAGACAAACCATGTCGATTTATGTTGGGAATTTGTCCTATCAGGTTACAGAAGATGACCTGAAGAGGGCTTTCGCGGAATATGGCACCGTTAATCGCGTTCAATTACCTACAGACCGTGAGACCGGTCGTCCACGTGGCTTTGCGTTTGTAGAAATGGAAACAGATGCTCAAGAAGTAGCTGCCATTGAAGCACTAGATGGTGCAGAGTGGATGGGACGTGATTTGAAAGTCAACAAGGCTAAGCCTCGTGAAGAAAGAAGTTCTTCTCCCCGTGGTAGCTGGGGCGGTAACAATAACCGCAATAATCGTCGCTACTAAATCTGGCGCTGAAAACTTAAAATCTAGAGTCTCCAGCAGATCAAGCCAAAGGCTCAATTCTGCTGGAAAATTTTATTTTGTCTATTCATCCACATTCAGGAGGAATGAGAATGACACAAGTAGTGTTAGGAGAGAACGAAGGTATTGAATCAGCTTTACGAAGATTTAAGCGGGAAGTTTCCAAAGCTGGAATTTTCCAAGATATGCGTAAAAAGCGTCATTTTGAAACCCCTTTAGAAAAAGAGAAGCGCAAAGCAGTTGCAAGACATAAGCAAAGTCGTAGACAACGTTCTCGCTACAGATAACATTTCTTAGAAATTTGCTCTTCGACTAAATTGCTGTGTTTAACTACCATGTTGGTAGATTTACTATTGGAAAGCGCAAATAAGTAGTAATCAGAAACTACATAAACTAGAGTAGATGAAAAAGGAGCTTGGCACTAGATACTTGGGACTAGTATATTTTACTCAGCAGCGCCAGTTGCTATACACTACCTCTGTCCTGCGGCTTGCCGCAGCAGCATCTAACAGCGTTCAGCACTTTTTTAACTCAGACATCAATCAATAACAACCTTTAGTAGTAGCACTGTTTTCGCTTGCAGTGCTACTACAAATGTATATAACCAATGCACTCAATATTCTGTTTCATTAATTTTGATGAGTTTCTAGTAAGCGCTAAAGTACTAAATATGAATAAACTGATTCACCCATCAATACTAATGAAATGAACCACTAAGTCTGAAAGTTTCTTTTGCGGAACTTACAGCTATGTAGATCTATCTTCTTTGTATACTTACAAAGTGTCGCAGATACTTTCACTCTGCAATCTCTGATTCTAGATTTTCAGATAAAATGTTACGCCTCTATCATCTTTTAATTGGTGCTACCTTAGTAGCATTAATCCCAGTAGGAGTTAAATTTGTTCCGCCTCTGTTTTCTGCAAACACTACCGCGCAGAAAACCCCAGTGGTACAGCCATTAAATAAACCTAACCCTAGCCAGGGAAATATTTGGCAGCAGGTTTTGGCTAACAAAACTGCGCCAAACAATTGGCAGGTTGTTCCTTGTGAGGGAAATGCACCGCTTTTATGTGTTTCAACCCAGGGAAAACTTTTAGGTACAGTTGAGATTACTGTTTACCCGTTAGCCAACAATCCCGATTTTCAGCAGAAGCTAGAAGCAGCGGGGATTCCAGAAGGTAGCAAAGTGGATTTCCAAAATCCTAAGTATCAAACTCAGCTATTGACAGCACTGAAAGCTTGGGTAACAGACTACTATACTGCCATCTCTAAAGACCGTCAGGCTAGCTATAAAAACGAGATTATCTTCTCAGCCCATCCTCCCCAAACGGTAACAATGGGCAAACTTCCGGGAATCCGTTATGGGTTTGTGGGACTCAAGCGCCAAGGGGGAGTACAGGAACAGCATATCGGTCATGTAACCTTCGATGGTACTGCACTTTATGTGATTACTAGTGCCTTTGACCCAGCCTCAGCAACAGGCAAATTTGATAAACTAGAAGACTGGGCAATTTTTCAACCATACTTAGATGCGATCACAGCTGATCTAAATTTGCCACAAAAATAAATGATTAATTATATCCTGAAAAAGAGCCGACTAACTGTAGTCTTATTAATCATGCTGACAAACCCAGGCAAAATTTGATTATAAGTTCCATAAATTTCTTTGGCTTTTCAAGATCAAGATAATCGCATTTAACGGCAAATTTAATCCATATCTAAGTTTCTGCTGCTTCAGCTTGTCTAAGACACGCTCCGTGAACGCAGTCATTAAGTTTAGCTAAAAATGCTGCTTCGTATCTGCGCTTTTTCCAAGAGCCTCAAGAGCTTGCGCGGTCGTGGTGGGCTTTGGTGGAAGCATTGTGCTTATTTTTTCTGTTCATCATTTAATTTCGGCTTTCTTCCCCTTCCTTTTTTATCATATAAACCAGCTAGCATAAACATATCCTAATCATCAAACCAATTGGTTATTGTCATCCGACTAAAATTAAATATTCCTGTCGAATCATTGATTGTATATCCATCATGGCTCAATTTAATACACTGCGCTCTTTGTCTTACTTGATGATATTTACTCTGTTTATAAATTCTTTCTAACATTTTAATTGTTTCTTGGCTTAAGCCTCTAATAAAACGCATATCTTACCTTTTTAGTGGCATCTATTTTTTCTGATAATATTTTTTCCTAAAATGTATAAATATTTTTGCGTAACTACTTAACAGCATATTTCGCCCATAGTTGCAGTGATGTTTGCCTTACTCCTATGAATGCGATCGTCTATGTTGTCCTTGTTTTCCTTAATTCATTGCTCTTTGTGCCACTAGAAAATATAACTTCTCCCGGACTATTGCGTAAAGCACCAGAACCTGTGAGTAAAGTAACTGGCCTTTGCTATCAAACAGAAAAGTTCCACGACCCTCTTGTTAAGTAGCTATCATGAACTTCGTACACCAGTAACGGATGAAAAGGGGCTAGGGACCGCAAGTCAACAGTCAACAGTCAAAAGTTATAAGAATTGTATCTTGGGCTTTTGTGTCATTTTTAATGGTCTGTTGTCTTACAAAGTTTGGCTTTATAGAAGTTGCGTGCGCTCTTTAAGAGCGCCCTTGCAAACTTCTCTTACCCAAACCGACACCGCCAACGTCAGTTGCTTTAAGCCTCTTAACCCGTCTAACACACTGGCTCAACTTTGCGCTATTTACGCCGTGCTGTACTAGGGACTAGTATTTTTTACTCAGGACTCAGGACTTTTCCAAGTCAGATGGAAAAGCGATAACAGGGGTGAGACTTTGCAGAGCAGCAACGAGTTTAGCGGGCCACAGTATCATAGCTGCCGAAGTAATCAATTTCCAAAAGAGCGATCGCTCTTTTGGTGTGGATTTTAAAACGCCGTTTAGTACCGCATTCCAATCAAAATCATTTCCTCGTAATCAACCCCCTAGATTGCTCCACCAGGCGAATAAACTCAGCCCGATAGCCCTCCTGGTCTTCGCCTTTCCCTTGAGTTGCCAATTTCATCACCAAATCATAGTTAGCATTCCCTTTGTACTCAGAGTCACGCAGCACCATTCCAAAGGTCGCTACCGCCGCAGCAAATCTCAGGTTTGTGGAGGGTATTTGGTCGGCTTTCAAATCATCATCTTGGATGGTTTGGGTAATTAGTTGACTGGTGCTGTTCTGGGGCAATTTATAGCGTAGTTTCAAGAGCATCAACTCATTACCAGCAGCATCCTGGGCAGTTTCACCAGAACGCTGATATCGCAACGGGTCTACCTCCGGCAGTTTCACATCGCTCTTTGTGCCAGTGGGAATTATTTCATAAAGTGCTGTCACTGAATGACCAGCTCCAATATCCCCTGCATCTTTCTTATCGTCATTGAAATCCTGGTTTTGCAACAGGCGGTTTTCGTAGCCAATTAAGCGATATGCCTGAACTTTCGCCGGATTAAACTCCACTTGAATTTTCACATCTTTGGCAATGGTAAACAGAGTTCCCCTGAGATCATTAACTAAAACTTTTTTGGCTTCCAATAGGGTATCAATGTAAGCGTAGTTGCCGTTACCCTTATCAGCCAGTTGCTCCATTTTTGAGTCCTTATAATTGCCGGTGCCAAATCCCAACACCGTCAGGAAAATTCCCTGGTCTCGCTTCTGTTCAATTAATCGCGTCAGGTCGGCATCACTGGAAACCCCGACATTAAAGTCTCCATCGGTAGCTAAAATTACTCTATTATTACCAGACTTGAGGAAGCTTTGTTTGGCTATCTTGTAAGCTAGTTCAATGCCCTGTCCCCCTGCAGTCGAGCCTCCAGCCTCCAAGCGGTCAATCGCTGCCAGAATTTTTGATTTCTGATTACCAGGAGTAGCAGGTAATACCAATCCAGCATTCCCCGCATAGACTACCAAACTTACCCGGTCTTCAGGACGCAGTTTATTCACCAGCAATTTCAGGGACTGTTGCACCAAGGGTAATTTGTTGGGTTCAGCCATAGAACCGGAGACATCAATTAGAAATACTAAGTTGCTGGGTGGTAAGGTTTCACTTTCTAGGCGTTTACCTTGCAAACCCACCTGTACCAGCTTGTGTTGAGGATTCCAGGGTGCAGCAGCCACTTCAGTAGTGACAGAAAAAGGGCGTTGGCTTTGCCCGCCGTAGGCATCGCCTTTTGGTTGGGGATAATTGTAGGTAAAATAGTTGATCAGTTCCTCAATTCGCACTGCATCCTTGGGTGGTAATTCCCCTTGAGTAATAAACCGTCGCACGTTGCTGTATGATGCTGTATCTACATCAATGGAAAAAGTGGAAAGGGGGTCATTAGCGACGCGATGAAAGGGATTATCTTCAATCCGGTTGTAGTTTTCTGTATTGAATCTGCTACCTGTTTGTGGTTCTGGGGCAACTCTTCCAATACTGTCACGAGTTTGGAGTTTAGGACTATACGCACGGTTAACAACTTGATTTTGGACTGATGCGTCAGACGAAATACTCGGGAGTGGGGCTGTGGGTAGGGGTTGAGTCTTTCGGGTAGATTCAGCTTGAGTACGTTCTCTGGCAGCCTGAGTCGGAGTGATGGTACTACGAGCATCCAATTCATCTATCTGATTTCTTAGGGTTGCTAACTCCGGTGCGAATTGTGACTCCAAGCGTTGCAGGGTTTTCATATCCGCTGGGGTAACTATCTTGGGGTCTGTCGCTATTAGCTCATTACTCCGATTCACACAGGCATTCAAGACTGCGGCAAACTCATCTCGGGTTATCGCAAGAGTGCCAAAGTTTTGGACGGAGACGACACAACTATACTGTTTTACCAATCCCTGGAGTGCTTGGTAGTCAGGATGATTGGGTAGAATAGAGGTTGATGGGTTAGAACTTTGAGGAGTCTGATTGGCTGGAACCGCAACCGTAGCAGACTGACGTAAAATCGCAATTCCTACTGTAGGTATCAATAACAACAGTGTTACAAGACTAACTCGCTGCCACATTTTGGACGGAATCGGGTAAGACATGGCTAAATCCTCACACTAAATTTGTGTATCAGCTCAAAACCTCGTCGGATGTGTAGAAGCCCCGTCTATTTGAAAAGACGGAGTTGCTGATATTTGAAGTCTCCACTTACCAAGAATAGTCCTGAGCAGCCTGAGATTTCATAACCGTTGCAGTTTTGGTAACCGTAACGGGCATTTGGTTGGCTATAGTTCTGCGGTAAATTTAGCAATAATTAAACAAGTAGCTGATTTAATTATTGAAAGTTCGTTTATTTCCGCTTTTCAAGTAGCGGTTAGATTACGCTTGAATTCCGATTGATTTCCGGCACTCAAAGAGAAGCGAACCGGAACTGTAATGCCCAAAAGATATACCAGTCAAGGAAATTGAACCGCTGCTCAATTGCGTGAGTCTCGCTAATATCAAGTTTTATGGAAAGCGAAAAACTAGGCACAATTGCTTTCATGCAAAGATTCAGATGAGCGATCGCTCCCGGAGCAACCTTAATGTCAAACTATAGTGAGCGTTCAAGTGGTTTTATGGGCCTGAACAAATCTCATGAATGAAACTAAATAACGGTTAGTTTAGCAAAATAGAATACCGATATAATATCAGCATCAGTATTGCCCAAGGAGTTGATAATGAGAGTCTGGGTAAATGCTCCACATTCAGGAGGGACAAAAATTCCTGAAAAAGTTAAACAGAGAACAAAGGAAAGAATATTAGCCTATGCAGAGCAGCATTATGTAGGGAAATACATACGTATTGAAGTACATTTCCAGGGATATTTCTGTTACATAGATGCTTATAAAGAGCCATTCGTACCAGATAATTATGAGCCGTCAGTATTTAAGGAAACACTCTCTGAATATATAGAAAGGAGAAGAAATGCGCCAATTCATCTGTGTAGATTGCGCTACAAAGGCGATGAGCAAAAGTGGACTAT
Organism: Aulosira sp. DedQUE10; assembly: GCA_034530935.1. GTDB lineage: Bacteria > Cyanobacteriota > Cyanobacteriia > Cyanobacteriales > Nostocaceae > Aulosira. The sequence continues at coordinate 6,315 of JAVRCF010000067.1, read as the reverse complement.
GGCTTTTTATACGTACAGTCATAACCGATACGAGGCTAGTATATTTGATAATGGGACTTTTTATGGCACACCAGAAGAAGGATTTCAAAGTACGGCATTGTACTTAGATTAAAGAAATTCTGAGAATTTTTACTGATGAATGTAAACTGCATAATCCACAGCGCCAGAAAAAAGTTTGGACTAGAAGAATGGGAGATTAATTCAAAACTCACGAGAGAAAATGCATACTTCTAGCACTACCAATCAAGAAAAAAAGCAAGACCTTTTCTTAGTATGCGGACTCAAAAGTTTAGGGCAACATTGTGTTGCACTCCTCAAGGAATACGATGTGAAAGTCAGCGCTATTGACGATATACAGCCCGAACATTGGGAAATTCCAGAATTACCCAGCAAACTTGACAAGTTAATTATTGGAGACTGCCGTCAAGCAAGTGTTTTAGAGCAGGCAGGTATCCGCCAGTGTCGTTCAATACTATTAGTGACTAGAGACGAGCGGATAAATATAGAAGCTGCATTTGCTGCACGGCGGATCAATCCGCAGGTTCGCCTGATTGTACGTTCTGACAAACAACATTTCAACGAACTCTTGTATCAAAATTTGGGCAATTTTGTGGCTTTTGAGCCGACTCATCTCTGTGCTCATGCCTTCGCTCTGACTGCTCTAGGATCTGAAGCTATTGGATATTTCGCTTTAGAAGGGCAACTGTTGCGAGTCATAGAGCATCAAGTACAACCACAAGATAGTTGGTGTAATGGCAAAGCAGTATATAGACTCAATCTCACAACTCGCTGTATTTTGAGTCACATACCTGTTTCATCTACCACACCCAAACAATTCTATGACTGGAACCCAGAAACACTAGTGCAGGTAGGAGACACACTCGTTTATATTGATGTTGCACAAGAGCTAGCTGTATCTGAGGGAATTCCCCGGATATCTGACAACCAAAGGTGGCAGTGGCAACAGTTTTGGCAAGGCATCAAAGTAAAGAATCTCTGGCAGAAAATAGTGCTATTTTGGCAATCTTACTACCAAAGCCAAAATCAAATCCGGCGAATTGCGACTATCTATGCAATTACCGTATTTACATTATTAATTTTTGGCACAATTATTTACCGTGTGTATTATCCTCACATCACTCTGCAAGAAGCTTTCTATGCAACAGCAGTCTTACTCTTGGGAGGATATGGCGATTTATTTGGTGGCGTTAAATTTGCATCTCAACTAGAAAATACAGATTATATGCCGTGGTGGTTGCGGTTATTCAGCCTGGGATTGACATTGACAGGTCAAGCTTTCGTTGGAGTATTATATGCGCTGCTGACTGATGCTCTTGTTACTTCCAGATTCCAGTTTTTCAATTCCGAACCGCCAATACCACAACGCAACCATGTCGTAATTGTTGGTTTAAATCGTCTGGGGCAGAGAGTGGCGGCTCTTTTGCAAGAACTGAACCAGCCGTTAGTGGGAATTCATCATACCACTCTCGACCGCAATGCTTTACCCGATATGCCCTTGATTGTAGGCAATGTTAGCGAAGCACTGGCTAAGGTTAATCTTGAGCGTGCCAAAAGCATCGTTTTAGTTGGGGACGATAACATGGAAAATCTGGAAATTGCTCTGATGGCTCATGCAATGAACCCCGCAAGTCGATTGATTATCCGCACTCAAGACCATCAATTTAGTGACAATATAGCTCCTCTATTTCCCTATGCCCAAGTTCTGTGTGGCGCGGCTTTATCAGCTGAAGTCTTTGCTTGTGCTGCTTTTGGAGAAAACGTTCTCAGTTTCTTTCATTTAAGCGCTCAAATAGTGATGGTGACGGAATACAACATTGAACAAGGTGATACTCTTAATGGGTTGCTGCTATCTGAAATAGCTCATGGCTATGGTGTTGTACCGATTCTCTACCAGAAATATCGGCAACACAATTACTCGTTAATGCCCTGGGATGATGTTAAGCTTGATGCAGGCGATCGCTTAATTGTTTTAGCTACAAGCAATAGTTTGCAGCGAATTGAATGGGGTGAAATGCTGCCTCGCCTATGGCAGGTGCAAATTGAACAGGCTTTAACTAGAAGTGCTATTGTTAACGGTGTAGAGAAAATAACTTTGATTACAGGATGTAGTTCAACTCATGCTAGGCAATGGATGAATAATTTGCCTATGGTATTACCAACACTACTTTATAAATATCAAGCTCAACATCTGGTGCGCGAGCTAAAAAAATTACAGGTTGTAGCTAGTGTAATATCGAGGTGCTAGTTAATCTATAGCTGTCGCCATATTGTCCAACCGCTCTTACTATTTTAGTTGATTTATCTCTTCTGGTTAAATAATTTGTCTGTTTACAAATAGGTAAGATTACACAAATATTTCAATAGGAACTAATAAGTAAAAATTGTGATCATTTGTCATGAAATTACTGATTAAAAAGTAACAAAACATGAGATTATTTCGACTGGCTTACTTCAAACATTCTCTTAGAGTATTTATACTTGGTATTTCTGTTTTACTTCTGCTGTGGTTGAGTTCACCACTTCTACCAATACTAGCTAAACCAGAAACTCAACTTTTTGAGCAAGTTTGGCAAACAGTAAACGATAATTTTTACGATCCCAACTTTAATGGAGTAGATTGGCAAGCCGTCAAAAAACAATATCAACCTCAGCTAATAAAATTAGAATCTAGCAAAGATGTTGCTGTTGTGCTTAATCAAATGCTTTCTCAACTCCAATCTTCTCATACTCGGTTTTATACTCAAGATGAACCTGCTTACTATCAGCTTCTAGGAATTTTTTTGCCTCATAGCCCAGATTTAAAAAAGCAATTAAAACAGTTTTTTCCGAAAGGCAAAGTTGAATACACTGATATTGGTTTGTTCACTAAAAATATCAACGGTAAAACATTTATTAGTTCTATTCTTAATGATAGCCCTGCTACCAAAGCAGGCTTAAAGGTCGGTGACAAAATTTTAAGTGTTGATGGTCATCCATATCACCCGATACACTCTTTCGCTGGCAAAGCAGGCCAAACTGTCAAAATGTTGATACAGCGATCGCCCCAAGCCGGCAGCCAACAAGAAATTGCTGTCGTGCCCAAAATTTTTGATGCCAGCACGATGTTCTTGCAAGCTCAGACAGCCAGTATTGAGCTGATTGAGCTTGATGGTAAGAAAGTTGGCTATATTCATATATGGTCAAATGCAGCTGACCCCTACCAGCAACAACTTCAAGATGAACTAATTTATGGTCGCTTAAAAAATGCCGACGGTTTAGTATTAGATTTGAGAGATGGATGGGGTGGTGGAGATGTTAGTTATCTCAACATATTTAGCACCAAAAACAATCTTAGCGTTACTAACATTCCCCGATCTGGGCGCAGTTATACCTATAACTATCAATGGAAAAAACCTGTAGTGATGTTAGTCAATGAGGGCAGCCGTAGTAGTAAAGAAATTCTCGCGTTTGGCTTTCAACAAAATAAGATTGGGTCAGTTATTGGAACTCAAACGGCAAAAGCCGTACTTGCAGGTCGTCCTTATTTAATGCGCGATGGTAGCCTACTTTATGTTGCAGTGACGAATGTATTCGTTAATGGCAATCAAAGGCTAGAAGGCAAAGGTGTAATCCCAGACATTAATATTCCATTTACCCTAGAATATGCCCAAGGAGCAGACCCTCAAAAACAAAAAGCTATAGAAACTGTGTTACAAGCACAATCTCCAGCAATTGATAATACCAATTCTCCAAAATAAAGCTATACATGGACAGCAGGGGGGCAGGGGGAGAAAGAGGTGTTTAAAGTTCACTGCCCCAGCTTTGACTGTTCGCGTCAGCGTCTTTGAATGAGTCACTCTCCCAACTTAAGATTCCTCAAATAGGCGATCGCCCCGATGTAATCGTTCCGCAATTTGATAAGTTTGTCCTTGAGCGCGCATGGTGGGCGAATGGGCTGCTAAATAGCGAGACGCAGCGATTAATATATGAATCCCTGCCGGAGTTTTACCCAGGAGTGAGTACTGACGAAAAGCGGCTTCTATTTCTTGAATTACATGAAAATCACGATTTTCACGCAACATCATTTTCCCTAGCATAGCCATCAATTTTGCAGCACAACCTCCGCCATATAAATAATTAGCGACTAATTGGCCTGTCTGGTTTACTTGTTGCTGACGATTTAATAACTCCGGTAGTTGTTGTAGTAATTCTTCAGGATTTTCCCCCGTGTCTTTGAGTTCTGGCAGCCGTGCTGGTGGTACATTCAAAAAACGATTTAAATATACACTCATCGCCGCATCAAACACTCCTTTTAGTAGTTCAACTGTTGTTACTCTTCGCAATCCTTGATGTACGGCATTTGCAAAGGTAAATGGATGATGGGCAGAATTCCAATCTCCAAAGTCATTGTTGGTGTGAAAACGAGCTACTCGCAATGCTGCGGCATAAGTGACGATGCTGGCTAATTGTTCTTCAGTGCAACCTGCTTGCAGTGCATCCAAGAGCGAATCGGCGATCGCTTGTGGGTCTTCACCCAATAAAATTGGGACTAATTCATCTTGTTTTGACCAAGTTCCTTGTCGAGATTTTCCTAGACTTAATACAGTAGGTAATTGCTCACTCGCTGATTCCAAGATTGCTACTAAATCTACAGGGTAACGCCAGGAATTAGATTCTTCCATCCGATCAGCATTAGCTAAACCCGGAACTAAGCTAGGTAAAATGGACTTGGCTGCTTGCCAATCCACAGTATCAAGTGCTTCTAATGCTTTATTAATAAAATCAAGCGTATGCCCAACGTCAAGATAGCGATGATCGCAAGCAGCACAGAACAGCATATCCGCAATTTGCTTTGAATTTGCTCCCGAAGCGTAGGCGTAGCCCGTCGTAGACATCGCAGATACTAAACATCTCTGTGCTGCTTCAGTATCTCTTACCTGAATAAATTGGCGAAACCAGCTTTTGAGAGTTGCAAAATCAACTGTAGAGTTGGGTAATGGATGAACAACAAACTCTGGTGGGGAACCCGCACTATCATTTGCGACTGCTGACAATCCGTGGAATAAAGCGCGGGGTTTATCTTCTGCATCTAGATAAGGTAGGAGATTCATCATACAGGTATGGATAGTCAATCCTGTACTCCAACCTGCTTTGTGATAGCGAGTGCCAAATTCTAGCCCCATGAGAAATGGTTCGGCCGGATTGACTCCCATATCTAAAAGCGCGATCGTTGATTTAGCAATTACTAAGGAAATGTTCTGTTCTAAACCATCTTGCAAACGTTGGCGGTGGTGGGCATGAGGGTTAACTGGTGGCGCTAAATTCACCCACACTTCACCATCACGAATTTCTAAAGGGAAACAAGGAACATCATCTGCCCATGAGTCAAAGGTTCCACCACTAGCAAGGTCAAAACGGGCATAATGCCAAGGGCAGGTAACAATACCATCCTTGCAAGTGCTTCCTTTGAGGGGAAAGCCCATGTGGGGACAACGGTTGTCAATTGCATAAACTCTATCGTTGGAGTAAAACAAAGCGATCGTCTGCTTTTGTTTGTGTACTAGCAAACTGCCTGCTGCTTGAACATCTTTAAGTTGAGCAACGCTAATAAAATCGTCTGTTTTGGTTGCACCTTCAAATATTTCAGTCATTGAATTGCACACTGGTAAATGTAAAAACCCTTACTTCTACTGTGCCGAAGTTTTTTAGATTTGAGCATTTGTGTAATTCTAATTTTTGTTAACTACCACAAGATTTCATAAAATGTCTTGCTTGTGGGTCGGTGTGAGTTTACGCATAAGACTGTGAACATCACTTTTCAAAATCGGATTATCCTCTGAGATAATTAAAGTAAACTCGTTTTAACAAAAACTATGAGTCTGGGAGAATCATGACCAAGCTCATCTTGATTACGGGCATAAGCAAAGGTCTAGGTTACGCTATGACCGAGGGTTTTATTCAACAGGGGCAGACTGTAATTGGTTGTGCTCGTTCATCAGCGGTTATTGAGAAAATGAGCCAGAAGTTTAGTGCGCCTAATGATTTCACAACTGTAGATGTCGCGAATGAACAGCAAGTAGAAAAATGGGCAGAACAAGTACTGAACAAATATGCGCCGCCAGATATACTGATCAATAACGCAGCAATTGTTAATTATCCAGCACCTTTGTGGGAAATACCATCCGAAGAATTTTCCCAGTTGATAGATATCAATATTAAAGGAGTAGTGAATATAATTCGCTATTTTGTGCCAGCAATGGTGAAAAAAAACTAGAACCGCAAAGTTTGCTAGAGAAGTAACTTCTCAAGAGTATC
>JAVRCF010000066.1:0-45829 GCA_034530935.1 Aulosira sp. DedQUE10 | reverse complement strand
AGTTTACTTGAATATCTGGCCCTCTCTAGCAAACTTTGCGGTTCTAGTTTTTTTTTGAGTTGATTCAGTTGATTCAGTTGATTCAGTTGCTAAAGTCGAAGATGTTGTCTCTAGCATCCTCTTAACAGTTTCTTGATTTACTTTGTTTACTAAGTCTGCACTAATTCTTTCACGAAAATGCACTAGCATAGATGCATCAAATGGAGCTTCATTAATATAAGATGACATCCCTATGAAGTACTGTAGATAAGGGTTTTCCTTGATTTGTTCTACTGTCTCTCTATCACTTATTCCTAGTTTTTCTTTGATTATTAATGCACCATTAGCCATCCGAAATGACTTTGCTGGCGCTCCCATCTCTACAGAGAACCCGGATGAATATTCCTCTTCAAATTCTGCCCAGGGTATTAAATTCGCCAGAATAATCCAACGATTATCTGATGACAACTTGCTTGAAAACGGAAATTCAAAGTTCTCTGGTGAGATTGGATTTTGCCCCTGTTTTCGGTACATAGTTACAAACAGCACACTTGTGTACTGCTGGTCGCGGTTATGCAAGGATTTTGGGCTATTTTACCCTCAAGTCTTGCACCTGAATATACTTCTTTGGTCAGATAATCTATATCCTGTGAGCTTCTCTTTCTTTTTCAGCAACCCCTAATTAAAAACCCAAATATCATCGGTGACAGGTTAAGGTCATGAACAATTTGTCAATAAGCAATAGTGCTTAAATTTCTACGAGAAATTGGGGTAGAAAACACAATTTTTAAGCTAGCGATCACCTTAAATTTAAAAGCATAATTGATTCTTTTCCTCAAAAATCAATACAAAGCTTAATTTATTACTCCATTAAGCGGGTGATTTATAGTGTAATTACTATTGACAAAACTAATTTTGCCTTAACCTGTCACTAATGCCGAAATATGTATTAATCATACCATTTTGGATGTTGCGAAAATTGGATAATGGTAAAAAAATATAGTTTTCAAGCTCCTAGATGGAGGCTGCTGATTTCTATTAAGATGACTGACCCTTGAGGCTGATTATCTTCTACTGTGATTTTGCCGCCATGAGCTTTGATCGCCATCTGACAAAATGACAAGCCCAAGCCAACTTGCTCGATGTTTTCCATCAAAGTACCAATTTCATACTTTTCAAAGACTTTTTGCTTTAGTTCGTCAGTGATTCCAATACCCATATCAATCACTTGAATCTGGGTCGTCAGATCGTCTAAATACTTGACTTGCACCGTGATTTGACTTTTCGACGGAGAAAATTTAATCGCATTTGATAATAAATTGTCTAAAATTCGACGCATCACCAGCGCATCGGCGCAAATAGGTCTTTCGGGTTCTGGGAGGTCGGAAATCATCTGAATCATTTTCTGCGCTGCGATCGCCTGCATATCGCTGATACAACTATTAATCAGGCGATTCAGCTCGATTGTCTCTAGATTCAGGAGCATTTTTCCTGATTCTAGTTTTGCAATTAACAGTAGGCTTTCGGTTAGCGATCGCAACTGTTGTTCCGCTATTTTTATGCGATCGATCCGAGTTTGATATTTATCGGGCAAATTCGCTCGATCCAGCATTTCACAGGACAGAAGAATACTGGTCAGAGGATTACGCAAATCATGTACAATCATATTTGCCATGTCCGATCGCATTTGTAGAGATGCTTTGAGGGCATCATACTGTTGCTTAATGCGAAGCATTGAGCGAATTCTGGCCCTTAGCTCTACTGCACTCACAGGCTTACTCAGAAAATCATCTGCTCCAGCTTCCAGGCAACGGGCTAAATCTTCTTTCGCATTCAATGCAGTGACCATAACGATCGGAATATGCTGCCAATTTGGATTAGCCTTGATGCGACGGCACACCTCAATGCCATCTAACTCTGGCATCATCACATCGAGCAAAATTACATCAGGCTGACTTCTTTCTAGCCGTTCTAAGGCACTAACACCACTGGATGCATATCCCAAACGATAGTCACAATTGTACAGAATGCCGCTGATGACTTCAAAATTATCGGGTTCGTCATCCACTAACAGAATCGTCCGTTCTTGATTGACTATTTCAAATTCATTCATGAGACTGTTAGCAAATGTAATATATGCTTGTATTTTTAAGTATTATGTAAGTTTAAACCTTTATCTGTGGTTGCGGCTTTTAGTTGTAACACTTTTGTTTATCAATTTGTAACACTTTCGCCAACAGTCGTCATGAACTGTTTTACTACCAGAGATATTCAGTTAGGACAACTGGAGATATTTCTTCATCACATTAACGAGATGGATGGGACTGATGGGTTTGGTCAAATAATCATCCGCTCCAGCAGCTAAACACTGTTCTTTATCCCCCGACATAGCTAAAGCCGTTACTGCCAGGATGGAAATGTGCTTGTCTTGCTCCTGCGATCGAATTTGGCGAATCGCTTCTAGCCCATTCATATCTGGCATTTGAATATCCATCAAAATCAAGTTGAAGGATTGCGTCTGGGTGAGATGAATCGCTTGCAAACCATTGCGGGCAACCACAATGTTAAACCCTTTCAATTCTAAATAGGCTTGTAGCGTCTCAACGTTATCCAGGTTATCGTCTACCAGTAGAACGACAGGTTTCTCTACTACATTCTCTGCTGTATTCTTTGTTTCTACAGGTAAGAATTGTGAAGCAATTTGGGCAACAGTAGCAGTATAATCGAGAGCCTTGTTTGAGTTGGGTGGGTTGACGTGTTTCCAGGGAAGCACCACTGTAAATTGGCTGCCTTGACCGACGGTGCTGCGAACTGTCACGCTGCCTTTGTGTAGCTCGATAATGCGCCGGACTAAGGCTAAGCCTAACCCCGTACCAGCATAACGCCGAGACAAACTACTATCAATTTGAACAAAAGGCTGAAACATCTGGTCAATGTTTTCTGGAGCAATCCCAATACCAGTATCGATCACGTTGAAGCTCAATGTTTGTTCTGCTGCATTGCCTTGTACTTTTAATATGACAGCACCACCCTTGGGTGTAAACTTGACGGCATTGGTGAGCAGGTTGATCAATACCTGCCGGATGAGTCGTTCGTCTAACTCGATGTAAGTCAGATCGGGAGACACATCAAGGGTAAAACTAATTTGCTTTTTGAAGGCTTGCTGTTGGATAAAAGGAATTGTGCTGCGACAAAGTTGGTGAACTGAAACGGGTGTCATTTGCAGATCTAGCTTGCCGGATTCGATTTTGGCTAGATCGAGAATGTCATTAATTAGCTCTAATAAATGCTGCCCGTTGGTTTGAATTGTGGTTAAGGCGTTGTGTTGTTGTTTAGTTAAATTGCCATAGGTTCTTTCTTGCAAGACTTCAGACAGTCCCAGGATGGAGTTGAGGGGGGTACGAAGTTCGTGGCTCATGTTCGCCAGAAATTCGTCTTTGAGGCGGGTGGCACGGGCTAGTTCAGCATTGGCAATGGTCAGTCGTTCGTTAATTTTACGAAGTTTTTCCTCAGTCTGTTTGATTTGGGTGACATCAAAAATAATGCCAACGATATGCAGCGCTTGCCCAATATCGTCAGTGACGGTGCTGCCTTGCTCGAGCAAATATCGTTTTTCTTGCGTTGCGGGGATGTAAATGCAATATTCGACCACAAAGGGCTGTTGATTGGTGATCGCCCCTTGAATTACTTCGATAACGCGATCGCGGTCTTCTGGCACAATCAGCGAGTTGACTGGGCAGAGATTGCCTTGATTGGCGATCTCTATCGGGTCAAGCTGGAATAACGTCGTTAAGTGATCGTTAAAAAAAACAAATGTATTATTTTCAGCAGGATACAGTTTGTAGACAATTCCCGGTAGGTTTTCAGCCAGAGTGCGATAGGAAAGCTCGCTCGCTTGCAGATCGAGCTCAGTTTGCTTGCGATCGCTGATATCTCGGATCGCGGCTAGAAATGCTTTATGATCCTGCCAGGTAATTTCCTCAACGCGCACTTCAACCGTAGCCACCCTGGTAGTAGGATGGGGAATCTCCAGTTCAAACGCCTTTTGCAGCGTGATGGGAATTCCCAACTGTGCACCTTCGTAGTATGACTTTTGGCAATTGAAAATCCGATCGGCAGCCGGATTGCTGAAAAGAATTTGTCCTTGGAGATTCAGAATCAGGATGCCATCGACTGTCTTAGAAATAATTTCTTTGAGGCGCTTTTCGCTGTTTTGGAGTTGTTGCTCAATTTGCTTGCGATCGCTAATGTCTTTCACCACCCTCAGGTCACTGATGAGTGTCCCCGCAGCATCATATAGCATCGACACTGTAAGACTGACCCATTGTAGCTGACCATTTTTGCGGATATAACGGATTTCAGTGTTTATGGATGTTAACTCACCGCAATGTAAATGAGCCAACTCACTTTGGGTTACTTCCAAATCTTCTGGATGGATCAAGTCTTCCCAGGACATATCCAGTAGCTCAGATTGAGTATAGCCAGTCAGCTCGCAAAAGCGTTGATTAACTTGAATATAGCGTCCTGATGGGTGACATTGGCTAATGCCGACAGCTGCTTGTTCAAACAAAGCGCGATAGCGCACCTCACTCTCACTCAATGCTGCTGTGCGTCGAGCAATTCTGGCTTCTAGCTCCTGGTTAAGCTGTTGTAGTGCCAGTTCTGCATGTTTGCGCTCTTGAATATCTTGAATTACACCAATGCAATAATTTATGGTGCCATCGGCATCACGAACTGAAGCCACGGTTACGTTGCACCAGCGCCACTCTCCGTTTTTGTGAAGCAAACATTTTTCCAGCGAAAAGGAATTAATCTTGTTGGCGAAAAGCTGTTGCCAATAGTTTAAATATAGTTTTAAATCATCCGATCTGGGTATGAGACTCTGGAAGTTTCTCTCGAGCATTCCTGCTTCCGTATAGCCTAATTGTTCGCAAATACGGCGATTAGCCCGCAAAAATCGACCCGCCATATCCATTTCCACAATTCCCACTGCTGCCTGCTCAAACACAGCACGGAAACGGACTTCGCTATGTTTCCGTGCCAGTTCTACGCGTTTAAAGTCATCGATATCAGTAATTGTGCCGACCCAGCCTGTAATTTCTCCGGCAAGGTTTTGAATTGGCACCCCCCGCGCCAGAAACCAGCGATATGCTCTATTGTGATGACGGACACGATATTCGATTTCAAATAACTTGCCAGTTGTGATGGCTTGTCCCCATTCTTGGAGCATACGATCGCGGTTATCGGGATGAATTGCTACCGCTCCACCCAATCCCATTGACTCAGCTTCACTCAGTCCCGTATATTCATACCAACGCTGGTTGAAGTAGTGAACGGCACCTGTTACATCTGACAACCAGACCATCTGGGGCATTGCTTCTGCCAGATCGCGGTAGCGTTGTTCGCTCTCTTGCAGGGCTTGTTCGGAGAATTTGCGCTCGGTGATGTCAGTGATAGTTCCGATATAGCCAGTCACCTTGCCAGCGATATTAGTTTCAGCAATCGCCAGACAGATCAGCCAGTACACTCTTCCATCTGGTCTCTGAAACCGATATTCCATTAAAAAGGGAGTCTGGGAGTGGGTCGCGATTTTCCAGTTGAGAAAGACAAAATCGCGGTCTTCGGAATGCAGCGCTCGTGTCCACCCCATGCCCATTGCTTCCTGGAAGGAGAGTCCTGCTAGTTGGCACCAGCGCGAATTGACATAGTGATATTTTCCGCTCGGATCGGTGTGGAAAATGCCAACTGGCGATAGCTCAGCCAAATTTAAATAACGTTGTTTGCTTGCTTGCAGCGCCAGATCTATTTGTTTGCGATCGCTAATATCTGTAAGGATGCCGTACCAGATAATACTGCCATCGGTTTGTTGAGCGGGAATAGAATGACCTAAAATCCACTTCAATACTCTACTAGGGGTTCTAATCCGAAATTCCAGTTCCCAGGGATTCAGCGTTGTGGCTGATCGCTCGATGGAGACAATCATTTTCTCTACATCTTCTGGGAGGATGATATCCCAGGCAATATGTGGGTCGCTTAGGATTTCTTCTGGTGTCCGTTCGTATAGTTCAACAATTCCTTGGCTAATAAAGGTAAAATTCTCTACACCACTGGCAGAACGGCAATATTTATAGACCACTCCAGGCACAGCATTAATCACCTGACGCAAGGTGTGCTCACTTGCTTGTAAAGCAGCTTCCATTGCTTTGCGTTCTGTGATATCTGCGATCGCTCCCACCATGCGAATCGGCTTGCCAGTTTCATCGCGGATTGCCTCTCCCCGAGAGCGACACCAAATATACTCACCCGATTGCTTGCGTCTGCGAAATTCTACTTCATAGGGCAAATAGTCTTCCAGGTGGCGTTGTAGGGTTGATTGTATAAGATCGCGATCATCTGGATGGATCTGTTCTTGAACCATCTCATGGGCAAGCTTGGAAGTGTTTTTGGTTGGGGCTGGGTAGCCTAAAATTTCCCAGTAGCGATCGCTGGCAATGACGCGATCGCTAACAATATCCCAATCCCACACTCCTTCGCCGATACCCCGAATGGCAAGTTGATAGTGCTCTTTGGCTGCGTTTAATTCTAGTTGCAGTTGTTTTTGCTCGGTAATGTCGATGTTGACTCCAGCAAGACGGTAAATTTCTCCGGCTGCGTTGCGAATCGGAAAAGTACGGTTCCACAGCCAGCGAATGGAGCTATCCGGGCGGATAATGCGATAGCCTAGGAAGTCAACTTTTTCCCCTTGACAAGCTTGCTGGTTAAACGTGACTGCGCGATCGCGATCTTCTGGATGAATAAGATCGAGCCAAGCTTGAGGATTATCATAGGCTTGCTGCAACGGCGTTTGGTAAATATCTTCCCAGGCTGGGCTGGTGTAAATCATCTGCTTGCCATCAAGGGATTTGAGAAAAAATACATCCTGACTGTTGTCAAAAATTTGTCGCAGTTGGGCTTCGCTTTCTCTGAGGGCAGTTTCTAGCTGCGTGCGTTCGGCTTCTAGCCTTTTCCTCTCGCCAATATCAGTAATATACCCGATAATGCGAGTTAAGCTGCCGTTAGCATCTGCAAAAAACTGCGCCTGAGCTTCAATCCAGATGTAATGCCCAGCCTGATGCCGCCACCGATATTGCAAGTAGAGATGTCCCTGATGCTCAAAATACTCTGCGGCTGCTGTTTGCACCCGCTCCTCATCTTCTGGATGAATGCTGGCAAACCAATCGGCTGATGTCTGGGGCATTTCAGAGGCGCTATAGCCAAATACCCGATCAGCATTGATGCCCCAGGTCACGTGATCGGAGGACGTATCCCATTCATACAGCACTTGCTTAGTGACTAGCTGGGCAGCGTGATGGCGATTTTGCCACTCTAGCAAGACATTGATATAGGCGGCTTGTCTGACTTCAGCTTGCTTCTTTTCGGTGATATTGCGCGCCAAGCACAGAAACGATGTGACGATTCCATCCATGTCATATTCTGGAACGACACGGGTTTGGAGCCAGATGGAGCGCGAGTGAATGGGGAGTTGATATTCAATCGTTTCTTCTTGCCCGGTTGCTGCTACTCGCTGAGTTAGCGTTTGCCACTCAGCAAAGAGTTCTGGAGCAAAGGTGGCAGCGAGCAGTGGTTGACCAATCAGCGATTCCGGCGCGTAGCCCAACTCCACCTCAACAGCTGCGTTGAGATAGAGGTAGTGTAAGTCTCGATCGAGCCGAAAAATCACGTCAGGGGCACGATCTAGCAATGACTCAAACTCTTGCCGCTGTTGCCGGAATCGGGTTGCCGTTTCGCTGTGTTGAATGGCGATCGCTACCTGAATAGCAAGTTGTTCTAAAAATGCGACCTCGAACGGTTGCCAATGGCGAGGTACAGCCGATTCATTGGCACTAATGAGTCCCCAAAATTGGTTGTTAACGATCGCCGGAACCAGAACTTTGGCTCTAATCTGCAAGCGCTCCAATAACTCAACATGGCAGGAGGTCATCTCTGCTGTATAGATGTCAGAAACCACTCGCACTCGTCCTTTGCCGTATCGTTCTACCCAATCTGGAGCAAAGCAAGGATCGTAAATCGCTTCACTGACAAAGGAGCGTTGATTGGCGGCCAGCGACTCTGCCACCACCTGAAAATGTCCATTTTCCAAAAATTTATAGATCGACACGCGATCGCAGTCCAAAAACTGCCGCACTTCAGACACCGTGGCATCAAGTATTTCTGACAAATTCAGCGAAGCCTGAATCCGCGTTGAGACTGCCATTAACAGCTGCGATTGCTCTGTCTGAAGTTTCAAAGCTGCGATTGATGCCTCATCTGGCTGCCCAATTTCTCCAGGTTGCAGCAAACAGCATAAACTTTCATAGGTCAGCAGCCCCAGCAACTGCCCATTGTCGTCTAATATAGGCAAGTGCTGATGGTGTCGTAAGAGATTCAAAGCCACTTCAGGAGTAGTTAACTCAGATTGCCGTAAGGCGATCGCTGGTGGTGCAATCACCTCTGCTAAGGTGACTCCGGCGAGCGATCGCCCACTGGCAACTAGGCGGAGCACCGCTCGTTCGCTGAACAGTCCCACGAGTTGGTTTTCACTCACTACAGCTAAACAGCCTGTGCAGTTAGTCGTAGTAGTCGTAGATGAATTGCTCGCGCCCATCCCCGCATCGAAGTTGCAATAATTGGAATTCAAAAGTGCGATCGCATCTGTCACCAGCACATCTGGTGCAACGGTGATGGGTAGCGCGATCGTATTCTCTAAAGCTTGTCTTAGCAGAAATGAGTGGGGCAAGAACATAAGATTTCCAGCCGCAATAGTGGGATGAGAAACATGGGGTTAGTCAGGATAAAACCAGAGCACCACCCAGAGATTGCTCTAACGATTAAGTCTAGCCTATTCTCCAAAAGCAGTCTCTCGGCTTATACTGAAAACGCCCGATTGCTGGACTTTTGCTGAGGCTCTCTCTGAGTTTCTCAGTAGTTCTACGAAAACAGTATTTAGCATTCAGTACTTTCCCCATTGCTAGTAAAAATTGGCTCTTGATGCCCTTAAGTAAACAAGGCAGCAAAGGCAAAATCCATCAGAGATTAAGGGATTACTCTCTTTTAAAAACAATTCTCTCAGCCCTAGTGTTAAAGAGTAGAGTTTTAAATTCAATAAAGAGTAGAGTTTTAAATTCAACTCCACTCTCCTTTTTCAGGGTTTAACTATGACGGCAACCTACGATATTCGCCTTGTAATCCTTTCATTCTGCATTGCTTTCTTTGCTGCTTATACAGCACTCGATCTAGCAGGACGAATCATGGCAGCTCGTAATCTGGCACGTCTTTTTTGGCTGGCTGGAGGTGCGGCTGCAATGGGCATTGGAATTTGGTCAATGCACTTTATTGCTATGCTGGCTTACCAGATCCCTTTTGCCACTAAAGCTAAAGCACTACAGAAAAGCGAAGAACGATTCCGCTCTCTATTTCAAAATGTTTCTAATATCATTGCCACAGTTGCAGCCAATGGACAAGTTAACTATGTCAGTCCCTCCATCACCCACATCCTTGGATGCAGACCGGAAGATTGGGTGGCAGAAAATCTTACCAAACTGGTGCATCCTGACGATCGATTAGTAGCCGAAAATCTTTTGTGCTATACCTTTGAGAATCCAGCCCTGGATGTGACGACAGAATTTCGTTTGCGTCATGCAGATAACTGCTGGCGAGACTTTGAGGTAATTGTCAAAAACCTTTTAGATAACCCTAATGTAGCGGGCGTTGTCCTCACCTGTCGAGACATCACCGAGAGAAAACAAGCAGAAGCCGATATGCGTAAAGCACTGGAGAAAGAGCGAGAGCTAAATGAATTGAAGTCGCGTTTTATTTCAATGGCTTCTCACGAGTTTCGTACCCCCCTGGCAGTTGTGTCGTCTTCCATTGGCATCTTGGAAGATTATGGACACCTCCTCAATCCAGCCCAAAGCCAAAAGCAGTTCCAGCATATACAAAAGTCAATTAATTACATCACCCAACTACTAGACGATGTGTTGATGATTAACAGGGCAGACCTGAACGGGCTGGAGTTTAAGCCAGCACCCGTCAATATCGTTCAATTTTGTCAAAGTCTAGTGGAGGAAATGCAGATCAGCGCCCCTGACTACACCATTAATTTATCTATCATCGATGAGCGCCAACGAATTAATCGTAGCTGGTTTTATCTCAGTTTGTGTTTGGCTCTCAAAACGGCGAAGTATTCGAGTCAAGCTCTGTGCGCTCCTGGGCTAATCTTTAATTCCTATACGCCGCTCTCTAAAGATCTGGTGATTCGACATAAAATCCGTCAGCATCAGAACCGTAACAACCCTCAGTTCGATGAAAAATTACTCCGAAGAATTCTGTCTAACTTGCTATCGAATGCAGTCAAGTATTCCAATCCAGGAAGCACAATCCACTTCAAATTAATTTGGCAATCAGAAAGTGTGGTCTTTCATATTCAAGATCGAGGCATTGGCATTCCCGTTGAAGACCAAGCCCTTTTATTTGAGTCGTTTCACCGCGCCAAGAATGTAGGACGCATTCCCGGTACTGGTTTAGGACTGGCGATCGTCCGCAAATGTGTCGATATACATGGCGGTGAAATCAAGGTGGATAGTCACGTAGGAATTGGCACAACCTTCACGGTTACGCTTCCCGTGAAGCAAACCAGAAAGAGTTATGAAACTGAGAACAAACCGATCAAACATCTTGCTGTAGCAGCATAAGGAAAAATTATCATGCAATCTACTCTCAAAAAGATTCTAGTTGTCGAAGATGAACCTCAAGTTCGTGAGAATATTGCCTCAATTTTAGGGTTTGAAGGGTTTTATCGAACTACGGCTGAGAATGGCTTAATTGGCTTACAAAGGGCAAAAGAAGAGATACCCGATTTAATTATTTGCGATGTCATGATGCCTGAATTAAATGGCTACGAGTTTGTCGAATCGCTCCGTCAAGACCCGAAAATGGCAACTATCCCTGTTATTTTTCTAACCGCTAAAGCCGATCGAACCGATCTGCGACAAGGAATGGAACTGGGTGCGGATGACTATCTCACTAAACCCTTCACTCCTGCTGAACTCCGACGAGCAATTGAGGTTCAGTTCAAAAAGCAAACGATGATTGCTCAAAAGAACCAGGTGAAATTTCAGCAGCTCTGTAACACGATTACAGTATCATTACCCCACGAACTGCATACACCCTTGCAAAATATTATTGCATTACCACAGTTATTAATAGAAGACTGGGACTCTACATCGGATACTGAGAAATTAGAAATGATAGAGGCAGTTTATAAATCCGGTAAGCAGCTTTATGGCTTGACCCAAAACTTTTTGCTCTATGCCAAACTGGAAGTAATCCTATCCGATGCAGAAAAAGTTGCTGGTTTCCGAGAATATGCCCCTCAGACCCTTCTCAAAACGATAGTTGAAGAGACTGCTTATCAGGAAGCTGAGAATGCACAGCGAGCATTAGATTTAGAGCTTGATATACATGATGAAGCTTTACAGATTTCATCTGCCAGTCTCAAGAAAGTTATCAAAGAATTGATTAACAATGCTTTCAAATTTTCTCGGTCTGGTTCTCAAGTCAGTGTCATTGGTGTTCCCATCAATAACTTTTATTCGCTCTATGTGATCGATCACGGTCATGGTATGACCTCTGAGCAAATTGCGAATATAGGCGCTTATATGCAGTTTAATCATAAGTTGTATAAACAAAACGGTGCTGGGTTAGGGCTAATTACTTCTAAACGCTTAATTGAATTGTCTGGAGGAGAGTTGACAATTGAGAGTATACCTGAGGAACAGACTATTGTTCGGATTGCATTGCCAATGCCACTCACTTCTCAAGACGATCGGCCAGATGCGAATTGAATCACATTCAAGAAGTTGAGAAGAGGCTTGAAGATGCTAAATGTACTCCATCCCCTTTTGAATTCAAACAGCTTTATTCCGCATGGACATTGCTATCTCTGGAAACCAGCATTGGTCTGCCTGCATGTGCTTTCTGATAGTGTAATTGCATTGTCCTATTTCTCTATTCCCTGCTTGCTTGTCTACTTTGTCTCCAAACGTCGCGACATTCCGTTTAACTGGATATTTTTGATGTTTGGTGCTTTCATTATTGCTTGTGGCACCGGACACCTGATGGATATCTGGACATTATGGTATCCAACTTACTGGTTGTCGGGTGTAGTCAAAGCCTTGACAGCCCTGATTTCAATGTATACAGCCTTGGAACTCATTCCTCTAATTCCTAAGGCACTGGCGTTATCCAGTCCGGCTCAATTAGAAGCAGCAAACCGAGATCTGGAACAAGCTCTCAAACAGTTGCAGCAGGCACAATCTCAACTGATTCAAACTGAGATTAAACTGGCTAAAGCCGAGACATTGCAGCAAAGCGAAGAACGATTTCGCTCGTTGCTACAAAATGCATCGAATATCATCGCCACCTTAGAATCAAGTGGACGGGTCGTTTATGTTAGCCCTTCTTTGACGCATATTCTGGGACATCAACCAGAAGGTTGGATTGCTAAAAATCTTCCTGAGTTAGTCCACCCAGACGATGGTCTTTCTGCGGAAGCTTTGCTTTGTCGAGCCTTTGATAATCCATCTCAAAAAACAACAGTAGAATTTCGTTTGCATCATGCGGATGGTTCCTGGCATGATTTTGAGGCGCTCGCGAAAAACCTCCTAGATGAGCCAAATGTAGCGGGCATTGTAATCACCTGTCGAGATATCACCGAGCGGAAACAGGCAGAAGCCGATGTGCGTAAAGCACTGGAAAAAGAGCGAGAACTAAATGAATTGAAGTCGCGCTTTATCTCAATGGCTTCTCACGAGTTTCGCACGCCATTGGCGGTCGTGTCATCTTCCATTGGCATCTTGGAAGACTATGGACACCGCCTCAATCCAGACCAAAGTCAAAAGCAGTTTCAGCATGTCCAAAAGTCGATCAATCATATCACCCAACTACTAGACGACGTGTTGATGATTAACCGAGTAGAAGCTGGGAAACTGGAATTCATGCCAACTCCAATCAATGTCATGCAGTTTTGCCATAGTCTAGTGGAAGAAATACAACTAAGTGCCCCTTGCCATCAGATTACGCTGTCTATTACCGATGAACGAGACACAGCCAGCAACAGTCATGCTCAATTCGACAAGAAGTTACTCCAATCTATTTTGACTAACTTGTTGTCGAATGCTGTCAAGTACTCGTTTGCAGGAAGCACAATTGACTTCTACCTGATTTGTCAAAATGAACAGACGATCTTTAAAATTCAAGATAAAGGTATTGGAATTCCCGATGATGATCAAGACCACTTGTTTAAGTCCTTTCATCGGGCTAAAAATGTAGGGAATATTCCCGGAACAGGGTTAGGGCTTTCGATCGTCAAGAGATGTATTGACCTGCATGGTGGTGAAATACAGCTACATAGTCAAGTAAATATGGGTACAACCTTCACTGTTACAATCCCCACAAATCAAATGGAACTCATAACTCAATACAGTTCAGTTAAGGCTATGCAGTGCTTGAGATAATAAACACGAGAGGATTAGTTATGATTCCAGTACCTCTGTGTTTAACTTTGATAATGAGAACTTTGTTTAAGTATTTATTAATTATACAATACCGTTGCCAATTTACGAGGGTTCAACGCCTGTAGAAACGGTATGAATACGTCCGCGCATAAGTAAGCTTGGCAAAAATCTGGGTTAATAAAATAGGCTCAGGCATTTCCGGACTGATTACCGGGATTCACTCACAACGAATCGCACTTGAGTTGTCGTTGTGAGAGACAATAACTCTACTACGCCAGCCCTATCTCTTCAAAGTTTGCGATCACACCCAATCTGGGAAATTTATGCCAAGACAATAACTCTTATTACATCGTCCCTCTCTTTTCATCCTCTTATTTTGGCTAAGGTATTGTCTGTAATCAAATAATTGCGTGACGAAATCAAACGAATAAGCAAGTTAACATTCGCCACTTGAACCGAATTTGATTGAGACGAGGGACTACATATGCTTTTACCGTAATTTGACCAATATATTACTTTTATAATAAATTATACTTCATCAGTTGGGGCAATGCCAAAACAGTAATCGCATTAGTCAGGTATATTCTAGGGGGCTGGAAGAATCAGTCCTGTAGTTTTTACATAATGGTCAGCTAATTGTAGCTCAACTAAGCATTTGCGGAAATTACTAACTGACTCAGACATTTTAAAATCTTCAGAACATCGTACAATTCATTTCCTGGATTACGAGTTACAAATAACTTAGATGTAGCATATTGTGGTGTTTGTCTCCTAACTAACTTGACAAAAATAAACTCACTACCAGTAGCAATCATCCCAAAACTAGGTTTGTCTGGGTAAGGGTTTCCTAGCATATAAGCCAGAATTTGTGCCAGCCCTTCCTCAATAGAAAAAGAAGCTTTTTTAGATTCAATAACCATTACCCAAAATTGGTCTTTCAATACTAAAGTATCAATTTTACCTTTGATGATCACATCTTCATCTGGTACAGCAATATCGATAGACTCTTCTGATTTCACATAGAAAGGAGCTAAATAAAAATCTCCAATGAAAAGTATGGGGTCTACAATTGCCATCCTGACAACATCTTCTAACAAAGGTGGGTAATTGAGAAGATTGAAATAACCCGCTCTTACTTTGTCTAAAAGTTGCTTATCTAAATCTGTAATTTCTGGTAAATTATCTTGCCATTCTCTAAAGAATTGCTCATCCCGAACTAGCTCTATACCAAAATTGTCTATTAAATAGCGTAAGTCTATATCTTTCGCTGGGATAGTTTGAGTCATAATCAATTGCCGAATGGGTAACGGGTAAAGTAGTGCTTAGAGGATGTTTTGAAATTATTTTTAATATCAAAAATCTCAAAACTTAATTACGTTTACATTTCGCGATAAAATGTCTCGTTACCGAGCGATGTCTTCAATTTCGTCAATATCTGTTTCTAATAATAACTCATATACTTGCTGCTCAAGTATTAGCATTTCTTGGGGAGTGAAAGTAGTAGTTTCAACTGTTATTTTGACAGATTATCCTTTATTTGAATCAGGGTTTTCTAATGGTCGAAATACTCCATTCTCATAAATAGCTTTTAATGTTTGCATTACATTATCTCCTAGATAATTACTAAAATATCCTCACAAATTTACCCATATTTATATTTTAAACCTATTTTTGATAACTATAGGAGTCCTAAATCATTCATGAGAATGTAACATACTCTACAAAAGTACCCGTATTTACGATCGCTTGATGAGGATGCGTGATCGCACCTATCTAAAGTTACAAGTAAGAACTACTATGGATACCGCATGAGCAAAATACCCTGGCGGATGCTGCGATCGCAGATAGCTGTACCACCTCCACGAGACTTAAAGACTGGTTCATCAAAGTTATTGCCTATCCTGGATGTTTGCATGGACGCTAACTGAGTAGCGGGGATGATGACATCGCGTTCCTTGTTATCTTTGCCCACAAAGTTAATTTTCCCATTCCCAGTTTGAGAGGTTTTCTAATTCTTCTGGATTGCAATCAAGCTCAACAGAAGCTTCTGAGAAAAACTGTATCCAGAAAAACCCATACAATTTGCTTGATATTAAAAAATGGGTTAATTGGGTTAAAACCATTGCCTTATAAGGATTATATGGGTTCATAGCAAGTGTAAATTGGGTTACTGAACCTTTGAATTAGGTTATATGCTGAATTTAGTTATCAGTCTGAAGACTAAGCTCGTATATTCCTCTATCATGATATTTTTAATTGCTTATGCTTCCTCGCCAAGAAATTACAGATATGTTCTCAACATTCGTACAGTTGGAAAGAGACAGATTTAGCAAATGGTTGATCAATCCCAAACTGTATAGAAATATCCAAAATCACTTGCAGCGTTCGTCATCAGGACTTAAATCAGAAAACTTTTGGGCGCTATACTGGCACAAACAATGGCGATCTGGGTTGAATAACCTTGCTTCGATGCATTTATTAGCTTATTTACAAGAACCATGTTATTGGGCTGCTTCAAAAGCAGTTGCTAAATTTACTCTCAGCCAATACCTGCTGGCTGATTACTTTCAAATGGCGATCGCAGAAGTCGAAACAATTCTTAAAGACTTTAACCCAGAAAAATCTTCTAGCTTAAAAGCTTACGCCATCATGGCAATGCCCAGTCGGCTGAAAGATATTTTACGTCAACGCAAGGAAGCTGATATTTGCACCAATTGGGCGTTGTTACGCAAAGTGAGTAAAAAGTTGCTTAGTGAAGCTCTTAGTGAAGCTGGGTTATCACAAAACGCAATTGCTGAATATCGTTTAGCTTGGACTTGTTTCAACGAACTGTATACCCAAAACCAACCAGGAGGAGCCAGTCAGTTACCAGAACCGAATCGCCAACTTTGGGAAGCTATTGCCAACCTCTACAACCACCAACGCCAAAGCCAAATTACTCAACCGACTCTTGCACGCAACGCCCAGACAATTGAACAGTGGTTAACGCAAACAGCTATCTACGTGCGTGCTTATCTATTTCCATCTGTGAAATCTCTAAATGCGTTCAAGCAAAATGATGATACGACAATAACATTTGATTTGCCAGACTCATCTTCATCATCACCAATGGCTGATATGATAGCCGAAGAGGATGTGCAAAATCGACAAAACCAAATATCTCAGATGTCTGGTGTATTGTTAAAAGCTTTACAGAGCCTAGATGTACAATCCCAAGAAATACTTAAGCTTTACTACGAACAGGGACTGACTCAGCAGCAGATTATGCAACAGTTGCAGATGAGTCAGCCTACGGTGTCTCGCAAACTGGTTAAAGGTAGAGAATCAATACTTGCAGCCCTGATTAAGTGGAGTCAGGATTTGAATATTTCTGTTAATTCCAACCAAATTAAAGATATGAGTCTTGCTTTGGAAGAATGGTTGAGAAACCAGTATGGTGACATAACATAAAACCGTAATTTTCACAAGGTGGTAGAAATGACTTGTGCGTTTGCAGATCCCAGAGAATGGTTGTTAGAAATATCACCAACAATTCAGGCGCAATCCTGGCAGCAAAGCCAGGTTTATGCTCAACCTAGTAGTCGGTGGTGCGCTTACATAAATCAAATTTGTCTCCATGCCTTCTTAGATTGGATCTCAACTGAAAATGTTCCCAGAGCGAATGTTTGGTACAGTTTCCCTGGTACTCCAGCTTTTTGGGAATTTGTCAATGGCACAGCAATTTTTTTAGAGGGGAGGCGAGTCGTGTTGATTCCCAGTGAAGCAATTGACGATCGCGAGTTAGAAGTTCCTCTAGAATGGGTAGATATTCCTAGTTGGGCAGCAGATTACTATTTAGCAGTGCAAGTCAAACCGGATGGCGAGTGGGTAAGAATTTGGGGTTACACAACCCATAAAGAACTAAAATCTCTGGCTCACTATGACTCAGTGGATAGGACTTATTGTATAGACGCACGGCATTTGACAAAAGACCTCAATGCTTTCTCTTTGAGCTACCAATTTTGTAGAGGAGAAGAGATGAAAGCGGCTATAGCTCCATTACCACAATTATCCACCGAGCAAGAAGAAAATCTTGTGCAACGGTTAGGCAATGCCTCAATGATTTTCTCTAGATTGGCAGTACCATTTATAACTTGGGGAGCGCTACTAGAAAATGAGCAGTGGCGGGAACGCTTGTACCAACAACGGCAGCAACCACAATCATCGTCAGTGCGAGTAAATCTGAGTCGTTGGCTAGAAGGTATATATGATAATGCTTGGGAAGCAATAGAAACATTTTTGCCACTCAATTCCAACAGTCTAGCTTTTAATTTCAGGAGTAGCTCTGGATTAAGTGTTGGTAGTATCAAACGAGCCAAGCTGATTGATTTGGGAATGGAAATAGAGTCTCAAAAAGTGGTGCTGTTAGTTGCCTTCATACCAGAGGATAGCCAACAAGTTAGTATTCGCGTGCAACTACATCCTGCCAATGGAGAATATCTACCTGTTAATATCAAGTTAGCTTTGCTCTTAGAGTCAGAGGAAATCATTCAGGAAGTGCAAGCAAGAGAACAAGATAACTACATACAATTGAAACGCTTTGATGGAGAAGTAGGAGAATGTTTTAGCATCCAAGTTGCTTTTGATAGTTACCAGATAACAGAAAATTTTGTTATTTAGTCATTATAGCGATTCCTAGTTAAGTGAGGTACAAAAATAATGTTTTTAAACGCAAAGGGGGCGCTGAGTCAAACGCAGAGGTACGCGGAGTTTTGCCCAATTTTATTAGCAATGTACTAAGTACTTTAGCAGATTAGGAAACGCTATAGTCATTGGTCATTAGATAAGGACAAACAACAAAAAAAAATGAGTCAGCTAGTCATCTTCAGCTTGTTGGGAGGAGATTTAAATCAAGGATTTCCTGTTGTCACGGCTCAACTGTGGCACAATAACCAATTATTTAAAATAACAGGGAGTCTGCCAGCAATACCAGAACTTTCCGAACTCTACAGAAGATGGAAGTTACTCTACGAAGCTATCCATCAACGTTTGGGCAGCAATCAACGTATAAAAGTGTATTCACAAGATATTACCAATATTTCTGTGAATGATTTCAATGAAGTATGTCATCAGTTACAAACACATATCAATGCTTGGTTAAAATCTGAATCCTTCCAAAATATTGAACGGCAGTTAAGAACTCTACTCAGTCGAGATGATGAAATTAGAGTTATTTTTGAAACAAATATAGCTTTACTGCATCGGTTACCTTGGCATCTGTGGGATTTTTTTGAGGATTACCCGAAAGCAGAATTAGCTTTAAGCAACCATGAATATGCATCTCCTCAAGTAGTGCAAAAATATACCACACTTCAAGTCAAGATTCTAGCAATTCTCGGTAACAGTTTTGGTATTGATATTGATAAAGACCGTTCTTGGTTGCAAGGTTTAACAGATACTCAAACTACGTTTCTTGTCGAACCTACACGAAAAGAACTTGATGAGCAATTGTGGAATCAGAATTGGGATATTCTATTTTTTGCCGGACATAGCGCTAGTATTGCAGATGGGGAGATAGGGAAAATTTACATTAATCAAAGCGAAAGTTTAACAATTTCCCAATTTAAAAATGCACTGAAGACAGCAATTACACGCGGTTTAAAACTAGCAATTTTCAACTCCTGTGATGGCATTGGTTTGGCACGAAATTTGGCTGATTTGAACATTCCCCAAATGATTGTGATGCGGGAAGGGGTGTCAGATTTAGTCGCACAGGAGTTTTTGAAAAACTTTCTTGTCGCTTTTACAGGGAATAAGCCATTTTATCTGGCTGTGCGAGAAGCGCGGGAAAGACTTCAAGGATTGGAGAATGATTTTCCTTGTGCTAGTTGGTTGCCAGTTATCTGCCAAAATCCTACAACTGTTCCTACTACTTGGCAAGAACTACGCAGTGGTTCGGGTGACACCAAGACTCGCAGCGAAGTTTCGACTCAGAGCAGAATTTCGATCGCAAAGACCAAAAGCACAATTGCGACTCGAAAGCACAAACTTTGGACTGTACTGCTGAGTACTACTATTGTGACTCTTTCAACGATAGGTTTGAGATACTTGGGGGTTTTTGAGAAAGCTGAACTGCAAACTCTTGACCAAATGCTACTCCTGCGACCAAAGGAAGATTTAGATCCAAGATTGCTCGTTGTTGAAGTTACTGAAAAAGATATTCAATCCCGACAAGAGACGACTACAGGAGTGAAATCTATTTCGGATAGTACGTTAGCTCAATTACTCAACAAATTACAAAAGTATCAACCGCGAGTCATTGGACTGGATATTTATAGAGATTTTGCTGACCCCCCAAATAAATCAAAGCCGATACAACTTGCTACTGAACTGAGCGAAGAAAATGTGGTAGTTGTCTGTAAAGGCAGAGATCGTAAACACGACCCCGAAGGTGTTAAACCACCTCTTGAAGTACCTGTAGAACGTCAGGGTTTTACTGATGCAATTCAAGATCCAGATGGTATCGTCCGTCGCCAAATTATGATGATGGCACAAGAGCCTTCGTCTGCTTGTACAACGCCTTATTCACTTTCGTTGCAATTAGCTGCTCGTTATTTATCTTACGAAAATATTCAACCTAATTTGAATGAAGATTATGTACAAATTGGTTCTACAGTATTTAAACGCTTAAAGCCTGGTCGGAGTGGTGGCTATCAACAAAAAGTTGATTTAGGCGGATTTCAAATACTTGTTAATTACTGGAATGCAGATTATCAAAGAGTTTCTTTGGCAGATGTATTGAGCGATCGAGTTAACTTTGATTTGCTCAAAGATCGGGTAGTTATCATTGGAGTGACAGCTAACACTATCAGCGATACTTGGTCAACTCCCTACTCTGCTGCACAGCAACCTTACCAGGAAATACCAGGCATATTTATACAAGCACAAATGGTCAGCCAAATTGTGAGTGCAGTTTTAGACAAACGTCCAATTCTTCGGGTTTTGCCTTTCTGGGTCGATATTGTTTGGATATGGGGATGGTCGAGTGTGTCTGGTTTGATTGTTTGGCGCGTGTGTCGTTCGCTACTCAATAAGGTATGCGCTATATTTGCGATCGCGATCATTTTATACGGAGCTTGTGCGATCGCTCTTTGGGCAGATCCTTTTGGGAGCATCATCCTTTTAAAACAAGGGGTATGGTTGCCATTTATTCCCTCAGCCTTTGCTGTGGTTGCAAGCGGTGTTGTTGTGTTGCTTGTTCAACGCATTCAAAAGTAAAAAGTAAAAAGATAATCCCCATAAATTTAGGGATTTATAATGGACGTATTATTTCTCGTGTTGCGCGTCTCGAAATAAATGTTATTATTTCATTCCATAAAATAAATAATGGTGCTAGTGACCATTTTTCTTTTCCTTTCTTTTACCTTTTAACCCTTACGGGTGACGCTCCTTCGTCGCTAACGCTTCGCTAACGCCAGTTGACGACAGTTGCCTCAAGTCGGGAAACCCGCCCACGGCACAGTCTCCTTTATGCCGGGGAACCCGTCCACCGCACTGGCTCACTTTTTACTTTTGCCTTGTTTAGTAACTTGCTTCATGAGGAAAAAAGTTTGGTTTCAAGCAAACATTCTCCATCTCTGTGTGAAACACTTCGGTGGCAGAAGCAGAGATCGGCGGAACAATTCTGCCCCAATCAGCAGGAACCATGCGACCAGCTTGGGCTTCTCGTTCTATATGTTGAATAAACTGAGATGAAGCCGTATGGTGATCGACAATCGACACACCTTGGTGCGCAAAAGAATGAAGAACCGCCGTATTTAGTGCCACCAACGCCCGATCTTTCCATAGAGAAAGTTTAGAGTGCGTATCCAACCCCATTTTTTCTGCAACGATCGGCAATAGGTTGTAACGCTGCACATCTCCCAAATTGCGCGCACCGATTTCTGTAACCATATACCAGCCACTAAAGGGAGCTGCTGGGTAGGAAACGCCACCAAGTTCTAAACGCCAGTCTGACACGGCTGGTAAGGCGTGCCACTTCAAACCTAAATCAGCAAACCAAGGGTAGTCAGGATGGCTAATCAGCACTTCCATAATTGCCTGCGATGGAATCTCAAACCATTGAGGGGGCTGCTCTGGCATTTGGATAATCAGAGGTAACACATCAAATCGAGTTCCTCTGCCTGTCCAACCGAAACTCTGGCAAATCTCGGTGATTTCGCAGTACTCTGGATCGCCCACAACTGAGTCATCTGCTTGACGGTATCCAGCGTAGCGAATCAGTTGTGGATTCCAAATACGGATACCCTTTTTGCCCGGTTGTTGAGGTGCAAAAATACTAATATAAGGGCGGATACTGCCATTATTGGTTGCTAACTCAATGTGTTCAACGAGGGCGGCAAAAATCTCCTCGGCTGTCGTCAGATGGCGCAAGTCACGGACATTTAGGGACTGCCATAAGATTCTCCCAATGCAATTTGTGCTGTTTCGCCAAGCAACTTTGGCTCCGTAGGCAAGTTCTGCTGGAGTTTGCCAGTAGGTTTGCGATCGCTTATATTCCTTATAGACCTCTGCTAGTCGTGCTTCGAGGTGTGATTCTGGTTGATCGTGTTCTCGATAAAACAGTCGCAGGTAGTCGGTTGCCTCTAGCAAAAGATTTGGCAAGGCTTCTAAATAACTGAAATCGTGCATAGTGACTGATGCCTCCTTTAGAAACAGTTTTTCAAGGCAACCTGTGCGGCTGCTGCCATAACTAGTTCGATGACTTGTGGATCTTGCTCACAGATTTCTGGCCGAAAAAAGACAAGCACTGCTATCACTTGCGCGTTCACAAGAATCGGTACTCCCAATCCAGTTTTGATACCGAACGCCTTGGCAATGTAATGTCGCAAAAAGTAAGTTTCTGAGTGAGCCGAAACATCTAAAATCCATTCGGGTTGCTGTGATGACCAAACTCTTCCTGGTAAGCCAACACCAGGAGACAAGATAAACGCTTCGCTACACAACCGGAATTTCTCCAAGTTAGATACTTGCTCGATGCTTCTTGCTGGGTTGACGTACCAAGCTGGACTAAGTTCTAGAATCGTGCCATCCTGCTTGGGAATCCAAGCTTCTCCATAATCCCAATTAATGCTTTCACAGACAGTACGAAGTGTGGCAGTAAGCACAGCATTAAGCTCTGTTATTTTACTGATTGACTGATTCAATGTGTGTAACAGTTGAATTTTTGCCTCGGCTTGTTTTGAGTTGAGCATAATCTTGACAAGTTCGAGAAATGTTGGATTTTACTACTGAATCAACGCAGGTGGATTACCAGTTGAAGGCTAATTTATAGAAACAAATGTTGAGCTTTGAGCTTCTAGTACCGCTGCCGTACAAGGTATAGTAGGAGGCAAGAGGCAGGAGGCAGAAGGCAGGAGGTAAAAACCTTACTATTCCTGAGATTCACGCTTTCAAAATGTCCTAATCTACCTGGCAACTGCTAGAGTATTTGGCTGCCCTTGTCAATTGCTTTGCTCTAGTTTTGGCATGCATTGTTTTGAGCAAAGGAAGCACTGGGTTCGGTGAGGAAAAATCCGCAGAGGCTAGCGCAGATCAGCGCTACCACGCCCATTGTGGAGAATAGTGTCCCAGTGTTTGTGAAGTTATAAACCGTTACATAAACTACGCCGCCGACATTACCGTAAGCCCCAACAGTACCTGCAATCTGACCTGTAATGTCTTGCTTAATTAACGGCACTAGGCTGAAGGTTGCACCTGCACCTGCTTGGACAAAATAAGCACACAAGAGCGTCACTCCAATGGCAATTGGTAACGACCAATGACTGTTGATTCTGCTCATTAGTAAAAAGCCGACTCCAATACCAGCCGTGAACAGTGTCATCGTCCATTTGCGACTACTGCACTTATCAGATATGAGTCCCCCACTCGGTCGTGATACTAGATTCAAAAAGGGATAGCTAATGGCGGCAATCATGCCTGCCGTGACCCGATTTAGGGCAAAAGTTTGTTCAAAGAACATTGGCAGAATTGAGAAGACGGCTAACTGAGCGCCAAAATTGGTGACATAGGTGAAGCTCAGTAAAGCAATTTGACGAAACTGATAGCGTTGTGCAGACGGATAGGTTTTACTACTTTTGAGAAAATTCGAGTTGAGCGGGTTTAAGGAACCCACGACTTCTCGATTCACCTGCCAAGACTTATAGGTTTGCAAAAGGAATAACCCTGCCAGAAATCCCCAGCACAATAGCTCTTGCCAGCCCTGCAAAAAGTTAATTTGCGGTTGTGTGAGAGGAAAAGTAAGTATACCCAACGACAGCAACATCCCCAAGTCCAGTGCCATCATTGCCCAAAAGCTTCCAAGAGACGTGACAGGCATCGCGCCATGTCGCTGAGGTCGCTGATAGACTTTACCAGGTGGAGTATCTTCAACGCTCTTGAAGTAGACTATACCATAGAGCGCGGCAACGATTCCGGTCAACAGAACTGCTAATCTCCAGTTAACCGCACCATTTGATAAAAAAGTTGTGGCAACGGCTAAAGCAGGTAATGTAAATTGGGCAGCAGCGGCTCCAAAGTTGCCCCAGCCGCCATAAATCCCTTGAGCAAAACCAATTTCTTGAGGGGGAAACCACTCTGCCACCATGCGAACTCCCACTACAAATCCAGATCCCATAATCCCGGTGGCTAAACTGCTCCAGACTAGTTGGTTGAAGTTGGTTGCGGTTGCAGCAATCGAGCAGGGTATGAGCGCCAACACAAGCAATGCTGAGAAGACAAGGCGAGGGCCAAAGCGATCGAGAATCATGCTTACCACAATTCGCGCTGGAATGGTCAAGGCTAGATTACAAATTGCTAAAACTTTGAGTTGCTCAGTGGTTAACTTTAAATCCTGCTGAATCGTTGTGGCAAGCGGAGTCATGTTAAACCAAACGACAAATGAGAGAAAGAAGGCAAACCAAGTTAGGTGAAGAATGTAGTAGCGATCGCGAAATGACCATAATCTTCGGATCAAGAAAAATCTCCTTGGGGTCAATTTAGTAAATCTAGCTGTCACCCAAACCTATCGTGCAGGTGACATCAGTAGCAATGCAAGTGTGAAATCAGAGGCTTTTAGCTTTGCCCTCTGATTCTTAATTGGTAGCAATGACTTTGGTTTATTCACTATCTGGATCTGCCGGGAGGACTCCAGATAGGCGCAAAGCAAGGCAGAGTCTTGATTGGCGGGAGAAAATTGCGTAAAGACAGCGTATTTCAGGTAACTGTGGTACACCATTTTTATAGACTGTTAGATATCTATTTTTATGGGTAATTTCTGAATCACTCTTAACGGTGTACTTCATTTACATACAAAGCGCTGTAAATTGAGGATTCACTCGCTAAATTTCCTTTTCAACAGGAGAGTGCAATGTCTGGAGCATCTATATGTTTGTACTGGTGGCAAGGTCTAGGAATTGCGATCGCAAGTGCAATAGTTTTATATACAAATAGCTCAGTTGCCCAAATTACGCCAGATGGGACTCCGCCAAATAATTCCGACGTGAGATTAGAGGGTAATACCAGGATTATCTCAGGTGGAACGACAAGAGGCGCTAACCTATTCCACAGCTTTAGAGAGTTTTCTGTTCCCACTGGTCAAACAGCTTTGTTCAATAATGCACTCGATATGCAAAACATTTTCACACGAGTTACTGGCTCAAGCGTTTCAAATATTGATGGGTCAATTCGTGCATTGGGTAAAGCAAATCTGTTTATCATCAATCCCAATGGGATTATTTTTGGTAAAAATGCCAGTTTAAATATCGGTGGTTCGTTTGTTGCCACAACAGCAAATGCTATAGGGTTTGGCAATCTGGGATTTTTCAGTGCCTCGAATCCAGAAGCACCCTCACCTTTGTTAACAGTAAATCCAAATGCTTTATTATTTAATCAAATTGTGGCTGCACCGATTCAAAATAGTTCGACTGCACCAGCCGGATCTACTCTTGGTGGTAAGAATGCATTTGGTCTACGTGTCCGGGATGGTCGAAGTTTGCTGCTAGTAGGCGGCAATGTCAACATAAATGGTGGAAGATTGAATGCTTTTGGTGGACTCGTCGAGTTAGGTGGGTTAGCTAGTGTCGGTACAGTTGGGTTGAATGGAGATGGTAATAATATTAGTTTGAGTTTTCCCAATAGTGTAGAAAGAAGCGATGTTTTCCTTAGCGATCGCGCCCAAGTAAATGTATTGGCTGGTGATGGTGGTAGTATCACAATTAATGCCCGGAATTTAGAGATGACAGGAGAGAGTGTCCTGCGTGCAGGCATAGATAGTGGATTGGGTTCTGATAATAGTAAGGCAGGAAATATTTCGGTTAATGCTACGGTCGCAATAAACCTTAACAAGAACAGTGAGATTTTTAATCAAGTGCTATCACAAGCAAATGGACAGGGAGGCGATGTCAGTATCAATGCTAGTACCTTGCTAGTGCGAGATGGGGCACGGGTAAATACTGGCACTTTTGGTACGGGCAAGGGTGGAAATTTGAAGATTGATGCCTCTGATGTGCAAATCATTGGTAGAAGCGCTGATGGTCGGTTTCCTAGTGGCTTGTTTGCACAAGCAAACTCAACAGGAGATGCGGGTGATATAATCCTAAGAACCAACACCTTGCTAGTGCGAGATGGGGCACAGGTATTTATCGGTACTTTCGGTGCGGGCAAGGCAGGTTCTTTGAGTGTTGATGCCCAAGATGTACAGATCATTGGTAGAAGCGCTGATGGTCAGTTTGCCAGTGGCTTGTTTGCTCGTGCACAGCGAAACTCAACACGGGATGCGGGTGATATAACCCTAAGAACCAATACCTTGCTAGTGCGAGATGGGGCAGTGGTAAGTGCTAGTACTTTCGGTGCGGGCAACGGGGGAAAATTGACTGTTGATGCCTCTGATGTGCAACTGATGGGTAGAAGCGCTGATGGTCAGTTTGGCAGTGGCTTGTTTACTCGTGCAGGGCGAAACTCAACAGGGAATGCGGGTGATATAACCCTAAGAACCAATACCTTGCTAGTGCGAGATGGGGCAGTGGTAAGTGCTAGTACTTTCGGTGCGGGCAACGGGGGAAAATTGACTGTTGATGCCTCTGATGTGCAACTGATGGGTAGAAGCGCTGATGGTCAGTTTGGCAGTGGCTTGTTTACTCGTGCAGGGCGAAACTCAACAGGGAATGCGGGTGATATAACCCTAAGAACCAATACCTTGCTAGTGCGAGATGGGGCAAGAGTAAGCGTGGCGAGTCTCGGAACAGGAACTGCAGGCAACATGACATTAAATGCACGCTCTATCCGTTTAAACAACAACGGCTCACTCATCGCCAATACAGTCAGCCCCAAAGTTGACCGAGATAGAGAACAGGCGACAATTAACATTAACTCAAAAGATTTAATCATGACTGGCAATAGCAACATCAGAACCAACGCTACAGGAGCAAACGTTATCGGCGGCAACATCAATATTAATACCGATGTCCTGGTTGGCTTTGAAAATAGCAACATCAGCGCTAATTCTGCTAACTTTCGGGGTGGGAATGTCAGAATCAATACTAAAGGTATCTTTGGTATTCAGTTCCGGGATATACCTTCCCGAAACACAAGCGATATCACCGCCACAGGGCGAACTCGCAGGTTGAGCGGTAATGTAGAAATCACTACACCTGATATTGACCCCAGTAACGGCTTAATCGAACTCCCTACTAATCTCGTTGATGTCTCTGAGCAAATTTCCACCGCCTGCACTCCTGGAAGTCGGCAATTTCAGAGTTCTTTTGTGTCAACAGGACGCGGTGGACTACCCATGAGTCCCACTGAACCATTACAAGATACAAGTACTCTCTCAGCGTGGGTGAGATTCAGACCAAAACCAGCAACAAGAGCTAAAACAACAATTTCGCCACAACCAACAGCAGTCTCAAATAGTACTAAAGTTGCTGCGGCGACGACCATTATGGAAGCTACTGGTTGGATAGTTAATAGCAATGGGAATATAGAACTTGTGGCACAAGCACCTAGTGTCACTCCTGAGAGTTATCGGCAAACTCCTGCTTCTTGTTCTGCATCTCGCTAAGGTGTGAAATATGCATCCATTTGCCCTGACTAAGCGACTCATTAGATTTGCGGTAACAAATGTAGTCCTATTTACCCTTGCTTTTTCCCTAACTATTATCCCCAGAACATTCGCCAAACAACCCCAGACAAATTCACCCGCCGGATTCTACACCCAAACCACCAAACCTTCAACCAAAACACCACAGCAACTTGTCTCTCAAGGAGAAGCGCTTTATCAATCTGGACGCTTTGCTGAAGCTGTAACTATTCTACAACAAGCTGTCCGCATCTATCAACGAGAAGGCGACAACCTTGCACAAGCCGCAGCACTAACGAACCTCTCTCTAGTGTTTGAGCAACTCGGCTCATGGAAAGAAGCGTCAAAAGCTATTAATAACAGCTTAAATCTACTTGGCTGGGACAATACAAATCAAAAGTTAAATGTCAACAATCCCAAGTCAGAATTGCTAGAAGTTCTAGGACAAACTCTAGAGATTCAAAGTGGACTGCAACTGTCACAGGGAGATGCAAATGTATCTCTAAAAACATCACAGCAAGCAGAGCAAATCTGGAAGCGCTTAGGTAAACAATCCAATATGGGAGTGACGCGCAGCCGTATCAATCAAGCACAAGCTCTACGAGTTTCTGGGTTTTACCGCCGTAGCTTAGATATATTGAATGAAGTCTCTCAACAGTTACAAACTCAACATGACTCAGTGGAAAAAGTCACTGCTTTGCGTTCTCTCGGTAATGTCCATCGACAATTAGGTGACTTAGAACAATCCTGGAAAAATTTAAAACACAGTTTAGCAATTGCCCAACGTCTGCAACTACCTTTAGAAATTAGCCTCACAGAATTTTCTCTTGGTAATACTGTTAGAGACTTAGGTAATATAAAAGACGCGATCGCTCATTATGAAAATGCGGCTTTAATTGCACCAAACCCACTCACCAAAGTTCAAGCTCAAATCAATCAACTCAGCTTGCTTGTCGAGAATGAACAAGTAGCACAAGCAAAAACAATCATACCTACAATTCAATCTCAACTCGCAACTCTGTCGATCACTCAAGCTGGTATTTATGCACGGATGAATTTTGCTCGCACCATAAGTAAAATTGGTAATCAAAAAGATATTGCAGAGATTTTGGCAAACAGCGTTCAACAAGCCAAAACTCTAGGTGATCAGCGCACTCAATCCTATGCACTTGGCAGTTTAGCAGAAGTCTACGAACAAAACAATCAATGGCAAGATGCCCAGAAATTGACGCAGCAAGCATTGTTGATCGCTCAAAAAATCGATGCTTCAGATATAGCTTATCGTTGGGAGTGGCTGTTGGGACGCTTGCTCAAAGCACAAGGAAATACTGAGGGAGCGATCGCTGCTTATGATACCGCAGTTGTAACTCTTCAGTCTCTCCGTACCGATTTAGTTACGGTAAACCGAGAAGTGCAGTTTAATTTTCGTGATAGCGTAGAACCTATTTATCGCCAGTCAGTAGAACTGCTTTTACAACAGAAAGGACAAGGAAAACCCGATCTAGATAAAGTCCGCAAGCGAGTTGAAGCCTTGCAACTAGCAGAACTAGATAATTTTTTCCGAGAAGCTTGCTTGAGTAACCAATTTGTGGTGCTGGACAAAGTGGTAGACCGCGATCGCCCTAATACTGCCATTTTTTACCCGATTATTCTAGATAACCAATTAGAAATAATCCTCAAACTTCCCAATCAACCTTTGTTACGTAAAACTTCTGTGGTAAACCATCAGCAAGTAGAGCAGGCGATCGCCCAAATGCGAGAGACGATAGTCCAACCCGATGCTAATAATAAATTTCAAGTGGTTTCCCAGCAGCTTTATGATTGGTTAATTAAACCAGTTGCAGGTGAACTCAAAAATAGTAGAGTGAATACTCTAGTTTTTATCCCAGACGGGTCACTACGCAATATTCCCATGTCTGCATTGTCTGATGGTAAAGAGTATTTAGTCCAGAAGTACGCTGTAGCCATTAGTCCGGGATTGCAACTATTTACCCCCAAACCGCTAGCACAGAAAAAATTAAACGCTCTTGCTGGAGGACTCTCGCAACCACCTAGCAACGAAAAGTTTGCACCGCTTCCCAATGTCAAGGTTGAACTGGAATTGCTTCAGCGATCGGGCATATCGACAACGATATTATTGGATAAAAATTTCCAAAGTACAACCTTAGAAAAAACCATCAACGCCCAACCTTTTAGAGTTGTTCACCTGGCAACTCACGGACAATTTAGCTCTAAAGCAAAAAACACTTTTATCTTAGCAGCCGATAAGCGCATCTACGTAAGTGAATTAGATAGCTTGCTCAAAAGTAGAGAGCAAAAACGAACAGAGCCAGTAGAATTACTAGTTCTGAGTGCTTGCGAAACAGCACAAGGAGATGACCGTGCTGCATTGGGATTAGCCGGAGTTGCTATTCGAGCTGGGGCACGAAGTACTCTAGCGTCTCTATGGCAAATTGGGGATGAATCCACTGCTTTGTTTGTTAATGAATTCTACCATCAATTAACAACTGGCAAAACTACAGCAGAAGCTTTACGCGAAGCTCAATTAAAGCTACTGTCTAATTCACAATACACTCGTCCTCTTTACTGGGCAACTTACGTGTTAGTTGGTAATTGGTTGTAAACAAACAGTTATTTTGGCGTTGCATAGTTGCGGGATGAGTTGAAATTTTCAACCAAAGCTAAAGGTCGATTCTTGGCGTTGCTGAATCTAGGTATGAAAATCAAAAATCTCATCTCTAAAACTCTTACTCTCTGCGCCTCTGCGTCTCTGCGTGAGGTAAAAATCATCCCATTATTCAGCAATACCGTTATTTTACCAGAGGAGCCGTAGTAACATTATCCAAATTGACAGACCTCAATAGACTTTGCCAATCTTCAGCAACAGATGCATCATAAGGATTCTTCTGACGCAGTTGTGCCAGCATAGTCAGAGAATCAAACCAAATACCTTCTTGTGCATAGATGGCAACCTTTTGTTGCAGATCGACTGCTGTTTCCAACTGTTGCATTATCCGAGAATCCAAATTGACTCTTTCAATGTCTCCTTCCACATAAATAGGAACAGTCGCTGTTTGTTGTTGATTGCAAAGGACTTTAAAATACCAGTGATATGTTTTCCCTACTTGCAAAGATGCATTGGATGGGAGAGAAACACCGATGATACCAGGCTTCGGAGGTAGTGCGATCGCATTTCTATAAATATCGTTTTCTGCACTATCTTGTAAGATAAATTCAGCATTAGCTGTTAATTCCTGAGTGTAGGGAACATAAAACCAAAAGGTTGGTCGTTCAGAGGTGGTTAGTCCCCCCACAATCGCTGAAATTGGTTTGTCTGCTTGTTTACTAACCTTTTGTTCCTCTCGCAACGGTACTAAAGCAGTGAGTGCAGTTGTCACCGCAGGACAATTATCCCGGCTACCCATTCCAGTCCTACGCCCAGAGATCGGACTTAACCGAGCAGGTGTTTTTGGCAAAACAAAAACTGGTCGAGAGGTACGCCCTTGAGGTGAAGTCCTACCTTTGGTTGGTTGTACGGGCTGTTTAGTTGTTGCTGGTTGTTGAGTTTGGGCTGTTACCTTTGCTGGATAATAGGTAACGCCACTCAAAATCAGAGCGATTGTTAGCATCCATTTCATATTTCTAGATGTTACCACTACAAAAGTATAGCTATCCCTAGACATTTTACCCTCCTATTAAAAAGGAGATTTGGAATCCTCTATATAAGTATAGCTATCAGCACAATCAACTTATTTTATGCACAAGCTTTGGATATCAACAAATTTCTAGCTGTTGGTATAACTTGCAAAAAAATTATTTTTTTGCTATCCATAGCAGGCATTGTTGTCAAGTGTAATGCGGTAGAAATTAGTTTAAAAAATATTAAGCTAACCGTTATTGAAAACTCAAGACTAATATTTAATTTTAAGCGCTAATCAAGACTCAGCTTTGCTTTTTGCCTATCTGGAGTCATCGGAGCGGCGCAAGATAGTGAATAAACTCATTTCACTGCTACCAATTAAGAATCAGAAGGCTCAACTAAAAACTTCTGATTTTCCACAGTGAATAAAATCATCTCATTGCTACCAATTAAGAATCAGAGGAGAGAGTACCTGTACCAAGTGCAGACTATACTCGATTTTTTAGCAAGTTACCTTCACACTACCCCTATCAATTTACAAAGAGGAAAATTACGTCATGAATTCTGAAGTTGAAACTCTAGAAACTGTAGAAGAGATGAGATTGATTAAAGGTTACTGGAATAAGACTTACTCTCCGAGTCACCCTTTCAACCACTCAACATTAGGCATTGCTTTTAGTGGATGGGCTAAACCAGAACAGGCTTTATCAGATAGTGCCCAAATCAAAAACAAGTTGGTGGGTCATAAATACATTTCTTTAGGTGGAGGAAATGCTAATGGCTCCTTCACACAGCAAATTCTTAATTCCATTATTACTCACATTAAAAATGGCAAATTCTCCGATTATAAGGGAATTGCTTTTGACATTGAAGAGGGCGAAGCTAACCTGATATCAGATTTTCAACAAGCTTTTGCTGCTGCCAAAAATAAAAAGTTCAAAGTTTTGGTTACGACTAGCCACTCTGCCCCCTACGGAATTCCTGACGCACAGGCTATGATGAAAACCTTCATTAAAAACGAGAATATAGACTATCTTTCTCCACAACTATACACCACTGGAACGGAGACTGAAAACGACTTCGCAACAAGCCAGGGAATATCTTGGGAAGATTACGCACACAGTAAAGCTGCGATAATTCCTAGCATTGTAGAAGCTAATATGTACCACAATGCAAAAAAACGATTTTCAAGACATGGAGTAACCACACGTGGGTTTATTCAATGGGCAAACTAAAGTTAAATAAAGACACCACAAAACTCAAATTTCAAGGAAGAACATGATGAAATTTTCATTTACCAACAATACAAATCAAAAATTCCACTCCAATGAAATTCACTTTGTAATTACTGGTCTAAATGCATCGAACCAAACTTGTCACCTGAATAAAAAAGGTGACTTAATTCCATGCCATGTTAGAGATAATAATGCACCAGGTCATCTAACTAAAAAGGGGCAAAATTATTCTAATTATTTACACACTATTAAGGAGGTTTCGGAAATAAAAGTTCCGCATATTAGTTCAGGTAGAGTTTATATTAGTCTCGGTTCACCGATTTACTTAAAAATCGCTGACAACAACACTATTGTTCAACCGAATACGGCTAATTCATCTGATGCCAATATAGACGTTTTCTATGATTGGATAGAGTTTACCTTTGATGATGCAGGCTTTCACGGCAATACTACTCAAGTAGACCAATTTGGATTTCCAATGGTCATGAAATTAATCGCACTTA
Source organism: Aulosira sp. DedQUE10 (assembly GCA_034530935.1). Lineage (GTDB taxonomy): Bacteria > Cyanobacteriota > Cyanobacteriia > Cyanobacteriales > Nostocaceae > Aulosira. The sequence continues at coordinate 12,824 of JAVRCF010000066.1, read as the reverse complement.
ATGGTTCAAAAAAAGTTGGTATAACTCAATCAAGGAGTGCTTTATTCGATAAATATGCGAATAGTGTCCCAGCAAAGTTTAAATCCTTGGTTCAGAAACCCTACAGAATAGTATCGCCATTTAAAGGGGATTTTGCTGAAGGTGGTAATCACGCGAAATACTTCGATGATTACATTCACGATATATGGCAATATTACAAGTCAAATAAACTTGAACTGAAAATGCCACAGGGAACATTTATCGGAAAAGTAGAAAATAACGTTTTCACTTTTACCAAAAAAGATTCACCTAATCCAAAGTATACAATACACTATCCAAAATCTTGGGAAGTCTTTCAATGTGATGGAGAGTTTTCAAAAGGTGATGAGATTCAAAAGGCAATTCAAGCTCAAATTAGCGCCATGTTTAACAGGCACATAGTCAAGAATCCAGCAGATAAATGTAACCCTAAAGAGTTCTATAAAAACGATCCTGCTAATTTCTATGCTGAATTCTGGCATCATCATAGCATAGATAACAAAGCTTATGGATTCCCATTTGATGATGTGTGCGAGCAAAGCACTCTAATTGAACATCCAAATCCTCAAGAATTGAAGGTAACTATTAGTTGGGATTAAGATATCCGCTTTCTGTTTAATAATGTGAAAATCAAGCTTCTAATTTGAAAAAGGAGAAATCATGAGTTGTAAAACAGGTAGTTCATACATCACCAAGAAGGGAGATACGCTTTCTAGCATTGCTCAACAACAGTTGCATAGTAGTGACCGTTGGCATGAAATTCTGAAACCAGATGGTACTCCATTCAGGGAAGAAGATGCTCATAATTTACAAGTAGGTCAAGAAATATGCATTCCTCACTCTGGTAATGAAAATACAGGTGGAAGTACAGGTGATGGTTTCGCAAATATAGTATCTCATCAGGCTTACAAAACTATGTTTCCCAACCATAATGATTTTTACACTTATAAAAGTCTGATAACAGCAGTTAAAAAATACCCGCATTTCTGCAACAAGGGTTCTTTGCAGCAACGTAAACGCGAGGCAGCTGCGTTCCTGGCCAACATTTCCCACGAAACAGGGGGTCTACACTACATTCAAGAGCAAAACCCGCAAAGCCATTACTGCGATGCGACGAACACTACCTATCCATGCGTGGCGGGCAAAAGCTATCATGGTCGCGGACCAATCCAATTGTCGTGGAACTATAACTACGGTGCGTGCGGAAAAGCCATTGGAAAGGATTTACTCAATCATCCTGAACTAGTCTCAACGAATAATGTCATTTCCTTTACGACAGCGCTGTGGTTCTGGATGACTCCCCAACCACCCAAAGCATCATGCCACAAAGCCATCAGCACGTCCGGCTTTGGAATGACCATTAACATCATCAATGGAGGTATTGAATGTGGCAAAGGGCATCAGACTCCACAAGCTGAACATAGAATACAACTCTACAAACACTTTACAGGAGTGTTAAATGTCACCCCAGGCGACAACCTTTCTTGCTAATTCTTCAAAGGAGGCATTATCAAACTATGGCATATACTCTTAAAGATAGTTGGACTGGAAATGAGTTTATCAAAGGAAATGAAAAAGGTGATAAATGGAGTTTTTTCCACCAGCCCGACCCAACCCACGGTCAAGTACATTACGGAAAGTGGAACGAACTGATTAAAGTTGTTGATGGAAAAATTAAAATCGAAGTTGAATCAAAAGGCTACAAACCCGGAGCAAAAAGAAAGGCCATCCGTATTTACACAGATAAAAAGTACAATGGAGGTCTGTTTATTATCGATTTAGACCACATACCGGAAGGAATGGCGGTATGGCCAGCGATATGGCTGCTTGGAACGGGAGCTACATGGCCTGAGAACGGAGAAATTGACATTATCGAAGGAGTCAACTCGACACCTTCTAAACACAACAGGAACCACTCAACATTACACACCAAAAAGGGATGTGTTCAGAACATCCCAAATATTATCAATCCCGACTGTAACGCTCAAGATGGTCACCTCGGATGTGGTGTCACCGGATCGGAAAACTCTTTCGGTCACAGATTCAACCAAAATGGCGGTGGAGCATACGCTTGTGAGTGGGTTCATAACCAAACAATTAAAATCTGGTTTTGGAAGCGCTCTGATATCCCTGCGAATGTCCTTGGAAATTCACCTCACCCAAATACATGGGGAAAGCCTTACGTTCATTTCAATCCATGTCCTGAATATTTCAAAAACATGGAGATGATCGTCAATACGACATTGTGCGGAGACTGGGCTGGCAATGATTTCAAAGGAGGAATAGATAAATGCAATGGTTACGTTTCGGACGCAAATAATAATCCTAAATTCAAAGATGCATATTTCCTCATCCGAAGTGTCAGAGTCTTTATGCCATAACCAACTTTAATGTCGGTAATCACAGCGATACAACGGGTTTAAATGTAGCTTAGGGTACATTTAAACTGAGAATAACAATGAACTTTCATTAAAATTTCAGGAAGTGTAAGCTATGAAAATTAAAGCAATTTTAGCAGAACACAATAAGTACAGAGCCGAAGTAGGCGTTCCACCACTGCGATGGTCAAAAAATTTAGCAGCGAGCGCTCAAAAGTGGGCAAATCATTTGGCGGCAACAGGAAAATTAGACCATAGTGGCGCTGGAGAAAACTTAGCAAGTGGTACGGCTGACGCCTATTCTGTAACTCAGCTAATAGATTTGTGGGGTCATGAAAAGAAGAATTTCAAAAACGGTATTTTTCCCGATGTCTCTACTACTGGACATTGGGAGAACGTGGGTCATTATACTCAAGTTGTTTGGATAAAAACAAGAGAAGTTGGATGTGGTTTAGCGAGTGGACATGGCAAAGATTTCCTTGTTTGTCACTACAATCCGGCAGGCAATTTTATTGGACAAAGAGTTTTTTAATCTTGTAAATCAAGAGGTCATTTGATGAAAACATCCAGTTTTAGAACAAAGTTCTTTGTTCTAATAACGATCGGTGTTTTGGTAGTCAATGTGTTATTATCAGCACCACAAAAAGCTTTCGCCCAGACAAGTAAACCCAATATCATTTTCGTCCTAGTGGGACTTAGACAAAAAGTAGCCTGAAAAAACTCTCAAACGTATATATAGAAAGACTTTGACATTGTTTTACCTAGTTTCTTGATATATCTGGGTTTGAAGCATTTTTGAGCCTTTACTGTATTTTCCTTGCCCTGTATAGGTTTGAGCCTTGTTTCTAGCTCAAAAATGTTTAAGTCCCGCTAATTGTTTTTGAACCCCTCAATTTAGCTGCTAAGCGGCGATGGGGGTCGCATAGGTATATTGAGCCAAAAAACTTTTCCAAACTGGAGGGATACAACAATGAATGAGAACGAAAGACAGCTTATCGATACTCTTAAAAAGATTGCCGAAATGGCAGGCGGGGCAGCTAACCACTATGCCGAAATGGCAGGCGGGGCAGCTAACCACTATGCGGATTGGGGCAATGGGTTTGGCGAGGAACAAGCATTGGACGATACCTTGCAAGAAAGCAAGTTCGGTTGTACGATAAAATCCCTTCCAAAGCGTCTGCTAGACAAAGCAGCTAAGAAGGCAGTAGAAATCAACCCAGTCAATAATGCACTGGTGAGCGGATCGATTGCCGAGCTAGCTCCGAATTTTGTTTTAGATCCCCAGTTCCTTACACTTGTTGTAGGAAAATATTGGGGTTCCGAGCCTCGCAGGTTGACGGTCAGCTTCATGGAGAGCACACCGGCTAATCTTCAGAATCGAATCATCAGACAGATGAACGCGTGGACTAAAACGGGGGGGATCTCGTTTGTGGAGACGCGGGGAATCGGCGAAGTTCGGATTTCCAGGGAGGGGAGCGGGTACTGGTCGTTTCTCGGAACCGACATTCTGCAGATACCCAAAAATCGTCCGACAATGAACTTACAGGGTTTTACAATGAACACCCCTGAAACAGAATTTATACGTGTCGTGCAGCATGAGACGGGACACACGCTCGGCTTCCCACACGAACATATGCGAAGGGAGTTGGTCGCGAAGATCGATCCCGAGAAGGCATATGAGTACTTTCAACGGACGCAGGGATGGGACAGGAAAACTGTTGACCAACAGGTACTCACTGCGCTGGATAAGCGTTCGATTATGGGCACTCCCGCCGACCAGACTTCGATCATGTGCTACAGGCTGCCCGGATCGATCACCCGCAATGGAGAGCCAATTCTTGGCGGTACAAACATCAATCGGACGGATTATAGATTTGTCAGCCGAATCTACCCGAAGCCAAAGCAGGATTTAATGCATGAGCACAAATTAATACACGAACACGGGGATGAATGGGATGAGTCGGAAGACGTGGAAGACGTGTGAATAGAACCTGTGGCGGTTTAGAGGTTGTAGTTACACCACGTCCTGGTTATAAAATGGTTGATGCAACACAGAAATCCGTTGGTAAAAACACAATGGGTCGGCTGATCGAAGTCCAGAATGTGCAGGCTTTGCCTCCGAGCCTGACCCTTAGAGTAGGCGATTTGTTAATATTTGGTGCAACTGGTGGCCACGTTCAGTCTGGCGCAGACATTGTCGAGATTTTAGGTCCCTTCTTCCCAGGTGTGATGGGAAATAATGGCAAAATCTTGTCGCCGATAGGGGCACCTAATGCAGTAATGTTTTTGGCCCGCCGCCCTGGTCGGGCGATGATCGACGTGGTCATCGGCGACCGGTGGTACACCTCCCAGATCGCGACGTTAGAGATGATTGTCGAGTCTTAAGATTTGAGGATTAACCTAATTGCTTACTTCTAGGCTGAAAAACCAGGGGAGGGCGAAGCCAATGAACAACTTCTACTATCTATTTCAGCGTTATTCGTTTATACAATATCACTTCTTAGAGTATGAGGAATTTCAAATGATAATCCATCCCAGGAATGGCAATCCAAAAATTGCTATGGTTCTAGTGACCCTTAGCACATTCAAAACTTCGGCTCTCCTAGCATCATTTCGGAGTATCTCGCTATCTTTTGGTTCTGAAGGAGCGGCTAAAAAATTTTTTGAGGATGTTAGGAATATGGGCTGTACTAACTCAAGTTTTGAATCGAACAATGTTGTTGTTATTCCTGACTTTGGTAATAGCCAATATGCTGCTAGATCTGTTTACCACGCGGTTAACTCTTACAAAGATCGCTTAAATTCTGTAAACAAATTTGAGATATCTTCTTTCTCTGAAGAAGAAAATAAGCTACTTAAAGACATTAAGCAGTACATAAAGGAACATTTTGGTTCAGATGCTATGACGGTGAAATAAAAGTTTGGTTTTTTACCATGCTCAAAGCCAAAAAATGAAACTCTGACATTGTAAATTAAGAGATGATTTCATGAAAACATCCAGTTTGAGAGCGAAGTTTTTTGTTCTAATAATGATCGGTGTTTTGGTAGTCACTGTGTTATTATCAGCACCACAAAAAGCTTTAGCCCAGACAAATAAACCCAATATCATTTTCGTCCTAGTGGATGACATGGACGCTGACACAATTAACAGAAATCCGGAGAAATATGCACCACACATTAAGTCGCTTTTGCTCGACCAGGGCGTAACATTTCCTAACTTTTTTGTCAACGTGTCTCTATGCTGCCCATCGCGCACGAATATTTTGCGCGGTCAATATGCCCACAATACAGGGGTCTTGACCAATTCACGACCTGATGGAGGTTTCCAAAAAGCCTATGCCAAAGGCTTAGAAAAAGAAACTATCGCCACCTCGTTACAGGCAAATGGTTACCGGACAGCGTTGATTGGCAAGTACCTCAACGGCTACCCCGACACAGCCCCGGATGATACCTACATCCCGCCTGGTTGGACAGAGTGGTATAGCCCGATGGAAAAAGGCAAGAAGAAAAACCAGAAATATGGCAATCCTTACGCACAGTACAACTATACACTGAACAAGAATGGCAAGCTGGTCAAGTACGGTGACAAGCCGAAAGACTACGGTACAGATGTTTATACTAGCTTTGCCGTTGATTTCATCCAACGTTCTGCCAAAGACGGCAAACCGTTTTTCGTTTATCTGGCTCCCTTCAACATTCACGGACCCTATACACCAGCACCACGCCATGAGGGCCTCTTCCCAGGTGTTAAAGCGCCCCGCCCAGACAATTTTAACGAAGCTGATGTTAGTACTAAGCCTCAATTCATGCAAGATTTGCCTCGACTCAATCAAACACAAATTGACAAAATTGATAAAACGTATCGCCAGCGCTTGCAATCGCTCCAGTCGGTTGACGAGGCAATTGGCAAGTTGGTCGATACGCTTAAGGCAAATGGGCATGGGCAACTTGACAATACTTACATCATTTTCACCTCCGATAACGGTTACAAACAGGGTATTCACCGGGCAAGTGCAGGCAAACTAAGTGCCTACGAAGAAGATATTCGCTTGAATCTGCTAGTGCGTGGACCGGGAATTCCAGCCGGCAAGAAACTGCAAGAGCAAGTGTGTAATATCGACTTTTTCCCAACCTTTACCGATATGGCTAGAGTTGAATCACCCGCTTTTGTTGATGGACGCTCGTTCTTACCCTTGTTAAAGAGTACGATGCCAAATCTCCCTAAGTGGCGCTCTGCATTTTTGATAGAACACAAACAAGATCAGAAGCGAGATGCTGCACTTGAGAATCAGACAAAGCTTCTTCAGGATCAGTCAGAGCTTGAGGATCAGTTAGAGCTTGAGGATCTGTCAGAGCTTCAATCGCTCCAAGAAGGAGGCCAAGTACCGAAGCTCCCTACTTACCAAGCGATCCGGACACAAGATTACACCTATGTGGAATATGAAACTGGGGCGAAAGAACTGTACAACATCAAAAAAGACCCATATCAGTTGAAAAACTTGGCTTCTATAGCCGATCCAACTCTACTCAAACAGCTTGCTGACCGACTGAATAAACTGCGTACTTGTGAAGCCGATTCCTGCCGGACAATTGAGGAGCAGCCGTTCACTCCTTAAAGAGGTTCTGCCAGGATACGTGGTACGTATCCTGGTAAATCAGACAGAGCAACAGCAAATATCCAAAGCCAGCGATGGAATTTAGGGTTTTTGGTGACTAATTTAGGGGGTTTTTGTTGTAGAAGCGATCGCTATTTTTCTTCTCCAACCCCCGATTCCTCAAGGCGTGGGGTGGCATCCAAAATTTGCAGCAATCTCTCAATTTAGATGGTGCAGGGTAGTTTACGCAAAGAATATGTGACCTGCAAGGTCGTTTTAAATCATCAATTACGAAAGTAGCATTGTGGAGGCTTTAATGGACGAATCTTGTGTCATTCCAGTGGTCAAATCGCCGCATGAATATCAGGCTTACCGTATTAGTCCAGATGCCACAAATCGGTTAGCAATCGTTTTTGATCCAGCAACTGTCAATTTATCCATCACGTATTGCATTGAGATTTTTGATGTTGGTGGAAAAACGCCACCCAATCGACATCTATTTGCGGTTGAGACATTTTTTGTGCTGAAAGGTGAAGGCATTGCAATTTGTGATGGGAAAGAAGTTGCGATTCGTTCCGGAGATACCTTGCTCGTACCACCGACGGGAGTTCATGAGATCCGCAACACTGGGTCAGAGCGACTGTACACGATTACTGTCATGGTGCCGAATGAGAATTTTGCCGAACTGATTCGTAGCGGCACTCCAGTCAAACTCGATGCTCAAGATATAGCCGTGCTGCGGCACAATCTAGTCCAGAATTCAGTTTGACGACATTATCGAAGTGGCAAAGAGCAAGCAAACCTCGATGATTACACGAGTCATTCAATAGGAGCAATCTGAGCAAGACTCCGCTCAATTTTTTTAATTGAAGGTACTATTATGTCTAAATTTCTCGGTGTTGCCTTTCAACCTTATGTTGATCGCTGGAGAGGAACACCTCCAAATGCTAAAACCCCGCAGTGGGACTCTTACAGCCAGCAAGAGATTGTGGATATGCTAGAGGTGATTGCATCCAAGTTTACCAAAGTCAGCACCTACAGTATGGGGTATGCCGGGTATTACCCACCAACAACGCCCTGGAATAAAGTTGATTCTAACTGTCATGTTGCAGTTGCTGCTGCCCATTTAAATAAGCGTCGTGGCAAAGTTGCTATTAAGGTAGCTCAAGGTATTTATCAGCAGTCGAATGCACAACTGCAACACGCAGAAATTAAAGCGGCTTTTTCTGCTGCTAGCGCAGCAAACGCTATTGTTTCCAACACGGTCACTTCATTGGTTTTTACTAATGAATATGTCGTTGACGCACAAACAGCTAATGCAGTCAACAAAATGATTGTAGCTAATAAGCAGAAATCTCATCACCTCGATCTCAAAGTTGGTGTCCGCTCGCATACCTTCGGAAATATTGCCAATCTAAACAGCCCATTTCACAAAGAGCTGAAGACGCTGATTCAAAACTGCGATTTTATTCAGTGCAATCTTTATCCTGAGGCAAACACAGCCACTCCGCAAGAGGGTGTGAATGGGGTAAGCCAAGCTTTCAATAGGATTAAATCAGCAGTCGATAAAATCAACCCACAATGCGAGGTGATGATCGGCGAGACTGGCTGGCCTTCAAAGGGAATCAGCTTCAACAAAACGGATAACAATGTGAAGAATCTCTTGGCATACTTTGAGGCGATGGATAAGTGGGCATCACAGCACCGTGTAATTACTTACTTGTTTGAGGCAATTGACGAACCTTGGAAAAGCAATCAGAACAAACAAGAACCGCCTTGGCAAGGAGCGAATGGTGCTGAGGGACACTACGGTCTTTGGTTTCTCAATGACTCTGGTGGTTATACACGTAAGCACGTCTAACAACAAGCACAAACATGGAGGTCATTTATGTCTTGTCAATCAGGTAGTTCATATATCGTTAAATCTGGAGATACGCTTTATACCATTGCCGAGCAAAAATTGGGTAATGGCGATCGCTGGACCCAAATCAAGAAGCCAGATGGTAGCGCACCCAATCCTAGCAATTTGCACCCCGGTCAGGAACTCTGCCTTCCTCAGGGGTCTAATCCCACTCCTGGTCATGGTAAGCGATTAAATCTAGAAGCTACATTTTACAGCAGGGAAGAAACATAGTGTCATCCACCTGCGACAGGTGTACATGGAGTTACATTGCAACAAGCGCTTGCAGGTAAAAAGACTCCACCATGTGGTTCAGGCATTGGGCGTCTACAGTGCGCGGTAGACCCAAATGTTATTCCTCTTCACAAAAAGTTCACCTTGATACTTTGGAATGGTAAGCGGGTGAAGGCAGTTGCACTAGATACGGGTACAGCAATTAAAGGTCATATTATTGACATATTTGTCGATACAAACGCGGAGGCAATCAATCTAGGTAGAAAGCATGTTAAGGCAATTCTCAGCAATTCCAAATTCAAATTTTGACAACGGGTACAGTTTACCTTGAGGATAAAGGAGTATTTCTCAAAGGGCATCGAGATGGAGCCGATGACACTGAGTTTTGGGGTAATGCTAGGATTTCTGCAAAGAGCGATCGCCCAAATCAAAGACCCCCGGCAAGCTAGTAATGCGACCCGTTACAGTATCTTTGATGCTGTAACGGGTGCATTTTCAGTATTTTTCATGCAATGCGAGTCATTTTTAGAACATCAGCGTCAGATGCACAGCCGTTCTGGGCAAGATAATGCTCAAAACTTGTTTGGCTTGAAGCAAATTCCGACCACGCCTCAAATTCGTAATATTCTGGATGAGATCGCAGCCAGCGGATTATTTCAAGTATTCACCTGGGTTTACAAGGGATTGCAGAGGCAAGGATATTTAAAGCCCTATAATTGTCTAGGTGGACATTTGTTGGTGACCTTAGATGGCACTCAGTATTTTAGTTCTCAAACAATCAACTGTGAGTATTGTTCAAATCGCACCCATAAAAACGGTACCATTACCTACTTTCATAGCGCGATTCTTCCCGTAATTGTGGCACCAGGTCAGTCCCAGATGATCTCCTTAGCACCTGATTTTATTACTCCCCAAGATGGGTCCCAAAAACAAGATTGTGAAGTGGCAGCAGCCAAACGATGGATAAATATGCCCCAGAATTCAAAAATCAACCAGTCACTCTTTTGGGGGATGACCTCTATAGTCGTCAACCGATGGTTGAACATTGTCTGGAATCTGGGATGAATTTCATCTTTACTTGTCTGCCCGAATCCCATCCTGCACTTTATGATTGGTTGGACTACCTCGACGGCATTGGAGAGATGAAAACTTTAGAAATTAGTTGCAACATTAGTTTCGGCTTTTTGAAGCCCAATATTGGGACTTTTTTTTTAGCTTGAAGTTTCTCTATCCCAGATTTCAGCTTTTCTGAATTAACATCTACAGGAAAAATAGCATTAGCTAAAAAACCATGACCTAAGAACCGGAAACCTCTCTCAAAACTAGTAATTTGAGTTTTCTCAGTATTCATCATCAATCCCAAAGAATCCAAAAGATTGATAATTTCTAATTTGGCTTGAAAAATCCGTTCTTGAGTACGTGCTAAAACCAGAAAATCATCGGCATATCGCACCAATTTTAAATCTGTTGCTGTGATAAATTCATCAAATTCATGCAGATAAATATTAGCCAACATCGGCGAAATTACGGACTCTTGCGGAATGCCTTTTTGTGGTAAGATTAGACCTTCTCCAGTTTGCACATTAACGGTTATCCAAGATTTAATCAAACATAAAATTCCTGGATGATCGATATGTATTCTGATTTGTTTTAATAACCTTTGATGCTCGATATTATCAAAAAATTTAACGATATCTGCATCTAAAACCCAACAATAACCATCATCTCGCCAGTCAGCTACTTTTTCTACTGCATTCAGGTAAGATAAATTAGGACGATAAGCAAAACTTGCAGCCGAAAATTTAGCCTCCATTAATGGATAAAGCACATTTAATAAAGCCTGCTGGACAATTCTGTCCCGGACTATGGGGATTTTCAACTCTCTTTGAGAGCCATTTTTTTGGTAATAATCACCTGCTTACAAGGCAAAGGTTGATAAGTCCCATTGCTAACAGCATTGAGCAATTGATAAATATTAATAGTTTGATTGCTAGCAAACCTATCAATAGTTTCCCCATCTACACCCGCACTACCTCGATTTTCTGCTACTTTTTCCCAAGCGCGTTGAAAATTCCCCAAATTGAGAAATTCATCCACTATTCTATCCATAGGAACTTTGAGTAAAATTTATTTTTGAATATAGTTTCTAGTTGGAAATGTGAGTTTCCAAGCAGCTTATAGCGGTTCTCAGTTGGGTGCAATATAGTAACAACAGTGAGTAAACCATCCAATAATGTCTTTTTTAGTCACTGTATCTAGGGCATTTGTGATGGCTTGATCTAATTCTTCATAGGTTCTGGCAGCTTGCGATGCCTGCGGCGGGCTACGCCTACGCAGAAATTCTTTCACCTTTGACCAACAATTTTCAATTGGTGAAAAATCAGGAGAATAAGGAGACAAATAAATCAATCTAGCTCCAACAGCTTCAATGGCTTCGCGGATACCAGTAACCTTATGAGAGCTAAAATTATCCATTACAACAGTTGCGCCAGGCCAAAGATTTGGAACCAAAACTTGAGTCACGTAGGTTTGAAATGCTGACGCGTTAGTGCCACCAGTAAAAGTCATGGCAGCAATGATGCCTTCTGTTGACATTGCTCCAATCATTGTCACATTTTTTCCCCGCCCGTCAGGACGATCACCATAAGTGCGACTACCTTGAGGCGAACGCGCGAAGCGTCTAGTCATGGCTATATTAACTCCGGCCTCATCAATAAATATCAAGTCTGCTAAGTTTATTTCCCCAATAGTTGTCCAATACTCAGATCTGAGTTTTTGCACTCGTTCTGTATATTTTTCGCTGGCGTGCAATGTTTTTTTTTCGCGTCAAATTCAGCTTTTGGGTGATTCTTCCCATTGTGGAGCGACTTATTTTTAAGAGAGTCTGCAATTCTAATTGCTCGCACAATTCCCGCAAAGTAGCATCATTATCTGACTCTACTAATAACTCTACCAATGCTAGTTGCTCATTATTGAGCTTCGATTTTTGACCTCCACCGTGAGGCTTTGCCTCAACTGTTCCACTGTTACGGTATCGTCTGAGTAAACTTTGAATAAAACTCAAGCTGACGCTAAATCTTTTTGCCAGTTGTCGTTGAGAGCCTTCTTGATTATTATGTGCATTGATCACTTTCTGGCGCAGATCACAGGAGTAAGGTTTCATTCTATAGCTACTTAGACGTTAATATACTGCATTATCCCATACTGTATTGTACTCAACTAGGAACCGCTATAGCGTGGCTAGCACGTGGATACCTCTTTTAGTAGATTCTGACCTGCGTGCTTACTGCAACTGCTTTGAGTTAGTCGCGACAATTGGCTATATCTCTGGGTATCCGGATTCTACTGCCTTTCAGGCTAAAGATGTTCTACTGAAGGAACAACCTCTTTTGTGTCAGCCTTAACTGGAAGTCATCACATTTTCATGTATTGCTGTGAAATTTTGTCATTGGGATTGCCTTGTCATAATGACAATTTTTAACACCGACTTACTTAGTGCATACTTTCAATGATTTGCAAAAATTCTTTCACTACTTCTTGAGGGTATTTTTCACATCTTGAGGCATCAAAACGCTCTATTACTCGTATTCCGTGGTGCCGGAAAAGACGTTCTCGCTCTTGTTCTTCAACTCGCCTTTCTTGTGTAGAGTTGTGTGAATTATTTGCAGACAAGACTGGCAATTGGGTCGGTCAAAGTGC
>JAVRCF010000065.1:0-45843 GCA_034530935.1 Aulosira sp. DedQUE10 | reverse complement strand
GACGGGCTACGCCTACGCATCTGGGCAAGGGTTTCACGTTAAGTTGACACCAATGGGCACTGCCGTGCCCCTACAAGCAACGATATAATTCCAACTCAGAACCGCTATAGGAAAACAAAACCAAGTTTTAGGTGGAATTCCAAGACTTCTGTGTACACCGTAGTTTACAAGGGGAGGGAACTAGATTTTCTTGTTTCCCCCCAAGAAAGACATCGGGGGGATTAGGGGGGGTAAAACCCGAATCTAGAAAGAAAATCCGACTTGTGTGTACACCGTAGATTTTCAAGACAGGGGCGTACAGAGGAGATGATTAGACTCTGGCGGCTATTGACGATAGAATTCCATTTGCTTTCCTGAATTAACAGCAATGGATGCAAGGCTCATCAGTATAAATATATGACTATCATCCTGACTAACGACGACGGTATCGATGCACCTGGAATTAAAGCGCTACTTAATGCTGTCAAGGACAAAAATGTGATTATCGCTGCGCCAAGAGATCATCAATCTGGCTGTGGGCATCAAGTAACCACTACTCGCCCTATCACTCTCCAGCGGAGATCGCAAACTGAATATGCGATCGCAGGTACTCCCGCTGATTGTGTGAGAATTGCGATAACACAAATTAGTGAAGATATTAAATTTGTGTTATCGGGGATCAATGCTGGGGGAAACTTGGGCGTGGATGCTTACATTTCTGGTACTGTGGCTGCGGTGCGAGAAGCTGCAATGAACGGTATTCCTGGAATTGCTATTTCTCACTATCGCAAAGCCAAGCAAAATTTTGACTGGGAACTCGCTGCTAAGTTGACATCTGAAGTTTTAGCTGACTTACTCCACCGTCCCCTAGAACCAGAAACCTTTTGGAATGTCAATCTCCCACATCTGCAACCAGGAGAACCAGAACCAGAAGTAGTATTTTGCCAACCCTGCACCAAAGCTTTGCCAATTAACTATCGGATTGACGGCGATGATTTTTATTATGTAGGAGAATATGGCAAACGCGATCGCACCCCTGGTAGCGATGTCGATGTCTGTTTCTCTGGAAACATTGCTGTTACCAAATTAAGAGTATAACTTTGGTATTTGGCATTTGGGGTTTGGTATTTGTTATTTTTCCCTGTGCTTCCTCATCCCCCTTATCTCCCTCATCTACTAGTCCTAGTTCTGCTACTTCTGCGCTAAAACAGTTTGCTTCCTCATCCCCCTCATCCCCAGTCCCCAGTCCCCATTACCCAATCACTCGTCATCTGAACCTTGTAACAGAATCATCAGTTTATCTAGGGTTTGTGTCAGTTGGCTGAGTTTTTGTAATGAATCATCCTGAGATTCCGCCAAGGTTTGTACAGCGTCACACAATGCAAAAATTTGATAACCTTGTTGCTGTACCTGCTTTCCTTGTGCTTCGACTTGCACACTGAGTGTCTCCAGTCGTTGCGCGAGACTCTCAATTGTCTCTGTAGTAGAGAGTACTGCTTCGCCAATTTGCTCAACAATCGATTCTAAGCGAGTTATTTTAACTTCGACACTTGTTGAAATCATTTCTTTACCACCCCAATTTTGATAACTCAACATAGTCATATCCCTACGGATATTGAATAATTTAATATACGCATTAACACCAGGTAACTGCCACTTTATCAAAGGTAATTGCTAATTTTTACGTATTTACTCGGTTGGTAATTCTAGCAAGAATTAACTTAATTACAAATTTTGATAATTATTAGTCATATTTTACTAGAGAGATTTAATTAACTTTATCCCAAAAATATAAAAAATCAGAATTTCAATAATCTGATTAAAGATTAAGTAAATTCACGGTAAAAGTCCCAAGAGATGAATACACTTAAGTATATATTCAAATAAAGGCTAGGTAATTCGACTTTATTTACCTCGGTATTAGGCGGGATGATGTACCCCACACCCTCACACAGCATTGTTCACAATGCCACTTGTATAGATTGGGAATTACAATTTGTTTTTCACCCATCTTTAAAATCTAAATTTAAACGTTGTCTAGACATTTTAGGTAGCTTAGTTGGGCTATTGATTTTAGCAATTGTATTTGTGCCCATAGCAATTGCCATCAAACTCAATAGTCCTGGTCCAATTTTCTTCACGCAAGAACGCTATGGAGTAAGAGGCAAACCATTTCTGATGCGGAAATTCCGCTCAATGGTTAGTAATGCAGAACATTTAAAATCTTTAGTCAAAAATGAAGCTAAAGGACTCATCTTTAAAAACAAAGATGATTTTCGAGTCACTAAAGTAGGTCACTTTTTGAGACGTACCAGCTTAGATGAATTACCTCAATTTTGGAATGTTCTAGTTGGCGAAATGAGTTTAGTTGGTACACGTCCACCTATATATGATGAAGTTGTTAACTATACTCCACGCCATTGGCAACGTTTAAACGTAAAACCTGGTTTAACTGGCGAATGGCAAGTTAATGGTCGTTCTCAAGTTACAGACTTTGAACAAATCGTTGATTTAGATCTGCGTTACCAGGAAAATTGGCATCTATGTTACGACTTGTTGTTGATTGGAAAAACATTTTATGTAATTTTCCATAAAATAGGAGCCTGCTAATTACGAGATAGGATGTAAAGTTTACCAGTCCTCCAGTAGCACCTAAAAAATATTTTAATTTTTTAGGTGCTACTCGCTTTAGCTTAGGAATGAAAACATTACACAGTGAACTGCATTGCCCAAAAATGCAATGCCGATCGCACAAAAAGTTAATCCAGCAAAGCCAATTTTACTTGGTAACATCGGGTAAATTTCTCTAGCGCTCATCATTACGGCACATTGAGTTACAGCAACGCCCAAGACATAAATCACTAAGGGAATGATTTCCGTATCAATGATGGATTCAGCACTAGCATAACCCTGAAATAAGCCTGCGATCGCACCCACCGCTGAAAGTAACAACCAATTCGGTTGAATTGACATCATTAACATAGCACCAACGGCGATAGTGGAAACTGCAATCCCAGTTTCTGCACCTGCTAAATTTACATTAAACAGATGAATCACTGTACCAAACACTGCGGCTGACAAAAAAGATGCACCAATCAACGCACCACGATTAATCCCAGCACAAAATAAGCCAATAGCCACAAGACTAGCCAGACTATTCAAACTAACTACCGGATCTGCGATTCCCCAAACAAAGGCTTCCCAGCAATTAAAGATAGACTGATGAACCGACAATCCACTCAAGGAACACAGTAAGCTCAGTAATATTAAAGCTGCGATCGCTCCAGCATGGCGACGCTTTAACGCGCTAGCAGATATTGATAACTCAACTGTTAACATCAATTTATACCAAATAAATTTTTTGGTACTTTATACTGCCCAGATTTCTGCAAAAATTAACATGGTATTCATACAATTTTCTCTAAATTCCGTAATAATACTTAACTAGAGGATGGAGAAGCAGGGGCACAAGGGAGAAATGACCAATGGCTTACAACTGTTTCAGTTGAGACTTCAGATGAATCGGAATCTGAATTTGAAATTCAGTACCTTGACCTGGTACTGAAACACACTGCAAATGACCATTATGCATCTGAATAATTTGGTAGCTTACTGACATTCCGAGGCCTGTTCCCGAACCAACAGGTTTAGTGGTAAAGAATGGATCAAATATTTTTTGTCTTACTTCTTCAGTCATCCCACAACCATTATCAATAATCCGAATCATTATTTCATTGCTATTTAAAACTTCAGTACAAATAGTAATTTTTCCGTGATAGCCGTTTAAAGTATTAATTTTCATTTTTAATGCAGTATTTATTGCATCAATAGCATTACTTATAATATGCATAAATACCTGATTTAGTTGACCAGGGTAGCATTCAATTTTAGATAACTTGCCATATTGTTTACTTAATTGAATATCTGGTTTACCAGCTTTACCTTTCAAGGTACTTTTTAAAATTAGCAGCGTACTATCAATACCTTCGTGAATATCAACCTGTTTGATATCCGCTTCATCCAATCGTGAAAAAGTTCGTAAAGATTGGACTATTTCACTGATGCGATTTGCTCCATTTTTCATAGAAGACAACACTCTTGGCAAGTCTTGTTGGATAAAATCTAGTTCAATGTCATCAGTGTAAATTTGAACTTCTGTTCTTGCTTGGGGATAATATTCCTGGTAAAGTAAAATCAATTTAAGCAAGTTGTCAGCGTATTCATTAGCAATAATACTATTGCCATAAATGAAATTCACGGGATTATTGATTTCGTGGGCAATACCTGCAACTAATTGGCCTAGAGAAGACATTTTTTCCGTTTGAATCAATTGAGCTTGGGTATTTGCAAGTTTCTTTAGAGCAATTTGCAACTGTGTAGCTTGCTCTTGAGCCTTAGCAGCATTATCAAGAGATTGCGTCATAGCTGCCTTTAATTCAGATGTGCGTTCTTCTACCCTAATTTCTAACTCTTGTTTGGCTTTTAAAAGCGCTTCTTCTACCATTTTCCTCTCAAAAATTTCTGTTTTTAGTTGGTAGTTAGCTGCTTCTAATTGTGCTGGACTTGGTAAAGCTAATGCTTGGGGAATTATCGGTACTAAGATAATAGCCGTGTAAATTGAAACTGAAGCCGTGATAAATTTTATACCACCAGATAGCCAATAAGTTGGATGCCATAGTGTCCACACTTCAATAATATGGGTTGTACCGCAAGAAATAATAAATGTTCCAAATAATAAAAGTATCCATTTGAAGGGTAAATCCTCTCGTTTTTTCACAAAATAAACAAGAGTCATAGGGATAGAATAATAGGCAAGAGCAATTAAAGAATCAGATATGATATGTAACCATACTAACTTCGGCTGCCAAAGGTAACAATGACCATGTGGGATAAATAAGCCATCACCAAAAAAGCTTTGCAATAATTCCAACATTGATATGCTACTGAGTATAATTTTTTAATCTATATTTCTTACAAATTATACGCCTAGCAAAGAAAATTGTCTTATATCAAGTAGGTTGGGGATTTGAAGAGATAAGGAAGATAATACAGCAGATTGCAACTTTTCTACGTTCCCTGCGGGACGCTACGCGTTAAGCGTAAAGCCTGCGGCATAGCTACGCTTAGGGCGCAGCCTCTCGTAGAGAAAGCTTTACGCATAGCGTGTCCGAGACAGAGTTTAGTCCAACTTGAGGTACAGATTATTGTAAAGGCACAACATTGTTGTGCCCTTAGCTGTGTACTTGATTTACTTGAAAAATGCTCTAACTAATGACCTTTTACCTTTGACCCTTGACCTAATGTAGTAATTCTTCTATCTGATGTTGGCTCCACAAAGTTCTATAAAGACCTTCTTTTTGCACAAGTTCTAAATGATTGCCCTTCTGGACAATTTTCCCCTTGTCCATGACAAAAATTCGGTCGGCAGCAGCAGCAGCAGACAGTTGATGAGTGATAAAAACGACAGTTTTTTTTAAAATGCCACCAGATAGATTTTTGAGGATTTGTGTGGCTGTTTGATTATCGACACTGGAAAGGGCATCATCCAAAATTAACACTGGCGCATCAACCAGCATAGCCCTAGCTAAAGCAGTACGCTGCCTCTGACCACCAGAAAGAGTAATACCGCGTTCACCAACTATAGTCTCATATTGATGCGTAAAATTGCTAATTTCCGAGTCTATTTGAGCCATTTGAGCTACTAACGCTACATTTTCTTGTTCCCTAAGTGGGTCACCGTAGCGGATATTATTTTTAATTGTAGTGCTGAACAGAAAGCTATCTTGTGGGACATAAGCGATCGCACTTCTTAAATCGGCTAATGCTATCTGTGTAATATCCAACCCGTCCAAAAATAAGTGTCCTGATTCAATCTCTAATAAGCGTGGTAAGGCATTTGCCAAGGTTGATTTCCCAGAGCCAATAGCCCCAACAATTGCCACTGTTTCCCCAGGATTAATAGTAAAGTTGACATTATCTAAAGCTGGGGTTGTGGAACCTGGATAAGTGTAACTGAAATTCTTTGCTCTGAGTTTCCCTTTAACTTGCGTTTTAGATAGATGAATTACATCGCCTGCATCTTGAATCTTGGGTTTAACTGAGAGAATAGACTCTAAGCGATCAATACTCACCTCACCTCGTTGGTAGGCGGTAATCGTAAATCCTAACAAAGCAGTGGGAAAAACTAGACGCTCTACATAAATTAGTAGTGCCAGAAAATCTCCAACAGCAAGGGTTCCAGCAGCAATCCGGGATGCTCCCAGCCAGATGATCACAAGTGAACTGATATTGGCTAAACCACCAATAAGGGGAAACAGTGTATTGCGGCTTTTTGCTAATTCCAAGTTAGCCGTCAATAGCTCCTGATTTTTATGCGCGAAGGCTCGACGTTCGTTTTCTTCTTGGGCGTAAATTTTAATCAGGGCAATGCCGCTAATATCCTCTTGAATGAGTTCACTAATGTCAGAGAGTTGCTCTTGTACAACTGTTTGTTGTTTACGTAAGCGATCGCTAAACAAATGAACTAAAAAAAACATTAAGGGATATACTGCCAGCGAGGCTAATGTCAGATCTACGCTAATTGCCAACATCACTGGCAGCGTCAGAGCGTAGGCAAAAAATGTATTTGCTAAACTCAGGACGGCAAAACCCAACAACCGCTTGATATTGTCCACATCGCTGGTAGCCCTGCTAATTAAATCGCCAACGGTATTGGTGGCGAAGTAAGAAGGCTCCAGCTTCAGTAAATGTTCAAAAATGCGCTGTTTTAAGTCAAATTCCACCTCTCGCCCCACCCCAAACAGCCAGATGCGGGAAGCCATGCGGATTAACCACATCGCTGAACTGAGTAAGACGATGATGACTACGTAATTGAGAATTTGAGACCAGTCGAAAGTTGTTGAGAGTCTGTCAACGCAAGCGCGAATCAACCAAGGTATATAAACGCCTAATCCATTTACAATTAGCAAAGCCAGAATGCCCAACATCGCCTCCCGCCAATGGGGACGTAGGTAAGCACCGAGTTTAGCAAGTCGTCGAGATTGTACCATTCAGAACAAGCAGGGGGGCAGGGGAGCGGTGGAGCAGAGAAGCCGGGGAGCAGGGGGGACAAATGACCCTTGACCTTTGACTCTTTACTAATTACTAATAACAAATAGGAGAAATTGCCTACTCTACAGCAAATTTACTCACTCTCTTCTTATTCTGGCAGAAATAATAATTTAAATAAGGCCAGCCACCATGACATAGTGCTTTGGCCTTTTTCTGGTTGACTTTTTAGGCTTATGATTGGCGACCACGCAAGAAAACATAAATCTGGTTAAGATAACTTTCCCAGACTTGGGTTGTTACTTGTAGAGTTTCTGCACTTGGTACAAAGTCTTCAATTCGTAACCCCCTTGACCTGATGTCCTGAGGATTCTGCAACAGATAAGGCGGAACTTTTAAGCCCAATGGATTCAACGCTATGGTTGACCCAACCATATCAGCAGGAGGCAAAATACCATTCCTTACAACATCTGAGATATTAGCTGTAGTATTTTCTGGCACTAAAGCCACCAAAGTTTCCGAACCGGGAGCTAGTTGCCCTGAAGAAGACGCTAGCCTCATATTCTCGACTCTTTCTAGAGTTGCTAACTGAGAATTGCCCACCGTTGCTATTGGTGCCCTCACTAGGAAGTAAGCAATAGCTGGTGTACTGGATAACAGTAAAATCGTCAATGCCCAACCCAGTAAGTATCCTCCTGGTTTATCTATTCCACCTCCCTTGATTCTCTGAGCAGCAAAAATCATCATTAAAACTGATGCACCTAGAGGCTTTAGCGGAAATGATATCATCCTCCACAAAGACGCTACGGCTGGTTCATTAGGGTTAAGAAACGCCAGCGCTATGACGATCAACAAAATGACTATGACTAATCGTCCAACAAAATTCCCAGTGGGATAGAATCTTTGGAAAAAAGAGTATACAACAGTGCCAATTAACAGCCACAGTAGTACCCGGCTTAGCAGTAGAAACATAGTAGATTAACTCTCAAATTTTCCGATGCGGTGAGCCATTGCCGGAGATTGGTTTCCCGGCATATAGCAAATAGCAAACCTGTAAGAGACAGCCTAAAGGTTTCGGGCAGCGGATTTATTTTCTCGTCAAATTGTAATCGCACTGTTACCTGACTTAAAATACCTCACACCTCACACCCAAAGACTACCGTCGTAGTGATTTTAGTGCAATTTTTTGACACTGCGTCTATTATTTATAATTTTCCCAATGAGTAATGAGGCACCAGTACATTAGATTAGTTGAGTAGTTGTAACTCAAAAGGATAAACTATGTCGCCTGAAAAGCCCACTATTTTAGTGACAGGGGGAGCAGGATATATCGGTTCCCATACAGTGCTTGCCCTTAAGCGAGCGGGTTATGAAGTGGTGATACTTGATAACCTAGTGTATGGACATCGCGACTTAGTAGAGAAGGTTTTGCAAGTAGAGCTTGTAGCGGGCGATACTTCTGATCGCGCTCTCCTGGATAAATTATTTCAAACCCACGATATTGCAGCAGTTATGCACTTTTCTGCCTATGCCTACGTGGGAGAATCAGTCACAGACCCAGCCAAATACTACCGCAACAACGTTTTGGGTACGCTGGTGTTGTTAGAAGCGATGCTGGCAGCATCTGTTAAGAAATTTGTATTTTCTTCTACTTGTGCAACCTATGGAGTCCCAGAAGTTGTACCAATTCCCGAAAATCATCCCCAAAATCCGATTAATCCCTATGGCGCTACGAAGTTAATGGTCGAGCGGGTTCTCTCTGATTTTGATGTTGCCTATGATTTAAAATCGGTGCGTTTCCGCTACTTTAACGCTGCTGGTGCCGAGCCCAATGCTCTACTAGGAGAGGATCACAACCCAGAAACCCATTTGATCCCCTTGGTATTGCTTACAGCTTTAGGGCAGCGTGAATCTATTTCAATTTTCGGTACAGACTATCCAACACCCGATGGTACTTGTGTTAGAGACTATATTCACGTGAGCGACTTAGCAGACGCTCATGTTTTAGGATTGGAATATTTATTAAAAGGCAGTGACAGCGAAGTTTTTAATTTAGGCAATGGTTTAGGTTTCTCTGTCAAGGAAGTAATTTCCGCAGCTGAGGAGGTAACAGGATTGACAATTCCAGTCCAAGAATGCGATCGCCGTCCCGGAGATCCGCCATCTTTAATCGGCAGTAGTGAGAAAGCCAGAAAAATCTTAGGCTGGCAACCTCAGTACCCAGGCATCAAAGATATAGTCCTTCATGCATGGCAGTGGCATCAACAACGGCATAAGTAATTGGGCATTGGGCATTGGGCATGGGGCATCATTCGTTATTTCTCCTCTACTCCCTCATCCCCCTCATCCCCCCAATCCAATCCCCACTCCCTACCTCCTCCGCTTCTGCACCACAGCCAAGACAATACCTAATGTGGCAAAAATAGCGGCGGCGATCGCCCACAAGGGTAATGATTGAGATTGAGTTTCTAATACATCATTATTGACATTTTGGGGTGCTTGTGATAAAGTTTGCGAACCTGATGCCACAGTAACTTGAAACTTTAGCTCAAAAGGTTTGAAACTTCCTCCCGTCGTCGGTTTACCAGTAAGTGCCAACTGATAAGCCCCAGCTTTGGGAAATGTGATTTCTGCACCAGGTGTATCTTGATAGCGTTCAGCTGACACAGGCTTTAAAGGAGGTTCTAGCAGTGGTGGTTCTTTTGGTGTATGGGGTTCAGCATAAACAGCCAACCGACAATCACACTCTTTGAGAGCGATCGCTTTTCCGCCGTTGCGAGTCAAAGCAAACCAAGCTTGTGCGGCTTGCCCGGCTTGGGGATTATCATTCGGTTCAATATGGAGGGTGCCACCAACATCTGCGGATATTTTCACTGTATGGGCAGAGGCGGCGTTGAGAGGAGTTAGCGATAGAACCAATAAACAAACTAAAGGAATAGACGATTTAGCGTGACTTAGTTGGGGGAACATAAAATTTTGCTATGGTTAACCTTGACCAAAAACAACGCGAACGCAACAGCAACACACAAAGGGTAACAAACCCGACTATCGCTACTGCTAATTTATTCCCCCCATTTGATTGTAAGGAACCCAAATAATGGGAACCAATCAAAACCGCATGAATTACACTTAAAAGCAAAGCTGGCACGCTCAAGAGATGAAGCTGTCGCCAACGCTTGCCTAAATATTTTTGCAATGAATCAAAACTTGTCAAAGCAGCGGGAGTCATCAATACCAATGCTACAACACCCGCAGCCATACCCCACTGAAAATCTACTGGCAAAAACCAAAAGGCGGCAAAATTCCATTGCAGTGAATGTTCAATCATATGGAAAGTGTGAACCACAGACAGCACAAAAGCTCCTACTCCCAAAGCACGACGGTAACGCAGGGGGGATGCCCAGATACCACTAATGGGACGAGCAATTAAAGCTATGATCAAGCAGATCAATGCGGCGTGTCCGGTGTAATCGGCCATTGTGTCGCCAGTTCGCAGCAAAGTAATTGCCCCAATAGTAAGAGTCACCCAACCGCCGAGGCGAAATAATTGACTACGTTTGTCTTGACTTACAAATGACGCGGAAACGCCTGCACCTAACATAGTCGGTAGGGTTCCCAAGCCAAAAGCCAGCATAGTTGCTGCACCCATCCATAAATTACCAGTTTCGGCAGCTTTGATCTGGGCAGCATACAAAAAACCACAAGGCATTAAACCCCACGTCATCCCCAAAAGTGCTGGTGTCCACCATTTGGTTTGTAAAGAAAGCCTAACCATTCCTTTACTCAAGTTATTGTGTAGACTTCCTTGTGATAAAGGGTGTAAAACTGGAATTCGTGGAAGCAGATCTGGTTTTATTTGTCCTAAACCAAACCAAATCAGCATCAAACCAGTGATAATTGCGATCCAGCGACGTAATTCGCTACCAACACCAGCTAGCTGTCCCCCCTCTAACAACACCGAACCCAGCGCCCCAATGCCAGCGCCCACTAGGGTATAGCTGAACATCCGCCCTAGATTTAGCAATGTGTGAAATTTTAATTGCTGTCGCCAATGAGAATTTTCTTGCTGCTGAGATAAAGAGAAAGCTATTGCTAAGGGGCCACACATCCCAAAACAATGTCCAAAACTGCCCAAAAAACCCAGGATTGTAATGAGTGATAAATCTAGCATAAAGGTGACTGGGGACTGGGGACTGGGATTGGGGATTGGGACTTGAATGAGGGGGACAAGGAAGAAAATAATTACTCTTGACTCTTGACTCTTGACTCTTGACTTTTGACTCAGCACTCAGTACGGAACTTTAGGTGGATTTGTTGACTCTGTCAAAAGACGAGCTGTCAAACTTGCTGTTTGCGCTACCTTGAAAGTCTGAGAAGCAGGGATAAATCAATCACATGAAAAAATGGATTTGGCTGGCGCTGTTGCTTTTGGTGGTAGTTGTAGTTGTGAGTAGTAAAGGTATTGCCAAAAATAGGTTATTTGAGCAGCCTCCTTCTTCGGTAATTGTTAAGAGCATTCCAGCTGAAAATCCTCCATTACAGGAGTCTTTGCAAGTAGCTAGCGATTTGCAAGTGTCTGCTGACAAGTTATTGAGCCATATTCAAAAGTTGAATTTTCCGCGTAACACGATCGCAGCGCGATCGCGTACTCGCATTTATATTACAACTGAACTAAGAAAATTAGGCTGGACACCAAAGTTAGAAAAATTTTCTGAGGGTGTGAATATTTTTGCCGAACGCCAGGGGACTAAAAAAGCTGCTGGTGCAATTTTGGTTGCCGCACATTACGATACAGTGGCTTTTTCTCCTGGGGCTGATGACAACGCTAGTGGTGTAGCTGTGATGCTGGAAGTTGCCAGACTTCTCGGTTCGCGCCCTACACCACGAACATTGCAACTAGCTTTTTTTGATCAAGAAGAAGCGGGGCTTTTGGGTAGTAAAGCTTTTGTGAGCAAAGCAGCACGGTTGCAAAATCTCCGCGGTGTCATTGTTATGGATATGGTGGGTTATGCTTGCTACACTGCCGGTTGTCAGCAATATCCTACTGGATTACCAGTTACACCGCCCAGCGATCAGGGCGACTTCTTAGCAGTAGTTGGGGATACAGAACATTTACCTTTACTTAATGCTTTTCAAAACTCGCAGACAAACCCCCCAACCGCCTTGAATAAAGGGGATTCAAATCTGCCAGCAGTGCTGAAACTGCCTATTCCTTTGAAAGGGTTGTTGACACCAGACACCCTACGCAGCGATCATGCGCCATTTTGGTATCAAGGTGTGGGTGCTGTATTGGTGACGGATACAGCTAATCTGCGGACTCCCCACTACCATCAACCTAGTGATGTACCCGCGAATATTGAGCGATCGTTTTTCACAGGAGCCGCGCAAATTGTCCTAAATGCTACTAATACATTGTTAGAGAATGAGCAGAATTTAGCAACTCAACAGTAATTTGAATGTTAGCTAGCTCTGCACACAAATGTTGCAGAAAACAACAAAGAGGTGAGCAGTGGCAGAGGTTAAGTTGGTGAGAGCGATCGCGCTTAATTCTTGGAAGAAGCAAAGAAGAGAAAGTTTGATAACATTGTACAATTCGTATTCAGGACTTATTCCTCGATTTTCAAGCACTAATGTGCTGATCACATTAATCAGGCAGACTAGTACAACAAGGCAAAAGTAAAAAGTAAAAAGTAAAAAGAAAGAATACTTATACTTCAAGCTTTTTACCCATTTTAGATGGTATGTTTATTTCCGCCGTGACGCACTAGTAATTTTTGGTTGAGAATAGGTCAAAGTCCAGTTATTTTTATTATTTATTTGCTTGTACAAACCTTGAAGAATTAGCCGCAGTGCAGTGCGAGTTCTCATGTAGTCTTTCACCAAATAAGTTCCTTGAACCGCAGAGATGCCATCATAGTTTTGCTTATAGCCAAATGGTTTGGAGCATTCATTGCCAAAACCTTTGACAGTTAACACAAAAAATGGGCTTTGCTTGTATTCGTCGGGAACCATAAAGATTCCATATACATGATGTTCACCACGCCACGGCTGAACAACAACTTTAGTAGCCTGTACTTGGTATTTTTTGCTTGTTGATGTGAGGAAAGCTTCTGCATCGCAATCAGAATCATTTATAGGCCAAAATAAAGTTAAAATACTTAGTGAAATCAGGAACAGCAAAGTATAGATGAATAGACGACGCATAAATTCAACAGTAATTGTTGATGCAATTGCTGCTATTTGATGAGTAATTTTATTGCAGCGTTAGCAGTGAAAAGATTTGCATTAAATGAATTGCAATCTTTCACTACATTTTTTTAGAGCATCCTTATAGTATTAAATTATGTAATAATATAACTATTTTCTGTGGCGATGAATACTGATTTTATGTGGAGATGATTCCAGATAAATTAACTTTAGAATAGCAATATCTTGATGATTAATCCTGCCTTTTCGAGTTTTTAAGTAATATATTGTACCTACTTAGGCTGAGTGCAAACTATCTGGAGGATTATTTCATTAAATATAAAATAATGATAAAATATTTACATAATTAGCTTCCGTTTATAAATATTTCGCTCTGCTCGATTATGATGCAAAAATTTCTAACTATCAACATTTTTTATTCATCAATAAAAAAATCAATCTAACCTTAGATGGATTTTTTGATAAGCTTTTACTTTCAAACTGCCAATTTATATATTAAATAAAATTAATTTTTATAGTAAGTTATACATTAAATATAAATTACTAAAGTAATTTAATTTCATTGATAAACAGTTACATTATATACTGCTAATTATCTTCAAATATATTACTCAAAAATGAGTATTTGATGATATATAGTAAAATAGAGGAATTACCTATGCGAAGCAGGGAAACTAAACTAGTTCCATTGCCGGAAGAGAAGTCCATCAAATTAAAAAAAATTGACTATGTAGAATTTTATGTAGGTAACGCCCAACAAGCTGCCTATTTTTATTGCAAATCTTTTGGCTTTAGAGCGATCGCCTATGCTGGACTAGAAACTGGTGTGCGCGATCGCAGCTCGTTTGTCGTAGAACAGTCTAATATTCGCTTTGTGTTTACCTCTGCACTAACGCCAGAGGGTTCTGTGGCTGAATATGTGAGGTTACACGGTGACGGAGTGTATAATATCGCCTTGCTAGTTGATGATGCTCATGCTTGCTTCCAAACTGCGATCGCACGAGGCGCACAACCAATACTAGAACCGACTGTCTTCCAAGAACAAGATGGACATATCGTTAAAGCAACAATCGCCAGCTATAGCGGCGATCTGACTCATTCATTTATCGAGCGTCATAACTATAACAATTTTGCACCCCAATATCAGCCGATTGAAAATATAGCGAGAAAAAATCCCACTGGTTTAGTTGATATCGACCACATCGTTATAAATGTCGAATTAGGAAAAATGGATTTCTGGGCAGACTTTTATTGCAAAGTACTAAACTTGCAGGAAAGCCAACAATTTACCAGTGATGATATCTCAACTAAATATTCATCTTTGATGTCAAAAGTTTTGCAAAACGATACTGGTAAAGTTAGATTTCCCATTAATGAACCAGCCCAAGGATACCGGAAATCACAAATTCAAGAATATTTAGATTTTCATTATGGCCCTGGTGTACAACATATTGCTTTGAGAACTAATAATATTGTTAAAGTTGTACAAGAATTGCGTAGTAATGGCATTGAATTTTTAGAAACACCAGAGATTTATTATGAGAATTTACAACAACGTATTGGTCAAATTGATGAGGATATTCATACGCTGCGAGAATTGAAAATCTTGCTAGATCGGGACGAAAAGGGATATCTGCTGCAAATATTTACCAAACCATTAGTGACTAGACCAACATTTTTTATTGAAATTATTCAACGCAAAGGCGCACAAGGATTAGGTAACGGCAATTTTAAAGCATTATTTGAAGCAATTGAGCGTGAACAAGCGGCTCGCGGTAATTTGTCCCCTTTCAGCTAAGAATTTTAGATTCTAACATTCAAAATCCTAAATACTCAAGCTAATTTTTTGTGGGTATAGTCAAGGCAAAATTGTGTTATCCCGCTTTTGTTACTATGGGGAGAATATAATCAGGGCCTATAAATGTTTTAGAACAATTGGCAAGAGATGAAAACGCATATATTCGTGTGGTCACTGCTTCTAATTCTCATTTACCAAAAATAATCTTTGCACAACTGCCTAGCGATGAAAAAGTCGAAGTCCGCCGTGCAGTTGCTCAAAATCCCAACACCCCTGCCACTGTGGGCGAATTACGCTAGCAGCTTACTCAAGATAGTAATCGGCAAAGTCGAATTTTGTTGCCAATGTGAAAGTTGTGGGAATTATGAAGAGAGGAATAAAAACTGCGACTGTAGTTTATCTACAGCCACTTTTATAGTATAAATGTACTGTTATATTAGGTTTTATGGTGATGCAACTTCTCCAGCCAGTTAGGGTAGCTGAAAATCCTGGTACACCGACTCATATTTTGCTGCAACTTGCTAAACAGCCTGTAGAAAATAAAATTAATAATGTTCCTACTGTGCGGGAAACTGTAATCAAAAATCCTCATTTTCCTGCACGAGAACGTCATCGTTTGTTACTG
Organism: Aulosira sp. DedQUE10; assembly: GCA_034530935.1. Taxonomy (GTDB): domain Bacteria; phylum Cyanobacteriota; class Cyanobacteriia; order Cyanobacteriales; family Nostocaceae; genus Aulosira. The sequence continues at coordinate 30,187 of JAVRCF010000065.1, read as the reverse complement.
GCTATGGAAGAGGAGGAAGAAATTGCTAACGCTCATCAATTAATGGCGCATAGTGCTGATAGTCCTTATGCTTTAGCGCAAGTTCTAGAAAAAGGCGATCGCAATGCTAAACTTACCGCCGCACGTAGCCATAAAACCCCAATCCAAGTATTACAACAACTCGCAAAAGATGCAGATGAAACTATTCGTGCTGGAGTTGCAGGAAATTCTAATTTGCCACTCAGTAGCTTGTTGGAGTTGACACAAGATTCAAGTCACAGTGTTCGTGCAGGTTTAGCCCGTAAGCGATCGCATAAACAAACTTCAGTGCAAGTACTCCAACGGTTAGCCCATGATGAATCAGCACAAATTAGAGCGCAGGTTGCAGCTAATACTGACAGTCCTGAGGAATTATTAAGGATGCTTGCTAATGACTCTAACAAAGAGGTGTGGCAAGCATTGGTTCGTAATCCAAATACGCCTGTGGACGTTTTAGAATTTTTGGGAGTAGAGAAAGGCGTTGTTAACCCTTGGAATTCTAAGACACCAGCTAATGCTTTAGCAAAAGCTGTGAAAAACACTCTCACAATGGACTTCCGTTTTCGGGATAAAGCCTTGGATGAACTGCTCAAGCCGCAAAACTCCCAAATGCCTGCAAATATATTGGCACAATTAGCCAGCTACAAAACATCATGGATTCGTTCGTCTGTATTAGGTTTTATGGTGATGCATCCACTCCAAGCAGTTAGCGTCGCAGACTTATACCATTTCTCTAAATCCTTGCTACAGATAATTCTCCCCCTGCTCCCTGCCCTCTGCCCCCCTGCTGTCCATGTGTAGCTTTATTTTGAAGAATTGGTATTACAAGCATTTTTAAGGCACATTACGTCAGCAGCTTACTCAAGATAGTAATCGAATTGTCCGTGCAGCCGCTAAAGTTGAGTTGTGAATAATGGAGGATGTTGCACATGGCATACAGTGATTTCACACTCGCCAAAGTTCGAGAGACTAATTTATGAACCAATGTTTAAGCGATCGCACTCTCTACAATATCAGTTTTTGGGATGTTGGTTACACCTACGAAGTTGGACAAACCCCAGCAGGCGATTGGATTGGTATACGTTCAAGGAGCGAATTTGAATACAATCCTTAGTTTTGCAGGACAAAAGACAAATGCCAAAAAACTTATTTTTTCTTCTTCCCACGTTGCCAGCTTTGGCTATTAGGTTGTTTGTTAAATTCACCTTGAGGAAATAGTCGCTGTTCTAATTCTTCATAGCTACCTTCAAAATCGCAATGACCATAAAGCGGACATTTTTGGCAATAAACCCCGTTAGTGTAGCGTTCTAAATTCTCGCGATTGAAATAATAGGGTTTTTGGCTAAAAGTGCTAGCAACCCATTGCCATGACATATTATTACTAGCAGGATCACCATCTAACAGATGTTGTAGAAACCATTTAGCCCCTGCTTGCCAACGAGTTCGCCGCCAATGGATAATATAAGCTGCTAACCACATCCGGGCATGGTTGTGTAAATAGCCAGTCTCTCTTAAATTTTGGCTGAAAGTATCAATACATACTAATACTGTAACACCTGCTTGAATGTCTTGAGGTAAATCAGGCGCGTAATTTTCAGCTGTGTTACCAGTTTTATATGCTTCTTGGTCTTCCCAAATACCATTGCCTAGCTTCGCATATAATCGCTGCCAGTAGTCACGCCAGCCTAATTCGTTAATTAGTTTAGTCGCATCCTCCGGGTTTTGTACCTGCTTTTTTACATAATCCCGAATTTCTCGCAGACTGAGAACCCCATAGCGAATATATGGCGAAAGCTTCGTTACTGCACCATTAAAAAAATTGCGTGTTTTTGCATAGGTAACAGCATCGACTTTTTGTAATGCTTGTTCAGCAGCTTCTCGTCCCCCCACTATTTCGCTGATACAATCATCACGTTCCGCCGCATTGGGAAATTCCTGGCGGAGATAGGCTATTAACTCATCACGATTAGCAAATTCACGGAGCATTTTTTTATTACTTTATATTTTTGGTAATTGGTAATTGGTAATTGGTCATTGGTATTTTCCCCAGTCCCCATTACCCTTTGGCCCATACCCCGCCTAAGAGAGCGATCGCTTGCCGTTGGTGAAACTGGATGGGGCTGGATTGCCTAATACCTCCGTCTGCTGTTCAAAGTGAATATTGTAGATATCGCCGCCAATTCTCTGAGTATTCACTGTCTTGATATAAAAATGGGCATTCTATTAGAAAAGAGAAATCAAATTTAATTCTCAGTTATGCCCAAGCTACTCTCTGTGTTCCAGCTTTTTTCTCTAAAGTCATTTATACAGCATAAATCGACCAACAAGACATCACTTACACGCAAAACTCTGCTGAATATGAGACTGCGAGTAGCTGGGGTTGTATTGATTTCTACAGGTGTGAGCTACTTTCATGTCATGTTTAATTTAGAAGCACAGACCAAGAAGCAATGAAATCGGCTGAACCTATGGACATTTAGGCTGAATGCTGAAAAAACAGTGGTGGTAGCCTCAAGGCGATCGCTAAAAACTCTTTACAGGAAAATCAAGGCGATAACGGTAAACTAGCAGATAAAACTGTTACCTGCTGACGCGATGAGCTTCTGCATAAATCCTCAATGCACAAACCCACAAAATAGCGATGATGAACTATTTTGTATTAGTTGCGGCTCAGAACTGCTACTACAAGGTCGTTATCGTGTCGTGCGTCAGTTAGGCGGTGGTGGCTTTGCGGTAACTTTTGAGGCGATAGAAGTCCGGAATAACACGCATAAGGTTCTCAAAGTTCTAACTAACAATCATCAAAAAGCCATTGAACTATTTCAGCAAGAAGCAGACGTTTTAAGCAAGCTTCATCATCCCGGTATTCCTAAAGTTGAGCGCGATGCTTACTTTGTCTATTTTCCCAGAAACAGCCAAAACCCCATCCATTGTTTTGTAATGGAAAAAATTGTGGGGATGGATTTGCAGAAATATCTGGAAAATCGCGGGATGCGACCGATTGACCAAAATTTAGCTCTGCAATGGCTGCGGGAATTAGTTACCATCCTCGATCAGGTACACAACCAGAACTTTTTCCATCGGGATATTAAGCCACCTAACATCATGCTAAGGGCAAGTTCTGGGGAATTAACATTGATTGACTTTGGCACAGCCAGGGAACTAACACAAACTTATTATTTCGCACAAGCTCAAGGTCAGGTAACAGGAATTATTTCCGCAGGTTACACGCCAATAGAACAGATGAACGGTAAGGCTGTACTTCAGTCAGATTTTTTTGCCTTAGGGCGCACATTCGTCTATTTACTCACAGGCAAACAACCTACTGACCCAGAAGTTTATAATTCTTACACCAATGAAATGGGCTGGCGGAATTATGCACCTCAGATTTCGCCACTGTTGGCAGATTTGATTGACCAAATGATGGCCCCGTTACCAAATCAGCGACCAGCCAACACTCAGGATATTTTACAACGGTTAGCGCAGATAGACCAAAGTTTACAACCTTCCCCGCCGCCATTACCACCACCACCAGCAAAATGGCCAAGGCGGCGTGTAGTTCAAATGCTTGGCTTTGGTAGCATTGGGTTAGCTGTGCCAGTGCTTTTATATACATTCTTTACTAAAAACAAAACAACTTTTACTGTTTCCAGTAATGGATTCGGTGACTATAAAACTATTAGTGAAGCAATTAAAAATGCTCAACCTGGTACGCGCATTTTGGTAAATCCAGGTTTTTACCAAGAAAGTTTGATTATCAACAAGCCACTAAAGATTATTGGTGACGGGCCTGTAGCTAACATTATCATCGAGAGTGCAAACTCAAATTGCATTCTCATGCAAACAGACCAAGCCGAAGTGCGCGGTTTAACTTTGCGAGGTGTTTCAGGAAACAAGAACAACAAATTCTTTGCTGTAGACATTCCGCAAGGACAGCTGATCTTAGCAGAATGCGATATTACTTCCGATTCGCTTTCTTGCGTCAGTGTTATAGGTGCTACAGCTAACCCCATTATCCAACAGTGCAAAATCCACGATGGCGCACAAGCGGGAATCTTTTTTCAAAAGAACAGTCGCGGAACTGTAGAAGATTGCGATATCTTCGGTAATGGTTTATCAGGCATAGCAATTAAGGACAATAGCAACCCCGTTATCCAACGGTGCAAACTTCATGATGGCAAACAAGGCGGTGTTCTTGTTTATGATGACGGACAGGCCACAGTCGAAGATTGCGAGATATTTGGTAATGATTTATCAGGAGTAGAAATTAGAACAAATGGTAATGCTGTAATTCAACGGTGTAAAATCAATCAGAATAAGGGACGCGGGGTTTATGTCCACGATAAGGGTTTGGGTACGGTGGAAAACTGCGATTTAAGCGGTAATATTCTCGGTGCTTTTTCTATTGATACTAATTCTAAAGTGCAGCGCAGCGGAAACACAGAATAAATTTTTTTCTTTTTCTTCCTTCGCGGGTATTGAGAATGCTAGTTTTACTCAGCACTCAGCACGGGCTAAACGCCCCGCTACCGCTCTAAGGGCAGCCCCGCAGGGCTTTACAGCACTCACAACTCCCCAGTCAGGAGGAGAGAGTTTGTTGCAGCTGAAAAATCTGGGTAGAATTCTAAAGCGATCGCAATTCTTTAGTCTTCCATTATGAGCAATATTCCCCAAGTTGGACAACCAGCCCCAGATTTCTCAATTCCTGACCAACATGAAAGTCCCGTTAGTCTCGCTGATTTTAGCGGTCAATGGGTGATCCTTTATTTCTACCCGAAAGATAACACCCCCGGTTGTACTACAGAAGCAAAAGATTTTACTGAGTTAAATCAAGAGTTCAGCGCAATGGGAGCGAAAATTTTAGGCGTGAGTCCAGATTCAAGTCAGTCCCATTGTAAGTTTATTGATAAACATAGCTTAACAATTACTCTCTTAAGTGACCCAGAACATGATTTAGCCGAAACTTATGGGATTTGGCAATTAAAGAAGTTTATGGGTAAAGAATATATGGGTGTTGTTCGTTCAACTTTTCTCATCGCTCCTGATGGCAAAATTGCTTATACTTGGTCAAGTGTAAAAGTCAAAGCTCATGCTCAACAAGTTTTAAATAAATTACAGGAATTGGCAGCTATCTCAAGTCCATCATCCTAGAATTTTTTTTCAATAACCTATGGTTCAAATTATTCAAGGGTAAAATGTTACTATTTCTTACCTAAAGGAAAACTTTGTTCTAAATAATTCTGAATATGAGCAATTTTTCCGAGAGTGATGTGAAGATTTACCTGCGACAACTGAATTAGAAAAGCAATATTTAGATAGAGTAAAAACTAACTATCTCAGCTTACTGGAAAATGCTCCTCTTTTAGAAGAGGCAGTAAAATTAGTAGTATTATCTCCCTTACTAGATTTAGCTGGTTTTTATCGTTCTCCTTTTTCCATAGCTACAGAAGAAAGTATAGAAATCAGTGAAGATGTAATTATAGGTAATACAGATAAGCCAGCAGAAGACAAAGAAATTATCAAAGGCAATATTGATGTACTAGTTATCTAAAATAAGCTGTGGTTACTGATAATTGAATCGAAAAGATCTACTTTTTCTTTAACTAAGGCAATTCCTCAGGCACTTACTTATATGCTAGCTGCACCTAAGACTGATGAGCCTGTATATTCATTAGTGCTAAATGGAGAAGATTTTCAATTTCTAAAACTAAGCAGAAAAAATACCCCGATGTATGCATTGTCGGATAGATTCACTTTATATAGCAGCAAAAACGAATTATATAGCGTTTCCTAGTCTAGTGAAGTACAAAATTATCGGCGTTTATCTGCGTTTATCCTCTTCCATCGGCGGTTAATTTTTTATTGGTGTACCTCACCAGTATGGGAAGCGCTATATATTGTTTTAAATATATTAAAAAAATTAGGACAAGTTTTAAATTAATGATTGTAGAAAGTTTTCACATTAAATTCATCTAAGTCAGGTTAACCTGAAAAGGGGCTGATAAAATACCTAAAATTTGATTAATTTCTACAATATAATAATCCCTTCTATCAATAGATAAATTTTTATCCGTAAGCTGTAAGAATTTCCAATCTGTACCAGTAGTTATCGCTCCATAAATTCTGTTAATATTATTTCCCTGACGCTGATTAAATATTTGAGCCGCAACCATTTCGGCAATGCATTGTCCTAAACCAGCTTTGATGTTTTCATTCTTAGCTTCTACCAAGGTTACTACCGGAGTGCGAATTTCATATATTTCTGCAGATGCAGTGAGTATATAATCACAGTAACCATTCAGTCCCGATTCATTATCGACGTTAAACTCAGTCCCAGAAAAGAAACCTACTTGAAAGTTAAAATATCTTCGCACTTCTAGTAAAATGGGAGTAATAATCAACTCGGAACGAGCTTTTTCTGTATTAATTGCTGTTGCTAAATTCAAATTTTCTTTAAGAAATGTTTGTAAGATTTGGCTGGGTTCTATACCAGAAACTCCGGCGAACAAATTATCTGGTTCCTCTATAATTAAGTCAAATTTTTCTCTAACTTTAGAAAGAGTAAATTCACTGTATGCCATTGCGGTACAATACCTCAAGGAATAGGTATATTTCACCAATTATAATAGTATGACTTTCTATGAAGCTTTAAAATGGTAATATCATCATTATTATATCAATCATGGTTCAAGTCATCCAAGCTCAAAATGTCGGTCTTGCCTATTTAGAAGAAAGATTTGGTTTACGACAGTCCCAGAGCGAAGATTTTTTTCCAGAGTGGTTTGACAATCTACCAGAAGTCACAGATTTAGAAAAGCAATATCTAGACAGAGTTAAAACTAATTTTCTCAGATTGGCGAAGCGTCCACCAATCTTAGAGAATGCAGTCAAAATGGTAGTACTATCTCCTTTATTAGATCTAGCAGGATTTTACCGCGAGCCATTTTTACTGGTTACAGAAGAGTCTATAGAACTTGCGATCGAGGATCAAGAAGAAATTGTTAGAGGACGCATCGATGTTTTAGTTATTCAAGAACAACTGTGGTTGTTAGTAATTGAATCTAAAAGAGCTAGTTTTTCCCTTTTAGAAGCCATACCTCAAGCGATCGCTTATATGCTGGCTAATCCTCATCCTGACAAACCTGTATTTGGATGTGTAACAAGTGGAGAAGATTTCCAATTTATCAAGCTAATCAAGCAAGATCAATCTGAGTATGCTTTGTCTGATAAATTTACTTTATCCAAGCGAGAAAATGAATTGTATCAAGTTCTAAGAGTATTGAAAAAATTAAGTCAAATTTTGAGTTGATCGTAAATTAAAGGGTTTAAGACCACAACCATTATACGTAGCCTCAGTTTTTGCTACAGGCTGGCTTTAAATCCCTGTCGGAAAATGTCTTTAATTTTGAATTTTGAATTTTGAATTTTGAATTATTAATATGTCTATTCGCCCCATCTACCTAGATTGCCATGCTACCACCCCCGTTGATGAACGAGTGTTAGCAGCAATGCTTCCCTATTTCACAGAAAAGTTTGGCAATCCAGCAAGTATCAGTCATGTTTACGGTTGGGAAGCAGAAGCGGCTGTCAAACAAACGCGGGAAATTTTAGCAGCCGCAATCAACGCCACACCAGAAGAAATTGTTTTCACCAGTGGTGCAACAGAAGCGAATAATTTAGCAATTAAAGGTGTAGCAGAAGCATATTTTCAAAAAGGACAGCATATTATTACAGTTGCTACGGAACATAAAGCTGTTCTCGACCCCTGTGCATATTTAAAAACCCTGGGTTTTGAAATTACGGTGCTGCCAGTTCAAAAAGATGGATTAATTGATTTAACTGAGTTAGAAAAAGCTTTACGTCCAGAGACAATTTTAGTATCGGTGATGGCTGCAAATAACGAAATTGGCGTATTACAGCCGTTGTCAGCCATTGGCAAAATCTGCCGCGATCGCAATATCATTTTCCACACCGATGCCGCCCAAGCTATTGGTAAAATTCCTTTAGATGTGCAAGCACAGAAAATTGACTTAATGTCATTCACAGCACATAAAGCCTACGGACCCAAAGGCATCGGCGCACTATATGTCCGTAGACGCAACCCCAGAGTACAAGTTGCTCCCCAGCAACATGGTGGTGGACATGAACGGGGAATGCGTTCAGGTACTTTATATACACCGCAAATCGTCGGATTTGGCAAAGCTGTGGAAATTGCTTTAGCAGAACAGGCGACAGAAAACCAACGCCTCACAGAACTTAGACAAAAACTGTGGGAACAGCTTTCACTAATAGAAAGAGTTCATCTCAACGGACATCCTACCCAACGGCTAGCGGGAAACTTGAATATTAGTGTTGAAGGAGTAGATGGGGCTGCACTTGGCTTAGGATTACAACCAGTAATGGCGGTTTCTTCCGGTTCTGCTTGTACCTCAGCAAATACAGCCCCTTCCCATGTTCTGACTGCATTGGGACACCCGCAACAGCTAGCCTATGCATCAGTGCGCTTTGGCATTGGACGCTTCAATACCCCAGAGGAGATTGATATTATAGCAAAACACGCGATCGCAACAATTCAAAGTTTACGCAAACAAGCTACTCTGGTTTGAGGGAGATGAGGGGGACAAGGAGGACAAATTACCCAATGCCCCATTTCAATACGGATCTGAACTAAATTTTCCTCGCTTCACACTCCTGAAATAATAACCCCGTGTGGGAATTTTATTCAGATTGAAAGTCTCGCCACGGGGAACACGCCAAATTTTGTAGTCGGAAAATGTCAAAGGAGTGCGGGGTTTGCATACCTCTGGCGGATGATCTCCAAGTACAAAGTATGCTGCGCCTCTCCCTATTACCTTCGCCATACCGTATTTATCGATCACAACCGATGTCTCTTCGCTAATAGCTATCCCTAAAGCACTTTGAGATTTGCCATCCTGAATTTGACGCGCAATAAAAGTCATAATTCGCCCCATTCTTTTGCGCCTGTCAAAATGGGTATCGACAATTGTTCCTACCAAATGCTTCCATTTAAAAAAGTTGTAAGTGAAGGTAATATCCTTATAGGGATCTTCCAGCGCATCTCTAGTTTCAATGCCTTCTTCAGAAGAGGCGCAAGCATCGTATACGAATTCACTTTGGATCATTGCACCTGCACTAGTGCCCCCAATTCCACCACCTCTGGCATAAACTGAGTGAACCGCAGCCTCTAGCTTAGTGTTTTTCCAGTTGCGGATGTATTGACATTGGTCGCCGCCAGCAACGAAAATTACATCAGATCTGCGGACTTTATCAACTATTTCGGCTTTGTTTGCATCGTGGCGATTACTAATAATCAGCGTCTCCACGGAATTCACGCCTTTCATCCCATGAATTACCCGATTGTAATCGTGATTACCATAGGTGCGGAGGACTACAACATTAACTTTGGTAGAGAAGTTAGTACCACCCCTCACCTCGTTGATCATCCACTGGATAGCGTTCTCTACATCAGGGCCACCACCACCCAAGCTAAGAACAGGGCCAGCTAAGGATGGTAAGGACGGTAAGGGCGGTAAGGGCGATAAAGGAGAATCGATATCCTCGGTAATATCCTGAAAGTAGCGTCTCAAGTTTGCTGTAATATGGGTTATGAAGGAGGTCCCCATCTCCAGCAACATGGTTCCTACGTTCTTTAACCACTTTGCTATATTTGGAAAGGCCTTGGTCATGCTAACCTTCTGGTGCAAACTGCAATTATTGCTAACTCTCTCACCAGAAGGGGTATAATTCCCAGCGTACAAGGCTTGTACTGTTTTTTAACGTCAAAAATCCAGAGTAATATTTTATTCTCTGCTTGATTTTAAGCTGCTTGTACAATTTAAAACCAATCTATTTGCGATCGCTCTTGCACTACTCGCTTGTAAACATCTGCTGTCTGCTGGGCTAGTTTTGTCCATCTGAAGCGTCGTTCTAAATCCTCATAAGCATTATCAGTCAGCCATTGCCGATAACCAGGATTTTTCAACACCTCTAAAATACCCCATGCAATAGAATCAGGACTGTTCACCCAGGTAACAATGCCTGTTTTGGTGTGTTGCACTACTTCGGGAAAACCACCAGTGTCAGATACGACTACGGGAACGCGAGAAGCAAAGCTTTCTAAAGCAACAATACCAAATGGTTCATAAAGACTGGGGAAAACTGCACAGTCAGCTACAGTCTGAAATTTATCTAAGTATTCATCAGAAAGAAAACCAGTAAAATAGCATTTATGCCAAATTCCCAAATCCCAAGCTTGACGCTTGAGATGGTCGGTATTACCACCACCAACAATCACAAATTTAACATTACCATCCATTTCCCCAAGTACCTTGGGTGCAGCATTGAGTAATAAAGGCACACCCTTCTCGTAGGTCATGCGCCCAACATAATAAACAATTTTTTCATAATCTTCAGCAAATTGGTGGCGAAAAGCTGAAGCATGAAAATCTTCATGGTGCTGTTTCTTTTCTGGCCGAATACCGTTAAATATGACATCAATTTTGTTCCAAGGGCTGTGTAATGCGCGTTCTACTTCCCGGCGCATATATTCACTACACACGATAACTCGCCAAGCATTAAAAGCTAGCAAGTTCTCTTTACCGCTGATATAGCTTTGGATATCTGTATGGATACCGTTGTAGCGTCCGTATTCAGTCGCATGAATTGTCGCAATTAGAGGTACTTTAAAGTTACTCTTGAGAGCGATCGCGGCATCTCCAACTAACCAATCATGAGCATGAATTAAATCAAAGGGGCCTTCTTCCAGTATCAGCTTACCGCCATGATGCCCCATGCTGTCATTCAAGTTTACTATCCAGTGAAAAAAGTCTTTACTAGCTGCTACCGGGACTCGATGTACATGGACTCCTTCTACTAATTCATACATTGATGCGTGACCATGTTCCACAGTAATCAAGTGGATTTCATGTCCTAGCTTCACCAATTCCGGATATAACTCCGCCACATGACGAGCTATTCCACCCACAATTCTGGGTGGAAACTCCCAACTTAAAACCAATATCTTCATTAACTGAACTCCCCGACGCTTTACAAATTGCTAAATAGCTAAAAACTATAATTTATCTAAAGGTACAAGTTTGACAATTGTGGTGAGTATATATACTAAAATTGTCAAAAATCTTAACATTTTTTTTGATTAAAATACCTGCAAATATCAAAATTGGTAAATTTAAGTTTTCATATTTAGGAAAATAGGCATTTAACAAATTGATATAATACAGCAACATCAGTTTAAATGCCCATACATCTAAAACTGCACGAATGTATTAGCCAAATATTGAGATTTTTTATAAAAATTAACAGAAACACAGCTTTTATGTAGCGTTTCTGTTAAGAGTTTTTATTTGGTTAGGGGAATGGGTAACGAGTAATGGGTAATGGGGATAAAGGAGAAAGAACTTATTACAAATACCCAATACCCAATGCCCCAATTAACTTTGATCTAAGCGCAAAACTGCCATAAATGCTTCCTGGGGAACATCTACCGTACCTACGGATTTCATCCGCTTTTTACCTTTTGCTTGCTTTTGCAAAAGTTTCTTCTTCCGGCTGATGTCACCACCGTAGCACTTGGCTAGTACGTCTTTACGCAAGGCGGGGATGTGTTCACTGGCGATGACTTTACTACCAATACTTGCTTGAATTGGTACTTTAAATTGATGGCGAGGAATAAGTTCTTTGAGTTTCTCTGCCATTGAACGACCAACGTTGTAAGCTTTATCTCGGTGGACAATCATTGCCAAGGAATCTACCGGATCGCCATTAATCATAATATCCAGCTTCACCAATGGGTTTTCGCGGTAACCAATCAGGTGATATTCCATGCTGGCATAACCACGCGATCGCGATTTCATTTGGTCAAAAAAGTCAGTGACAACTTCTGCCAAAGGCAGCTCGTATGTCAACGTTGTTCGCCCTTGGGTAAGATATTTCATATCCTTGAAAATACCCCGGCGGTTTTGGGACAATTCCATCAACGTGCCGACGTAAGTTTCAGGCGTAATCATTTCTACCTTAACGTAAGGCTCCTCAATTTTTTCGCGCTCGTTGGGAGAGGGTAAGTGGCTAGGATTATCTATATACACTTCCTCACCCTTGATAGTTGTCACCTTATAAACAACTGAAGGCGCTGTAATAATTAAATCTAAATTGTATTCCCTTTCTAAGCGTTCTTGGACAATCTCCATGTGCAACAAACCCAAGAACCCACAACGGAAACCAAAGCCCATCGCGCTAGAAGTTTCTGGTTCATAGTGTAGCGCAGCATCATTGAGTCTGAGCTTTTCTAGGGCTTCTCGCAAGTCTTCAAATTGGTCAGCATCAATGGGGAACATCCCACAAAATACCATTGGCTTCGCTTCTGTGTAACCAGGTAAAGCTTCTCTTGCTTTGGCGTTAGCAAGAGTAATTGTATCTCCCACCCGCGCATCGGCTACAGCTCTAATTGAGGCTGCCAAATAACCTACTTCCCCAGCGTGTAGTTCGTCAACTTGCTTTTGAGTAGGAGAGAGAACGCCTAACTCATCAATTTCATATTCTTTTTCCGATGCCATTAAATAAACGCGATCGCCTTTTTTCAGGCTACCATCCATCACCCGGAAGTAAACAATTACTCCCCGGTAACTGTCGTAGTAGCTATCAAAAATTAAAGCCCGCAAGCGGTGATCTACTGCATTAGGGGCTGACGGTACCCGTTCTACAATTGCTTCTAATATCTCATCAATACCAAGACCTTCTTTAGCTGAGGCTAAAATTGCACCACTGCAATCTAAACCGATAATTTCTTCAATTTCGCCGATGACTCGATCTGGTTCTGCTCCTGGTAAGTCGATTTTATTTAAAACCGGGATAATTTCCAGGTTATGTTCCAGAGCCAAATACACATTAGCCAAAGTTTGAGCTTCTACGCCTTGGGAAGCATCCACCACTAACAGCGCCCCTTCACAAGCAGCCAGAGAGCGCGACACCTCATAAGAGAAATCCACGTGCCCAGGCGTATCAATTAAGTTCAGCACATACTGCTGACCATCTTTAGCAGTGTAATTCATCCGGGCAGCTTGCAGCTTAATTGTAATGCCGCGCTCCCTTTCCAGATCCATGTTGTCGAGAAACTGTTCCTTCATCTGCCGATCTTCAACAGTCCCAGTGGCTTGGAGTAAGCGATCGGCAAGGGTGGATTTCCCGTGGTCGATGTGAGCAATAATACAAAAATTGCGAATGCGAACTGCGGGAACGTCAGTCATATACTATTTTTGCTGAAAAAGCAACCAAGGTTAACAGAGCAAATTACTTAATGTATTTTAATGCTTTCTTAGGCAACGACGCTGCTGATCGCGAGCAAGAGCGATCGCCAACCAGAGAAATCTTTGTTAATTGTCATTTGTCAAGAGTCAAAGGTCAAAGGTCAAGGGTCAAAAGTTATTTGTACCCATTACCCATTACCCAATCCCCAATCCCCAATTTCTCGCTAGCTGATGGTATTGATCAACCAGAAGCGTACAATAAAGAGGTATAAGTACATAGTATAGAGAGCGTGGTAATTCCAGCTGTAATTGCCCCTAAATAATTGGTTTACTGACACAACTTCTATAGAGCTACTGTTTGGTATCTTCTATGAAAATTGCCACTTGCAAGCAGCAGCTGTTACTTTGGTACAATTTCGGGGAACTATGTAACTATAATTTTTTTCATTTGTCAGTAAACTAATCCGAAATTCATAATAGTACTGCTTTAAAAAGCTTTTGACACAACAATTTCTGAGTATAAAAACCTATGAATATGAAAGAGAAAGCTACGGATGCAGACCACAGACAAGCCGAGAAGGTAGAAATTGCTGTTCGTCTAGACTCCGAGTTAGTAGAGCAAATTCAGCATTTAACCAATGACCCTAGCAAAGTAATTGAAGTGGCAATCCGGCAATGGTTGCGGGGTGATGTTCCCAGAGACGATGAACTGACACGTACCCCTGTACGTGCCCCAATTCCACCGCGAGGAGAATGGAACGATTGAATTTATAAATTAACTGTAAATAGAAAATCAAAAAAATGTAAACTTTGCCACTTTGGCTGAAAAAATATCCAAAACACTCAACCAAAGGCTCAAAAGCTGTAATAATTTATGCCACACTTTAAGCAGCTTTAGTAATAATGTTGTCGGCTGCTACTCGTATATCCAACTCGATAATGACTATTACTGCCCATTCGCAATTGCCCAACTTATTCTCCCAGAATCGAAACTCTCTTAATCATCAGACAGACTATATGTTACCAACTCTTGGAGCCGAGTTGGTATATACACAAGATGGGTCAGGACGTTACCTGACTTTTTATTGGCAGCACAGTGAGATCTTAGGGTTAAATACTGAGCAGATAGTTGATGAGTTTAATGAGGAAGCGGCTTTAATCCCTGTGGATAAGGTTGCTTATTTGGAACGGTTACACCGGATTTTGACAAATTTGGTGCCGGAAAAATTGCAATGCTGGTTTAGTTACGGGCAGGAGTTATTTGAGTTGGAGTTGGTAATCACTCCGATTATGCCGCAATTGGGTAAAGCGGCTACCACAGTTTTGGTCATGGGACGCTTACTGCAAGCTAAAGTCAACTTAACCAAAGTAGATGTCATCAGCAAAAGACCTACACAAATAGAGTTGGCTGTACGCTCACAGCAACACCAAAAACTGGTGACTCGAATTACCAAAAATATTCGCCGCAACCTAGATATAGACATTATTTGGCAACAAACAGTTGATAGTTTGGGAAAAGTGCTGCGGCTAGAGCGCTGTATTATTTGTCCTTACCAGCCTTCTAGCTCAAAAGTACGAGTGATAGCAGAGTATCACCAGCCAGAGTGCAAATCCCTGCTGGGTGTAGACATAGATTTAGTTTCTGAGCCTGCTTTTGCTCAGGCTTTAGCTACCCTCGAACCGATAGTCATGGAAGCACCAGGGTATAGTCTATGTTCACACCAGAAAATTTTAGTGGTGGCTACGTCCTATCAAGACCAAGCAAATGGATTGGTGGCGTTGAATTTACGAGATCAATGCTACCCACTGACAGATGCAGAAATAGATCTAGCAAAAGAGGTAGCGGATCAGTTGGGGACAGCGATCGCTCATGCTACTTTGTATAAAGAACTGGAAGTAGCTCGTCAAAAGGCTGAAGATGCCTCCCGTCTCAAAAGCGAGTTTCTGGCTAACGTATCCCATGAAATTCGTACCCCCCTGAATGGGATGATCGGATTTTTAAAGCTGATTTTGGAGGGGATGGCAGACGATCCAGAAGAACAAAATCAGTTTTTATCAGAAGCTCACGAATTATCGATCCACCTGCTAAATATCATCAACGATATTTTGGACATTGCCAAAATCGAAGCAGGCAAAATGGAGCTTGATTGTACGCCAGTGCAATTGGCTGAGTTATTTAACGATGTGGAAAATTTCATGCGTCCCCAAGCCGAGATGAGAAATCTCAGCTTCCAGATGCAAATGCCTTATACTTCCGATGAAATCATTGTTCAAGGCAACTACCAACGACTGCTACAAGTAATGCTTAATTTGGTAGGCAATGCCATTAAATTTACTCAAGAAGGCGGTATTACTATTAGTGCCGACATCGTGATTAAAAAGGCAAAATTTCAAGAACAGCAATATCCAGGCATGGTGAGAGTGCGCGTAGCAGATACAGGTATTGGTGTTTCTTTAGATAAACAAGATAAACTATTTCAATTATTTTCTCAAGTTGATGGTTCCCGCACCCGTCAGTATGGGGGAACTGGTTTAGGGCTGGCAATATCCCAAAAGCTAGTAGAAGCAATGGGTGGTGAGGTTAATTTTTACAGTCTAGGTGAAGGGCTGGGTTCAACAGTAACATTTACGGTGCCCCTGTATCAGCAACCAGTAATCGTTTCCTGTGGTGACGATTGTCTGTCTGGGAAATAGGGGTTGGGGGTTGGGTACTGGGGAAGGGGGACAAGAAGCAAACTGAGCAAATCTTTTCAGCTTGGGAAACTATCTTGTTATTCACAAACAGATTAGTC
This sequence comes from Aulosira sp. DedQUE10, assembly GCA_034530935.1. Lineage (GTDB taxonomy): Bacteria > Cyanobacteriota > Cyanobacteriia > Cyanobacteriales > Nostocaceae > Aulosira. Next base: position 14,094 of record JAVRCF010000065.1, on the reverse strand, counting down.
AGTTAAACCGGGTGTTGGGGCAAAATACATTCGTATGCCTAAGTCCTGATAATTTTACTTTTTTTACTCAGCCCTCACCACTCAGCACGGGTTAAACGCCCCGCTACCGCTCTAAGCGCAGCCATGCCCGCAGGGCTTTACAGCACTCAGCACTGAACTATACAGTAACAAGGGGATAAGAAGACAAGGGTAATCAAGGGAACTAAGCAGAATAACTAATCATCAATACCCTATATCCCATCCCCCATAAGCAATAAATCTCTATGGGCAGGTAGCGTTTCTCGTTACCATGTCCATTGCTCACAAGATGTTATTTTAAATTTAGAGCATTAAGCCCTCAGCATTGGGTAGCAGAAATTAATACAACTAACAAAAAATTAATATGAAAGTAAAAGTTAACTATTCACCAACACTAGATGAAGTTAACGAACTTGATTTAGCATTAGCAACTGCACCGACAGGGGAATGCATGATCGGTCGTTCTCCTGATTCTTATTTAGTCTTAGACAGCCCTGATGTTAGTAGGGTACATGGTAAGTTTTTTGCTCACAATGGCAATTACTACTTCTGCGACCTTGGGAGTAGAAATGGCTCAGTAATTAACGGCAAACTGGCTCAAAAAAATGTACCAATTCAGTTGAAAGATAAAGACATTATCCGCATTGGTGATTACGTGATGACAGTGGAAGATATTATTCCTGTGTCTGAACAATTGCCAGTCACGGTATTTAAGACTATCGATCCAACGCTGTTTGCTGGTTGGCGAGTAAATGAAAATATCCAAAATATTAATATTGCCAATCCAGCAACAAAAGTAAATAGCAAAGTTTCACACCAAGTAAGTTCCGAATCAGCTGAAGCATTTAGTCAAGCTAAAAACGAAATAGAAACTTCAGAAATAGAAGCAGCAATCAATGTACGAAAATACGTCATTGAGATTCAGCCAGCAGCAAATGAAATGCCCGTATCTGTTAGCGATTTAAATGTTGATGCAGCTAAACCAGTTCTAGAAGAAATCACCGTTGTACAGCCACAGGATTTAATTTTTCCAGAAGAAGAGGTGGTGAGTGAAGTTTCTGCAGAGGTTAATGGTTTAGGTGTTGATGTGGATACACCAGTTCTAGAAGAAGCTACCTTTGTGCAGCCACAGGATTTAAATTGCTCAATACCAGAAGCTGCGAGCGAAATTCCCGCAGAGATAACTGATCAAGATATAGATTGGGATGCAGAAATTCTGCCAGAATTCACGATTGTACAGCCACGTGAAACATTCAGAGAACCAACAAAAACGGTGAATGAATTTGCTCCAGATGATAATAATGATTTTTTCGATTTAGAAATACCAATTCTGCAAGAATTTACTAACATACAACCACGTGAAACATTCAGACAACCATCAGAAATGGTGACTGAAATTCCCGCAGAGATAACTGATCAAGATATAGATTGGGATGCAGAAATTCCGCCGGAGTTCACAATTGTACAACCGCGTAATGTAGCCAATCAATCACAAGATATAGTGATTGAGGTTCCGCCCCATATCAGTAATGAAGTCATTGACGATGAGTTTAAAGTAGATATTGGTGGTGTAGAAGCTCCAAAATTTGTGGATAGCTTTACCCCAGAGTTTAGCCATGAAGAAGCTACATTCTCAGACGAAACTCTGATTGAGTCATCTGAGCTATTTTGCAAAGTCCCAGAAGCGGTTAGTAACCAAGCTGCTGATATCACGACTAATGAGCCACCAGTATTCAGAGAACTTAATGTTCCTATCGAAGCACCTGTAGAAACCAGCGGAATGAGCGACTTGGATGCTCTATCTCCTCTAGTAACTGAAGAAACAGAAGCTGATGTTATTCCTGAATTAACTCTGATAACATCTGCGTCAATTAGTCAACTTTTTGCAGAGATTTATGATGCGGAAGAAGAATTTACTGAAATTGCTGAGGAAGTATCTGCCAATAAGCCTCAGCAAATAATTGCTCAAAAAAATATAGTCCTCTTAGCTCATGAAAGCCAAAAATTAGAATTAGCTGACTTTGTTAATCAGCATCAAGAGTTTTTCGCACATAATCTTACTATTGCTTGGCCATCTATTAGCGAAGTATTGCATCAACATGCAGGTATCACTATCAGTCAGCAAGTCCCAGCAGCGACATCTGGAGGATATCAAACAATTAATGCATTAGTTAACTCAGGAGATATTTCAGCAGTTATTTTCTTGAGAGATTTTCTCATACCTCAGACTAGTCAAGCAAATGAAGAAGCACTATTGAGAAGCTGCAATATTAACAAAGTTTTACTGGCAACTAATGTACCAACAGCAGAGGCGCTTGTGCATTATCTTAAATACTTGCAACAATAAAGGTGGAAGAGTACCTAGTACTGTTGTGAAGTCAAAAGTCAAAAAGCTTACAAGGCACGCTTTGTAGCAATTTGGAATTTGTGGTTTATTTACACTATGGTGTAATAGTCTTTCTTGATGTCTCGAATTTACGCAAAATCTTAAATCAAAAATAGTATAAGTTAATCCAATAGGATGACTATATACTACTGATGATTTACTTCATTACTACAGATTGGGGAACGAGATTTTGACTCCCAGGTTGAATAAACCAGAATTTGAGGTTAGCACCTTCAACAACAATTTCACCTTCAGATGTTTGGATATAAAGTTTGCCTTGATGAAGGTTGACAATATTATTGCTTGTGATTTCAGGCGATGATACAACTGATGTGATGAATGGATTATTTTCTGTAGCTGGGAAATAATTTTGTGGTGCAAACAAAAGTTCATTATCAGTAATTTTTGTAATTTCTGAAGAATTATCTTCTTTTTTAACTGTCTTTGCCTGAATGACAGTTGCGGGTTCTGATTGTTCTTCTGTATAAACGAGCCAGAGCAAGCGATCGCAGTTGTCAACCACAATCTCATCACTAGGAGTTTTGATAAATACACTTTCTCTGCTAAATGCTATGTCTTGAATTTTATGCCAATCATTATTATTCAAAACAAGTAAATTTAATGGTGCAGAATTGTTCCCTTTCAGATTTGTGTGCGAACGCCACAACTTCCATAAATCTAAAGCTTCGCTATAATTCATCTTGTAGCATTTGGGCAGAGGATAATATTCATACTGCATCAACCCATTACCACTTTTAATTGTTGGCATGAAATTATTTTCTAGCAATACTTTATTGAGAAATTCCCAATGATGCGATTCTTGCCGTACATGAAAAAGTTTAATTTTATCGGCTAAATTTGTAGTTGCTAAGAAGAAACCATTTTTACTCAATAATTGAATGGTTTCTCCTACTGATTCTATCCAGAAATTTTGACTAAATCCCAGTCTAGTTTTACCTTGAATATATTGCTCGATTAAAGTGAGGTCATTAATTAAATTCATTGTTTTGATCATTACACCCTTGGCTATTATGCGAGTTTTTATAAAAGTTCAGTTATTTACTGTATTTGGCAGAGGCTCATTCAAAAATACTCATCCTTTGACTCAGTATTTTGAAGGATGTCTCTAAGTGTTACTAATTACTTCTTCAATAGCCAAGCTATAAATCCGGATGAGCAAATAAAAGCAAAACGCACAAAAAACACAGCATTTATACTGATAAATATTTTAAAGTTTTGATATATAAATCAAAAGCTTTTATATAAATCATATTTGCTCATCTCAAACTAATAATTTATAAATTTAACTAGCAAAATATACTTAATATACGCATATTTAAACTGTGTTAAATGGATATTTTAAATACCAGCGTAGGTTTTGGCAAAAAAAATGAAGATCAAACTTTTTTAGATCTTCAACGAAAAAAAACGGAAAACAAGATTCCCTGTTCTCTAATTGGGAGCAAGAATAATACCAATTCGTAATACCAATTCTTCAAAATAAAGCTACATATGGACAGCAGGGGGGCAGAGGGCAGGGAGCAGGGGGAGAATTATCTGTAGCAAGGATTTAGAGAAATGGTATAATTTGTAATACTCGCCTCCGGCGAGAAGCTAGCTACGTAATTCGTAATTATGAAAGTCTGAGTTCAGTTACTCCCCATTGATTACAGAAGCTCCTAGTTCACTCAAGAAACTCTCAAAAGTTAAATTTTTTAAGCATTACATAATATTTAAAGGGTCTACATCTATAGTTAAGCTCACAGACGCAGGGCAAAGCGATCGCACTTGTTCCCAGTCTGGTAAGTTAGGTAAATCATCAAGCGCAAATTTAATCAGGATTTGCCAGCGATAACGATTAGCTACACGTAAAATGCTAGCTGGTGCTGGCCCTAAAATCTCAAATCCATCTTCTGTACCTAATGCTGTAGCGATCATCTGAGCCGTATTTTGGACTTGGATCGGATCTAAACTGCTTAAGCGCAACAAAATTAACCGTCCGTAGGGAGGATAATTGAGTGCTTGTCTTTGTTCTAGTTCGGCAGCAGAAAAAGATTGATAATTGTGATGTTTGACTGCCTCAATTACTTCATGTTCTGTGTTGTAAGTTTGGATAATCACTTTACCAGGATCATCACCTCTACCAGCACGCCCTGCGACTTGGGTTAAAGTTTGAAATGCTCTTTCACTGGCACGATAATCTGAGAGATGTAGCAATCCGTCAGCGGCGACAACACCCACCAATGTCACCTGTGGTAAATCCAAACCTTTGGTAAGCATTTGTGTCCCTACTAATAGATTTGCTTCTCCATTCGCAAACTTGGTGAGGAGGGTGCGGTGTGCGCCTTTATTGCGGGTGGTGTCGCTATCAAAACGAATGTAATTCAGTTCGGGAAATTGGCGTGATAATTCTTGGGCGACGCGCTGAGTACCGCTACCGAAAAATTTTAGGTAAGGGGAAGCGCAGTCGGGGCAGAATTGCGGATGCGATCGCGCATAATTACAGTAATGGCAGCGCAAAAGTTGCGGCGCGCCGTCTTCGGTGTGGTGATAGGCTAGGGATACATCACAATGCGGACATTCCAAGACATAGCCACAACTACGACAACAGACAAAGGTACTGTGTCCCCGGCGATGGATAAATAATATTCCCTGTTGTTGTTTTTCTTGCAACTGCTGCAAAGCTGCTTGTAGCGATCTACTAAATATAGAACGATTTCCCGCCTGTAACTCTTGCCGCATATCTACTATTTCTATCGGCGGCAGAGGGCGAGAGTTGACGCGTTCTGGCAGGGAGAGGTAGTAGGAGGGATGAGGGGGACAAGGGGGAAATTGCTTCGTTACACTCACCAAACTTTCCAATGAAGGTGTCGCAGAACCTAATATTAAGGGACAATTTTCGATTTCAGCACGCCATTGAGCAACGGTGCGAGCATGGTAGGTAGGGATGGGGGAATCTTGCTTAAAGCTGCTGTCGTGTTCTTCATCTAAGATAATTAAACCCAAGTTGGGTAATGGCGCAAAAATAGCGCTGCGTGTGCCAATTACTACTTGGGGTTCACCTGTGAGCATTTGCCGCCAAGTATCGTAGCGTTCCCCATCCGATAGGGCACTGTGATAAACGCTAACTTTGTTACCAAAGCGGGCACGGAAGCGATCGGTTAGCTGGGGTGTGAGTCCAATTTCTGGGACTAAAACTAAGGCAGATTTACCTTGGTGTAATAAAGGTGCGATCGCTTGCAAGTAAACTTCGGTTTTGCCGGAACCTGTTACCCCATGCAACAAAACTTGAGCATATCCATCTAGTGCTTGGATTCTGGCTAAAGCATGAGATTGATCGGCAGTTAAAGATTTAGGGCGATCGCCTGTAACTTCTGGCCCTTGTTCTGTGCGTAGTACTTCCCTTTCCTCAATAATAATGTAGTCTTTATTTGCCAACGTCTTCAAGATAGAGGCACTACTATGACAAATTTGCAATAATTCACTTTGCCACAATTCCCCACCACGTCTTCGTAAGACTTCTACAATTTCTCGTTGGCGAGTGGTTAAATCTGTGTCTATGGTGCCAATTAGTGTCACAGCTTTCTGTAATTTTGGTCGCGTTAATCTTGGGGGTTCTAAGTAACTTTCTACTAACCCAAATCTTTTTAACTCCCGCACTCCCCGATACGCAGATTTAACTTTTTGTTGCAGGTAAGCAAAACTGTAGTCTCCTGCGGGTTGTGATTGTAAAAGTTGTAAAATTTGCTGTGCACATGAGCTGAGGAACGGCGCAACAGAAGAAATGGTAGGAGTCAGTACATAATTACTCTTATCTGCTGTTTTTTCGCTTTGCTTTCCTAAAGAAGTCAAGCGAATCCGACGTTGCGATCGTCCCAATAAACCTGGTGGTAAAGCCACCCTGATCGCTTGAATTAGGGGTGTATAATAATATGTTGCTACTCTATTTAATAATTCCCAGTAACCACTTGGAAAAAACCCTACACTCACTACATCTTCTACATCCCGGATTGTCTCTAGTGGTATATCAATATTTGGCTGTGCCAATAAACGGATGGCAATTCCTCCCATTTGTTGTGTGCCGAACGGTACAGTTAAAATATCACCTGGTTTGATTTCTAACTGTTCGGGCAAATGGTATGTAAATAGCCCCAAGTTTCCTGGACAGTCCACCAATACTTCAACCCAGCGGTTCACATTTGTTTTTGACTGATAGGATTCTCCCGGCTCATTAACTACCAAATGGGATAAATTTACGCCATCAATATACATATGTTCTGTTTTAATAGATAGATTTTTTTATTCCTTTAATCTAGCCTTGCAAAAGTTACCTTCTACCGGAAAATCTAACTTTTTGCTTATGAAGGCATAAACTGTATTTCGCAATACTTTTATCCCTCATAATACTTGATAAGTTTCCTCTTATGTAATCCACACATTTATTTCAACTCAACTATAGATGCCATAAATATTCGCTACCCCCTACACATAAAAAAAGCATTCTATCTACTATCTTCTAAACAGTAGTTATATCTACTAAATAGGGTATATAATTTTCCCCCTATTGATAGATATTCACTAGTTTCTCTTTGTGAGATGCTTTTATACAAACAAGCACAATATTTCCGCATTTTAAATTGATCATTTTTCAGTGCCCACGAAATTTGTTCAATAAACCAAAACTCAGCAGTAAGATTTTTAGTTCTTAAATGACTTCCAACCTTATAAAAAAATTTGTAAAATTACATAAAAATTTAAGATTTGGGTTTGTCAAACTGAAAATTTTATATGAGTTTAGGTTGAGAAAGTTTGAGGGCATTTGACATATTTAGTGATCAAGAAAAAAATGAGGAATATATGGTTGGGGGAGCTGAGGAAAAAGTTGGTGGGTGCATAAGCCAGTATTTGTGATGATATCTATCTAGCAGGAACTAAAGAATGACAGCTAGACAATGATTCTAACTTCTAATGAGAAATTAGCATAAACTTGCGTTTTGCTACCGGACGTGTGCTTTTGTCCCTTAGGGAAACTACCAAGCCTCAAGCAAGCAGCTGTCACTGAAATATGTACCAAACAAAGCAACAATCCCTAAAGGAAAGTTATGAATATTGCTCAATTGGGAACAATGGAACTACTGGAGAATGCTGCTGAAAATGAAGAACCATCATTTGAAATTTTAGAAGCAGTGGCAGAAGAAGATTCCCCAATTCCAGAAACTCTGGACTCAGGGGAACGCGATGGCGATGCGATGGCGGCAGCCAGACCTTCGGGATACAATAAAACCGAGCATGATGATGCTGTAGGCGCGTTTTTTAAAGAAATGGCGCGCTATCCTCTACTTAAAGCCGAAGAAGAAGTAGAATTAGCCCGAAGAGTCAGGTTTTTAGATGAATTCCGGGAAATACAAGAGTCCTTATACTCCAGCTTAGGAGAACAACCGAGTAAAGGACAAATAGCTGCCGAGTTTGATATGACAGAAAAACAGCTAGAAAGTCGCTTGTATCAAGGTAGAGTAGCGAAACGCAAGATGATTCGCTCAAACCTGCGGTTAGTAGTCTCAATTGCTAAACGATATCTCAATCGCGGAGTGCCTTTTCTAGATTTGATCCAAGAAGGCGCAATGGGTTTAAATCGCGCTACAGAAAAATTTGATCCAGATAAAGGATATAAGTTTTCCACATACGCCTATTGGTGGATTAGACAAGCGATTACACGTGCGATCGCTAATGATGCGCGCACAATCCGCTTACCAATCCATATAGTTGAAAAACTTAACAAACTTAAAAAAGCACAACGCGAACTCAAGCAAAAATTTTCTCGCAATCCTTCCGAAGCGGAAATGGCAGAAGCTTTGGAAATGACTGTGCATCAACTACGCCAACTGCAACAACTCCGGCGACAAGCACTTTCTCTCAATCACCGTGTTGGTAAAGAAGAAGACACGGAACTCATGGATTTACTGGAAGATGAAGATAATCAATCTCCAGAAGCCAAAATGAACGAGAACATGATGCGTCAGGAGATTTGGGAAGTTTTGGGTGATGTTTTAACGCCCAGAGAAAAAGACGTAATTTCTCTACGTTATGGATTAACAACCAGCGAACCCTGTACTTTAGAAGAAGTCGGCAATATGTTCAATCTCTCCCGCGAACGAGTGCGACAAATTCAAAGTAAAGCTATGCGAAAATTGCGGCGGCCACATATAGCAAAACGCTTGAAAGGGTGGTTGATCTAAGGGAGGTCAAAGGTCAAAGGTCAAGAGTCAAAGGTCAAAGGTCAAAGGTCAAAAGTTATTTTTACCCTTCTCTTGTCCAATTACCAATTACCAATTACCAATTACCAATTACCCATTACCCATTACCAATTAGCTATAGACTATGGACTATCTCTATAGACTATAGACTAATGACTTCTGGTAGCAATTTAACTTTGCGTTTTGCCGAACCTGCTGATTGCACTATATTGTTTGAATTAATTCAGCAGCTTGCAGAGTATGAGAAACTTTCTCATGCTGTCAGTGGCAATGCAATGTCTTTAAAAGAGCATCTCTTTGGCTCTCCCAAATTTGTGGAGGCAATTTTAGCAGAATATGCAGGGCAAGCTGTAGGTTTTGCCCTATTTTTTCACAATTATTCAACGTTCTTGACCAAGCCTGGTATTTATTTAGAAGACTTGTTTGTTTTACCTGAATATCGCCGTCAAGGGATAGGTAAAGCACTTTTATCTAAGTTAGCCCAGATAGCTATAGAGCGGAATTGTGGGCGGTTAGAGTGGAGTGTTTTAGATTGGAATGAACCTGCACAAAAATTCTACCGCAGTCTGGGAGCTTCTATTTTAGATGAGTGGCGAATTTGTCGCGTTACTGAAGAATCAATGGCAGAATTAGCGGCAATATACAATATCTCATAAAGTCAAAATCATGAAGATAAAATTAACAATTCTTCATTATTTTGGGGTGAATTTGTATCAGCATTTATCTGGAAAAAAAGTCTGGAAAACCAGGCTGGTGAATAGTTTCAACGAAGTTTGACAGCCTGTCTATTGACGACAGCTACCACTCATCTGAAAATATGAAGGATATAGCGCCGAATACGCCTTGGTTGTAGAGGAAACACGAAATGAAAAGGTTTTTTTCAATAATACTGTTAGGCATAGCCATCTTCACTTTTGCCTTCAGTAAGCCAGCTTTAGCAGATAGTGCCAGTGGAGCCAAAGTATTTAGTGCTAATTGTGCTTCTTGTCATGCAGGTGGAAAAAATTTGGTTCAAGCCAATAAAACCTTGAAAAAAGATGCATTAGAAAAATACGGTATGTACTCTGCTGAAGCCATTATCGCGCAAGTGACAAATGGTAAAAATGCTATGCCTGCTTTTAAAGGACGGTTAAAGCCTGACCAAATTGAAGATGTAGCTGCTTACGTACTTGAACAAGCGGATAAAGGCTGGTAATTAACTCAACTCTAGCGGTAAAAATGATTCATTAGCGGGGCTTTTTGTCCCGCTTAATTGTAGCAATGCCGAAATTGTCAAAATAATTAGTAATTGATACAGCAGATTGTAACTGGGTGAGGTACAGATTATCTAAGGGCACAAAAATGTTCCCTACTCGTGTACTTCATTTACCTAAAAAATGCTGTAATTCGTAATTCATATTTAAACTCAGTGCTGCTATGAAATTTCCAGATCTAAGCACCATGCTTATCTTTAATTGACTGGACGGATACTGATTTAATTACGAATTACAAATTAGTGATTATTTGCTCAAATATATTGCTTATGGCTTATTTTTGGCGATTACTTATCAGTGCGATCGCAATTTTTACCTTTACTTTTTGGACTCATGCGGCGCACGCTTCACCTGTATCTAACTCCCAAACTACAGCCAGTCAATTTTTGCACTTGGGTGTAGATAAAATGCGGCAGAGTCATTATCTAGAAGCGATCGCGGATTTAAATCAGGCAATTCAACTACAAAGCAATTTTGGCGAAGCTTACAGCGATCGCTGTCTTGCTTATCTCCAGCTACAAGAATACCATCAAGCGATCGTAGATTGTACTCAAGCAATAAATTTATCACCGGAAAACGCTGAGGCTTATCTCAATCGGGGGTTGGCAAACTACAGACAACAAGATTATCTCTCTGCCATAGCAGATTATCAGCGAGCGATCGCACTTAAGCCTTATGAGTTTCGAGCATACTATAATCTCGCTCTCGCCCATGCAGCTACAAACAAGTACTTAGAGGCGATAGTTGATTATAATTTAGCCCTCAGCCAAATTTCCCCCTCAGCAAATTTACTCCTTGCAGATATTTACAATGACAGAGGTTTAGCGCGGTTGCAGTTGCAAGATTTTGAAGCCGCTATGGCCGATTTTAGTAAAGCAATTCAACTTGATGCCAACGATTACAGAGCTTACTTTAACCGGGGTTGTGCTTGCGGCAGAAAAGGAGATAACTTTGGTGCATTGCGTGATTTCTCCAAGGTTATCCGGCTAAATCCCAGTAATGGACTGGCTTATGTTAACCGTGGAGTAACTCGCTATCAACTAGGGTACTATCAAGGAGCGATCGCGGATTTACAAAAAGCATCGGAGTTCTTTGGCTACGCTGGCGAGAAACTGTCCTATGAAAAGGCTGTAAAGTTACTCAAGACGATGCAAAAACAAATACCATATGCCTCGGAATTTGTGTAAGTAAAATCACAAACTAATTGACGTAAAATTGTGTAGAAACGTAATTACTGCCGCCGAATGCCACAATAAGAGTCAGTTGTATTGTCTATCAACCCCATGCAAGTCAAAGATCTGACCATTGAAGAACTCAAGTTTCTCATCCAAGAAACTGTTGCCGAAACTATTCTATCTTTACTGGTTGACCCCGATGAAGGCAAACAAATCAAGCCAGAAGTAAAACAGCAACTACAGGACTCACTACAGCGTACTCAAGCTGGGGAACGTGGAATATCAGCTGAGGAAGTAGCGAAAAAACTGAGATTGACCATTACAATTCACAAAGTTGGACATCGCCGGGATATCTACAACTAAACTTTTGTCCTCAACAGCCTCTCCACTAAATACACATCAAAGGGCTTTTTTGTAGAATAGGCCATGCCCATTCCAATACTGTTCGGTTAAGCATTTTAAACTGGAATTTGGTTTGGGGAAAAGGTGAAAGGGTAAGGGTTAAAGGTTTTTTCTTTCCCCTTGCCCCTTCCCCTTTTCCCCTTAACCGACAAGTATTGATGCCCATTCTACAAAGTTCTCTGACTCCCGATCAGAGTTAAACCGCAGCAGCTAACTCGGCTTTGACCTTACTATAAGCCCAGTCTAACCAAGGAAGCAGTGCTTCAATATCTGCGGTTTCAACTGTTGCGCCTCCCCAAATTCGCAATCCTGGTGGTGCAGCACGGTAGGCTGCGATATCATAAGCCACTTTCTCCTTCTCCAGCAGTTTGGCTAATTGGGTAGCACATTTTGCTTGTGCTTCTGGAGTTTGGCTAGTGAACCAAGAATCAATTATTTTCAAGCAAATTGAAGTACAAGAGCGAACTTCTGGTGTTTCTGCCAAAAAGTCTGCCCAATCGCTTTGTTCAACCCATTTTGCGATCGCTTTTAAGTTACCTTCACTACGATTAATTAAGCCAGGAAGTCCGCCAATACTTTCTGCCCAGATTAATCCATCTAGGGCATCTTCGACACACAACATTGATGGGGTGTTGATGGTATCTCCCTGAAAAATCCCTTCAATCAGCTTACCTTTTTGCGACAAGCGAAATAGTTTAGGTAGAGGCCAAGCTGGTTTATAGCTTTCGAGGCGTTCCACAGCGCGAGGTGAAAGTACAATCACACCATGCTGTGCTTCTCCACCTAATACCTTTTGCCAGGAATAAGTTACGACATCCAATTTATCCCAGGGTATATCCATCGCAAATACTGCGGATGTAGCATCACAAATAGTCAGTCCTTGGCGGTCATCTTTAATCCAATCACCGTTGGGGACTCTCACGCCCGAAGTTGTGCCATTCCACAAAAACACTACATCATGACTAAAATCAACCTGATCTAAATCTGGCAATTTGCCATAGGGTGCTTTGATCAGGCGCGTATCAGGTAACTTTAATTCATCGGTGACATCTTTTACCCATTCCTGACCAAAACTTTCCCACGCTAGGATATCAAGGGGTTTATCTCCTAGCAGTGACCACAAAGCCATTTCCACTGCACCTGTATCAGAAGCCGGAACGATACCTAAGCGGTAATCAGCAGGAACACCCAAGATTTTCTTAGAACGCTCAATTACTGCTGCTAATTTGGCTTTACCGTCTTTGGAACGATGGGAACGACCAACACAGGCGTTTTCTAGCACAGAAACAGACCAACCAGGACGCTTAGAACAGGGGCCAGAGGAGAAGTAAGGATTGGCAGGCTTGGTTGTGGGAGGAGAAAGGGGTTGGGACATAGCTACACTCAAAGACAGTTACTTATTGATGGACATAGTATCGGAGAAGAAGTACTTGATATCATGTCCGACAAATTACTCATGATAAGTTATTGCGAGTGCAACATATACCAATAATTTTGACCTTTGTTGCAGCATATTGCAGAGACGCGGTTACCTTACTTACCACTACGTTTGGCGTGGCGCTCATAATCTTCAAACCGTAACTTTGCGATCGCCTTTGGCGCTGCCCCTTGGGCAATCGCATTTCGGGAATTAGTTCTGGCTACAATCCCCTCGGCGCGACCACGTGCAGCCTCATCCAGCAAGACTTTGGATTGTGGTAGCATTGCCTTAAGAAACTCATATGTTTCTTGAATATCTACTGGCAGATTTGTCACTTTGGCAATTCGCGGCGTTAGTTCAAATCCATAATCTTTGGCAGCCTGACTAAGTTCCTCTTCATTCAGGAAAAATTGACCACCACGATCTCGCCATGCGGCTAATTGCTGAACAGATTTTGCCAACAACCCTTCGATATCCGTAAAGACTGCAACATCAAACAGTCGCCAGCCAACAATTTGTTGAGAGGTGTATTGCTTGCTAGCAGAGGTAATCTTACCGCCATAGAGTTCGAGATATGCAACAACAATCTCACTTTGTGAGTGGGGTAATAAATCGGCAATGTTTTTCAAGGCATCCACAATACCCAGTGCCGGATTGCCAATTAGATCGCCTTTGGCATACAGTAGTTCTTCCCTGCTACCCAACACAAAGTTACCATCGGGCAGTAGAATAATCCGCGAGTTAGTCCCATCGACTTTTTCAGTCAGGATCACCTCACCATCAAATTTAACTGTCTGTTCTAGTAAAGCTCCTTTTTCTCCTAGCCCATGATAGGTAGGGATACTTGGATATTTGGTCATCGAGTTGAGTTTGTTTAAATCACAACTGTGCAGCGAGAAATCATAACTCATTGATCGGCATCATGTTTTGTATGTAGTGCAAATATATAGCCTTTCCTAGTCTGCTGAGGTACAAATTTATCTGCGTCTATCTGCGTCCATCCTCTTCTATCGGCGGTTAATTCTTTCTTGCTGTACCTCACCAATGTGGGAAACGCTATAATACAAAATTTCTGCTTAAGTAGCTGTCATGCACTTGGTATATCAATAACGCATGAAAACGCTCACGAGTATCAAAGACTCATTCACGAGTATCAAAGACTCATTCACGAGTATCAAAGACTCAT
>JAVRCF010000064.1:0-48289 GCA_034530935.1 Aulosira sp. DedQUE10 | reverse complement strand
CCTGAAACTCCTGATTCCCCTATCTTTTGGCTTTATTCAGCAAACCCTAATTAAGCGCCAAGGACGCAGAGGTTCCTATCAATGCAACACTAGTAAGTCAAACTCAGCAATTGGTTGTTCTAGCCTGGGGAGTTCTACTTTTAATTAGCCAAACTTTCTAAGAGCAGAAGTAGTTAAAGGTACAACTAGTAAGTGATGAATTTATAGCGTTTTCTGAGCAACTGAGGTACAGCCGAATCTTGTTTAACAAGGTTAGTAGCTTTGAAAAGATACCTTACCAGGATGGGAACCGCTATAGCTTTGTTATTATTTATCCAAATGAAGAAGTTTAGCGATTAATAAATAAGGTAATATATAATAATTAATATAATTATTATAAAAACTACAAATAAGCCAATAATTGCTCGTTTTTGCTGTTGTTTTTTTCGCTTATTTATGAGATGATTGCGATCTACTTTTACTTGGCTTTCTTCAGATTTAATTTCATTTGCGTTTTCGATTAAGCCTTGTTTAAATAAAAACTTAAGAGCTGCTACTCGCCCTGTATTTAGTAAAAAGTCTTTTTCCTTTTGAGAAAGTCCAAAATCTATAAGTGAAATTGGTCTCGTATCGATTATAACAGTTTTATCTTTATATGTTCTAAGTGCTTTAACATCAGAAGATTCTGTCCAAATCGACAGAATGTCGTTAATAAGCCATCCTTCTTTATTCTGTCCTTCATAATGTTCAGAACCTAAATAAAGCCCCAAAAACTCTAAATTTGGATTATCACGTAACAAAATTTCTACTGGATAATTGTTTTGCATACCACCATCAAGCACTCTTAACCCAGCCTCTCTTTGTGGCACAAAAATGAAAGGAATTGACATACTACAACGAACAGCGTAAGCAGCATCAGTATCTTTGTACTTATCATCGAAGGAATCAAAAATAAGTGCATCCTTACCTCTACGGCTAGCATATATTGTTACTCTATTAGGTAAATCACCAAGTGTAGGGCGTACTGGTAAGTCAAGCTTT
The DNA here is from genome assembly GCA_034530935.1 of Aulosira sp. DedQUE10. Classification (GTDB taxonomy): domain Bacteria; phylum Cyanobacteriota; class Cyanobacteriia; order Cyanobacteriales; family Nostocaceae; genus Aulosira. The sequence continues at coordinate 47,269 of JAVRCF010000064.1, read as the reverse complement.
TGAGCTAAGAGTGTGTCAATCCAATTTGTAAATGTATGAGCTTGGAAAAATCCTCTATGAAAAATAAAATTTGTTGGATATTCATACCATTTTGCATCAAGGAAATCACGGTAGTTTTTTTCATAAAGCAGAGATATAAGTTCTTCTAAAGAGTATCCGGCTCCAAGTAAAATCGCAGCAATTGCTCCTGCTGAAGTACCAATAAACCAATTGAAATGGTAATACTTTTCAAGTTCTTTCAAAGCACCAAGGTAAGCTAATCCTTTGACACCTCCACCTTTCATTACCAGCGCACGTAAGTCTTTGTTTTCAGTATACATATAATTAAATTTAACTATTGATTGTGAGAAACTAAATTTTTCGTAATCATGTTTAAAAAATGAAGCAAACCATTTTTCATATATTTTATTAGAAAAATTAAAAACCTCATGATTTTTATGAATTATTGCTATATTAATAAGCTTATCTAATATTTTTTTAATAATATTAAATTTATTCAAACTTTGATTTTGATGAAATATTTTTTTAATATCAATTATGCTCAGTGATTGATGTTTATAAATTTTATACAAAAATTCTAATTCAACCTGACTTAAAGAATCAGATAACATCACAAAATGATGATGTGATAAATTGCTAACTAATTTATCCACTTGAATTTCAAGGAGTTTTTGTATATTTAATGTAGCAGAATTAAAAAAAAATGCTGAAGTATTTTCTACAAAAGTATTGTATATTAATAACTTTAAAAGATATGGATGCCCACCAGTCTCTTGAATAATAAATCTGATATTTGTATCTTGAATTTGTGTAATATTAATGAAAGGTTCCTGTATCAATTCGTAACAGCTTGTTTCACAAAGATTGTTTAATGTAAATGTTTTTGTAAATGCTGATGCTAATGTTGATGATATACCTGTACTCAGTTCTGCTAGACTTTGAGAAGTTGAAATTACAAAAACAAATTTTCTTAATTCAGGATGAATAACTCGTTCATCAATTACATTGCGAAGTTGATTATATAGTATAGTTCTTTCTTGATGTGTTAGTTCTTCTGTAGCCTGAAACTCATCAATAAATACAATAATATTATTATCTTGAACTTCTTCTTGTAGAGATAAACCTAATTTTTTAAAATAAGTGAGTAATCTGTATTCTTTTAAGGTTGTGTTTGGTATTTTAAATTCATAAAATATCTCTTGAATTATATGATTTATAAAAGTCTTAATATTATATTTCTCAAAACTTTGTAAAGAAATATAAACACAACGTTGATTATTTTCTAAACATAATGCCCGAAGACAATGTAATAGTGAAGTTTTTCCACTTCTTCTAGAACCTTGAATGATAATACAATCGCCACCAAGAAGATAAATCACGCCTTCTTCAAGTTCTTGTTTTCTCCCTTTAAGGTTTTTCGGTATCGTAACAGGTTCAGTAGGATTAAAGTATTTTAATATTAAATGTTGATATTGATTGGGTATCATGCTTATAGGTCTAATTTGCAAAAAATTCTTGTACTTCTTCGGGATAATATAAGCAATTTATTACCCATTCTTTGATGAGTCCTGCCGTTATTTTGTATTTCCCTTCCTGATTTTCCAAAAAGCCATACCAAACGAGATTTTTTAATGCTTCTCTAATATGAATAAAAGAAAAATCTTTACCCGAAATTTGTTCAACATTGTTTTTTATTTGAGATACATCTGCTAATTCTTTGTTATGAGCATGAAAAGCTAAAATTGCTTTTTCTAAAGAATTTAATGTATTCCACATACGATCCCATTCAACAGTATCACATTTCATAATATCCTTAATATTGTGCAAAATGTTTTGTGATACAGTTCTGTTAGATATATCTTTATCTTTAAGGTTATGATATATATTATCACCTAGTATTTGTAGATATAAAGGTAGGTTACCCGTCCATTGAATACATTGTTCTATTATTCCCTTTTCAAAAATTATGTCTTGATCTTCTGCTAACCGAAGTAATTTTTCTGAAGCTTCCGATGTCAGGCGATTTAAAGAAATGTGCTTTACCATATTAAAGAGTGGTGATTTAGGATTAACTAAATCTTTTGTGATGAATGGACCAGAGGAAAACACGACACGTATTGAAGATTCTTGTTGCATCATGGCTCGCATTCTTTCCAAGAAAACAGAAAAGTTTTTGATTTCTTGTCCTACATCCATCTCATCAATAAGTAGCAATAATCTTTCATTTTCAAGGTTATCTTTTATTTTTCTAATTTTCTCATCGATTGTTTCCATATCTTGAATAGCAAAATTTTTAAGTGCTGCTAAGTCACATATTATATTTTTGATAAGCTCGTCAAAAAGCAAACTACCATCTATTAAGTCAAATTTTTGTAAAGAAATATATATTGGGAGATAGCCTTCTGTTAATTCTTCTTTTAGCTGATACAAAACAGAAGTTTTTCCAATTCTACGGGGACCAAAAAGTAAAAAATGTTGTTGATAAATTTCTTCACGTATATGTTGTAATTCCATCTCTCGTCCAACAAAATGCGCGCTAAAAGCAGGCTTATTGGGTACAAATGGATTTGCTCTATCAGCTGAAACATAGATTGGTTGACCAAAATCACCATTGATTTTATAACTAATAGCTATTTGTTTAGCTACGAGTGGTTTGACATAGCAAATTAGCTCATCTTGTTCACCAGGCTTGTATGTTTTATATGTAGGAAATGTTTTAATTTCTATCTCAGCAGATGACTGTATTTCCAAGTGTATATCTGGTATTGTGGTATTAGTAAGATTAGTAATAACAAACTTTAGTACTTGCGGCTTATTTTGCTGAAATCCAAACCTTGGTTTTGGTATTACAGAAAAGAACCTATGCCATTTAATATTTCTAATAGATTGTTCTAAAAAAGAAAGAAGATTTTTAAGTATCAAATCAATCAAGCTTTCTCTTAAAATATCGGGGTATATTTGTGATTGAGTTTCTTTTACAGACTTATACAATTGAATCACATAAGTTCCATATTCAGGACTATCAAGAGGTATTCTGTCCAATTTCTTAGCAATCTCTAAAAGATTAGTTAGAGAAATTGATTCGGGGACTTCTTTTAGAATAATTAGAAGTTGTTTTATATTCAGTATCCCTTTTAAAAATATAACTTTTAATATACTTTTATATACCCATGCTTTTAGATTTTTTAAAATAGTTAACAAATAAAGACTATGAGAATTATTGAACTGCTTTATTTTAAACTCTAATTTAGAGATTTCATTAGAAATTTCTATTAATTCAGAAGAAATCACTTGATTGTTGATAGTTAATTTTTCATGAATTTGTTGACATAAATTTTCAATGTCTAAATTTATTTCCAGACTATCACTTTGTGCTTCAATGTATCCTTGCATTAACAAAATAATGTTTTCTTGATTAAGATTATCTTTGTTAAACAATGGATTGTATGAAATTTCGCGAATAATCAACGGGTTGGATTCAAAGTTAAAACAATTTATCAGTAAATTATATCCTAGCGATGAATTAACAGGTAGTATTTTAGTATGAATAAAATTAGCTATACTTTGGCGAACATAATTGTTGTAATCTTGAGTAAGTCCTCTAAATAATATTTCTACACTATTCCACATATTTGGAGGTAGCGTTTTCAAAATCTCAACCAAATCAAGGCATAAATCTTTGCTATTGTAATTTTCAAACTTTAAAAAATTGGTTTTTTTTCTATGGTAATCTTCAAATTTTAACCAATCGAGACTTGTTCTATTATTTAAAATTTGATTTGCAAAATCAATGGCTTCATCAAATGAAATATTTAATTTTTGTCGGTAATCGTCTGATGATAATAAATTATTTACTTGCTTGAAGCAAGCAACACGAGTATATGGTTCTTCAAGCGGAATAAGAATACGAAGAAGTTTTTCAGCTTCACTCAGATGATTATCAATAAAATCAAGATGTGAAACAAGAAAACCTCTAAAAGCTTCATTTTCTTTGGCAAGAATATTTTCTAAAAGATTTGGGCTAACTTTCCATATTTGATTATTAGTAATATCAATTTGCTTAAATAAACATTTTTTTATTTTTGAAAAAACTTGTTCAATCTCAGGACTAAAAATTATAAATTCTATTTCTATTGCAATACTAAATACTAAAGAAGAACGATTTTCTATCATTGCTAAAAAATCATTAAAATCATAGCATTTAATGTCTAATGAATATTTCAAGAATGGTTGAATATTCTCTTTGATCCATTGTTCTGAAGATTTAACTATTTCTTTTGAACCAACTATTACGAAAATATCAATATCTCTAAAATTATTTTTTTTGATAAATGAACCAAATAATCCAGCACATTTTAATGAATAGGGGCATTTTTTTAATTTTTTTTCAATCAATGAAACAATTTCTAATTTTTGAGTTAATTTTTCCATAATAAATATTACTGAGTCTAATTTTTTTTACTGTTTGTCCCACAAAATATTTGTAAATCAGAATTTTGGGGTGTGAATAATTAGGTTACACGCTTTTATTGCTTTGTGTAAATAGTTTATCTAAGGAATGCTCAACGATGTCAAAACCTCACAATATTGGTAGTGTTATTAATTGTATTAAAGATGTTATCAAAATGTGCGTATAATAAACATTTCTTGGCTCACAAACTAATAAAGCTAATGCACTTTCTAAATGGCAATAGGAATAAAAGCAATTATATAGGGCATAGAAACCAATGCACTATGCCCCTATGCCGTGATAACTAATAAGTCTGTTGCATCAGTTCTGTGTCTTACTTCCTTCTCTCCAAAACCCCGACTTTAATGAACTAACGCGATCGCTCTTTTCGTCAAAGCCTCCGCAGTCAAACCATTAAACGCCATCAACTCACCAGCACTAGCTGTAGTTTCCCCACGCTTCCAGGCAAAAGTATCGCGCTTAGAATTACTCCTCAACATAATTGGTTCCAGCATCGCCGGCGCACCACCAGTAACAGCAATTAGCGCATCACCATCAAATAATTCCGCAAATTTGGCATCATCTAAGAAACCACCATCGGGTTCCGAACAAGTTTCCCAAGCTGTATCATCAGGACGATACAAACGGCGGGGATTAATCACAGAAACTATCTTGGCACCAATACCTTCAGTTTCTAAAAATGCTGCTGCTTCAAATACTGGCATTAATGTCATATCACCAATGACAGCAAATACAACTTGTTTATCCCCAGGAACTTCATGCAATAGAACTGCTCCATCGCGTAAACCATGACGAGTTTGTTCTAATGTGGTGCGAATTGGCAAAGGTGATTTACTTGCAGTAATTACAATTCCCTTATTTTTTGTTTTCAATGCCCAGTTATAACAAGCTTGAATACTGTTAGCATCAGGGGGGAATAATGGGAACACATTGCCAGTTCGCATCAAAGAAGCAAAATAAGCTTCAATTTCTGGACGTTGGTGAGTCCAACCGTTACGTCCTTGCTCTAATGCGCCAGCAGTAAATAATGTAATTGTTGAGGGAGTTTGACGGCGTAATTCTGCCATTGCTTGGGTGACAGTTTGCCAAATTGGTAATCCGTTGATGGCAAAAGATTCGTAGGAACACCACAAGGTTCTCGCACCCATTAATGACAAACCAGCTGCTAAACCAGCACAAGCATCTTCACTCAATGGTTCGTAAACTTGTCCGTTTGGTGCTTGATTATATAAATCGTCGGTTGTGGGGTGAATAATCTTCAGTGCTTGGTTAATATTGGCAATTCCCGATGCTTCGTTTCCATCGGCGTTAGTTACTAAGAAATTCGGGTCTTTTTTACCGACAATTCCTACTAATCTTCCCATTGCTGTTGTCGCAACTTTGGGTTCACCACCTACTGCATATTCTTCTAAAGGTAATTCGCCTAAGTCTGCTAAAGGTAATTCAAATTCTGTCACTACAGTCTTAGCCGCAGGGCCACCGCCAGCACGTTCTGCATTTGTCCGCACGATTTGCCAAGCTGACGCAGATAAAGCACGTTCTTTTAAAGCGCTGACAATATGGGGCGCATCCAAAGTATCTTTGGGATAAAGGTTATGAGATTTTGCACCTTTGGCGTGGACTCCTGCACCTTTGAGTTGTTTAATGATGAAGACTGTCAGCTTACCACCCAAAGCAGAACGCGCTGCTTTATCGACTCCCAAAAGTACGGCTTTGGTGAAGGCTAACCGTTGCTCGAAGGAAAAGGCGGTACTATCAACATAATCGCCAGCTTGGTTTTGATCGTCAAATTCCTTGGCATCGACTAAGACAACTTCCGCAAAACCGTTACCTTGCCAGTATGCTGTCATCTGTTCGTTGGTTTTGAGGGAAACCATACTGTGATGTTCCTGGCTGTAACCGTTCCAAACCAGCACTGGTAAGAAGTTGGTGGAATTAGGATAAGCAGTATTAAAGTGGGCGATCGCACTCATGATATAAGGTTCACCTAGTCCACCATCCCCAACGGTGAAGGGGAATAATTTATCTTTATGCAGCAGTGCGGCTGACATGGCAAAGTGCTGCCCTTGTCCTAATGGCCCCGCAGGTGCAAGAATACCTGGTATGTAACCAGAAAGATGCCCTAACAGTCCATGCTTTTCCCGGAAGCGATCGCGCAATTGTTGGACTGTATAAATGCCCATATCCTCTAAAGAGCGATCAAGGAACATGGCACTATAAAATCCAGGGGCGTGATGACCGACTTCGGTGATAATGTTTTTGTACCCTAACATGACCAAAGCCGCATAAGCTTCCGCTTGGCTAGCAAATCCACCAGGGTGTCCAGAAGCTTTACTACCTGTAACTTGTAGCGTCAGGTAACGTAAAGCATCGGCAGCAAGTAAAGTTTGATAGACGGCTGCTGAATCAGTAGGAGATGCGATCGCTACATTGCCTGATTCTATAGCAGGGTTTGCACCATGAGTTTCAAAACCTGGTAAAGCCTCACCAAAATATTGAATTCCTTCACAAAAATTAGGAAGCGCTGAAGATGCCTTAGGGGTGGTTGCTGTCATGCTGAATACCTTAAGAGGATGAGGAGAAACTGTAGATGCTCGTCCAAGTTAACAAAAATTTTACAACTTTCAGGTTGTAACAGTTGATTGCACTTTCGCAACACAAAGATAAGCAGCTTCTATATTCATTTAGAAAAATTTAATGTTTTTCTCTGGGCTTAATTGGCAAAACAGAAATAACTCAACAGACAAAGCAGATGAAACTACCCAACGGCCCTAAATCTCCCGCGTTTATCCAGATGCTTCAGTGGATTTTCCAACCCATGCCGTTTATGGCAGCCTGTGCCAAGCGCTATGGTGACATTTTCACCATGCAATTAAATCCACCGATTGTCTTTGTCAGCAATCCGCAAGCGCTACAGCAAATTTTGACCAGCGATACCAAGGAATTTACAGCACCTAATGACTGGAACACGGTATTTGAACCGATGCTAGGGAAGAATTCTGTAATTACAGTCAGTGGTGAAGTACATCGCCGTCAACGCCAGCTATTAATGCCGCCGTTTCACGGTGACAGAATGCGAACCTACGGCCAGGTGATTAACGATGTCACAGAACAGGTAATTAGCCAATGGCAGATAGATAAACCTTTCTGTGTCCGTTCTGCTATGCAAATCATTACCATGCGGGTGATTATGCAAGCTGTATTTGGATTATACGAAGGGCCCCGCGCCGAAAAGTTAGAGAAACTTTTAGCTGTCATGCTAAATGAATCCTCGCCTTTAAGGGTAGTTGAACTTTATTTTCCTGCTTTGAGAATGGATTTAGGCCCCCGCAGTTCTTGGGGAAGATTCCTGCGCCGCAAACAGCGAGTTCATCAACTCCTCAACGAAGAAATTCAGGAACGGCGAGAAAATCCCGACTCATCGCGTACAGATATCCTCAGCTTACTCATGGACGCGCGTGATGAAGCCGGTGAAGGCATGACTGATGCAGAGTTGCGTGATGAATTGATGACTCTGTTGACAGCAGGACATGAAACCACCGCCACAGCACTTACTTGGGCATTGTACTGGATTCATAAATTGCCATCAGTACAGCAAAAACTACTACAAGAACTAGATAGCTTGGGTGAAAACCCAGACCCCAGTAGCATTTTTAAATCACCATATCTAAATGCTGTTTACTGCGAATCCTTACGGATTCATCCAGTGGGGATGCTGACTTTCCCACGAGTAGTTAAAACACCCGTATCTTTGTGTGGTCATGACCTAGAACCCGGTACAGTCGTACTTGGTTCTATCTATCTCACCCACCAGCGCGAAGATTTATACCCACAACATCAGCAATTTAAACCAGAACGCTTTTTAGAACGTCAATTTTCACCCTATGAGTTTTTGCCCTTTGGTGGTGGTGCAAGACGTTGTATAGGTATGGCATTTGCCCAGTTTGAAATGAAAGTAGTACTAGCTAAGATTCTCTCTAGTTGGGAGTTAGCGCTAGTGGATGATCATCGTGATGTCCGTCCGCAGCGCCGTGGTTTGGTAACAGGGCCAAATCGCAGCATTCAAATGGTGGTGAAAAAACAGCATCAGCTAACCTCTCGGACTTTAGAGTCAAGTACTATCTAAAGTTCTAGCTGGGTTAAATACAGGCGATCGCTGTGCCTTTAAAATAGGTTGGGTTGAAATATTTTAAAGCAAATAGCGATCGCTCTGCTAGTTATATTAATACGCCAGTCTAAAATTTAATTGCATCGAAGAGTAATGCGTAGACGCAAAGCGGTGTTCGCGTAGCGTCTCTGTCAGGATAGCCTGTCTGGTGGACGGGTTAAGAGGTATAAAGGAGGCAGTGCGTTAGGAGAAGCACCTGCCGTCAACTGGTGTTAGCGAAGCGGTAGCGACTGTGCGTAGCGTCACCCGTAGGGCTTGTCGCAGACATCGCATTGACAGGAGATACAATTTGAAATATTGCACTCTGCTCAAGCCCAGACTGATAACAATTTTAGAGTGATCGCCTACAGTTTACCTGAAAAAAAGGAGTATTTTGATCACAAAAAAACCTTGAATATGCAATTAACTATAAAATCAAACTAGGTTTATCACAAGAATGTGAGCAATTCTGCTATGAAGACGTTGGCTAAATGGTCTGTAGACGACTATCATCGCATGATTGAGGCGGGCATTCTGCGTGGTCGTCATGTGGAATTGCTAGCAGGCGAAATTGTAGAAATGAGTCCAGAAACGCCAATTCATTACACCACAGCAAAACGAGGCGCAAAATATTTAGAAGAATTGCTTTGGGGTAAAGCTGATGTTCGTTTCAATGGGCCGATTACACTATCCAACTCCGAACCCGAACCTGATATTGCAATTGTTCGACTTCCAGAATCATCCTACAGCGATCGCCATCCTGCTCCTGGTGATATATTCTGGATTGTGGAAGTAGCCAACACCAGCTTAAAAAAGGACTTAGATCTCAAAGCAGCGATTTATGCAAGGGCTGCGATTCAAGAATATTGGGTTGTAGACTTATCTACCAAACAAATGATTGTGTTCAGGAACCCTCAAGCTGGTAAGTATATTGAAGAATATACTATTGCGGCAGGAACGATTACACCACTAGCGTTCCCAGAAGTTTCAGTTTCTGTAAATAGGCTTTTCTCATGAGATGACGCGATCGCATAATACAGCAAAAGATCGCCTTCTCTGGTAAAGTGCGTTGTTGCAAAACGCAACGCACTATTGATGGCGGAGCATTTTATGACTTCCAAGTGCTTAGATACTTCCTATTAACTTTTATCAAGTGCGGTAACTTTAATGTCTTGCACATGGTAGTCAAGCTGATTTTTAATAAACTTGAGAAGTTCCGCTTTATGTTGAAGCAGCCATGCAGGATTGTTACCAGCATACAAATGTATTTCCCAAATTGAGCCTTGCATCGAGTTTTTGTAGAAAGTTTTCCACAATGTCTCAGGTTTTGAGAACTCTTTATTTAGATATTCATATTTTTCGAGAGATGGAAAATGCATAACTTTTTCTGCGATTTTATCTAAATCATAAAGTTCTCTTTCCTCAAATGAATGATATGTAGGCGAAGACTGATTTTGAGCAATATGGCGAATAATTTTGATTACATCTGAATTAAGCATATTTCCTATGTTATCAGTTTCGTAGTCAAACCATAAATCTATCCATTTTGCAATCTGAGGCTGCACCCATTCATTATCTAGATACTCTTTAGACCATTCATCTGCTAAATTTGTAGAATAAATATAGAGAATACATGAATCAAATTTAGCTTGCGTATGTTCATATACCATGACAAATTCAGTAAATGCCTCCATTGATTCATGGTTAGTGTCAGAATCAGCATAAACAATTTCAGTTTTATACCAGCCAATTGGACATATTTTTTTGAATTCTATTTGATAATCTCCACCCTCGATTGACTTTGATAATTCCTCAACTAAACGGATTGATATATATTCCAGTGGATAAAGACCTCTTACATAAGTTTTCTTATCATCTTCTGTTCCACCAACTTCTGGTTCTGCCCAATCAATTAGACGTTTCCACTCATCGAAGAATAAAACGATATTTGCATCGCTACTACCTCCTACTTTTTCGCCCCGTAATGCTCTACCAATCATTTGAGTCATTAAGATAGAGCTTGTTGTTTGACGAGTAATAAATACCGTCTGAACATTAGGGATATCAGCGCCCTCTGTTAACATCCTTACATTGATCAATACATCAAGCTTTCCATCCTTAAATTCAGTTAAAATTCTTTTGTTATCATCTTGAGTCCGTTTATTTCGTGCTTCAGCAGAGCCAGGATCAGCATCTATATGAGAATAAATCGCGTCTGCTTTAATGCCTTTTTGGCAAAGCTTTTCTTTGATATAAACACATTGGAACCAACGGTCGGCAAAGATAATAGTTTTGCCGTAAGCATCTTTATTTGATAGATAAGTGTGTACTATAAAATTATTTCTATCTTTATCAGTTGCAAGCTTATCTATGATTGACTTCAGTCAGTTGTATGGATGATGCATTTGCATGAGAAGGATGGCTGGAGACACAGCGAATATTTAATGTTTTTTTAGGTTCGGGAATATCTCTGGCATTATTTTTAAAAGTATCAAATGCTTGCTCTAACAAATAGAAAGAAGGAGCTAACCAAAGTATCTTGATATTTTTAGAAATTACATTTTTAGATAACCACCTAACAGCCGTAAATGTTTTGCCTGCACCTGTAGGAAGGACTAATATTCCACTTCCTGGTTTTTCACTGCCAAACTCAAATGTTTTACTAAGAGCTTCAAACGCCTCAATTTGGTGCGGGAATGGTGTTTTGGAAGAGATATTAGTATCTCTGATTTGATCGAGATTGATAGATGCGTACATTACGGGATTCCCCTTCGATTTTGACCTAGTTATGCAAATACAATTTGACTACTAGGTTAGTTTGCCCACAATGTATGCTTTAAACTCAAACTCTCACGCTTGAAGCTAATAAAATCTTATTGGATCTACCTGAAGTAGAGCCACAATCGCATTCGTATCCAACAGATAGCGATTACCACTCATCCCTTAGAGTCCTTTGCATGGCTACCGCATCTCCTTGCCAAGTTAACCTTCCTGCCAAGTCAGCGAAATCATACTTGGGTTTCTGCTTTTCTTCTGACGAAATTGGATTTAAAACAACTACTAGATCTACTTCGACCGCAGCTAACTGGGTTGGAATTTTCAAATGCAAATACCCTGATTCATCAATTGTCGTCGTCAGTTTTAAAACTTCCATTGCCAAATAAATCAGTAAAGCTAATTTTATTCTATATCTGCTTTCAATCAAAATTTTAGGGGTGGTTTCGCAACCACCCCTATATTCCCCTCATATTTAGAATTTACGTGCAGCACCCTTAGTGAAAAATATAATTACTCAGTAATATTAACCAAACTTTCAACTGGAGAAGCAGCCAATGTTGGAGCTTTCAAAAGACGCGAGTAGAGACTTGATGGTTGCTGGTGAGCAACAACTGGTAGAACTTGGCGAGCATGAGCAGCTAATTCTACTGCTTTCACATCATAAGTTTGGGTGATTAACTTGGGATAGAAACCAATACCGATGATGGGAACCAACATACAAGCGGTAATAAACAGTTCGCGGGGTTTAACATCAGGGATGAATTTATCTAGATGTAACTCTTCGCTTTGCTTACCGTAGAACACTTGACGCAACATCGACAGTAAGTAAATCGGAGTTAAAATTACACCCACTGCTGACAGGAGTAAAACTACAACCTTGAAGCTAGAACTGTAAACATCACTGGTGGCGATACCCAGGAACACCATCAATTCACCGACAAAGCCACTCATTCCAGGTAAAGCTAGAGAAGCCATTGAACCGGCTGTAAACAGAGCGAATGTGCGGGGCATTACTTTACCCATTCCGCCTATTTTATCCATCATCAAGGTGTGGGTACGTTCGTAAGTCACACCAGATAGGAAGAACAAGCTAGCAGCAATTAAACCGTGAGAAACCATCTGGAGGACAGCGCCGCTAATCCCAATTTCTGTATAGGAAGCAATCCCAATCAACACAAACCCCATGTGGGCAATTGAAGAGTAAGCCAACCGACGTTTGAGGTTAGTCTGAGCAAAAGCGCAACAAGCACCGTAGACAATATTTACTACACCCAAGATTGCCAGCACTGGCGCAAAGGTAGCATGGGCGTTAGGTAACATTTCAATGTTGAAGCGGATTAGTGCATAACCACCCATCTTCAGCAACACACCAGCCAAAATCATGGAACCAGGTGCAGAGGCTTCACCGTGTGCATCAGGTAGCCAAGTATGTAGGGGGAAAATTGGCAGTTTCACGCCGAAGGCAATTAAGAAACCTGCGTAAACTAATAGTTCAAAAGCTTGAGAATAATTCTTCATTCCTAGAGTCGCCATGTCAAAGGTGACGGTATCTCCAGAGAATGCCATTGCAAAACCAGCTACTAGAATAAATATTGATGCGGCGGCGGTGTAGATAATAAATTTAGTAGCTGCATAGCGGCGGTTTTGTCCACCCCAAATCGAAATCAGCAAGTACACAGGTACTAACTCGATTTCCCACATTAAAAAGAACAATAATAAATCTTGGGCAACAAACACGCCAAGCTGGGCGCTGTACATTGCCAGCATTAATCCATAAAATAAACGCGGCTTGTTGGTAACTTTCCAAGCCGCGAATATTGCGAGAGTGTTAATTAAGCCGGTCAGTAACACTAAAGGCATTGAAAGACCGTCAACTGCTATAGACCAATTCAAACCTAACTGTGGTACCCAAGAATATTTTTCTACAAGTTGAAAGCTTGAACTGTGGAAGTCGTAGTTATGCCAAAAGGCATAAATCATTAGTGCAAAGTCTGCTAGTGCTACTCCCAAACCATACCAGCGGACTGTTTTACCTTCTTTATCGGGGATAAAGGGGATGGCTAGGGATGCCATCAGGGGCAAGAGAATTATGGCGGTTAGCCAAGGAACTTGAATAGGATTCATCACTTCTGACAATCGGTTGACAATTTCGCTTTTGATTACAGTATATGAAGGAGTTTGTAGTTTTGTAAACGTAATTTATTCCTATGAGGGCAAATCTTAAGATTTCAATAGGGATAAATACTCACCAATTTTGTCGCTACTATTCTAATTGTAAAGTTTTGCAACGTCAATGTGGGGTCAAAATTTCTTTTGGACTGAGATAAAAATCTTGGCTAGGGGCTAAAAGTCAATAAAAAAGGCGGCTGATGCCACCAGTTGAAGATATTTACCTGTAACAAGAACCAACCTATCCTTTAAAGAGATTGGGAATTATGTAGAGTGAGTGATTACTTGCACGATTATTAAGCGAAGACTCCTATACCTGTTTTCAGATCAGCCTACAGGGTCAAGCCCTTTTTATTACAATACGGTTCAGTTAAGGGTTATTGGTGTAAATAATCGGTCTTTGAAGACGCGATTTATCGCGTCTCTACATTAGGGTTTTGGGCTTATCTGAACCGTATTGCTTTTTATTACCCTTATCTTTGATAAAATCTCCTACTTCGTTGCCATCCCGCCTTGGAATCAATTCCAAGGCTAATAGCTCAACTCTACTGAAGTAGACTAAGCTGCATATTTCAGTCCACTTGAGTGGATTTGGGCTAATAGCCCTACACTTCAGTGTAGGGCGGGATAATGGTCAGCACGATACTTTGACTGTTACAAAAATGCGAATGGAGTTAAACGATGCGATTGACAATTGTCCACACTTCCCCATCGGATCGAACATAGGGAACTGAGATTGTCTTGAAGCCGGTAATGAATGGTTTGTAATAAACCTGCCAATATATAGGACTGAGTTTATCAGCGCAAGATTTCAGCAGACGGATTTCTGTGGCTAGTTCTCCAGCTAGTAGATTAATGCGTTGAGCATGAACTTGAGCTATGCTTTTAGCTTCTTCTAGCTGCTGCTGTAGGGTAAGTTCTTTAGAGTCGATTTGCCAACGTGCTAAATTAGCTTGTTTTCCTTGGAGTTGAAATTCTAAGGCGGCGATCGCATCATCAATCCCTTTGAGTTCCACAGCTAGGTGGGAATTTTCACGAGCAAAGCGACGATAAGCTTCAGCTATGGTGGTGGGTGAATCATGCTCGCTCAACACTAAATTATTAATAGTGAGGCTAGCACGTTCTTGCTGGAGAGCCTGAATTTGTTGGCTAAGTGCTGCTATGTCTGAGATAATCTGCTCCATAATTCCTATCCTTCTTTAAGGCTTTTCGCGCCTTGGTTATCCAGAGAAAGCGATCGCACAACAGCTGTAATTCCTGCTGTTTGCCAAGCAGCTTGCATTGCTGCTTCTACAGCCTGGGAATGTTCTGCATTGGCTAAAGCTAAAAGTGTTGGCCCTGCACCACTAATCACCATGCCATAAGCACCAGCCGCAACAGCAGCTTGATTCACGGCATCGTAACCAGGAATCAAAGCTTTGCGATAGGGTTGATGTAACTTATCTTGCAAAGCCGTCTTTAACCATTCTCCCTTACCAGTTGCCAAGCCACGCAACAATAAACCCAAATGAGCCGTATTGAAAATTGCATCAGCACGGCTTACGTCAGTGGGGAGAACCCGCCGCGCTTCTGAAGTCGAAAGTTCAAAATCAGGAATCGCCACCACTGGCACAACATTTTCATGCCAGGGAACATCACAAATTTCCCAACCCTCAGCACTACTAGCAGCCAGACGACATCCGCCTAATAAAGCGGGAACGACATTATCCGGATGTCCTTCCATTGTGATCGCTAATTCCATTACCTGTAACTGTGAGAGAGGTTCGCCAGCCAGTTGATTAGCTGCAACCAATCCACCCACAATTGCTGTCGCCGAACTACCTAAACCCCGCGCCAATGGCACACCTAGATCAATCTCAATTTTCACACTCGGCGGGATCTGCTCTATATATTGATATAACTTGGCAAACGCTTGATAGAGCAAATTACTCTCATCAGTTTGTACCCCTTCAGCTTCCGCACCTGTGACATGAATAATTAACCCGCCTTGATCCAGGCGAGTAAACTTAACTTCGTTGTACAGCGTTAAAGCTGCACCAATACAGTCAAAACCAGGCCCCAAGTTAGCAGTGGTGGCGGGAACAGTCACAGTCACACTAGAAACAACAGACATCTGCAAATCTCACTAATCAATCAACCAGCATCCCATGTCATTTGTCATTTTTCATTTGTCATTTGTCATTCTTACAAAGTTCTGAGCGGAGGTTTCCTCCGATCAACGCCAGTTCGTTCAAGTCGGGAAACCCGCCCACACGACTGGCTCGACTTTGCGCTTTGTCATTTGGCATTTCTCCTCTGCTTCCTTGTCCCCCTCATCTATCTTTTACTATTTTCGCCAGGGACTTCCGTCACTCCATATCCCGTGTACGGACGTTTATAAGGTGGTTGTAAACCTAGCACAATATCTTCTTTCGGTACTCCCATCTCCAAGAGTTCTGCTGCTAAATCTACATCTGTCATATTCTGCTGAATCCAGATTTTGCCATTTTTAATATCAAAATGCATCACGCTGTGATAAACACGATTTAAATAATTCCAACCTACACGCATTAACTGATAATGGTTATTGACTGGATCAAATATTAATTCATTTTCAATTTCTTCATGGTTAGGTTTGTACTTACCATGTTTCGTTAAAATAGTTTGAATACATTGGCGATATTGCTCTAATTTGTCCATCGCACAATCACCTCCATAATCGGTTCGTATATTATGAGTTTTAATTTATGCCGTCGTACTGCGATTTGAGCAAGTCGAGTCTGGAAAAATGTTTCATAAGCATCAACTGGAACTGCTAAATATAAGTCACGTTCTGGTTCACTCTCTTCGAGAGCGATTTGATAATTTAGAAATTGTCCCAAAGCAGTATGGAAATCACTAACAGCAGAGTTACTCGCAAAACTTTTGATTTCAACAGCTATTTTTTCCCCTTTTCTTTCTGCTGCGATCAGCCGTTCTGCACCTAAATCTATTTTAAGGGTTACTTTCTCAAATTCTATCTCCAGTGGGTCATCGGTAACTATCCAGTCTTCTTTCTGGAGTGCATTTTTGACCGCTTCATGGAATAAATCTTTAGCTGACATCAGCAAATAACCCTGTTTTTGTTAGTCTTAAAGGTGCGCGTACATCCTACCATATAGTTTATTCTACACTTGTAGTGCATTTGACACGTTAAGCTTGCAGAAGTATTCATCTGCGATCGCCTGTTTGAAATGCCTGATATGTGCAGATTAAATTTTAAAATACCAACTACGGCGATACATGAAATAAAGAATCAACCACCAAAAACATACGGTTGTTATAGCAAATAACAAGGAACCATTCAGCGCACCTGCCCAAGGTTTAAATAAATGCTCGTAAATCCAAGTGTATGTGGTTCGTGTATCAGTACTATTACCAATGTGAGTTTTAATTAATATTCTGGCTAGGAAACCAGACCCTACAAAAGCGAAGATAGCATTTAATCCCATCACTTCCAAAGGAAAACCTAGCCACTTTAAACTCCGGACTTCTATTAATTCATAACAAGCCGCTAGCAATAACAGTGCAAAACCAGCAGTGAAGATAACATAAGAACTTGTCCACAATTGTTTATTGATGGGGAATAAAAACCCCCACAAATGCCCGACTAAAACGCAACTAATCCCAACAATAGCTAAATTGATGCTGGTGCGGCTTTGCTGAGGTTGCTTACTTAACCATTCCCCAGTAAAGTAACCAGTGAGAACGTTAACTACAGCAGGTAAGGTACTCAATAAACCCTCTGGATCGAAGGATTTTCCCCCTAATAAGTGCTGCTGTCCTAAAATTAAGCGATCGCAGTACCCTACCAAATTACCTTCCGGTGTCAAGTTACCCACACCATAACCAGGAACGGGAATGAGTTGCATTGCAGCCCAGTAGCCAATGAGCAAGATTGCCGCTAATATCCATAAAGAACGGCGTTTCAGGTTGAGAACAGCGATCGCACTTATGAAATAAGCTAGACTAATTCGTTGCAATACTCCCATAATCCGAATCTTGGCGAACGAGTCAGCAGGCGCACCATTCAGCCAGAAATCTAGAGTTACGGAAAATAACGCTAAAAATAACCCCAGTCCAAATAAAATTAAAGCTCTACGTCCAATACGCCAATAAACGGCCTGAGTAGGACGATTTTCTTTTGTATATTTGGATAAAGAAAAAGGCATTGCCGCACCGACAATGAACAGGAAGAAAGGAAATATTAAATCTGTGGGTGTGCAACCGTTCCACTCAGCATGATCTAGCGGCAGATAAATCTCATCCCAACTGCCAGGATTATTGACTAAAATCATGGAGGCGATCGCAATACCGCGAAATACATCTAGAGATTTCCAGCGCTGAGATAGAGTCAATTGCTTCTCCAACAGTTTATTTACCGTGTTAATTTTAGATTTTAGATTAAAAATTATACCAATTTAGAAAAAGAATGCGATAGATGGTTAGGGGCACAACAATGTTCATTGGTGTCAACTTAAGCTTAAACGCTTAGTCTATAGGCATTTTACCCCACCCCTAACCCCTCCCCTTGCCAAGGGGAGGGGAGGTTTTGCGTCAGCAAAGCCGGGGTGGGGTAACGCGGATCGTGATGGTAAATGAGCGATGTCTACGACGGGCTACGCCTACGCATCTGGGCAAGGGTTTCACGTTAAGTTGACACGTATGAACAATGTTGTGCCCTTACGAATCATTTATGTTTTGCAAACATTATTTGAATTGGTATTATTTCGTTACTCTGGCAAAGAAGCTTTCCCTTTTAATCTTTGCTTTTCCAAAACTTTACATAGTTCGGTTTAATCGCGCCTACTTACTGAGGAAATGTCACGTGGGGTTTAGGTTTAGTTCATTTTTCGGCTTGCAAATCCCAATTATTGAGTCGTTGCTATTGATTTTTTGCTTATCAGCTATCTTTTTTTACTGCTTTAGCATATATGCAGCGATCGCTTTTTTTCGCCACCCCCATGATATCGATTCAGAATTTCATCCCCCTGTTAGCATCCTCAAGCCTATCTGTGGCGTTGATCGAGATGCTGAGAACAACCTGAGTTCATTTTGTCAACAAGATTATCCCCAATATCAAATTATCTTTGCTGTGCGCGATCGCCAAGACCCTGGTATAGAAGTTATCAATAAAATTATCCAGCAGTTCCCCCATGTAGATATTCATCTGGTGGTGAGCGATCGCATCATTGGCGCTAACCTGAAAGTGAGTAATCTGGCAAATGCTGTCACTGCGGCGAAACATGAAATTTTGCTGATCGCCGATAGTGATATTCGCGTTGATAGAGACTATTTACAAAGAGTCATCCAGCCTCTCAAAGATGAGAAAGTGGGTGTGGTTACTTGTTTATATCGTTCTCTTGCCCAAGGGTGGGTAACAATTTTAGAAGCAATTGGTACAGCTTGCGACTTTCATCCCGGTGTTTTAGTCAGCAATCAATTGGAGGGGATGAAATTTGCCTTTGGTTCTACTATTGTCATTCGCAAACAGGCGCTAGCAGCGATTGGTGGATTTAATGCGATCGCTGATTATCTTGCGGATGATTTCCAACTCGGCTATTTACCAACCCAAGCTGGTTACAAAGTCGTGCTATCTGATTACATAGTCGATCATGTTTTAGATACTAGCACCCTCGCTGAAGCCATCCAACACCAAATCCGTTGGGCGCGTTGTATCCGCGTTTCTCGTCCTTGGGGTTATCTGGGATTGCTGTTTACTTTTGGTACAGTTAGTAGCTTGCTTTTTTTGCTAGCTACGGGAGGCTCAATATTAGGTTGGGCTGTACTAGCTATTACCTGGGTAATGCGATCGCTGATGGGTTGGGTTATAGGTGTAAAAATGCTGAATGATCAAGTAGCTAAAAAGTTTTTTTGGCTACTTCCTGCACGTGATTTGTTCCACTTTGCTATTTGGTGTAGTGGTTTTGTGGGTAGCACAATTGCATGGCGAGGACAAAAATTTAAGTTAATCACCGAGGGTAAATTAGTTTTCTTAAAATCATAATTGTGGGCTATTTTTTAAAAAAATCTGGGTATAGTCAACGAGATGAAGCTAAACGGGTAGCCTTTTTAGCAAAACTATCTGGAGGCTATTTATTATGCCATTTTACTGGTATCAGTAATTATGACTCATATAGCTCCGCAGACTTTGACTGTTTTAAGCTATTTTGAGTTAGATATTTAGCTCTATCTTTGAGGATTTCTGCTAATCCATAAATTTCATCTAGGTTTGAGATAGCTTTTTTCGCCTCTTTCCCATCTACATCAATAATGCCAACATATTTTTTACTTGACTTGAACCAGAGGCGGCAAATAGTTTTAGATACCTTATTATCAAGATTAATTCCGAAGTAGTTTTTTGTGCCTCTAAATTGAAGTTGGCTAATATCAATAACTTCTCGCAGAATAGCCTTAACAATAAAAAACCCTTGCATATCTTCCTCTGTTATAGAAACCTCATTCTCAGATAAGGAAGAATCTGTTTCTATGTCCGCCTCTGTCTCTTGAGTAGAAGTAGACTGTGTTCCTGATGTTACAGTATCAGGAAGATCAATAGCTGATTTTAATCTATCCGTGATTCGATCATTAATAAATTCTTTGAGCGAACGCTTTGTGATATCTGTAAATTTATTGGTGACTGATACCGTTAATTTTCCTGTGTATACTTGGCTAGCAAAGAACTTAACAAACTCCGGTGAAGGTTCGGTCAGTTGCTCTGCCATAAGGCGCTTAATCTCTTTTGTATAAAGGAGATTTTTGGCAAAATCTGCCATCTGCTCAGGGTTAAACGCTAGTTTAGAAAACCGTTTAAGTTCATTCACCATAGATTCATTAAAATCCATCATGTTGAACTCAAAAAATGGTTTCTCATCCATGACGTTAGTTTTCTCTGTATCAGTGTAGAACCTATAGAGAATGCCATTAGTTAAGATACCAAACTTAGCTTCTGTAGCATGAAAATATCTGTGTAACTGTGAGCTGTGCTTTGGATGTTCTAGACTAGCACCACACCATTTACATTCAATAAGGATAATAGGATTACCATCCATGATGACTGCATAATCTACTTTCTCTCCTTTCAAACCAGGAACATCAGCTGTAAACTCAGGGCAAACTTCCGTTGGATTGAACACGTTGTACCCTAATGCGTTAATGAAAGGCATTACAAAAGCATTTTTAGTAGCTTCTTCAGTCAGAACTTGCTCTCTTAGTTTTGGAATTTGCTGAGAGACAGCTTTAATTTGATCAATAAAATCCATACTTAGCAGTAGATAAGACTAGTGAAGATGTGATTAATAAGTAACCATTTGAAAATGGATACATAATTAAGTAACTGTGCATCCTAAGTTACATCATCTCTTGCATCTTCTTTTCGTCCCACCGAATTATTACGGTTCTTAAGCAGGCGTTATTATTAGCGAAGTTTCGTAGGATTACTGTAGTAAAAGCGAAACTTGTGGAAATTCCTTAAGATGTTTTATGTAAATTCACTACATAATCACCGTATCTCTCACTCCATCACAACCTTATATAAGAATCCCAAATATACTTAGAACAAATGTTCTAATATTTTAAACTACAAATAGTGATCGACTTTTTCCAGATAACTAATGTTACGTTAATCTAAAATTTAAAATTGGCACGGTGAAGAGATTTTTTCATGAATCATCTAGGATAGTGATACCAATTCTGTATGAAAATGCACATAATCAAGACCCCCCTGTAGTCCCCCCAAGGCATCGGGGGGACGGCGTAGCCGGGGGGTAAATATATGCAGCTTCACAAAGAAACGGTATGAGATGTTTCAATACTGCAATGGATAGTATTTTCAACTCGAAATTTGGTTTGGGTTAAAGGTTGTTTCTTGCCCCTTTTTCCCTTAACCGATAAGTATAGTTATATGTTTGAGTGTATTTTTGTTTAAGATATTGTTGCAATCTATGAGTGGAAACATCCAAAAAAGTAAAGTTTAGTTTCAGATAGAATCCATCACAATTAAAGCGTGCTATCTTAAAAACATGAAGCTAAAAAGCTTCCCTGGCAGATACAAACAGCCAAGTTAACAAAGTCCAAGTTAGTTAAGAGGTAAAAACGCTGTTAAATCGTCTGTCTCGTCAACTAACAACAACGCCCAACTCGAAAGCTAATATTTCCTCAATGTGGTAAAGAGGGGGATAATACAACAGAATTTAATTGCATCGCGAGTATGTAATTAATGCTTGTAGCCCCGTGTGAAAAGATAAACAAGAGGAAATCACTAAGCAAGTCGTAGCTTGGGTGTTGTTGTTTTTAGGAGCTTTTAGATTTAATTCAATATACGCCTTAGAGACATCTTTAACTTTTAACCTGTCACGGATGAGGCAGGTTTGGTCTGTATAGTAATGGTTTCTCATCACCAGGTATTTCTCAAAAATAATTGTTGCCATTTGTGAATGGAAATCTTCTAAAAAGTAAAGTTTAGTTTCAGGTTGAAACCATCAGAATTCTAGCGTGTTATTTTAAAAATATGAAGCTAATAAAGCTTCACGCGGCAGATACAAGAGCCAAGTTAACAAAGTCCAAGTTAGTCAAGAGGTAAAAACGCTGTTAAATCGTCTGTATCGCCAACTAACAACAACACCCAACTCGAAAGCTAATATTTCCTCAATGTGGTAAAGAGGGGGATAACACAACTAAATTGTTATTACATAGCGAGTATGTAAATAATAGTTGTAGCCCCATTTGCGAAGATAAAGCTAGAGGAAATCACTAAGCAAGTCGTAGCTTGGGTGTTGTTGTTTTTAGGAGCTTTTAGATTTAATTCAATCAGCCTATAGCAATCTAATTTGATTTGAGAATTAGAGGTTGTTTGAAAAGTGGTTGGCTGTGATTTTAAGCACTGGTTGATCCCCCCAGCCCCCCTTAAAAAGGCTACCGTGTATACACAAGTCGAGTTGGCAATCAAATCAACGAAAAACAACGGAAAATTATGTTTAAAATCCTTGATTTTCCGTTAGATCTCTATCAATAAGCTGACACTATTGATAATCAATTCGCTTAACTCAAAACCTTGCCTACCAAGGCTTGTATCTTACCAAGCAAGGATTTTAGGACTTGTGTATACACCGTAGCTTAAAAAGGGGGGAAAAATTCTTAAAGTCCCCCTTTTTAAGGGGGATTTAGGGGGATCTAAAACATTTTGCTACAGACGACAGGACTTTTAAAACATCCTCTTAGACATAGTGTGGGCATATTGGGTTTTTCTTTCCCCGTTCCCTTTTCAATACTGCAAGGGATAGCATTTTCAACTAGAATTTGGTTTAAGGAAAAGGTTAAAGGTTTTTTGGCATTGCATAAATGTGGGATGATTTATCGGGCTACGCCCCGCTAACACGCAGAGGAGGACACTTCCGTGGGCGGGTTTCCCGACTTAAGGAAAGTGTCCGTCGCGCAAAGACGCAGAGAGGATAAAGAGTTTTAAATTTCAATACGTGCAATTTCATCCCTTAATTCAGCAACGCCGGGTTTTTCTCCCCATTCCCCAACAAGTATTGATGTAACCTGTATCTTGACAACTCCGTGTTAAGCATTGTAATTTGATATATAACGAGCGTTCGATATAAATAAGCTTAGTTATGCCCAAGATTGTTGATCATGAACAATACCGCAAAGAACTGCTCGGTAAGTGCTTCGATTTATTTGCCCAAAAAGGCTACAGTGCCATCACCATGAGGCAGATTGCTCAAGGTTTAAAGGTTTCTACTGGGACGCTGTATCATTATTTTCCCAGTAAACAAGCTTTATTTGAGCAATTGCTAGAAGAAATTAGTCAGCAAGATGTGACGCTAGCATTAGCAGAGTTAGGAGGAAAGAAACCGATACCAGAAGCAATGGAAGCACTGGGACGATATTTAGTAAAAAACGAAGATTATTTTATTAAGTGGACTTATATCTGGGTTGATTTTTGTCAGCATCAAGATTCTAAAACAATCCAAAGTAGCGCTGTATTAAAGCGTGCTAACCAACGCTATCAGCAGGCAGCTTATGATTTTTTAGGTATTGAAGATCCTGTTTTAGCTTCCTTTGTATTAAGTTTTGTCAATGGTTTAATTCTAGAAAAATTATGGGGTGATGAAACGATTGATTTTAACGAACAATGTGCCTTACTGGGAAAAATGCTGGTGGCATATTTGTTAGTACGACAAAATTAAGGTTTGTCATTGGTCATTGGGAAGAATATTAGAAATATTCGCTGATCTCAATTTTAAAACATAATGCGATAGATAGATTGATAGAACTCAGATACTGAAAGCAATCCAAAATCTAAAATGGTATGAGTTACAGACTGTTATTAAAACCAAAAAATCAAGGGGTAATTGTATTAGTCATTGCGGCTACTGCAATTACAGGCGCAATTGCTGTTTATGCTGTTTCTCAATTTGGACAAGTCGGTAAAACTGCCTCATCGGAAACAGTTTCAACTACACCAGTTTTGCAAAAAGTGACTGCTTTAGGGAGACTGCAACCAGAAGCCGAGGTAATTAAGTTGTCTGCACCTCTAGACTTAGATGGCGATCGCATTTCCCAAATTTTAGTTCAAGAAGGCGATCACATGAAAGCTGGGCAAATTGTCGCAATTTTAGACTCACGCGATCGCTTGCAAACTGCGGTACTACAAGCGCAAAAACAAGTCCAAGTCGCCCAAGCGAAACTCGCACAAGTAAAAGCGGGGGCGAAAACCGGAGAAATTCAGGCACAGCAAGCAACTGTGGAACGTTTACAGGCGCAGTCGATTGGCGATCGCCAAAGTCAACAAGAAGCGATCGCCCGGATAGAGGCACAATGGCAAGGTGATAGAATCGCCCAAGCAGCCACAATTAAAAAACTGACAGCCGAACTCAACAACGCCCAAGCTGAATATCTGCGTTATCAACAGCTATATAAAGATGGGGCGATTTCTAACTCTTTGTTTGATAATAAGCGCTTGAGTGTGGAGACGACGAAACAGCAGCTAGATGAAGCCCAAGCCGTTCTCAACCGCATCAACACCACCGCTAGCAGACAACTAGCAGAAGCCAAAGTCGGACTCAACCGGATTAACGCCACCGGGAACAAACAAGTTAGCGAAGCCAAAGCCACACTTAATAGTATTGGCGAAGTCCGTCTTGTGGATGTAGCCGCAGCCCAAACTGAAATCGAAAATGCGATTGCATCCCTGAAACGTGCCCAAACTGACTTAGCAGCAGCTTATATCAAAGCACCAACGGCGGGGCAAATTCTCAAAATTCATCACCGCGCTGGTGAGAAAATTGGGGATGCTGGTATTGCAGATTTTGCCCAAACTAACCAGATGATAGCAGTAGCAGAAGTTTATCAAAATGATATTAACAAAGTCAAACTGGGGCAACAAGCAGTAATTAGCGGTCAAGCATTTACTGGAGAAATACGCGGTAAAGTTTCCCAGATTGGCTTGCAGGTGAATCGACAAAACGTTTTCAGCAATCAACCCGGAGAAAACCTCGATAGCCGAGTTATTGAAGTGAAAATTCGCCTAAATCCTGAAGATAGCAAGCGAGTTGCAGGTTTGACGAACTTGCAGGTACAAACAGCGATTGAACTATAAAGTTTGTTTAATCCAAAGGATAACGAATGTTCGATATAAAGTGAACTTTGTCTAATATTCTGCAAAATCAGTAATTTATCCAAGGTGAATTTCATCATGATTCAAGTTATCTATCTTCTACTTTGTATTCTGGGCTTCGTTTTACCTTACTCTCAATTTATTCCATTTGTTTTAGAACATGGGCTGGATATAAAGCTATTTTTTGAACAGTTATTTGCTAATAAAGTTTCTGGCTTTTTTGGTATGGATGTGATCGTTTCATCCCTAACTTTCTGGACATTGATATTTTGGGAGGGAACACGTCTGAAAATGCAAAATCTTTGGGTTTACGTTTTGTGTAATGTTTTAGTCGGCGTTTCCTTTGGGCTGCCCTTATTTTTATTAATGCGACAACGCCAGCTAGAACAGCAAGCCGAAACACCAATTTATTAAGGGGTTATTTTCAGATGTTGTCTAAATTCTTCCGCAAAACTCCCCTAGCTTGGCGGCAGTTAATGAAAGAAAAAACCCGTCTGGCAGTAGCAGTAGCAGGTATTACCTTTGCTGATATGCTGATGTTTATTCAGTTGGGTTTTGAAAGTGCGCTGTTTGATGCAGCCGTCAAACCCCATCAAAATTTACAGGCAGATTTAGTTTTAATTAATCCCCAATTTCAAACTTTATTTTCAGTCAAAAGCTTTTCTCGTCAGCGATTGTATCAAACATTGAGCTATGAAGGTGTGCAGTCAGTAAATTCGATTTACATTAGCACCGGACAGTGGCGAAATCCCCAAACACGTATTGATCGTGCCATATTGGTGTGGGGAATCGATCCGGCACAACCAGCTTTTTTATTCCCGGAAATTCAACAACATCAGAATGATTTGAAGCAATTATATCAAGTAATGTTTGACCAAGCAGGTCGTCCGGAATATGGGGATATTGCTACTATCTTCAAGAAAACTGGTAACTTTGAAACCGAATTAAATAGCAAAGCCATCAATGTCAAAGGCGTATTTAGTAACGGTGCTTCCTTTGCTGCTGATGGGAATGTGATCGCCAGTGACTCTACTTTTTTGCAACTCTTCCCCGATCGCAAACCCGATCGCATTGAGGTAGGCTTAATTACTCTCAAACCTGGTGCTAACCCCGAACAAGTGCGATCGCAACTGGCTGCTGGTTTACCCAATGATGTGATAGTTTTGACAGTTCAAGGATTTGCCGACATTGAAAAAGCTTACTGGGCCACTGGTACTGGTATTGGCTTCATTTTTGGCTTGGGTGTAGGAGTCGGGTTTATTGTCGGGATTGTGATTGTCTACCAAATTCTCTACTCCGATGTCTCTGAACACTTACCCGAATACGCCACCCTCAAAGCAATGGGTTATAGCGATCGCTATTTACTAGGAGTCCTATTACAAGAGGCATTATTTTTAGCTTTGTTAGGTTTTTTACCCTCATTTTTCCTATCTTTGGGACTATATCAGTTAACCTACGCTGCTACATTGTTGCCCATTTTCATGAAGATAGACCGAGCAATTACTGTCTTTATTTTGACTATAATCATGTGTAGTTTTTCTGGGGCGATCGCTATGCGAAAATTACGCGCTGCTGACCCCGCCGATATTTTTTAGTTTTGATTTCAAAAGTTCAATCTAGATATAATTAACCGCCGATAAACGCTGATAAACGCCGATAAATCAAGATAGATTATCACTTGAACTACCCTTAACTGCACCGTATTAATACATTGGACTTTTGACTTTTGACTTTTTTACCCTGAGCGCAGTCGAAGGGTGACTCTTGACTCTTATTAAAATTATATTATGTTGCCTGAATCTCAATCCGTTACTTTGGCTTTAGAACCAGTAATTAATATTAGTAATGTCAATCATTACTTTGGTGAAGGGTCGCTAAAAAAACAAGTATTATTCGATATTAATTTAGAGATTAAAGCCGGTGAAATTGTCATTATGACTGGCCCCTCAGGATCGGGAAAGACGACCCTGTTGACGCTTATGGGTGGACTGCGATCGGCACAATCAGGTAGTTTGACAATATTAGGACAAGAAATCTGCGGTGCTAGTAAACAGCAGTTAACTAAGCTACGCCGCCAGATTGGGTATATTTTTCAGGCTCATAATCTGATGACGTTTTTGACAGCTAAAGAAAATGTGCGGATGTCATTAGAGTTACATGACCAGTTTCTCAATCAGGATATCGACGGGAAAGCGATCGCCATGCTGGAAAGCGTTGGACTAAGCGAACGTGTAAATTACTACCCCGAAACTCTATCTGGGGGACAAAAACAACGAGTTGCGATCGCCCGTGCTTTAGTCAGCCATCCTAAAATTGTTCTAGCAGACGAACCCACAGCCGCACTCGATAAAAAATCTGGGCGCGATGTGGTTGAGTTAATGCAGAAATTAGCTAAAGAACAAGGCTGTACAATTTTGCTAGTTACCCATGACAACCGCATTCTTGATATTGCCGATCACATCATTTATATGGAAGATGGGCAATTAAAATAATTCGTAATTCCTAATTCAACCCATTTCTTAATTAAGAATTAATGGTTAGCGCACCATCCAAAGGTTTTGGTGCGTTAGGTTGAGATTTTTTCAAGAATCAAATCGGATTGCTCTAGCAGTTTAGTTAATTCAGCAATTTTTTAGTTTAACGTTGTTGAGGAGTAGAAAAATAATAGATGCCATTTAATAACTTATTTACGGCTGGCGGCGTGGTCATGTGGCCACTACTAGGGTTTTCGGTGTTGGCGGTGGCGCTAATTATCGAACGAGTCAGTTTTTGGGTAAGGATCAATAATCGGCAAAACCGCGTAGTGCGAGAGGTGATACAGCTTTACCGCCTAGATAATGTCGTTAGCGCTTTAGATAAGTTGCAGCAAAATTCTGATTTACCCATGTCTCGGATTTTTCTAGCAGCTTTAGAATTAGAAGAACCGACTCCAGAGGAATTTCGTTTAGCATTAGAAAGTGAATCACAAGCCGAAATTCCCTTACTCAAGCGCTTCCAAAACATTTTTGATACCATCATCGGTCTTGCACCCTTATTAGGACTTCTGGGTACTGTTTTAGGATTAATCGCTTCATTTGCTTCCCTAGATATCGGTGATGTTGGCGGTACAAAAACATCAGGCGTAACTGGGGGGATTAGTGAAGCTTTGGTGTCTACAGCTTCAGGATTGGTAGTTGCTATCTTTACACTTTTATTTGCGAATACTTTTCGGGGACTCTACTTGCGCCAGATAGCTTGGATTCAGCAGTATGGCGGACAGTTAGAATTACTTTACCGCCGTCGCTATGAACGAGGAGAGAAACCCTATGCGCCTACCAGATGAACCAGATTTACCACCTCAGATTAATATCGTACCGATGATAGATGTCATCTTTGCAATTTTGACATTTTTTATCATGTCAACGCTGTTTTTAACTCGATCTGAAGGTTTACCAGTTAATTTACCCAAAGCTGCTTCTGCACAACAACAAAGAGCTAGTGAACCGATTAATGTCACAGTAGACGCAACCGGAAAAATCAGCCTCAATCGCCAAGAAGTTGATATCAATGCATTACCATCACAAGTACGCACATTGATGGGTGAGAAGCAAGAAGTGCTAGTAGTAATCAACGCCGATGAGCAAGTTCATCACGGTCAAGTAGTGGCTGTGATGGATCAGTTACGTCAGATACAGGGTGCTAAATTAGCGATTGCCACCCAAAAACAATGACAGTTTAATTCAGAAATGAGGACTTACTCAACTCGCATATAGCAGTCCTAAATCATAAGCCCTGCGGGCAGGCTGCGCCAACGTGAAAAATTAGATCCCCGACTTCTTTGAGAATCTGGGGATCTGGACACTGCAAAGGCTCACAAATCATATAGGATTGCTATATACAGCCTCTGACAATCTTAAAAGATTTGTGACAAAATTTAATGTTTTATTGCCTACCTGAACGAGTATGTTAACAAATCAAATATATTCTTCAATTTTCAGATTTTCTAGTATTCTAGAATGACAAATTGATTTTTCCGCTACATTTTTGTGAGAGGATAATCCATGAATATTTGGGTAAACGAGCAAATTGATCCCTCTGGCATGATTCATGCTTGTATTGCCTGTTGTGACGAATCTCAAGCCAAAGATTGTCATGAATCATTTGAGCAGAATTTGAGTGACAAGCAAAAGGCTGCCGGTTGGTTAGCGCAAATGAGGATAGTTGATACTTGGGATGAAGTTCCAGTCAATGCTTTGAAGCTTGATTAGGTGTTTGTTAAGGGTCAAGGGTCGGAGAGACGCGATTAATCGCGTCTGTACTCAAGAGTCAAAAGTTATTTATCCCCCTTCCCTTGTCCTCCTTGCCCCCAGTCCCTTCTATGCGAACTGAGTGGCGATGTCTACGACGGGCTACGCCTACGCACTTACATCAACAGCTAACTTTTGTCCTAGCTTCAGCAAGCCATTGCATTGATTAGTATTTAGCCCCTGAGTGGTAACACACAAGGGTAATATTTGACTATGCAAACAGCTGAAGTAGAGTTCTTGGGATCGATGTAAAGAGATGCCAAAGTTTAGCTGATAGCCGACATCTATCAACCGTTCTAAGCGTTGGATATCTGCATCCAAACTGCTATTGGGATCGTGTAACAACTGCCAAAGCAATCGTACAATTAACTGTTCTAATATTTGCTTACCGTCGGGAGTATCCAGCTGACAACGTAGATATTTGGCTTCGGTGGCGATCGCCTCTAATTCTACGATGTGATTCCAACTGATGTGGGTTTCAGTTATATCTTGCTCTAGCGATCGCAATGTTGTGATACAGCGATATCCTAAAGCAATCTCTGCTGCTACTTGCAACTCTCGCGGTACAGGTAATTCGTCCCGGTGAAACGCCGCGATTACACCATAATTATCACGATATGTCTGGGTATAAAGCTGGTCTAAACGTGTCAATGTTTCTTGACTTAACAGCCGCATCATCCGTTGGCGTTCTTCGGCAAACAGATTTTCTAAGCTAAAGGTTTCTTCGCCAAATAACTGGGTCATCATCAAGATGCTTTGTGCTGCACTAGCTTGTTGCAGTGAGTTAAACAGCTTGTCTTTTAATTGGCTGTACTCACGTCTTCCAGCAAATGCTTCAATACAGCAGTGGAAATCCCAGCCGCCTAAATGCAGGACTGCAAAGACTAAATCTTCACTTTCCCAAGTAATATCAGATACTAGCCTTAAATGACCTACTGCCAGGGTTAATGATCCCATGCGTTGCAGTTGGTAATCTAACTCATTGGCGGTGTAGCAATAAACCCGTTTTTGCGAAACAGAGGAATGTTTGCCATTAGTATCTTGCCCAGACAGGAAATTGCGCGTTTCTGTGGGTTTATGGTTGGCAAACAAAGAAGCGATCGCATAATGGGCGGCTACTTGTTTACAACTAATTTGGGCAGTCAGCACCAGTTGCCGATAAACCTCAGAACCGTGCAGGAATTGCTCAACATTACTAGGCGCTAAACCCAAGCGTTTGAGGAAACCTTTTTCCAACTGCACACCCGCCACATCTCCCGCCAATTCTAAAGCACGGGCGGCATAACGGAGAATCTGCGTTCCTTCGGGGCGGGAAAGTTCTTCAAAAAACCACCCGCAACTGGTAAACATTAATAAAGCATGACGCTGCATTTCCAACAGACGCAAAGCATCTATTTGTTCAGCAGCAGTGAGTTTGTGAGTTTGATGGCGGCTAAGGAAACGACTGACATTAGCAGCAGAGCGATCGCGGATTACTTTAATATATTCATCACGTGCTTCCCAGGGATCGCGAAATAGTTGTTTGCCATATTGTTCATAGACATTCGTTAGCTGATCCCGCAGCCAATTTAAGGCATTTCGCAAAGGCCTCCGCCATTTTTGATGCCAAACACCACCTTCACCACCGCAACCACAGTCATCTTGCCATCTATCTACACCGTGGGCACAACTCCAAGCTGTAATCGGCTTCAATTCGACTTCCCACGTCGGAGTATTCAAACTCAGGTAGTGGGCATAGTTTGTTACTGTCCAACCGTGGTTAGCAAACTCTCCTTTAAAGGCGTATGCTAAAGTTTTTTCGGTGCCTTTTTTATGATGTCCAAAGGTTTCGCCATCGGTGGCTACAGATATTAATTGCGCCGGACGATGATCCCCACGCACAGCTGAACCAATGCGTCCTGCTAGATGATGGGAATTATAAATAACATCACTAAAACCCATATCCCGCGATATCGGCCCATCGTAGAAGAAGATATCAATGTAGGGTAATCCTGCTTCATATTCTGCCTCTTCTGATGCACCTATACCATTGCTGTTGTAAATAGCATTCAAAGGTGAAGATGCAATGCTGAGTGCAGGCTTCAAATAACAACGATAAGGACGGGTGGGATCAATCTGACTACCACCAACTTCGTGCCATTCTGGGTGGGGATCATTTTCAGTCGGTAGAAGACGACAACGTTGTGCTTGCGATGGTGCGAGGACAATAAAGCGAATACCTTCAGCCACCAAAGCTTCTAAGGTTGCATAGTCTACGGCGGTTTCCGCTAACCAAATACCTTCGGGATCGCGTCCAAAGCGAGAACGGAAGTCTTCTTTGCCCCAGCGAATTTGGGTATATTTGTCGCGTTCATTCGCCAGAGGCATGATGATGTGATTGTATACTTGCGCGATCGCATTCCCGTGGCCTTGCAAACGTTGGGCACTCTTGGTATCGGCCTCTAAAATCCGCTGATAAACCTCCACATCGTGGCGTTCTAGCCACGACATTAGCGTCGGGCCAATATTAAAGCTCATATACTCGTAATTATTTACGATATCTACGACTTCGCCTTGGTCGTTTAATATCCTAGCAAAGGCATTTGGACGATAGCATTCCCAGTGAATCCGCTCATTCCAATCATGGAAAGGTGCTGCACTCGGTTGGCGTTCAATCGCGTCCAGATATGGGTTTTCCCTTGGCGGCTGATAAAAGTGACCATGCACCGTGACATAGACACCCGTTGCCGTTCTCAGGGGATCGCTATCCGGGGTATGTCTCTTATCGTGTTGTGATGTGAATGTTGAGCCAGAACTAGCTGGCAGTTCAGCAGCAGAAGTCATGTATATGTATCCAAATCAAAAAAACTTGCAGTTGGGCCAAAAAGCTTATCTGTTAACCTTTCTACAGGGGCTTGAACACAAAATCCGGTACCGATAACAACTATGGGATTCAGCCACAGTTCTGAGAAGGCGGTTTTAGTATAGCGGGAAATCTGCGTTATCGCACAGCCCTTTCCCTAAAGGCATTGAATCATTACCATTTAATGATTACCTCATGAAGGAGGTTTTAGTATGTGGTAGCGCCAATAAATTTAATTGTCTTTTAATATATTAAACCGCATTTTTGCAGTAAAATTTCTACCTTTAGTTATAGTTTTACTACAAAAGATTGCAAATTCTACGTAAAACTTAATTCTATATTACATAGCTGGCTCAAGAATGAGAACCGTACAATCTCGGAACCTTAAAACTACTAGTAATTTAAAATTTTCATTTCAAAAACTTTTTATTTCGTAACTTTAGAGCTGTCTCACAATCTCTCTGTGACAACTCTCACTGCTAATTGCAAGCAATGTAGCGGGAGCATCTCGGATTCACAAACGATTTCATCTCGAACTAAAATTATTGGGTTGCCATGTTGTGTGCGATCGCGCCCCATCTGAAACCGCATCTACTA
The DNA here is from genome assembly GCA_034530935.1 of Aulosira sp. DedQUE10. Classification (GTDB taxonomy): domain Bacteria; phylum Cyanobacteriota; class Cyanobacteriia; order Cyanobacteriales; family Nostocaceae; genus Aulosira. The sequence continues at coordinate 14,338 of JAVRCF010000064.1, read as the reverse complement.
CTCATCACTTGCCAAAACCCAAAACCCTTATCCTGATAGAGTTGCTATCAACTTAGGGTTTAACCGAATTTTAGATTTTCAATTTTGGCTTGAATAATTTTACAATCCAAAATTGAGTAACAGCTAGTGATTAGTGCTAATCAATGCTAACCTTCTTGTTCAACGTAGTACTCTTACTTAGGAAAGAGCTTCAGCCTTAAACTAGGGTTGAACAACTTACGCTGAATACTGTCAGTCGAATGATGTCAAAGTGAATATTTCAAATAAATATTTACTATACAAGCATCCGTAACTTAATACTTTCAACTAAAACAGATCAATGTCAGGTAAAAACCTTATTTTTCTCATCTTGTTATTGTTTATACCAGTTTCCTTAGCCGCTCACTTCTTGGAGTGGGGAGACTTGATAATTTTCGTGACAGCGGGATTAGCAATTCTCCCCTTAGCAGCTTGGATGGGTACAGCCACAGAAGAAATTGCTGTAGTAGTAGGCCCCTCATTAGGGGGGCTATTAAATGCTACCTTTGGCAATGCTACAGAACTCATTATTGCTCTAATTGCACTGAAGGCTGGGTTAGTAGATGTGGTTAAAGCCAGTATCACAGGTTCAATTATGAGCAACTTACTGCTAGTAATGGGTTTTTCTATGCTTTTAGGCGGGCTACGTCATAAAGAGCAAACATTTCAGCCAATTGTAGCGCGGGTAAATGCTTCAGCCATGAATTTGGCGGTAATTGCTATCCTGTTACCCACTGCTATGGACATTACCTCTAAAGGAATTAGCCGACAAACCCTACAATATTTTTCTGTGGCTGTAGCCATAGTATTAATCTTGGTCTACGCTTTGACGTTGCTATTTTCCATGAAAACCCACTCCTATTTATATGATGTGGGTATGGTAGAAGCTGAAATAGAAGAAGTTCCTCATAGCAAACCCAATCTTTGGTTGTGGAGTGGCGTGCTACTAGTATGTACACTCTTAGTAGCCCTAGAGTCGGAAATGCTAGTTGATTCTTTGGAAGTAGCCACATCGCAGTTAGGATTGACGGCACTCTTTACTGGGGTGATCATTGTCCCCATAGTAGGCAACGCTGCCGAACACGCCACAGCAGTCACCGTAGCCATGAAAGATAAAATGGATCTTTCCCTTTCTGTAGCGGTGGGATCAAGTATGCAGATTGCGCTATTTGTTGCTCCCGTTTTAGTGATCGCAGGCTTGATATTCGGTCAGCCGATGGATTTAGATTTTAATCCTTTTGAGTTAGTAGCTGTGATTGTAGCAGTGTTCATTGCCAACAGCATTAGTTCTGATGGTAAATCTAATTGGTTGGAAGGAACCTTACTATTAGCGGCTTATACGGTATTGGGAATAGCTTTCTATTTCCATCCAGTCATTGATGGTATGAGTTAGTTACCAGCAAACATCAACTATATGGGCGATCGCTTACACTTTGATTGAGAGCGATCGCTTCTTAATATAAATAAAGGATATCGATAAAAATCTCTAATCTTTAATCTCTAAAATTATGCAAAATCCTTCCAATCCATCACAGCCTTTAAATGCACGAGCAACTGCTAACCCTAGCTTGCCAAATCTACGTTTTGGTGATTCAGGTGATGCTGTCAGAGTTTTACAAAGGCTATTATTAAATAATCGTTACTCCGTGAAAGTTGATGGAGTTTTTGGCGCATTAACCGAGACTGCTGTTAAAGCTTTTCAAAACGTGCAAAATATCAATGCCGATGGAGTTGTCGGCCCTCGTACTTGGCGCGAGTTAACATAAGTATTCATCATTAAATACTTATACTGATTTATCTACACTCTGTACTCATACCCAAACCTGAAAATGCTGTCATCAACCATCAAGTAACTGTACGCTAATCAACACAAAATTACTTAGTATAAAGTCCAGATAGATGCTCTTAAATATCTACTGTAAAATATCACGAGTAGTTGCGTCTCTAATATTCCTTCATGAATAATTGACGTTTATAATTGAATCCATTAAATTCTCAGGGGCATAACAATGTTGTGCCCCTAGCATATTTTGAATGCAAATAATAAGAATTTTTGAATAAAAAGTTCTTAGATGATTTTTGATTTTTCCGTATACATTATTCCGGAATAATAGCAACTTGGTGTGTCAAAAGGAATATCGGTGTTAGTACAAAGAACAATAATGAGTGAAATTGGCCTGCTGATGACAGGCGTGTTAACAACAGGACAACCATCATTGCCCAATTTACCAGAGCAGCAAACGCTTCATCTCGAAAATGGCTTGGAAAATTCCATACAGGATGATCAGTTAGCGCAGGTAGTTCCAACTCCTGAAATTACTCCGCCGGAATTTATGGAGACAGATGGAAATTCTTTTGCTACCCCCCTATCGCTTAATTCCAATAAAAAAAATCTAGTTGATAAAAATTATCAGTCTGTAATTGCAGACAGTATGATAGTCAAAGCCAGGGTAAAAAAATATAGTAATCAATTACCAATTATCCGGTTTGGTAGCTCAGGTAATACTGTCAGAGTCTTACAAAGGTTGTTAATTTCTCATGGCTATGGGATGCGAGTTGATGGGGTTTATGGGCCGCTAACAGAGACAGCTGTCAAAGCATTTCAAAATCGGCGGAGTTTATTAGTCGATGGAATTGTCGGTAACAGAACATGGCGGGAGTTGACAATTTAGTCAAGAGTCAACCAATTTTGGATTTTGGATTGACCTCTCCTTATAAAGAAGAGGCTTGAAAGTAATCTTTTTTTTATTTTTATCTCTATGAATGGAGAGGCTTGAAACCCTTTAAAAGATTTCAGATTTTGATTTTAATCCAAAATCCAAAATCTAAAATTGTTCGGTCAACCCCTGCGGGGAATTCAAAATTCAAAATTAATTAATGTAATGCACGAATTTAGAATTTTGGAGTGGGGAGATAGATCGTTGGTCATTGGTTATTATGAGTTACAAATGACCAATGACCAATGACCAATGACCAATGACCAATGACAATTACCGATACTGATGCTGCTCTAATAATTGTTGCGCTCTTGGCTTGTAAATTAAGTAGAATAAAGTCTCTATATAGCGCAACAAGTCCTCTCGCTTCTCCTGAGAACTAAAGTTCCAAAACCCGTAAATTTTCGCTAAAGATAGCAGCTTTGTTGTGTGGATTTTCCAGGTATAAGTACTGTAAACTCGTTCAACACTTTTCTGAGAAATTGTCTGCCAATAATCAGGATTATGTTCAGCTTTAGTGATAAAATCGAGAATTTTATCGGCTGTTTCCTCTAAAAGTGTAGGGTTAATGTAAAATCCATTTACCTTGTCTTGAATAATTTCTAATGGCCCACCAAATTGTGTAGCAAAGGTTGGTACACCAGAAATCATTGATTCCAAAATTGTTAAACCAAATGCTTCAAATAAAGCAGGTTGAACAAATATACCTTTATGGTCAGCAATTACTCGATAAATTTCTCCAGAATCAGATTTAGATAGGCGCACACCTAGCCAGCGAATTTTACCGTGGAGATTGTACTGGTCAATAGTTTGGTAAAGTTTGACAATTTCGTCACGTTCTTCATTGTCGCCTGATTCTTCAACACGCAATTTACCTGCTACCAAAATCAAGTTACAATGCTCTTGTAATTCTGGACTCTTGCCAAAGCATTCTGCTAAACCTGTGAGGTTTTTAATCCGATCCAAACGTGCCATTGAGAAGAGTGGGCGCTTGTTAGGCTCGTCGAGTTTACCAAAGATTTGTGAGGGATCATCTAGAGTAAACAGCATTTCTTGAATGCGTAGGCGATCGCTCTCTACTCTATCTTGATTACGGGTGTAGGGAAAATAGTAATTTTCATTCACCCCCGGCGGTACAACATTAAACTTAGGACTAAATAATTCAATGCCATTCACTACATGGTATAAATCTGGCATGGTGAAGCATTTATAAGATTCATACTGTCCGACACTATCCGGTGTTCCGACAATTTCTTGGTAGGTGCTGCTAATGACGAAATTGGCAGCATTCATGGCAATTAAATCAGCAGTAAATTGTAGGGAGAAATGATATTTATCTTCTAAATCATTCCAGTACAAGTTACTGAACAAATATTTCGATTTTTCTAAAGCATGGGCAATATTACACTGGGTAACTTTCATTTTTCTGGCTAGTAAAAATGCCACCAAATTACCATCAGAATAGTTACCAACAATTAAATCTGGTCGTCCTTGGAATTCGGCGCGGAGTTCTTTTTCGGCATCAATAGCGTATGTTTCTAAATAAGGCCAAAACTCAAACCGCGAAATCCAGTTTTGAGTCATGTTAGGATTAAATTCCCGCAAAGGTACACGCAAAATCCAAGCGTTTTCTGTACCGTGAACTTTTTCTAAGCGTTGGTTACAGAGGGTACCATCACTATTAGGAATGAGGCGGCTAAGAATAATTACCTTGGGCTGGACATTTAGCCCCTCTAAACCGGCTAATATGACATCTTCTTGGAGTTGCGTTTCTAGAGACTTGGCTTGATCTAAGACATAAACCACCTGACCCCCTGTATCTGGTCGCCCTAATACTCCCTCTTGACCAAACCAACCGTGGGGAGATACCAGGACGATTTTAAAAATCATCGGAATCCGAGAGATGAAGGCTTCTAAGGCCTGGGGATCGGGAGAGTCGATTAATTCATCGAGAATATTTAGAGTCTCCTGGGTGCGCTGGGCGGTGTTACCCCAGCCCGGTTCAAAACCCATTGTTTGTAGGTTAAACCGAAATTGTTCATAGGGTTCATGACTGGGGCGATCGCTAACAAAGGCTAGTGCTTTTTTGACTTGCTGGGAAAGTTGCTGCTGTGATTTGATGCGATCGTTAATTAGCAGTTGCACACCATTATATTGATGTAGGCGCAAGAAATTAAATAAGCTTTCTAGCCACTGTTGAGAGTCTTGGAGTAATTTGCTAGATAGATAACGGTTGAGAAAGTTTACTCCCTTACCAATATTTTTCGGGTCACGAATTGTCGGGGAGTAGTCATAAAACGGCCCAAAGTCCAGTTCTAGTAGGTCGCCTTCGTTGGGGTGAAAGCGGCTGACTATGCGATCGCGCATATCCAACAGTTCTTGCACAGTCATTTGTTCTACTTTCAAGTCTTCGGTTAGTAGATAAACTTCTTGAGAGGCAATCTTGGGACGGATAATAAAACAAAGGTTTGAGTCTTCTTGAATAATTTCTTGAGTATAGTAAATTAGTTGCCCTAAATGGGAGTAACTACAAAACTCCTCTGATTTTTGGTATTTTGAGCAATACTCACTATATACATTAATTATATCGTTACGTAAAAAGTACTTCTTTTCCTGATGGCGTAACTCACTAATCAAGGAACGTAAATCGCTTTTTTCTTCACTTTCTAGGAGTGTTTGGAACAATTCAGACATAGCAACTCCAATCCTATAATTTTGTATTTTTAAAATTAGGGTAAAGTCAGCCCCTACCCTATTTGAACCACTAACAGTTATCAGTTATCTAACTTTGAGTTAAGGATTACAACCTCAACTCAAACCGACAACTTTACTGAAGTGATGGACTCTAAGTCCCAAAATAAACGCTAGCCACTGTTTACTGATTGTTGACTATATAGACAGACATCCTCAGACTGCTAAGCCAACAGTATTCACTTTACTTAAAGTATCTATTACTCAGTACTTTGAACTCTAACTAAAGGCATAGAAATTTACATACTTTTTACAGATGTCATAACCCTAGCCCTCTCAGAGAGCAGGTTTTATAATATTTTATTTATTTGTAGGAAAAGATATTTGTGTTAGAAGCTTGTTATAGAAACGATATTGAAGATTGGTATTTACTACCTGAAACTTTTTGTTTCTTAACTAAATATAATTTCTCTATGCACTATCAACTAATACCATTTCCATATGAGAACCCCACCGCCTGTAGTACCTCCCCTTATTAAGGCTACGGTGTATACACAAATCGGATTTTCTTTCTAGATCTGGGTTTTACCCCCCTTAATCCCCCCTTGGTAAGCAGGGCTGATTCATTCGTAATGGTATGTATTTTGTCAATAGCATTGGCAATAAATATTCGGGCAAAAGTCATGAATTATTGACCATTTTGATGCCTAAGATTGAATGCCTTGCTTGTTTTTTATCTCCTGAACCCTTGCATTTGCAAGCCTTTTAGGGAATGAAACAGCCCTGCCTTGGTAAGGGGGGAAAACTTTCTCCAGTTCCCTCCCCTTTGCAAGGGGAGGGTTAGGGTGGGGTAATTCGAGGACTGGTAGTGATTCGATGACTTGTGTGTACACGGTAGCCTTATTAAGGGGAGCCACTTGCGTGGGCAGGTTTTCCGAAGGAAGCAAAGTGGCGTGAGGTTGGGAGGGGTCAAAATAAGGGAATTCCAAATAAAAAAATATCCCAATTGTAGGGGCACGGCATAGACAGACTTTCGATTATAGCGATATTTTATCGGTGCCGTGCCCCTACTTGTCGGATAATTTATTTCTTGGAGTTCCCTAATGTGCAACCTCACAGATAATTGGTATTAGATGTCATAAAATTAATTTTAGCTATAGCCTAAAAAATATCAAATTAACCTAAATATAATTACATCAAACAGTAATTGAAAACGGGCTGATTAATAGTTTCGGGGACAGAAGCTACGCCAAGGTGAGGTATAGATTATCGTCGATTATAGGGGCACAATATTCTTTGTGTCCCTACCTGTGTACTTCATTTACTTGAAAAACGGTGTATATGCAAATTAGAGTTGTTTAAGCTTAACAACCTGACAATTTGCCATCAATAATTTTGTCAACCGCAAGATTTATTGCTTCCCAAATATTTACTAATTTTTTCTAAGCAAGGATTCCAATTCAGCTTGTAAAGCTGCGAAATCTGCAACTCTTGCCACTAATAAATTATCCTTACCAGCATCACTTAAGCGTTTTTTCCAATAGTCGATACTTTCGGAGTTATTTAACCAAAAATTAATTACAGTGTCTACCACTTGATCGAGATTCCAATTCCATTTGGCTGGCACTGTTTCTACAGATTCCAATAAGGCATCTAAAGTACAAATATGTGTACCCAAGTATTCAACACCTTTATTTTGTGGTTCTTTGAGACTTTGTTGGTGATTAAAAAACTGTAAAACTGGAGATACTCCTACAATGTCAAAAGTGTATGTCATTCCAGGCATCCAAATTGTTAATCAATTACATGAAAGTTTGAGTTTTCATGGCAATGATTATAACTTGAATTTTATTTAACTGGTATCTATAAAAAGTAAAGTTTTTGCTTCTATCATAAGTATTAAAGTTCAATAGCAAATTAGCACTTGCGACCTTTGAGTGCTAATTTTCTCCTAAATTAAGTAGTGTATTATTAAATAGTTTCAAGCATTATTTCATGGGTGCAGATTATTTTTAATAATTTTTTAATTCACTCGTTCACAGATGGGAAGGGTGAAGTGGCGGCTTTGGCTGCTGCTTGTTTATGGGCTGTGGCTTCGGTAGTGTATGGTCTTGTAGGGCAACATATCCCGCCAATACAGCTGAACTTGATTAAAGGGATAATTGCGATCGCTCTTTTGCTCGTGACAATTTTGATTAGTGGCGAATTGTTACCGCAGCTTTCCCCCTTACCTGTATGCTTACTCTTTCTTAGCGGTGCTGTGGGTATTGGCTGGGGTGATACAGCTTTCCTGGCGGCGATTAATTACTTAGGGGCGCGTCGCGTTTTACTTTTGGGAACCCTTTCCCCACCAATGACAGCGATCGCAGCGACAATCTTTCTCCATGAACAACTCAATGTCAGGGCTTGGTGCGGCATTTTGCTAACGATTTTGGGAGTCGCTTGGGTGGTAACAGAACGAATTACCAGTACAAGCGAGGTTGACTCAACGCACCTATGGCAAGGTATCGGCTTTGCTTTGTTAGCAGCCATCACAAATAGCGCAGGTTCTATCCTTTCCCGCGCCGCATTTGCGAATGCGAGTATTTCCCCCTTGTGGGCGGCTTTGTTGCGGTTAAGTGCCGGGGTACTGACAATTTTAGTGTGGGCATGGTTTTCCCGCCGCCAGCAGATCGCGTTTACCTATCCCTACTGGCAATCTAGGCGGGTAATTTTAGCAAGTTTCTTTGCCGCCTTTTGTGGAACTTACTTGGGTATTTGGTTGCAGCAAACAGCAATTAAATTCACATCTGTGGGAATTGCCTCAACGCTGTTGCAGACTAGTCCATTGTTTGTTATCCCCATCGCGATCGCAATGGGGGAAAAGGTGAGTTTCAGAGCGATCGCCGGAGTCGGAATTGCGATCGCGGGGATTGGATTATTGTTTTACTTAAAGTGACTGTAGCATCGAGGGCAGCTGTTTGAGATTCAGTACTGCGATCGCACCCAATAAAAAAAACCTCAGCCTTCAAGCTGAGGTGATGGGGAGAAAACCAAATGACGATGAGAGATACCGTAACCGTTGTCAAAAAATTTTAGCTAATACCCAAAGCCAGCAACACTAAAGTACTGACAAGCAATGTAGCGAATCCTGCTTGTAGTGCGTAGCTGCGTTGTTTCTTTTGATCGGGGTAAGCAGCATAGTAAATTTGAGGTTCAGTTGCGTAGTTATTTAAAATGCCTTCTTCATTAGTTGTTGTGTACATAGCTTTTTTTCTGTATTTATTAACTTATGTAAATAAATTTAACTGTATTGTTACAACTTGTCAACAGGGCTTGACAATAAAAGGTTAATAGTAGTCATAAGAGGCACTTATCATAAATAAGATAGGAAAGGCGATCGCGTCTAATTTTGCTGTACCTAATGCTTTAGCAGCAGATTATGCTGTTTTTAGAGAAAGAAAGTAGGGTATCAACATGGCCGCAGATGAAGCAACGAGATCTAGCTTAGAAGCTGAACTGCTGCAACGAGTTGAAGCGTTAGGGTTGCAGCAAAGCATATTTCCATCACAAGATGAAACAATCGATCGCATAGTGCAACGGTTGGAGAATATCAATCCGACAGATCGCCCACTCAATGCTAATCATTTTTCGTCCCTAATTGGTAACTGGCAATTAATTTACGCTTCTCGCGGCACAGTAGTCACGCGCCAGGTACTATCGCTGGGAGAAATTGGCAGAGGAATTAAAATTAAACGGGTGTGGCAAAGTTTAGTTGCAAGCGATCGCGAAAATATTTCCGCCTCCAACTGTGCGGAGTTTGATTTACCCCTGCTAGGAGAGTGGCGCTTACAAGCTGAAGGCGTATGGAGATGGGGCGCAGACGAACAAACAGCTAAGGTGACTTTTGCTGCGTTTTCTGTACAAGCAACAAAGCCCTTTGGGATCTCAAGCTGGAGTTTTCCAGAGTTAAAAATTCCGGTGCTGGAATTTTTGAGAAATGAAGCGCTGTGGACAACCTCCTACTTAGACTCAGAAATCAGGGTAGGAAGGGGTGCAACAGGTAATCTATTTGTGTTTCGTCGTGGGGAAGCGATCGCCTAAATTGTGTCACTTCGTCTCATACAAAATGGAGTATGGGGTTTCGTGTTTTGTTATTCAACCGTAGAAATAAAGAATGTAGAAATAGCAGCGTAACCAGCAAAAAAAATGATGGCAGTAACCATATCAAACTCCTTTGATTAGTGTAGTCATAGCTAAGAATTTATGCTTTAAATAATATGACAAATTTCCATTGCTAACATCTGCTAAAAAGACTATTTTTTTAAGTAAGCTTTTGTTAAAAATGAACAAAACTAGCTAAAAAGAATTATATCTGAAGAATTACTGAAAATTAAGTTAAGTTTACAACCAGCAGCAGAAAGCAGAGGACAGCCTCAATAAAAGACTTTATTTCCATGTATGAAAAAGGGACAGGGGAAGGACGATAATTAATAACCCTTGGCTCTTGGCATATACAGCAGGGAACAGAGAACAGAGTTGAAACTCTCTTTGTGTATAGCTTTTTTCTTAATATTTGTATCTCATACCATTTCTGTATGAAGATGCGCTGATAAAACTGATGTAGAACTACAGACTGTAGGGGCAATTCATGAATTGCCCTTACGTGAATTAAGTGCAGCTTCATATTAAATTGGTATCATGTACCTGCAATCTGCTGTAATTTGAAGTTCGTAGCTCTGACTTTAGTCCTCAAGATAGAGGATAGAGCCGCCGATGAAACAGAAAAAATGTAAATGTTTTGTGTCATTTGCGTAATTCCTAAATCAGAATTTGCTAGATACAAAACCGATTTACTGCATCTCCAAGGAGTACAATGGCAACTCACCAACTGCAACTGTACGATAGATAATTTTGGAGTTTGATTGGTTGGCAGATGAACATAGGAATAATCAAGTCTTACAGTGACGGATTTTTAGAAGTTGTACCAGAGGGTGAAGTTAGCGACTATTGGCATATTGCAGCCATACACATCAATGGCAAAGCCTTTTGCCCTAGTCCTAAGCTTTATCGTTCCGAACAGGTAGCATTAGCAAAAGCTGCACAACTATATGATTGGATAGCGGAGCATGAGCAAGAAATTAGTGATGGGGATTGCTACTGCTCAACTTTGAAGCTGATGCTGTGGTATCAACCGAAAGTGTTTTAGTTTACCAAGACAAAGACTGCTATTGGGGTGCGATCGCCTTTATTGTAACGCTACATCAACAAACCTCTACTGCGATCGGGTATATTACTTTTGACACGCAACTATAAACAACATTAGCGAATACAGGCTGTTTAATCATAGTATAGAGAAATGCAATCTAGTCGTCACAAGATGTTGCGTGTCTTTGCTTAATTATATTCAACTAAAATTGAACTGAGTCAAAGGATTTGGGTATACAAGTGAGAAAAATCTGGCTGCTGGGTTTGACACTAGTGAGCTTTGGGATGCCACTATTATTTAAGTTGCATTCGTCTATATCGGTAGTGCCAACGGTTGCACTCTCACCACCAAAAACCATCCGCTACGAGCAGCGCACTCTACCGCAAAGTATAGTTCATATCCTGTCAATTCCAACTGATAGCCGATTTGTAGTCACTCCTGTACTATCGCCAAACGTGGCTACTGTCGAAAAATTTGCCCAGCAGCATCAAGCAAAGGCTATCTTAAATGCAGGATTTTTTGACCCAGTTAACCAAAAATCTACATCATATATAGTTACTTCCGGTCGTGTAGTCGCCGATCCCAAAGAAAACGAACGGTTGGTGAACAATCCTAACTTAAAATCTTACCTCAGTAAAATTTTCAATCGCACAGAATTTCGCCGTTATCAATGCGGGGAAACTGTCACTTATGATATTACCTTGCACAATGAATCACCATTAGCAGGGTGTCAGTTAGTCGATGCGATAGGTGGTGGCCCAGGCCTATTACCCGAAATCACGTCAGAACAAGAAGGCTTTGTAGATAAAACCAATGGGCGAGATGCAATTGGCACTAATCAACCTAGTTCTAGAAGCGCTGTAGGGATTACTGATGATGGCAGTATTATTTTAGTAATGGTAGCTCAAAAGCCAAATGTCCGTCTTGCTAAATCTGGGATGTCCTTGTCAGAATTGGCAGATTTCATGAAAACCCTTGGTGTAAAAAAAGCCATGAACTTGGATGGCGGGAGTTCGTCTTCACTTTATTACAACGGCAAAACTGTTTATGGGAAGCTAAATATTCTCAGAAAATCTATCAAGCGACCTGTGAAATCAGTTTTATTGGTTAAAGAAAATTAGAGAGTTTTAGGAGGATTGTTCAACTCGCATAGGCAAGTTATATAATGGGCATATTTTTCTGTCTTCTATGCTGATGAAGTTATGAATGGTAAATGATTGCTAGACCCCACGGGCGATCGCGTAGCTCCTCCATCAGGAGACTCGCGCTCACAAGGAAAGAATGAAAATTCTTCTTCCCCAGTGCCTATTTTCAAGACAAAGTTAAGGTTATTAGTATTGAGAATAACAGTCTATCTCTTACTGATTGGTAAGAATAGACTTAATCTATCAATATTAAAGGGCGAACGATGGGACTTGAACCCACGAATGGTGGTACCACAAACCACTGCCTTAACCACTTGGCTACGCTCGCCATTGACTATTTGAGTATAGCACTCTTTTCGCTATTTGATCCAGAAAATTTTTATTTTTGGAACGGACTCAGTTAATTTCCAGTCTAATGACTAAAACAAATCATCGCTGATACAACATGAAATCTATAACAATTATTGCATATTTAGCAGCCGCAGGACTAGCCGCATTGGGAATAACAATGGCAAGCACAAATCCCAATGAGACTGAATATGAAGATTATGCAGTGCAACGGTTGACACAATATTTAAAAACCGATGTTTGTAAGAAATCACAAAATATTCTTGAAAATTTAATACATTTCAATTGCGAAAAAACAGTGGATTCTTTTAACCCTCAAATGCGGGGAATTATCGCTGGAACTACACAAAGGCAAGATTTTCTAATTTTTAGTGTTTACCGTACTGATTTAAAACTGAATTCAGTGATACCTTCTTACAAGTTTGAAACAGTGGGAGCATTTAATAACTTTTACACCTACTCTGCACAACAGCGATAGGGGAAGTCAAAAGTTAAAAGTCAAAGGTCAAAAGTCAAAGGTCAAAAGTTAAAAGAACCAGATATTTAGCAGGCTTAAGGCTGGGTATAGTAGCTTTATCTCCGTTGTTAGCAGGGGAGAAGCCGGGATTCGTTGGGAATACTTAATAATGTAGACCCAGGCAAAGCTCTACCTTGTAATGAAACTCTGTCCTAACATTGGCTGTCTGTATCCGCACAATTCTGACACAGCGAGGTTTTGTACCAAGTGTGGTAAACCACTATTGCTCAAAGACCGCTATCACTTGCTTGATCTGATTGGACGTGGTGGCTTTGGCATAACTTTTTTGGCTGTGGATGAACACCTTCCTACCAAACCCAAGTACGTCATTAAACAATTTTGTTTTCCAGAAAACAATGGGAAAAGCTTCGAGAAGGCTGTGGAATTATTTCGCCAGGAAGCAGTGCGCCTGAGTGAGTTGCAGCATCCCCAAATTCCTGAACTGCTGGATTACTTTGAACATGAAAATCAACTGTATTTGGTAGAAGAATGGATTGCAGGACAGACGCTAGCACAGGAATTGCAACAGCAAGGAGTTTTTAGCGAAACGCAAATTTGGGAACTGCTGAAAGACTTGTTACCAGTGTTGCAATTTATTCATGTCCGACAAGTGATCCACCGAGATATTAAGCCAGAAAATATCATGCGTAGATCATCGCTGACGGGGAAAGGGAAGGATTTAGTTTTGATTGACTTCGGAGTCGCCAAACAGATTACAGCAACAGCTTTGCTACATACAGGTACGACGGTAGGAAGTCCAGGCTATATGGCCCCTGAACAAATGCGGGGTAAAGCACTACCAGCTAGTGACCTTTACAGCTTGGGTGTGAGTTGTATTTACTTATTAACGGGGACTTCTCCCTTTGATTTATTTGATGTGACAAGCGATCGCTGGATATGGCGCGATTATCTGTTAGATCAAGGTAAACTCAACACTCGCCTCGCTAATATTCTCGATAAACTGCTGCAAAATGCCCTTCCCCAACGCTACAAATCTGCTGCTGAAGTTCTACAAGCAGTAAACTCCGCGATTAAACTTGAGTCTTCCCAGGCTGTAGTCAAAAAGCCGATTTTTAGCTTAAATTCTGAGGTAGGAGTTGATTACCATCATTTACGTGACTTACTGGCTTTAAGACAATGGCAATCTGCCGATAAACAAACTTGGATATTGATGTGTCAGGCACTAAAAAAGCCGAGTGGTAGTTATCTTTTTCGTAGAGATATTGAAAATTTGCCTTGTGAGGATTTACAAATAATTGACGACTTGTGGGTGAAGTACAGCAAAGGGCGTTTTGGGTTCAGCGTCCAGAAGCAAATTTACGAAAGCGTGGATCATGATTATGGCCAGTTTTGCGCGGCTATTGGCTGGAATCTACCCCACTCTACTTCTCCTGTTCAGCAATTATCTTTTCAGTTGTCAGCACCTCTTGGACATTTACCCTCTCACATTTGGGCTGGTGGTACTCAAGTGGGGCGACAGGTAAGTGCTTTAGTGGCTAAATTGGCAGGGTGTTAGGGAGTAGGGATTAGGGAAAGTGCATTGGTGTCAACTTAACGTGAAAGGCTTATTAAAACGTAATGCAAGCGTTTTCTCGCTTCCCATCAAGATCCGCGTCACCCCACCCCGGTTTTGTCTAAAGCCAAAACCGCCCCTCCCCTTGGCAAGGGGAGGGGTTGGGGGAGGGGTAAAACGCTTGTGGGATAAGCATTTGAA
>JAVRCF010000063.1:0-48794 GCA_034530935.1 Aulosira sp. DedQUE10 | reverse complement strand
GATTTCATTCTCGAAGCTCTTTTCTATGCAGCTTCAATGTAAATTGATATAAGTCCTGTTTTTATCTAAGCAGCTTCATCTGTTTGCTAATAATTTTTTTCTCGTGCATATCGCCAAGGCACAACCCGCAGGGTAGGCGCAAAGAAGAAAGCAAGAGTTTGTTTTAAAATAATGAGCCAAAATGTAAAATTATAATTGCTTTTTAAAATGCTTCAATCACGGTTAGATTTTGATGGCTTTTTCTGGATTGATTGCTAATCCATATTTAACTTCCATAATCGTTAAATATGAAATAAAAACATCAGTAGGAGAGATAGATTTTAATTCAGAGATCGCAGCCCTTCATCCCCAGCAAAAGAGCGATCGCTTAATATTAATTCACAACTACTCAAAGGCAATCATTGCTTCTTTTAGAACTTGAGTAATTTCAGGTTTCTCAGAAGCGATCACCTCATCGGGCAAGTGCTTATGATGGGGGAAGTTGGGTAGATTTGGAAAGTGAGGTGTGCTATCATAACGAAAAATCAGGCGATTTTGTTCGTCCTGAAAGTGGTAGCGGTAATCGAGAAATTCTAATTTACTATCTGTTACCACTATGGCTTCGTGCATCTCTAGCACACATATCTGATTTAAGCGCAATCTAATTCGTAGATTAGCCCGTTTTGGGGTCAAAATTTCTTCTTCATAGCGTTCTACATAAACATTGCGGCACTGGAGAATCGCTTGCTCGACTTGATTCAAGTAATCAGACAGAACCTTAGGCAGCATAGTTTAGTCGTTGCTCTAATTCCTGACGCAGAGCAAGGTAATGGCGGTAGTCATTTGCCCATTCTATAAATAGGGCATCATCTGATAAAAGTCCCCGATTGTAGTGGTCAAAGAATTCTTCGGAGTCCATTTTTTGCTGGTTCTCATACACGCTGAGTCGCTTGGCAATGGCGATCAAGGCATCTAATGTTGATGTATATTGAATGGTCTGTTTACGCATTGGCTCCCTCCTCTAGCAATGGATTTATCTGTTTTAATTCACCTAACAGTTTTAACACCGCGACTTTTGACACCGCTAATTTTTAAAACATCACTCATCGTTGCACAATAATTTGGTAAACCAAAACTGGCAGGATTAATGGCATTTTCGTAAGTAAAATGTCGATAGTTCATGCAGAATCTATCCCAAGCAGCCATCTGAATTCGGAAGACAGCAATAATCAAATTTGCCAATGATAAAGATAGCGGAATGCGAAAGTAAATCTTTTTACCTAGATAGGCGCAAACTTCTTCTACAGCTTGGTTGACTGTTAATTTCTCTTGACCTAAAACAAACTTGCGAGGTTCCTGTTCAGTGGGGGGATGTTCAATTAAATATCGGACTGTTGTCGCAATGTCTCTTCCGTGGATAAAGTGGAAACTACCATCTGCTTGCAAAAACCGAATTATATTAATATATTTTGTGACTTCGGGAATCCCAGATGTTAAATGAGAATAGGGTTTTTTGCCATCGCCGCCTAAAACTAAAGTGGGAAAAACTGTAGTAATTTTAGGTGCGATCTTAAGCTTGGATATTTCATGTAAGCATTGATACTTGGAACTGACGTAATCTGTACCAATTTCTCCGGCTTCTTTGATGGGTTGATTGTGGCTATCCAAAACGCTAGCGGTAGAAAAATAAATTACCTGTTCGCATTTTTCTGGATCTAGCAGCTTGATCAACTCGAGAGTCTGATTGACATTAATATTAAATGTTTCATCACCGCCCCAAGCCGTTGCTGTTAGCACTGCAATATCAATTGTTGATAGCAACTGGGCAAACTTTCCAATTTCTTGCATATCACCTTGCAATACGGTGATACCTGGACGTGCCTGAATATTAACTTGGAGTTTACTGGTATTTCTAACTAGTAGATACAGTTCGTGATCTGTTTCTTGAATTAAGGCTTCACTGATGTAGTGACCGATACAGCCACTTGCACCAGTCACTAAAATCCGTTTCTGACTCATAGAGAGTTTTAAGTTTGATTTATCTATTTAATTTATTTAGTTGCGTGGAATGAATTTTTAGTTCCCAATGTAGCCTCAACATCAGAACATAAATTTTCTTCGCGTCTTGGTGTCTTGGTGGTTAAAAATTATTTTCTTACCACAGAGGAGGACACTTCCGTGCGGGGGTTCCCCCCGTTGAGGAAAGTGTCCGTCACACTAAAACACGAAGAAGAAAAATGTACAACGGATTGACAAGTGCCTAAACTAGTGCATTAAGTTGCTTTGCTGTTTCAAAGAAGAAAGCGACATTTTCTTCTGGCGTTTCTGGTAGCACACCATGACCAAGGTTGAGAATATGACCCCAATTGCCAGCTTTGCGAACGGTATCGAGGATGCGATCGCGGATAAACTGTTTGGAACCAAATAGTACACCTGGGTCGAGATTTCCCTGAACTTTCACGTGCTTACCCAATCTGGCTCGTGCTTCTGCCATGTCTACTGCCCAGTCTACAGTCACAATATCTGCTCCAGATTGTGCCATTCTCTCCAACACGCCTGCACTACCGCTAACCAGCAAAATTAAGGGTGTGTCAGGATGGGTTTGCTTGACTTGCTCAAAAACCCGTTGCTGATATGGCAAAGCAAAGGTGTCATAATCTTGAGGACTCAATTGACCTGCCCAGGAGTCGAACATTTGGACAACTTGGGCACCACAGTCAATTTGGTAGCGCACATAAACTGCGATCGCATCTGCTAATTTCCCTAAAAACTGATGCAGAATCGTCGGGTCAGAAAACGCCATATTCTTGATGATGGAATAGGTTTTGGAACCTTTTCCTTCAACTGCATAAGCAGCTAATGTCCACGGCGCACCGACAAAGCCTAACACCGTTGATTGATTCCCTACCTCTTGACGCAACGCCTGCAAAATAGTTTTGATAAACGGCAGGGATGTTTCGGGATCGAAGGAATGTAGATTATCAACTTGTTCTTGGGTGCGAATGGGCGAGTGAATAATTGGCCCTTTACCTTCCGCAATGTCCATGTCAATGCCTAACCCAGGCAACGGCGTTACAATGTCGGAAAATAGAATCACCCCGTCTGGTTGAAAGGCTCTCCAAGGTTGCAAGGAAACCTCAATCGCTACTTCGGGAATTTCTGAGCGATCGCGGAAAGAAGGATACTGCTCCCTTAGATCTCGATATGCTTTCATATACCTTCCCGCTTGTCGCATCATCCATACAGGGGGACGGTCTACCACTTCACCACGAGCTGCCATGAGGAGTCTAGGAGCTGTTGAGGAAACACCCATTTAACACTTCATCCTAAGTCACTTTTTTATGCCACTGTTTAGCTTATCATTCTAAGATTACGCTTTTTCAGGAGACTGGTCTTGTCATTGGTCATTGGTCATTGGTCATTTATCTCCCTTGTCCCCTTCCCAGATAACTAACATACATACTTGTGTTTATTTGCGCCGACTTACTTAAAACCTTACAAAAGCCTAGAATCAAACTCTTTTAACTTAACGAAGGACGAGTTTAACCCATATATTTCATGGTTAACTCAATATTTCACAAAACCTGCCTATATCAACTCTTGAGAGCCAGTTGCTACAACTTTGGGAACCTCCGCAACGTACTGGCTCCTTTTGACTGTTGACTGTTGACTGTTGACTTTTGACTCTTGACTCTTGACTCTTGACTTTTGACTTAACTTTATATGCAAGCTAATTCCAACACTTCCTCTCCTGCTGCATCGACTCAGAACGCTCCCAAACACAGAAAGTTTTTGATCCCGCGTTCTCAAACCAGAAATTTCTTGATCAAATTTACATTCATGACCTGTGTGGGATGGGTTGTAGGTGGCCTTGCTAGTATAGCTTTAGAGAAGCTGCTAGATAGCGTATCTCCCGCTTTATTTCCAGATTCCCAAATGTGGAATGGCTTGGCTAGCTACCTCAGCAGCGTTGTTTTTGCTTTAATTTTCGCCGCCGATCAAGCCCTAGTAATGCGTCAATATCTATCTGGTTGGTGGTGGATGCTAGCTACAAGCTTAGGTTGGCTACTTGCCAGTAGCGTTTCTACCGCCTGGATTAACTATATTTCATCAATTGCCGCATCTTTTAACGAAACTTTACCTCCTGAGGCATTGGTGATTTTGGGATGCTTGTCTACAGTTTCTTATATTATTTCCGGAATTTGGCTAGGGGTTTGTCAATGGCTGGTGTTACGTCGCTACACAGTCAATGCTTGGTGGTGGAATTTTCTACCGACAATTGCCTTCTTCTTCATCAGTACTTTAATTTGGTTGCTTTCTCTATTGCAAAATTTTATTCCCGAAGCCTACCGGACTTCGATATTGTATTGGAATGGGCAAGGATTTACAGCATTCATTCTGGGTTTTATTCCAGCAATTGGCTTGTGTACTTTAAAAAGAAAACAAAACAATAAGAATGTTATTCCTAGTTCATCCTAAGGTTACTAGGCAGCTAAATGCTGCTTATTTATGATGTATAAGGATAATTTTTTACACAATATAACTAAACCACCAGTTGCCGACAAACAGCCAGAAGTTTTAGAGTTACATGGCGATCGCCGCATAGACAACTACTTTTGGCTACGCGATATTGAGAACCCCCAAGTTCTTGCCTATTTAGAAGCAGAAAATAGTTATACAGCAGCGATGATGCAACATACGGAATCGCTGCAAACAAAGCTCTACAATGAAATGCTGGCACGGATAAAAGAAACAGACCTATCAGTGCCCTATCGCCTAGATGACTACTACTATTATCTACGTACTGAAGAAGGCAAAGATTATGCGATTTATTGCCGGAAAAAAGGCAGTTTGGAAGCACCAGAAGAAGTGCTTTTAGATGAAAATGAATTAGCCAAAGAACACGATTTTTTTAGTTTAGGGGTGTTTGATATTAGCCCCAATCATCAAATTTTAGCTTATTCTGTTGATACTAGTGGTTCTGAGGAATATACTTTATTTTTCCTAAACTTAACCACATATAACTTATCTTCAGAAACTATCCCTGATACCTATTTTTCTTTTGCTTGGGCTAACGACAATCAAACGGTATTTTATAGCAAAATTGATGATGCTAATCGTCCCTATCAACTATTTCGTCATACTTTAGGCACTTCCCCTGATCAAGATGTTCTAATTTATGAAGAACTAGATGAAACTTACCATTTATATGTTGATAAAACCCGCAGTCAAGCATATATCTTGATGACTTTAAGAAGTAGCATTACCACAGAAGTTCACTATTTAGATGCGAATCATCCACAGGGAAATTGGCAATTAATTCACCCCCGCACTACAGGGATGGAGTACGATGTTGATCATCACAGCGACTACTTTTACATTGTTAGCAACAATCAAGCTACCAACTTTAAATTGGTAAAAACCTTAGTAGCTTCCCCAAGTAAAGAAAATTGGCAGACAGTCATACCCCATCAAGAAGATGTGCTGCTAATTGGGATTAGTCTTTTTGCCAATCATCTAGTAATTTATGAAAGAAAAGGTGGGTTAGAAACAGCGAGAGTGCAGAACTTATCCACAGGTGAAGAGAGCAATATCACTTTTCCTGAGCCTACCTATGAATTTTATGAAGGCAATAACCCAGAGTTTAATACTACCATTCTGCGTTTCCATTACACTTCGTTTATTACGCCGCAATCTGTTTTCGATTACAACATGGAAACACAGCAGCGCGAGTTAAAAAAAGAAACAGAAGTGCTTGGTGGCTACGACAGAACGCAGTATAAAAGTGAGTGGCTAATGGCTACCGCCGAAGATGGTACACAAATTCCCATATCGATTGTTTACAAACTTTTAATTAAAAAAGATAGCCAAAATCCTTTATTACTTACAGGTTACGGTGCTTACGGTTCTTCTTACCCAGCTACATTTTCCTCAAATCGCCTGACATTGCTAGATAGAGGAGTTGTGTTTGCCATTGCCCATATTCGGGGTGGGGAAGAAATGGGGCGAAAATGGTATGAAGATGGCAAATTCTTACAGAAAAATCACACCTTTACAGATTTTACCGCCTGTGCTGAATATTTAATCGAGCAAAAATGGACAGCAAGCGATCGCCTAGTGATTACAGGTGGTAGTGCAGGCGGTTTATTGATGGGAGCAGTCATTAATCTGCGTCCAGAACTATTCAAACTTGTAGTTGCCCATGTGCCCTTTGTAGATATAGTAACTACGATATTGGATACTTCATTACCCCTCTCTGCAATGGAATGGGAAGAATGGGGTAATCCCAACGATCCAGTGTATTACGACTACATGAAATCCTACTCGCCCTACGATAACGTTGAGGCGAAAGATTACCCAGATATGTTGATTACTGCTGGTTTAAATGATTCTCGTGTCAAATATTGGGAACCAGCTAAGTGGACTGCTAAACTTCGGGAACTCAAGACTGATAACAACATTCTCCTGTTAAAAACTAATATGGGTGCAGGACATAGCGGCGCATCTGGACGTTATGAAAGCTTGCGCGAACTGGCTTTTGAATATGCCTTTATTTTAGATAGATTAGGTTTGTCACAGTGAAATGTTGACTAGAAAAAGTAAGAGGATGTTTTAAAAGTCCTATGGTTGGTAGTAAAAGGTTTTAGATCCCCCTAAATCCATGCCACTTGCTACAAGTCTCTTAACCCGCCCAACGCAGTGGCTCCCCTTAAAAAGGGGGACTTTAAGAACTTTTTCCCCCTTTTTAAGGGGGGCAGGGGGGATCAATAAGTGCTTAAAATCACAGCCAATCACTTTTCAAACAACCTCTAATCCCTCTTTTGTTACTCTGGGAAAAGAAAAATAAGAGCCAAATTTTTAACCGCACACAGAACGGGCATTTGAACGTTTATTTTCTAACATAATGCCTAAAATCAAGGTTTTTGGTAAAAGTCTTATTCTGTAAGCATCCCAGATTATTCTCTCCCGAAAGTGATAAAAGAGGGCTAATATCATGTCCGGGTAATTAGTGATGATTTCCATAGTCACTGCACCCCACCCCTTAATCCCCTCCCCGCAAGCGGGGAGGGGACACAAAGCGTCGCTTTGTTGGGGTGGGGTTCTTGAGATTTAGTAAGTAATCAAGCGGACATGATATAAGAGAGCAGGGGGATGAGAGGACAAGAGGGACAAACAATTTAAAATTCAAAATTGCGGAGCGTTGCGAGATCAGCAACGCAATCCGAAATCCTTTTGGCTCTTGACTCTTGACAAAAGATCTAATTTTTGTTTCTATCCCAAATTAGTTCTAAACGCTCTTGGGCTTTTTTTAGAGATCTTTCAGATGTAGACTTACCCAATAATGTAGACTCAATTGCTCTACCCAGGCTATCAGATAAACGACTATAGCCAGCCATAGTAGGTCGAGCATTAGCCACGGGTATTTGCTCCATAAACACTTTTAACCAAGGTTTTTGACTGAGATATTGCTGATAAGCTTCACTTTGAGCAGATTTTATATTCACAGGTAAAAAACCTGTCCCGATACTCCATTCTGTTTGGAATTCTTCACTCAGAACATATTCCAAAAATTTCATGGCGGCTTTTTCTCGTTCGGGCGTAGTCTTCATGACAAATAGATTTCCTGTAGCTGTGACTGTAGCAGGTTTCACATTCGCAGGTATGGGGAAGACATCATAATCAACCTTAGACTTAGCTATATAAGTCCAAGGCCCTGTGATTTGCATCGCCACTCGGCCAGCAATAAAAGCATCTTCCTCATAGCCTCGTTCTGGAAGAGATAGCGTTGCTGAACCATCTTTTAAGAGATTTTCCCAAAATTGTAAGGCCGCGATCGCTCCTGAGTTCATCAGATTGGGTTGGTTATTTGTGACTACCTCTCCCCCATCACTCAATAAAAAGGGAAACCAACTAAAAACTGTCCATTCTCCCTTTCCTAAAGGAAGTACAATTCCATACTGTTCCGGCTGATTGTCGCCATTACTGTCTATGGTGAGTTTTTTGGCAACTTGTCGTAATTCTTCCCATGTCTTAGGAGTTGTTGTGATTCCTGCCGCTTTAAATAAATCAGGTCGGTAAAAAATGCCCAGATTAGCGGTGTACAATGGGACTGACCATAAGTGACCATCTAGTTGTAATTCCTCAAATAAGCTGGATGTAACTTCTGACTTAATAGGTGATTTATTTAACCAAGATTCTAGAGGTTGAATTGCCCCTAATTCTACTAACTGCCCAGTAATTTGCGGGTAAAATGACAAGATATCAGGTGGTACATTGCCGACAACTGCTGTTAATATTTTCGGGAGTTGTAGATCTAAGTCACCTGCAAAGATAGATTCTACTTGAATATCATCATGAGTCTGGTTAAATTTATCTACCAATTTTTGAAATACATCTCGATTGCCAGGAGGATTAATTCCTTGCCATAGGTTGATATGAATTACTTCAGTGTTTTTCTTTACTGAATCCTGGCAACCAGATAATATTAAACATAGGCTCAAGGCAATCCCCAAAAAAGAAAGCTGCCAACCAGAATAGAAAAAATGCTGCAAAAAGGCTCTAGTTTTGGATATAAGAATGGTAACTTTCATGTCTATTATTTATAAATATAAGGAAATATCATCTCTCAAAACTCTTGATTAGTTTTGGGAGCATTTTTTTATTTATTCATTTTGTTAAATAAAAATATCAGGAGCATAGTATCATAAAATGTCATCTATTTTATTTTTACACAAAACTCATGGGTAAATTTCCTACGCCATCTTTCTTAACCAGCTATTTGCAAAATTCATTTAACTTGAAACAGCATCTCCAAGAATTTTTAAATTGCGATCGCGAAACACTGGAGAGTAAGTCAGCAACCAAACACCAAGAAAGAAATCGCAGACTTGAGGCACAAAGATTTTGATTGAAAGCCAGTATCATCAAGTTATAGATAAGTTTTTAGAAGTATAGCAATCCTATCTGATTTGTGAAAATTCTCGGTGTCTAGATCCCCGACTTCTTTGAGAAATCGGGGATCTAACTTTTCACGAATGATTTAGGATTGCTATATTTCAACCTTACATGATTACATCTCGTTGGTACTGGAAGCAGCATTAACGGTAATTTAACCTTAATAACAGCTTCGTTATACCAATTTAATGTGAAGTTGCACATATCTAGATCCCCCTAAATCCACGCCACTTGCTACAACGGGGGGAACCCCCGCAACACAGTGGCTCCCCTTAATAAGGGGGACTTTGATAGATGTTTTCCAAATCCCCCCTTATTAAGGGGGGCTAGGGGGGATCGAATTCTATGCAGCTTCATAAAGAATTGGTATTAAGCGTTATTATTTTTAAATAATGTTGATGTAGCAGCAATTAAGGATCATGCCGGATTACAAATTATTATTTATGTCTACTCCAATTGGTGCGCTGGGTTCAGGATTGGGAGGTGGAGTAGAATTGACACTTTCTAATATTGCTAAAGAGATGCTGCGGCGAGGGCAAAAATTAGAAATTGTTGCGCCACAAGGATCTGTAAGCAGTTCATTACCGATTAAAGAAATTCCTGGAGAACTACAAATACCAGCCCAAAATCAGACACGTACCGATCCAATTTTTATACCTAAAAATTCTGTTTTGGCGAATATGTGGGATTATGCTCGCCAAGTCCAAGGAAACTATGATTTAATCGTTAATTTTGCTTATGATTGGCTGCCATTGTATTTAACACCATTTTTTAACACTCCAATTGCCCATCTCATCAGTATGGGTTCTCTGACAGATACAATGGATCACATAATTGAAAAAGTAGCCAATCAATTTCCAGGTACTATTGGTGTTCATGGTAAAACCCAAGCTGCCACTTTTACATTTGCAGATAAATGTAGAGTTTTGGTGAATGGGATGGATTTATCTATTTATCAGTTTTGTAGTCAACCTGGTTCTTACTTGGCTTGGGTAGGTCGTATAGCACCAGAAAAAGGTATAGAAGATGCTGTAGCAGCCGCAAAAATCACAGGAGTTCCTCTGAAAATCTTTGGATTGATCCAGGATGTACCCTACTGGGAGAAAATTTGTCATGACTATCCTGATGCTCCCATCGAATACAGAGGATTTTTGCCCACACATGAACTTCAACAAGAATTAGGTCAATGTCGAGCATTATTAGTCACTCCTAGATGGATAGAAGCTTATCCTAATGTGGCATTAGAGGCGCTGGCTTGTGGTGTACCTTTGATTAGTTATCGTCGGGGTGGTTTAGCAGAAATTGTCCAAGAAGGCAAAACTGGCTTTTTGG
The DNA here is from genome assembly GCA_034530935.1 of Aulosira sp. DedQUE10. Taxonomy (GTDB): domain Bacteria; phylum Cyanobacteriota; class Cyanobacteriia; order Cyanobacteriales; family Nostocaceae; genus Aulosira. The sequence goes on along the minus strand of JAVRCF010000063.1, from coordinate 38,528 downwards.
TAGAACCAGATAGTGTCCAAGGTTTAGTAGAAGCTATTAAGCGTCTGGATGAAACTGATCGCCAAGCTTGTCGCCAACAAGCCGAAACTGACTATTCTTTACAAGCAATGGGCGATCGCATGGAACAGTGGTTTCAAGATATTTTACACAGATAAATACTTCTCTAATATCTTTTAACTGAGATGTTATTTCATGTTATGCTACCACCGAAACTTTTCATTAAAAAACAAACAGGGTCTACTAATGCAATCATCCAATTTTGAAATCAATAGAGAATTTTGGAATAATTACGCTAACCAATGGAATAAATATCAGGTTCCTATTGATAATGAAAACATTGCCAATGATAATAGAGAACAATATATTAATTATTTGGGTGATGAATGGGGCAGAGTAGAAGATGCAGTAAACATTGTGAATGAATATATTACGCCATTTATTTCTCCTAATAGTATAGCTGCGGAAATAGGTGTTGGTGGTGGTAGAATGGCTGCAAAAGTAGTTACACAAGTGAAAAAGTTACACTGTTTCGATATATCACAAGATATGTTAAATAAAGCTCAAGAAAGTCTTAGTGAATATCTTAATGTAGAGTTTCATTTGCTGAAAAATTCTCACTTTGAACCTGAGTTTACCGAAAAATTTGATTTTGTATATTCCTTCGATGTATTTGTACACTTAGATTTACAAAGCATTTGGAAATACCTAAACAGTATTTTTCAAATTCTCAAGGATGGTGGGAAAGCTTTTATTCATACCACTAATATAACGACACCGAATGGTTGGGCAAGGTTCGCCGCAGAAGCTAATGGTGAAATATTGTATTATCCAACTTCGCCTGAAGCGATTAAGTTGTTAATAGAAAAGGCGCAAATGAAGGTGATTAAAGAGTCTAGTCCAGATGGACATAACTTTTATTTAGATAGAGATTATTTAGTTGTAATGCAAAAGTAGATGACTCTTTGAGTTTAATTAGGTTACCTTGCGGGTTCGCCTTTAGACATTCTCGTAAGAGTAGCCTCTCTGTATCTACTATGGAAACCGCCAAGTGGGGGCTAACTCACCCAACCACGTTGAGAGGTACGTCTGTTCCCGTAGGGTAGGGGAATCAACACCGAAAATTAAGAATTACTAATTAAAATAAAATTAAAATTATTGTTGCAATTAGTTACATAGCCGCACCTTTTCTATTGCAGTTTGTAACTATTTTGTGCAACCGCAAGGACTATTCCTTTAGACTGAATCTCAATTGCAAAGATTGGGATCAAGACAAATGCATTCGGTAAATATATTTTGTCACGAGTTTGTAGTTGCTGTTTCCTTTGTCGCTTGTATCGTTGGTCTATTTTTACTTTGGGATGGCAAACAGCACAAAGATGAATTGGAAGAAACAGAACAGATTCTCTTGAGAATGAGCTTTTCTTACTGGCTAGTTTACTGTATTGCTTTTGGTGTAGAGAAAATTATGTTACCTAGCTGGGAACCCATTCTCATGAGTTTAAAAATTACTACAGCTTTGTCATATTTTTTAACGTTTTCTTGTATCCTCAGTTTGCCACTCCACAAATTTGCAGTACATCAGGTAGAAGAATAGTTGAGAGTCAACAGTGCATAGTCGATTGACTATGGACTATTGACTATTGAGGTGATTAAAGTTTCATCGCGATCGCGATCGCCTGTAAGAGGCTATCTTGATCTAAAGTAGTCAAGATAAAAACCTCCTGCACAGTTTTTCCTTGGCGGACGATAACTTTATAACCCCCGCGAATCGGTACAGATATACGCAGTTGCAATTTGGGCGCATGACCTCTAACTCGCCCAATCACGCCTGGGGTAACAGTTTGAATACCATCTTGCTGACACAGACGTTCTAAAATGGGGATGAGGCCATCTATGTGGGTCGAGTGATTCCAGACGAGTCTACCATCATTGGGTTTGCCCATTATGATTAAGCTGCCTCTAGAGGAGCCATTGTCAAACCCGCCCGCCGCAGTTGCTGGTGATAGAGTTCGGCTTGTTCTTGGGGACCTACCCAAACGATCGCTTGACCTTCAAAATGTATTTGGTTGGTCAAATCCCAAGCTTGGTCGCTTGTCATTCCCGGAATGTATGTCATCAGACACTCCGCCACGTGCTGAAATGTATTAAAATCATCATTCAAAACGATCACTTTGTAATTTGGATAGATCTTGCGGGTAACTTGATTAGACCGTTCAGGAGCTATAGTTGGTGTTGTTGAAAGTCTAGTCACCATAAAACAGTTAATCAACAAAGTTGTACAACACTACAAATAACTAGTTTAGTGCATACTCCAAAGTCCAGTGTGCAATTTTGGATTCAGAAATATTAGCAATTTCATTGACAAAAGTTTATATATCTGTTCATAAGTTACATGATTTGAAAGGGAATGGGGAATTAGTAAACCAAAAAGTTTTTCCCAAAGAGCTATCACTCATCACACTTGCGTAAAATACTGTACCATAAAATACTTACCTTATAATTAATGCTTATAGTTGAGATGAAAGGGTTAAAAGAATGAAATGATCAAAATAGTGTGTAGTATATTAGCTGAAATAATTGACTATTTAATTTCTAAGCGAAGCCACGCGGAGCAAGTCTATAGAAGAACTAGAAAGTGTAAATAAGGTTAAATTGCTTGCTGAGTTTAATCTGTAGCCTTTCACCTCAAGATAAAGGTCATTTTTGGATAACTTTAAGGGGCTAAATAGCCTGAAGAGTTGATTTTATTGTGCAAAAGTTTGAATGTCTGAACACCATTTTTGGGCAAGTTAGTCAATCAATAAAGCACGCCCTGCAATATTTATTTAGAAAGTGCCCCAATTTCCATGTATCTGGTACCGTTGGCAAAATCATTGGAAGGGTGATTTTTGGAAACTTTCCTTGGCGTGTTTCCGCCACAGCACAAGGATTTCCAGCATTAAGAAATATTTCGCCAACGTTATCAGTATCTCGGCTCAATAGCTACAACGAAAGCAGGCAGTCAGCACGCTATCACCGACCCTTCCCTAATTTCTATTTTTGTGACTTGAATCATTACAAGCTTTTTAGTTGAATATATCGGCTGCTCTTTTCCTATTATAATTAAATATTAACTAAATAATTCCGGTTCTTCCGTAACTCTTATGCTAAATTCACTACTTTAAAAGTTAGAACGCTTACAAAGCAAAAGCATTAAGGTTCTGAACTAATAATATTTCTTACTAATTGCTTCTTTCCACTGTTACTGTTTCCCATTTCTTAGTGGAGAGTGTCAATTTAGCATAACAAGTACCGTAAAGACACAATTTTTTACTTTTTAATATAAATAAATGCAAAAAAATATAAATATTTGGCTGCTACCACTATTATCTATAGTAAGTAATGGATTTTTGGGTTGGTTAATTAACCAATTACCTAGCAAACAGGATTTAAATATTAAAGACCCAATTATATTTATCTGGACTTTAGTTTGTGTAATAGCACTTTTCATACTTAATTTACAATCTACTAATTCTCAGCAAACTCATGTATCAACAAACTACGGTTGTATTAGTGGTTTTGTCCCTTTGCTAGGAGGTTTTTTTCTATACGGAATACTTATCAGCCAGATATTACCTAGCTCATTCAATCCAACTATTTTATCCTTATCTTTATTTTTAGTCTCTTTTGGCTCTGTACTACCTCCAGTAATGCTTTTACCTTATAAGTGGCGAAAGAGGGTAATTTTATGGTCTTTTCCTGCCCTTGGATGTGTTATGGTAGTTGGTTCCTTACTTACTAACCAATTGATAAAAGCAGGAATATGGTTATTTGTAACTGGATTTCTTATGCAATTACCATTATTCGGTACATTTTTTTATGGTGTAGGAAGTAGAATCATAAAACAAATAAAGCAAAGACTTGAGAAGCTTGAACCAATAGTTGCAGATTCTATCCTTTACAAGTTGTGGGAATTAACTTCTACATTCCAAAAAGAATATTATCAAGATATCATTTATACATGTCGTGATTACCAAACACAAGGGTTAGATAAAGACCGTATACTTAAGTTAGAAAAAGTATTTGTTCCACTAAAAATTGTTGCAAAAGAAGCAACAAAAGTAAATCTTGGCTTAATTCCACGGGATAGAAAAGAGGTACATCAATCAAAGCAAAAAACTATCTGGGATTTCCTTGCTATTATGGCAAAAGATTCATCTTTTCGCCAAATGGCAATACTTGGTGTTCCAGGGTCAGGAAAAACCACATTATTAAGACATTTGGCTTTAATTTATGCGACCAAGCAACAGCATAAGCAACATCAAAATTTGCCAAATTTTATTCCTATTTTATTATACCTTCGAGATGTTCGTCAGGAAATCATAGGAAATAAATTGTCTTTAGCTGAATTGGTTACTAAGCAAGTAAAACAAAAACGAAAAATTCAACCACTTAATCCACCTGATAACTGGTTTGCGGAACAATTACGTAAAAATAAATGTTTGGTAATGCTGGACGGTTTAGATGAGGTGGCAGATGAAACTCAGCGTTGTCAAGTTAGTCGCTGGGTAGACGAACAAATGCAAGCATACCCAGATACTGCATTTATTTTAACTTCTCGACCATTTGGTTATAAAACTGCTAGTTTGCAACAAGAAGTAACGGTTGTAGAAGTACAACCATTTAACCTAGAACAGATGGAGCGGTTTATTTATAGCTGGTATTTACAAACAGAGGTGATGAGCCGTGCAGGGGAAGATGATTTAGGAGTGCAGGAAGAAGCCAAGCGAGAAGCATATAATTTAATTCAGAGGATTAAGAATAGTAAGCCTCTTGCTGATATGGCTGTTAATCCTTTACTACTAACAATGATTGCTACTGTTCACCGTCGAGGTAGTGCTTTGCCAGGAAAAAGAGTTGAGCTATATAAGGAAATTTGCAAGGTTTTATTAGAAAAACGACAAGTAGCTAAGAATCTTGTGGAAAAACTTACAGCAACTCAAAAGCAATCTCTCCTTCAGGTTTTAGCACTTGATCTAATGCAGAAAAAGACTCGTGAGTTTAAGCTATCTGAAAAAATTCATCTGATTCAAACTCAGTTAGTAGGTATTACTGGAAGTGGAGTTAATCCAGAAGATTTTATCCAAGAAATCAGCAATGTTAGTGGATTATTAGTTGAAAAAGAACTGGGTATTTATGAGTTCGCTCACTTGAGCTTTCAAGAATATCTAGCAGCAGTTGAAATTAAAGAATCAAACTCTGAAAAAATTTTACTATCTAAACTCGAAAAATCATGGTGGGCTGAAACTATTCGTCTTTATGCAGCTCAAAGTAATGCAAGCAATCTGATTCGTACAATTTTATTGATACCCAATCCATCAATAGAAATGATGTCATTAGCATATGATTTTCTCGTAGAAGGTTTAATTATAGATTCTGATATTCGCCAACAGTTAGAAAACAAATTAGATTCTGATTTAGAAAACTTATGACAGAACATTTTAATAAAGCAGCTAGTGTGTTATTATCGCATCGCTTAAATAATTTATTGAGGATTAATGAAAGTATAGAAATCGACATGAGTTATATAACTTGTGCGGAATATCAGCTTTTTATTAACGAGAAATCAGGCTCTGGAGAATATTTACACCCAGAACATTGGAATAATTACAGATTTCCTAATGGAGACGCAAAAAAATCTGTTACAGGAGTTAGAGCTATTCATGCTGAAGAATTTTGTGAATGGTTAACTCAACGAGAACTCTCATTGCTATATAAGTACAGATTACCAAATTTAGATGAAGCGCAAAAATATCCACTAGAAGAAAATGATTTTGGATATTGGTGTCAGAACGGAGATTTAATAATAATCAAAGATATCAACCAAATTAAATACCATGTGTGGGCAAAAACCTTATCTAATATCTTCGATAATAATCTAAAAGATGTCTATGACATGGATATTCTATTTGGTACTAATACAATTGCTTTTGCTGCAAAATTTCAGGTCTTTGCAAAAAGCTCACAACATCCAGATATTCATGATTTTGTTAGAAAAATTTATAATCTATCAAGCCATCAACTTGAAAGTGTTGATCTTGTCAATATTATACATGAGTTAGAGAAATTAAATAATTCGAAAGAGGTTCTCAATATAAATAATAGTCAACTTACTTTTAGAAAATTTGCTGATTATAACAAACAGGCAATTTTTGAAACTATCAAATTAGTAGTAAAAAATATAGTTGATAATTTTAATTTTAAAATAAATAAATTTGAAAATGAACTGGACTTAATCTTGGAAGAATTACAGTTACTTGAACAACTGATGAAAGCAACAAAATCAAGCTTATTTGTAGATATGAATGATGTAGGAAATGATGTTATTTTTGGGAAAGAAAAGATAGAATTAATTAATCCGATGACTGGTAAAGATGAATCTATTTATCTCCCAATTATAACCAACGAAACAACTTCATTAGTAACTTTTGCAAACATTAAAAGGTTTCGGGAATTAATACTTTTATCTAAGAAAAAACTTCAAAAGCTGCAAAAAGAAATTTTAGAAAAGCGGACTAAATTTATTTATATTAACAATACAATTGAAAAAGAAAAAAAATATATAATAAAAATTTATATAAAATTCCTCGAGCGTTAAAAATAATACATTCTGTGGAAGATAACTACTTTTATTTATTAATAAGTTGTGCAATTTGTATTTGGGCGGAAAAGAGAAATCTGGCTGAAGAGATATTTGAATTATACCTTTACTTAATATTATTAAAAGAACGTTGTGAGGGACGTATACCAGCTTGGGAAGGCATTCGTATTGTGAGAGAAAAATTATAAAATTGTAACGATATTAAATATGGCAATAGACGTGAAAGTTTATCACCAATATTCTCTGTCATCGAACAGTCTCCTAATATCCAGGCTTGTTATCTGCTAGCTTCATTACTCTACCTGATATGTCCTTACTGACCTAATCCATCCTGCTGCGACCAATCTTTAACATTTAATTCGCTATTATATAAACTCAGTCCCTTTATGATCAAGGAGAAAACTCTTCGCGCATTGACAAACAGTCTCATTCTATTCGCCAGGGCTTAAAGTGCATCGCAAGGAGTAGGGAATGGGTAATTGGTGACAAAGGGTAAGCACAAAACTTCCCCTTGTCTTAAATAGTACAATGAAAGCGATGCGGTATCAGCTCTTGACTGTGCCAACAACCTCAAATGCGATCGCCATTGCTGCTAATTTCTTGGTATCAATCCCGCGCACACCGTTGGGGAGTTGTATACCTTCAACATTAATGGCACCACGAGTACCGGCATCTAAGTCATTGAGTAAACTATTTGTGACATCTAATAATTCATTAGTCACAGCAATTGGCGCACGAGTATTTTCTACTCCCCTAGATTTGGCAATTTCTTTTAATACCTTGAGAGAAGTTCGCAGTGGTGTGGTACTGGCAACAATCAAAGCTTCCGAAACTCCCACAGGTTCGCCAATGACGAGTTTGAAGGTATCACCAGAGGAAGGAATAACTAACTTTTGTTTGGCTTCTACCAAAGCTGCATCCTCTGCGGCTGACCAATTATTGGGAAAGATGATCGCCATTTCGCCTTGGGCATCAATCACCAAAATACTAATATATAGTGGTTGCGATTCGTTATTCTGAATTTGAAAAGCAATTTGTGTACCTAAAGATAATTTTTGCAGACCAGAGTTGGCAGCTGGGATAGGATTTGTAGATGTTGGTCGATTTGTGCCCAAATCTACTTTGTTAACTCCGCGAATCGGGAAAGTTTCGCCCAGTATCTCTTGACTACCAACAATACTCATAGAAGCAGTCACATTAATTCGGGATGAATTAGTATTCCCCAGCATTTGTTTGACAATCCGGGCTGCTAGTAGGGACTTGAGTTTAGGTTGCAAACGCTTTACTGCCGCACTCAGCGTTTCGCTACTCGCACCAAAAGAACTGGGAATAATTTGGTTGAGTCCTGGTAAAAACAAACCAAAACTATTCACCACAGGTAAATTAGACAAGCGATTTTTTTGTAGTTCCTGATATTTAGTCTGAGTCATTTGACCAAAAATATATTGCACCTCCTGTCTTCCCAAGGTTTTGGTTTCAATGCGCGGAATAGCCTGTAAAGCTTGTTTAGCCTCTTGTGTGTTATTTCCCAAAGAGTCATCCAGCCCAATTTTTAAAGTTAAATCATTGGGAATGCTGCGAATTCGTTCTTGTAATAGTGCGCCTGGTTGGAGTGGTAGCTTTTTTTGTGCAGTTTTGAGGAGTTTGCCTTGGCCATTTAATCCTTGACGAGACTCTAACTGGATTAGCCCTCGTTCACCACCTTTAGCATCCAAAATTGTGAAAATAGCATCTTTTGTGAATGCTTCTAGACTTTCAGAATCTAGCCCACCCAGCCACAATTTTACTTGTTCGCCATTGACTTGAGTGACTACCGCCTCAGCAGAGAGAGCTGGCGTGCGTGTAAAGTAAATAGGAGAGCCAGTATTGTCTTTGCTAAAATTCGATTCTAATTCTGGTTCTTGAAAATTTCCTGTTTGTCTAGCGAAGACAGTTGTGCTGCGACTAATGTTAGCGATCGCTTTAGTAATCGATTCATCCCCTGGTTGTTGCCAAAGATACTGAGTGAATAAATAGGTAAAAGCCCCAGCATTAAAGTCATCAAAAGAAGCATCAGCCGCATATTGATCGCGTTTGGCGCTGCCGATCACAACACCCTTAGCAACATTTTTTCTCCTGAGTTCGATAAATTTTTGCGGTGACAGCCCCAGCCGCCCCAGCCATTGGCGTTGATATTCCAGTTCCGCCGCACTCGGTAGGAGTTTTTCACCTCCCTCTACAGAACGTACTCGGAAATTCCCGCGTTTAGCACCACCGGAATGACAACTATCTAGCACCACTGTCACATTCTCTGTTTTCAACGCAGACATCAGTAAAAACAGTGTATGCCCCATAATGTGCTGCACCTGGCCTCCTTGCTGTGGATATCCTGGTGGTAAAGTGCCATCAATCGGAACCAAAGTGCTGTTGAGTCCATCTTCAGAATCGCGATCGCGATCTAGTACCCGCGAACCATGTCCAGAAAAGTGAAATACTACTACATCCCCTGGCTTGGCTTGCTTAATAAGGTGTTCTTCAAATGCTGTCAGCATCCCTTGACGAGTAGCTTTTTGATCGGTCAAAGTCAAAATATCTTTGGGATTAAAGCCAAAGCGGTGAATTAATAATTCTTGCTGCAATTGCACATCATTCACACAACCATACAGTTGTGGTAAACCCTGATACTGATTAATTCCTACTAACAGCGCTAGTTTGCGTCGCGTACCTTGGGCTAAGACTTGGCGATAGCGATCGCCTTGTTGCATAATATCCCACTGGCTTAAACCCAGCGTCGCTAAAGCAGAGCCAGCAAATTGCAAAAAGTGCCGACGTTTGATATTTGACATCATTCACCCCTCTTGATTAAATGTTGCTTGCTTGACAATAAGACCAGAAAACCACAAGAATTTATCCCATTACTGACAAAAAAAGGCAGAGGACAAGAATTTGTTTTCCTTCTACCTCCACACGAGCGTACTTCTGCCTGATTCAACTAAGTATTATTACGCATTTACAAAATCTAATAGTTATAATGATGTATATAAGAAAAAAGAATGAGACAGATATGTTGGTAAAAACAAAAGATCTTTAGTAGAAGAAAAACGCCGAAATAGGTCTACAGATAGATGTTGGCTAAGGTATTCTTGTCTACCTTGAAATAACCCTCAGTAATCTTGTAGGTAAACTTAGGAAGATAATTGCCGTCAAAATTAGCTTTTTCTAGCAAATTTTCCCATTAGTATCATTAACAAAACTTTTGCTCGAAAATTTCGGAATTTTCCGCAATTGTCACCAGGACGATCGCGTGCATATTGTTTAATCTTTAACTATACTGCTACCACGCTTGTATAGTAACTCCTCCTATGGCTCCTAAGTTAAACAAGATTAAATTTCCGCTTTGGCATTATCTCAACCAGCCCTTGTTTTCCAGCCAAGCTAAATTAATATGGAATCCTTATTATTTCGCTGCTGTCTGGCGAATCCAACTTCTAGAAAGGTGCCTGAATAAAGAGTGTGATGCCAAGGGGCATCAACAGCATTAAAGGGGACTGGGGACTGGAAGGGAGACAAGGAGGACAAGGAGGAAATAACTAATTACCCTTGCCTATTGCCTTTTGACTCTTGACTCTTGACTCTTGACTCTTGACTCTTGACTCTTGACTCTTGACTCTTGACTCTGTTAAGCCTCGTCTAAATAACGAGGCTTTTTACCGTCTAGTAAAGCGCTAACAGTCATGTCTCCCATAACATTGATTGCTGTGCGACAGCGATCCAAAAACCAATCTACTGTTACCAACAAAGCTATATACTGCGTCGGTAAGCCAACGGAAGTAAACACCAAGGTCATCGTTACCAGTCCAGCATTAGGAATACCCGCCGCGCCTACGGATGCAAATATAGATGTCAGGACAACTACTAACTGCTGTCCTAAACTCAAATGTTGCCCCAGGACTTGGGAAATATACAATGCAGACATCGCTTCATACAGGGCAGTACCATCATTATTAAAGTTTGCACCGACTAATGCCCCTAACGAAGCCGAAGATTCCCTTAAACCGATTTTTGTTTGCAAAACTTCAAAGGTGATGGGCATTGTCACCGTTGAGGAAGACGTGGAAAAAGCTGTCAAAAATGCATCGGCACCACCCACAAGAAATCTGATTGGGTTCACCCAAGAACCGATTTTTACCCTGGTAAGATAATAGCAAGCTTGTAATAGCAATGCTACCAGCACCGCTATGATAAACGCCGCCAAAGATTGGAAGGGTGCAAAACCTTTTTCGGCAACAGTTTTAGCGACAATTCCAAACACAGCCAAGGGAACTAAGGCAATTACCCAGTTGAGAATCCGGATCACCGCCTCAAATAAAATTCCGATCACATCTTCAATAGGTTGGAATGCTGTTTTGCCTTCAGCAATTTGTTCTGATTTTAATGCCCGCAGCACAATTCCAAAGCAAAGGGCAATCACAATCAGCTGGATGACGTTATTATCAACTAGTGGCTTGAGGATAGCATCAGGTACAGCATCTTTGAATAAACCCCAAGGGTCAATACTTTCACTAGCTACTTGCACGTCTGTTGGGGCCGCTAAATTTCCCCAACTACCAGGATGTAAGACGTTGGCTACCAGCAGCCCGATTAAAATAGCTGCGGTAGTGTTGGTTAACAGTAGTACTGCTAGCCTTCTACCAGCTGTCCCGGGGATATTCGTAGTCATGAAGGTATGCAGCACCGCTACTAAAATTAGGGGCGTAGCTAAGGTGCGCAGGGCCTTCAGCACCAATTCCGCCGGAATTGCTAAGTTGGTGATTAAAGTAGCATTATTTGGGTTGGGATTGCCCGCACCCAGGGCAATTCCTAAGCTGACAGCAAGCACTAAGGCAACGACAATTTGCAATGTCAGAGGGATACGTAGCCACCAAGGACGGGTTTTGGTCTCAAGCGAAGTAATGCTCTCTGGTTCACTCATTGCTTAACTTTGCTTAACTCAACTGCTGTAACTATTTAAACATCACTTGCGGAAGTGAAAATTCCGCAAACGCGTTAATCTAAGATCCCATTGCTTTGTTTGCGAATCCTGCTCAAAGGGGTATGCCATGATCCCCCGAGAGATATTTTTGGCTTGTGGTTGGAGATTAATATGTCCTTTGTCCCTTTGCATATTCACAGTGACTATAGCTTGCTCGATGGGGCAAGTCAGCTGCCGGAGTTGGTGGATCAAGCGATCGCCCTGGGGATGAAAGCGATCGCTCTCACCGATCATGGTGTGATGTACGGTGCGGTGGAACTGATCAAAATTTGCCGCAGCAAGAATATTAAGCCAATTCTTGGCAACGAAATGTATATTATTAATGGCGATATTGAAAAGCAAGAACGCCGCCCCCGTTATCATCAAGTTGTTTTAGCTAAAAATACCAAAGGTTACAAAAACTTAGTCAAATTAACTACTATTTCTCATCTCCAAGGTGTACAAGGAAAAGGAATTTTTTCCCGCCCTTGCATCAACAAAGAGTTATTAAAAGAATATCATGAAGGGTTGATTGTTACTAGTGCTTGTTTGGGTGGAGAAATTCCCCAAGCGATTCTTAGCGGTAGACCAGATGCAGCCCGTAAAGTTGCTCAATGGTATAAAGATGTATTTGGTGATGACTATTATTTAGAAATTCAAGACCACGGCTCCCAGGAAGATAGAATTGTTAATGTCGAAATTATTAAAATTGCCCGAGAGTTAGGCATTAAAATTGTTGCTACTAATGATTCTCATTTCATTTCTTGTTATGACGTAGAAGCACACGACGCTTTGCTGTGCATTCAAACAGGCAAGCTAATTATTGAAGAAAAACGGATGCGTTATAGCGGCACAGAGTATCTTAAATCTGCAGCAGAAATGAAGCAGCTATTTCGCGATCATTTACCAGATGATGTCATTGAGGAAGCCGTAGCCACCACCGAAGAAGTTGCCGATAAAGTTGAGCCTTACCAGATTATGGGTGAGCCGCAAATTCCTACCCCTCCTATTCCTTCTGGGCACACTGCTGATACTTATGCCGAAGAAGTTGCATGGAGCGGACTTTTGGACAGGCTAAATCGTAAATCCCGCAACGAAGTCGATTCAACCTACAAAGAAAGGTTGGAATACGAACTCAAAATGATTCAACAAATGGGGTTTTCCAAATACTTTTTAGTTGTATGGGATTATATAAAATTTGCTAGAGATAATAATATTCCTGTGGGGCCAGGACGCGGATCAGCAGCTGGTTCATTAGTTGCTTATGCAATGAAAATTACTAACATTGATCCGGTGCATCATGGGCTACTATTTGAGCGTTTCTTGAATCCAGAACGGAAATCCATGCCAGATATTGATACGGATTTCTGCATTGAACAAAGAGATAAAGTTATTGAATATGTAACTGAGAAATATGGTGCTGATAAAGTTGCTCAAATTATTACCTTTAACCGCCTCACTTCTAAAGCTGTCTTAAAAGATGTCGCCAGAGTATTAAATATTCCCTACGGCGAAGCTGACAAAATGGCGAAGTTTATTCCTGTAGTGCGGGGGAAACCAACTAAACTCAAGGTGATGGTTTCCGAGCAAACCCCAGCACCAGAGTTTAAAGAAAAGTATGATAATGAGCCTCATGTGCGCCATTGGATTGATATGGCGATGCGAATTGAAGGAACTAACAAAACTTTTGGGGTTCATGCCGCAGGTGTGGTAATTTCTGCCGATCCTCTTGATGAAATTGTGCCGTTACAAAGAAATAACGACGGTTCCGTGATTACCCAGTATTTCATGGAAGATCTGGAATCAATGGGTTTGTTAAAGATGGACTTTTTGGGTTTGCGAAACTTAACATTAATTCAAAAAACTTTAGATTTAATTGAACAAACCAAAGGTTATCGTGTTGATCCTGATGAAATTACAGGCCAAGAAAGAAAAGCGCAGAAAATATTAGCTAAAGGTGAACATACTACTCTCCCAAAAGATGTCCAAAAAGCTTATGAATTATTAGAAGCAGGAGAATTAGAAGGAGTATTTCAGTTAGAATCCTCTGGGATGAAACAGATAGTCCGAGATTTGAAGCCTTCTAATATCGAAGATATTTCTTCAATTTTGGCACTTTATCGACCTGGCCCATTAGATGCAGGACTAATTCCGAAGTTTATTAACCGCAAACATGGACGGGAAGCAATTGATTATGAAACTGGGATTTTAGAACCGATATTAAACGAAACCTATGGAATTATGGTCTATCAAGAGCAAATTATGAAAATTGCTCAGGATATGGCTGGATATTCTCTAGGACAAGCCGACTTGCTGCGGCGTGCAATGGGTAAAAAGAAAGTTTCGGAGATGCAAAAGCAGCAAGAAAAGTTTATTGATGGTTCAACTAAAAACGGTGTGAAAAAGCAAGTAGCTGAGAAATTATTTGACGATATGTTGAAATTCGCCGAATATTGCTTAAGCTATGACACAGAAGTTTTGACAGTAGAATACGGCTTGATTCCCATTGGTGAAATTGTCGAAAAACGCCTGGAATGTAGAATTTATACTGTTGATGCTAATGGCAATGTTTATACTCAACCTGTAGCTCAGTGGCATAATCGCGGTAAACAAGAAGTTTTTGAGTATTGTTTAGAAGATGGTTCAATTATTCGAGCCACAAAAGACCATAAATTTATGACTACTGATGGGCAAATGTTACCAATTGATGAAATTTTTGCCCAGGGATTAGATTTGCTACAGGTTCCACGATTACCAAGATAAGAACCCATAGCAATAGTTAATATTGGATGCTCAAAGTAAGAAAATTCAGTCCTTAGTTTCTTACTTTAGTTGCTACAGCCGAGTCTTATCAACAGTTTTGAGAGCTTCGGCTGTGCATCTCTATTGCGAAGTCGCGGCTTTCGTGCAAGCTATTAACGAGCAATCAAGGTACTCAGCATTGGCTGCTGAAAGTCTTACAGCTTATACCAATTTAATGTGAAGTTGCACATATCTAGATCCCCCTAAATCCCCCTTAATAAGGGGGACTTTGATAGATGTTTTCCAAATCCCCCCTTATTAAGGGGAGCCAGCGCCGTGGGCGGGTTTCCCGACTTGTTCGCGTAGCGTCTCCCCTTGAGAGAGGCGACTGGCGTGGGCTAGGGGGGATCGAATTCTATGCAGCTTCATAAAGAATTGGTATTAGGCATATGAAGATTATGCGCTTCAATTAGACAAAGAGGTGTCAATTGTTCGCGGATTAATTCTCAACAGTTTTGCTATAAAGCAAGACATTGTAGAGTCAACTCAAGAACAGCAGGAATAAGGGGAAAATTGCTCGGTTGTGGTAGCACCTCCTGAGTTTCTGGCGTAGCGCCCGCCGGATTTAAGTACTCGAAAAGATTCTGCGATTGCTTTTTCGGGATTAGGAAAATGCAGAATGCCTAAGTTACAAGCGAGCGTAAACAGAGTAACAATTGCCAAAAGCGATCGCTCATTCAACTAGTTAACACTCACATTCAGAGTGTAGTTTAATACTCCATTTCCACTAGTTTGCTGATTCACATCGATACCGGGGCCGTTAAGTTCTACATTTACTGAAGATGATACAGGAGAATAACGGGCAGAAATTTTGACTGTGTGTTCTCCTAAAGATAGATAAGGTGATAGATTAATATAGGCTCTCTGTCCACGGATCTGTTTAATAACTTTGCCATTGAAAATGATCTTACCTTGTAATTGAGATCCTGTAGTATTAATGCTGAGGATGTGTGGACGATTCAGATTAACTGCACTGAGCGTAATGGTATTTTCTTGGTAATCAGATGAACTGCGAGAATTTCCGATACTAATGGCTGTGATGCTATTCATCTCACTATTGTTGTGAGACTCAAAGATAGAACTTTGGTGATTGGGAATGAAATTCTGCACTACATCTGCGTTCCCTGCAACTATAAAAGCTGCACAGATTGCAAACAACAGTGAAATTTTCATAACTATTCAGATGTTCGATAAAATCTGACTTTGCGAACTGTTCTGGAGTCGGTCAATGACCAACCCAAGAACATTTATTGAGTTGTACATAATTAACTACAAAGCTAAACTCTTAGTCTGAGCCTCAGCTATTGCTAGAGCTTCATTGGCTTTAGTAATAGCTGTAGTTATTGCTTGCACAGAACCAGCATCTGCTTCGGCAGATGCTGTAGCCTCACCCATAAACGATACTGCTTGAGATACCGCCGTCGCTACTTGAGCGTTATCTCCTTTTTGTGCTGAACTTTGCGCTCTAGCCATCGATTGTTGGGCCTGTTGAAGCTTCGGTAAAATAAGATACCTGTACTCTGGTCGGACATTTACTGGTACAGTCTTTGCGACTGTTTCAGTTACACTTACTGCCCGATTTAATACCTTGACTGCAACGGCAACGGCAACAGCTACCGATATCTTCTCTTGCGCGATAACGAACTCGGAGTTACCCAAGGCATCTTCATTACTTAACTCTTTGTTATTAGGTGAAAATGAGAATGCCTGACCGGAGAAAATGACCAGCAAGCCCATCACTAAAGCAGTTACTTTACTAAAGCGATTGTTTTTCATCTTGCTCATCTCCTGATTCAAAAACTGAGAGGATGCGCCCATCTTTTCTGAACTCAGGAGTTCCACGCACCCTCTCAAAGTCTTCCATGAAGATAAAGCCTTATCGGTTGAATTGCACTAACAAAAGTTGCTCTTCAATCCTACGGTTTCTTCATCTTCAAATAGTTCACTCATTACCTTTATTGAGCGCTACTTGTAGCAATAGCAGTTGCGTTGCCCACAGCGGTTTTTGCACTGGCTATTGATTGAGCAATAGCTGGTTTGCCAGGCCCACTAACAGCGTCAGATTGCGCTATAGCCAATGCATCACCAAGGACTGTTTCTGCTTCGGCTAGTGATGTAGCAACTGCCTTTTTGTCGCCGATAGCGGTTGAACCAGAAAGAGCAGTAGCATTCCCAAGCACAGATGTGGCTTTAGCAATCGACTCAGCTAAAGCGCTTTTACCCCGCCCAGTGATAGCGTCTGATTGAGCAGCAGCGTAGGCGTTCCCTAATGCAGTTTCTGCAACGGCTACCGATTTTGAAAAGACTGGTACGTCTCTTAGAGGGCCTCGATGAGGAATTCGACGTTGAGCAATCAGAATCTCAGAGTTACCTAATTTAGCCGCATGGCTTATTTCGCCAATTTTATATGTACTTGCAAATGCTGTACCTGACAAAGCGAAGAATGATCCTATCGCTACAGCCGTAACTTTGTGTAAAAGTGTGTTTTTCATAGTTTTTATTACTTAAGAGTTTTACTCTTATTGGTCTCGGCTAGATTAATTACTCAGGTAAGCAAGCCTTTTCATGGCTAGATAGCTATCAACCTGTTGAATGAGCCAGGTATCTTAGCATTTTCAAGTTATAATCAGCCTCATTTATATTCTAGTTATTTATAAATAAACCTACTGACAAATAGTGAAAAGTTAACACTTACTGAAGTCCTTAATGGGTATTTAATAAGTTTTTTACGAGTTATTATTCACAAAGTATTTCTATCATTTTATGATGTTTTATGTCAATTCATGTCAGAAATGTAGGTTAGAAAACTAGACTAAAATAAATACTCATTTTGTTGTCTTCATGAGTATTTTCAAAAAATGATACGGACTGTATAAGTAGGTGGTTGAAATTAAATATACAGCGTATTTCAGGTAAATGAGGTACGCGGGTAGGGGCACGGCACTGCCCATTGGTGTCAACTTAAGCTCAAACGCTTATCCCACAGGCGTTTTACCCCACACGCCAGTCCGCTCAAGTCGGGAAACCCGCCCACGCGGCTGGCTCCCCTTAATCCCCTCCCCCGAAGTTTGCTCAACGGGGGGAACCCCCGCACGCAACTTCTCTTCGCCTGCTCTGAGGGGACGTTTTGGCTTTAGACAAAACTCTTGTGGGGTGACGCGGATCTTGATGGTACGTGAGTAAATGTAAAATCACGCCTGGATAGGGGTTTCACGTTAAGTTGACACGTATGGGCACTGCCGTGCCCTTACAATTATCTGTACCTCACCAACTTGCAATCTGCTGTAAGATGGACGTAGGTTGGGGAGCCACCGCCGTGGACGGTGAGTGCAGCCACACGTGTGGCTATGCCGCCCTTGTGGACTGCCGTTAGCATAGCGGTAGCGTTAGCGAAGCGGTAGCGAGTCATCGAGCGTCCGTAGGAGCGTCACCCGTTCGCTCAAAGCGTTCCCGTTCGGCGAAGCCGTTCCCGCAGGGTAGGGTAGGGGTTTCCCGGCTTGCATTGGTGTCAACTTAAGCTCAAACGCTTATCCCACAGGCATTTTACCCCTCCCCCAACCCCTCCCCTTGCCAAGGGGAGGGGAAGTTTTGGCTTTAGACAAAACTGGGGTGGGGTGACGCGGATCGTGATGGTAAGTGAGTAAAACTCAAAATCTACGTTTTCATCAAGGTTTCACGTTAAGTTGACACGTATGCCCGGCTTGCTTCCCCTACTCTTAAGCAAGCTACGCGTAGCGTCTCCGACAGGAGAGGCGAGTGGCGTTTGAGGAACGAAACCCAACACCCGCATGGGTTACGCTATCGCTAACCCATCCTACTGGACTGTTTCAGCTAAAATGATGCAATAGATTTTTGAGGTATTGATATAAACCAACATATTTGAGTTTTTCTAAAGCACCAAATTAGCTGAAACAGTCCACTACGTATATTTTCAATAATCAAACTGGATTGCTATATATGTTCAGATATATAGAGATAAGGCATTTTCGCGTAAAATTGCAATAGCGATCGCTTCGGCTTCATTCACACTAATATCGCCATCTTGAATTGCCTGGTCTAGGACTTCTGCTAATAGCTGGCGACCCCATTTTGCGCCTAAATAATACAACTCTGGAATTGAGTGAGCATCAGAAGAATACATGAGTTTACTGGTAGGCGCTAACTCTAACAATTGCCTGATTGCTTCGCGCATCCCAGATACACTTAAAGATGGCACTGCTAAACCAAAATCTAAATAGACTTGGGGGTAAACAGCAGCTAAATACCCCGCTTCTTGCATATAAGGATAAGCAGCGTGTAGTAATACCAAAGGTGCTTGACGATTTTGGGGTAATTCTAAGAGCGATCGCAAGTTTAAAGGATTGGCTAATCGCAAATCTAGATCGGGATCGCCAAAACCAGTATGTAATTGCACAGGTAGCTGATATTTAGCAGCAATTAATAAGGCTTGTTGCAGCAAAAAATCAATCAGAGGTTTATCAACCAGACGCAATGGTTGATTAGTTAGCTGTTGTTTAATCTCGTAAAAACGAGATGCTGCAACTTCAAAAGTCACAGGCTGGACATCCAAACCAGTCCGATAACAAACAATACTCTTGAAACCCACAACCCCAGCAGGTGGCGGATCAAGTTCGCTGTGGAATCTTGCCAAAAAATCTTCAAAATCTGCGACTTGGGGAATTAGCTGTTCTGCTACCACCTCCAACCGCAGAATTCTGCGGACAGGAATTAATTTTTCATGCCATGACAGAGGTAAGATACTTTCAGGCTCCAATCCATCATCCAAATAAATCGCTTCCAGGTTCGCAGACCGGAAACAAAGCCGTGTAAGATTTTCTAATCCTAAACTTTCCCGCCGCACCGCGATCGCACTTTCTTCTGCATCACATTCCAATAAAGCCGCTATATCCCGCAGACTGCGCCGATAAAAGAATGTGTGACGCGCATGATTATTAACTATTTCCTCGTCATATCCTTCCGTAAAAGCAGCAGCATAAGGATAACGCGCCGCAACTTCCGGTCGAAGTATATTGTGCGCGTGTTGGTCAATTAAGGGGATGTCGGTGAGGTGGAGTTGCATGGGAGTTGGGGAATGGGGAATGGGGAATGGAGAGAAGGGGGAGAAATTGGGTTGTGAATTGATGATGTCTTTTGAAGCTTTGAGCTTGGACGTTGAGGCTTGAAGGCTGGAGGTTGCAGCTTTAAGCTTGGACTTTGAGGCTTGAAGGCTGAAAGTTGCGCCTTTGAGCTTGGATGTTGAACCTTTTATCTACAAAGTTGCGGCTTTAAGCCTGGAAGTTGCAGCTTTGATCTACAATGTTCTGGTTTTGAGCTTGGACGTTGAACCTTTTATCTACAAAGTTGCGGCTTTAAGCCTGGAAGTTGCAGTTTTGATCTACAAAATTCTGGTTTTGAGCTTGGACGTTGCACCTTTGAGCCTGAAGGTTGCAGCTTTAAGCTGGGACGTTGAGGTATTGAGCCTGGAAGTTGCGATTTTGCCACCCACATTTCAACCTTAACCCTTGACCTTTGACCCTTAACCCTGAACCCTTGACAAACGACCAATGACAAATAACAAATGACCAATGACAATCCCCTCAATATCTCTCCAATAACAACTTTACTTCTGCATCTAATTCCCAATCTTTCATTGCTAGCCATTCGGCTTGGCGGACTGCGACAAAAGCTTGTGATAATTGGGGATTTAAAGCATTTAATAAGATATTGTTCTGTTTGAAGTGGTCTAGTGCTTCCCCCAGGTTTGTGGGTAAGGGATCGATAGCATTGGCTGTGCGCTGCTCAATTGGTAAATTTCCGGGGTCTTCGTTGACGGGGTTTCCGGGTTCTAAATTGCGTTGCACACCGTCTAATCCGGCTGCAATTAATGCACCTAAAGCTAAGAAAGGATTAGCTGATGCATCTACAGTTTTTACCTCAAAATGAGTAGGATTACCAAATTCTGGATCGCTGGGAACTCTAACAGCCGCCTCGCGGTTATCGATTCCCCAACAACGGAAAGCACTACTCCAAGTATGAGGACGAATGCGGCGGTAAGAATTAGGGCTAGGGGTAGTAATTGCCATCAGCGCTGGCAGATGATGCAGGATGCCAGCAATAAAGGCTCTAGCTGTCTGGGAAAGACCTCCAACACCCTGGGCATCTGGTAGGAGATTTTGCCCGTCACGCCAAAGGCTAAGGTGGATGTGACAACCGCTACTAGCAGCATCAGAAAAGATTTTTGGTAAGAAAGAAGCTGTAAGATTATGGTTACGTGCGATCGCTCTGACTGTTTCTCGAAAAGCAATCTGGTAGTTAGCTGCACGCAAAGCATCCGTATAGCGGATAGAAATTTCCTGCTGACCGGGGCCTGATTCTGGGTAATACTGCTCTACAGGAATCTTTTGAGCAACCAGTGCATCAGCTATAGCATCAATCACTTCACGATTAATATCCATTGCTTGGGTAGAAGCAAAAACCGTGGAGTCTGTAGGCACAATCCCCTCAGATGTTTGCCTGAGTAGGTAAAACTCGTTTTCAAAGGCTGCTTTAATTTCCAATCCCTCGCGTTTTGCTGCTGCGATCATTTGCATCAGGAAATTTCGCGGACACAACGCCCAAGGTTGCCTATCAAGTATCATGTTTCCTAACACACGTGCATGACCAGGTGCATAAGGTAAAGGCGTAAGGCTAGCCCAATCTGCGACCAAGCGGATCTCACCCACAGGAGCCAAACCACTATCAGGTGCGATCGCATCATACATCACAGGTATTCCCTGTTCTCCTGCCGATATGCCCACACCATGTTCAAAATAGTGAGACAACATCTCTAAATGAACAGCTTTCCCACGAATAATGTTGGCATTATCACACCAGAGAATGCGGACAAATTTTACACCAGCTTCGTGAAGGGATTTTTTAACTTTCTTAAATGTATAGTTTTGAGCCATTGCTCATCCCATCCTGTGGTTGAGTTGATTTGATAATTCTCCCACGCTGATTAAACTTTGCAGCAGTGCGATTAAATCCCTCAATCTGTACCAGCATAAAACTGCCCACGCAGCTTGAATATTAAAGAATAAGCTTTTATTTTTATCGAGGTAAGGAAAATGCCCAAATCATAAAGCTGACCGAAATAGTGATGAGGATAGTTAGGGTTATCTTTCTAGCAAATGTCATTTCTAATTGTTGATAAAGCATAATAAAAATAAACATTAATGGCAATAAAACCCCGATTTCAATTACCAAATTAAAATAGAGATAATAATTTGATAAATTGAGCTTGCCAGCACTAGGAAGCAGCCCAAATGGTAGCCTAAATCTTTGTGAACTGAAGGGGTAGAGCAATGGCAAGGCTCCGACACCAACCAGCAAATCTAGCAATAGATGTGAAAATGCCGTCAAAATAACCTGAATTTTCTTAAATTTAAATTCATGTTCTCTCGTTCTGAGAAGCTTGAGCAAAATTATTGTTAAGCAAGGCAAAATTGAGCAAAACAAAATCGAGTGAGTAATTCTCATGCCATCTGGTCTCAGGGCTGGACTCAGATAGTCGATATCTGGAAACCAGGCTACTACAATTAACCAAAATAGCCAAAAAAATGAATATTTTTGTTGGTGTCCAGAAATGTAAAGACCAATTGCAGGAATGCTGTGACCAATAAATGAAGACATCTACTTAGCGTCAATTTTAGTGATATTTTCCCTTCACCCTTTTCCCTTTAACCCTTCCCCCATTTGGATAAACAATCAGCTTTTAGCTGTGTAGCTTGCACTGCTGAGTAATTTCTCCCTGCATTGGTCTAAGAGGTTGTTTGAAAAGTGGTTGGCTGTGATTTTAGGTACTCAGAGATCCCCCCTAGCCCCCCTTAAAAAGGGGGGAACCGGAATCAAAGTCCCCCTTTTTAAGGGGAGCCACTGCGTTGGACGGGTTTCCCGGCTTGAAGCAAGTGGCGTGGATTTAGGGGGATCTAAAATGTTTTGATACAGACAAGAGGACTTTTCAAACATCCTCTAAACTCCAGTTTGATGAATCAGCTGTAGAATGACAGCGAAACAACTTTCTTTGGAGCAAAACGTGAGCATTTATCTCGATTCGGCAATTATCGCTGAAGCTAAGGCGGCAAAGGAATTGGGTTGGGTAAAGGGCATCACAACCAACCCAACTCTTTTGGCAAAAAGTGATTTACCAGTAGAGACTACACTTAAACGACTGACAGAGTTGACTACAGGCCCAGTGTTTTACCAGTTGATGTCATCTGATTTTGATGAGATGCTGGCGGAAGGGCGGGCGGCTTTTGGAATCATTGGCAAGCAGACTGTATTGAAGATTCCCGCATCTTTAGTTGGCTTTCAGGTAGTTGCAGCATTGGCTGAGGAAATTCCCTGTGCGGTGACAGGAATATATAGTGCAGCCCAAGCAGCTATATCAAAAGAAGCGGGTGCAAAATATGCGATCGCCTATGTTAATCGAGCTACTAAACTTTTAGGTGATGGAGTAGCTTTGTTGCAGGAGATGGCCAGTGTGGTGAAAGGTAGCAATACAGAAATCATGGCAGCTAGTATCAAAACTCCAGAAGAAGCAGTCGCATCTCTACAAGCAGGTGCAAATCATCTCACCCTACCTTTGGCGATGTTGCAAATTATGACTAATCATGAACTCTCGCTGCAAACAATTGATGAATTTGCCAAACATGGGCGTGGTATTTGGGTATCGTGCAAGATATGACTGCTTTGTCATTTGTCATTTGTCATTTGTCTGCGCCTCATCCTCCTTGTACCCAATCCCTAGTCCCTAGTCCCTAGCCCCCAGTCTCTTCCAAGAAAAAAATGGCAGAAACAATCACAGCGGTATTTGATGGCAGGGTGTTCTATCCTACCGAACAGATTGCATTACCAGCCAATACTCGTGTGCGGTTGAGTATTGAAATTTTACCGCCTGAGAAGCAGGAAAGTGTATCATTCTTGCAGACCGCGCGATCGCTGAATCTCTCTTTCTC
The DNA here is from genome assembly GCA_034530935.1 of Aulosira sp. DedQUE10. Classification (GTDB taxonomy): domain Bacteria; phylum Cyanobacteriota; class Cyanobacteriia; order Cyanobacteriales; family Nostocaceae; genus Aulosira. The sequence continues at coordinate 15,100 of JAVRCF010000063.1, read as the reverse complement.
CAGCTGATTGGTCTACCAACATCGACAAATACTTATAAGGTTCCGAAATTCAGCATGAGGTCTGAAGTCTTTCTTGATACAACATTTGCGATCGCCTTGTCTGCACCGCAAGACAAATTACATAGACGTGCTGTCCATTTAGCAGAACTTTTAGAAACCGCAGGTACACGCTTGGTGACAACCCAAGCAGTGATGTTAGAAATCGGCAATATTCTATCTAAACCGCCATTACGTCATGGAGCAGTCACGTTATTAAATGCCTTAGCCGCAGACTCTAAAGTTGCAATTGTACCTTTATCTCCAGAACTTTACGACCGAGCTTTTCAGTTATATTGCGATCGCTCTGAAAAAGAGTGGAGCTTTGTTAATTGTGTATCTTTTATTGTAATGCAGTATAGTGGAATTACTGAAGCATTGACCGCTAATGAACATTTTCAACAAGCAGGATTTCGGGCTTTGTTGCGAGAAGAAATTTAAAGGGGATTGAGGATTAGGGAAGCAGAGGAAAATTACCAATTACCAATTCCTCTGTTATTTCCTGTTTTCTATTCCCTTTAATTATTAATAGGTAAATTCACAATAAATGTCGTACCAATTCCTGATTTACTCGCAAAAGAAATGTTTCCACCGTGTAAATCTACATAATGTTTTACAATAGCTAGCCCTAAACCATTTCCTGGTATATTGCTTACATTACTAGCTCTATGGAAAGAATTAAATAAATTTTCTTGATCCGCTTCGGGAATTCCAATACCTTCATCTTGGACACGGAAAATCACTTCTCCCGGTACGTAAAAAACTTCAAAACGAATTGTACCACCTGCGGGTGAGTATTTAACAGCATTGGAAAGCAAATTGCTAAGAATATGATACAGCATTTTTGCATCTAATTTAATAAGATGCGAATTTTGCACAGTGATATTATCTTGTATATTTGCTAGGTTACCTTGGACTGTAAATAGAATATTGTAATTATTACTAGTACTCAATTGTATATCTAGTAATAAATCTTGGCAGAATTTTGCCAAATCCAATGGCATGGGATCAAATTGTAATTTTTCGTTTTCGGCTTTACCCATCAATAAAATATCACTCAATAAACTATCAAGATGTTTTACAGATTTTTGAATATGATTTAAATATTCGTCTTTTTTTTCTTCGTTGAATTGCGGACTATAATTTGATAGTAATTCAGTACAAGCTAAAATATTATTTAAAGGATTACGAAACTCATGACTAACCATTGAGACAAATTTGCTTTTAATTGCTCTATTTTCTTTCTCTTTTTCTAAAGCTTCACGCATCACCAATTCTATCTGATGCTTATTCAAGGCAATTTCAATAGTAGTAATTAATTGGGTTTCTTCAAATGGTTTAAGTATATAACCAAATGGTTGTGTAGTTTTAGCTTTTTGTATATGATTTTGGTCTGAATAAGCAGTCAGATAAATAACTGGAATATTGAAAAGATTACCAATTTCCGCAGCAGCTTCTATGCCATTCATATCACCTTTAAGCATTACATCCATTAAAATCAAATCTGGGTGAAATTCTGCGGCTTTTTCAATTGCTTGTTTCCCATTAGCAGCAATTGCAGGGACAATATATCCAGCTTTTTCTAGACAGCTTTTGATGTCAAAAGCAATAATTATTTCATCTTCTACTACCAAAATTTTTTCTTTCATAATTTTCTATGTCTGTTCGCTAAAAGTAATTGTGAATGAAGCCCCTAACGATGTATTAAATGTAATAGTTCCTTGCAATTGCTCTACCAAACTCCACACTAACTGCAACCCAAGAGATTGATTTTTATAAACTTCTATATCTTGGAATAAACCCACACCATTATCGCTAATATTTAAGAAGTATTGATTTTTATCTGTTTCTAGCATTTCTATATAAATATCGCCCTGTTGGTTATCTAAAAATGCATATTTTATTGAATTAGAAACCAACTCGTTAATAATTAAACCACAGGAAATTGCTGTATCAATTTTTAGAAAAATTTTCTCGATTCTTATGTGATTATTAATATTTGATTTCACTCCATAAGAGCGAAGTAAATTATTTATTAAACTTCTGGTGTAATCTGAAAAATCAATATTTGATATATTATTAGATTGATATAAATTTTCGTGAATTATTGCCATAGCTCGGACACGATTCTGGCTATCCTGAAAAATTTCAAAAGCTTGCTCATCATTAATATATCTAGATTGTAAACGCAACAAACTAGAGATAATTTGCAAATTATTTTTCACGCGATGGTGAATTTCTTTTAATAAAATATCTTTTTCTTTCAGAGAAATCTTGAGTTTATTTTCTGCTTGTGTGCGAGCAGTAATATCAGTATTTGAACCAGCCATATAACACATATTATCCTGGATCTCGCGCAGAATTGTACCTCTGCTAAGAAACCATATACAGCCACCAGTTTTGTTGAGCATTCGGTGTTCAATTTCGTATTTTTGTGTTATACCAGCTAAATAGGAATACATTGCATTTTTTAATGATTCCACATCATCTGGATGCACAAGTTTTAGCCAATCATCAAAATATCTAGGAGTTTCATGTTCAGCATAGCCAAGCATAGCTTTTAAATTAGGATCTATGTAGATTTCATTGGTTTTAATGTTCCATTCCCATATCCCGACTTTTCCAGCACTAATTGCTCGTATATATCTTTCTTCACTGACTCTTAAAGCTTGCTCTACACGCTGGCGTTCCAAAGCATTACCGATAATTTCACCTACCATTCTGAGCATGATAATGCTATCTTCTGTCCAAGTTTTTGTAGTCTTTACTGAATCAAATTCTAGATAACCAATCAGTAACCCACTACATACTATAGGCACAATAATCAGTGATTGAATATTTTGAGTAGGTAAATTCTGCTTTTGTATATTGACTGCAATTAACAAGTCATGAATATTAGGAATATGAATGGTTTCAAAATGGCTCAGTTTTTCGCGTCCCCAAGATAAAACTGCATCGCTAATATCTTGTAAATTGTGGATTTGTCCTTCCAGACATTCTGCATACCATTCATAAGTATTGCTGTCTGCAAACACAAATACATAAGCGCGATCAACATTTGTAATTTCACCAATTAGCTGCAATGCTTGGTTGATACCATTCTCAATCTCATTGGGTGCAAGGTTGATAAAATGCGTAGAGATAGCGGTAGTCAGTTTTTCAAATTCAACTCGATATCGTAAGGCTTCTTCAATGCGCTGGCGTTCACTAATTTCTTGCAATAAGCGTTTATTAATATCTTGTAATTCTTTAGTTCTTTCTTCTACTCTAATTTCTAGTTCTGCTTTGGCTTTTTGCAATGCTTCTTGTGCCTGCTTACGTTCAGTGATATTGCGAATAATAGCAATAATTTGGTGTTGAGTTGACGGTAAAAGCCGTGCTTCAAAGCTTTCTTCTTTACCCGCTATTGATAAGCAGTATTCAATAGTAACGATGGCATCGTTTTGCTGTAAATTCAGAATTGCTGCTAGAAATTTACTAGTAACATTTTGGGGCAGCACCTCTTGCATCTTTCTTCCCAAAAAAAATTCTGGTGTTAAATATAATTCTGATAGATTTTTAGCGTAGTAACTGAGGATTGTGCCATCACTATCAATGCGAAAATACAAATCAGGGAAGGCTTGAAAAATTTCTTGTAAGTCAGAAGTTGTTTGTAGTAATTGCGCCTCTGTAGCAATGCGATCGCCTAGTTCTCGTTGCAACTGTTTATTAGCTTTTATTAACTCTGTAGTTGCTTGGGCAATTTGTATTTCGGACTCTTCTTCAGCTTTTTTTAACTCCATTTTTAAAGAACAATGCTGTGCAACCTCTAATTGCAAATTTTCCTGTGTTTTTAAAAGTTCTTTTTGCAAACCCACAGCCAAACTTTCTGGAGTAATAATTCCTAATAATTGCCCTCTATCATCGACAATGGGTAAATTACGTATGCCATATTGCTGCATTATTGGCAATATTTTATTAACATCAAAACCCTGCTCTAAAGTAATTAAAGGTTGTTTCATGACTTCAGCAATTTTCACTGTTGCCAAATTAATCCCCGAAGTTATGAGTCGGATGACATCCACAAGTGTTAATATGCCTAATAACTGCGATTTTTCTACAACATATACGCAATCAATAGGCAATGTAACTTGATGGTTGTGTGAAGTTTTCTTGGTAACGCTAATGCGGTTGAATGTAGAAATTGATTTCCCTACAACTACTTTTACCTGGTTACGATAGCTTTGCAAATTGTGGGAAGCGACAAATACGCCTTTTTCTATGTTAATAATATCTTCCCTGATTTGCCCCATATAACTGATAATTTCTCTAATTGGAGTATCAGGGGAAACAGTCAAGATAGAGTCTAGAATCGCATAGTCTGATAGTGGCATATTGGTAGTTGATAATGATTACATTAATGCATTTATGCGGGACAAATCATTAAAATGCATAGTTGGCATGGAATCATATGATTATTTTTCCAAAAACAACTATATTCACGTCAACCAATTTTGGGTTTAATATCTACCCTATGCCTTTATCTCGGCTAAAATTCTGAATTTTCGATGAGTGAATTTTTCATGATTCAAAACTAGCTTTTATGTAAATTTGGAAATTTTGTATTCTGTATTCTCAATTCAAAATATAAAATCTAAACTTAGGTTATTGCTAGGTGAAAAAATTAAAACCTTGTAATAGTTTCAGGAAAACCTATCTATGGACTATTATTTTTGACATTGATTCTGGCAATGGAATATTTTAAAGATGCTCACCAAAAATGCAGAACATGGCAAAACAATTTTTACTGCAACAACGCTAATGGCAATGCTAGGCATAATTTTCCATTACCTCAAATTTTGCCGTTATATAAGTATATAGATTGTATTACAATCAACTTTAATGTTTTTATAGTGTAAAAAATTAATGACATTGCTACCCTGATGATGAAATCTACAATCTATAGCCATATTTATCTATATTTGCCAAATATAGACAAAAGATGACAATTTAATGTATCCAGTTTAAGTCATAAATATTATCTTTTCTTCCGTGTTTTTGCTTAAATAATCTATGTAATGATACGTAATCATCAAAATAGTTTAATCTGAATTGATAGTAGTTAAGTATAGACAAGACTTTTAACTCAGCGCCTTTTTGGTGAGCTTAGCCAGTACATTAGAAGTAGGGCGTAAAAAATAAACTGATGAAAGCGATCGCTTCTTGTCTGGCATCTATCGTCAATGAAGAAAATGCTGTTTACCTTTGGGAAAATATTGAACCGATACTTAAAGAATCTATCCAAAAGGCAATGGCTGCGGGAAAACATCCCAGTTGTCTTGTCTACCCTCGCACCCAGGAACAACTAGCGGCTATTATTGCCGAAGCATACCATCAAAATTGGCGTGTCCTTCCCTGCGGTAACACTAGTAAACTCAGCTGGGGTGGTTTAGCTAAAGATATTGATGTGGTAGTAAGTACAGAACGCATCAATCAACTAATTGAACACGCCGTTGGCGATTTGACGGTGACAGTAGAAGCGGGAATGAAGTTTTCCGATCTCCAAGCGATGTTGGCTAATTCTCGCCAATTTCTGGCCCTTGATCCGACTGCACCAGAGTTGGCAACCATTGGTGGTATAGTGGCTACCGCTAATACAGGTTCCCTCAGACAACGTTATGGTAGTGTACGTGACCAGTTGCTAGGCATTACCTTTGTGCGTGCTGATGGACAAATTGCCAAAGCTGGGGGACGAGTCGTGAAAAATGTGGCTGGATATGACCTGATGAAGTTATTTACTGGGTCTTATGGCACATTGGGAATTATCACGCAAGCCACCTTTCGAGTTTACCCACAGCAAGAGACTTCAACAACGGTAGTACTAACTGGGACATATGAAGCGATATCCAACGCTGCTGCTACCTTGCGAGGTTCGGCATTAACACCAACCCAGGCTGATTTATTATCTACGAAACTGGTCTATAGTTTAGGATTAGGCAAAGGATTGGGACTAATTGCTCGTTTTCAAAGTATTAGTGAGAGTGTTAACGAACAGGCAAATAGATTACTAGAAGTTGGGCAAAAATTGGGATTAGAGGGAGCAATTTATGTAGTAGAGGAAGAGGTTAGTCTATGGCAGAGATTGCCAGAACAAATGCACTCTGATGTTACAAGTTTCCCAATTACTTGCAAAATAGGAGTATTACCTAGCGCTGCTTTAGAGGTTTTAAATCAAGTAGAAATGGGATTAATTCATATTAGTAGTGGCTTGGGATGGTTGTGCTTAGATAGTCAAAAGCAAGTTTTACATATCCGTGATATTTGTCAGAATTATGGTGGTTTTCTTTCGATTTTGACAGCACCAACGACGGTGAAAGAAAAATTGGATGTTTGGGGATATACGGATAATGCTTTGGAGTTGATGCGCCGGATTAAAGCACAATTTGATAGCAAAAATATTTTAAGTCCAGGTCGGTTTGTGGGTGGGATTTAGGGACTAGGGATTGGGGTCGAGGGAAGGGGGAAGGGGAACAAGGAGGACAAGGACGACAAGTGAGATAAATAAGAAATGCCCAATGACAAATGACAAATGACAAATGACAAATATGCAAGTTTCGGAAAATTCTGTTAATAATACGGCGAGTATAAAAAATTTGCAGGGGTTTGATGCAACTCATCCACCTGATCCAAAGTTAATTGATAGTTGTGTACATTGTGGATTTTGCCTCTCAACTTGTCCCAGTTATCGGGTGCTGGGTAAAGAGATGGATTCTCCCAGGGGACGTATCTATTTAATGGATGCAATTAATGAGGGTGAAATTGCACTCAATACGGCAACTGTCGAACATTTTGATTCTTGTTTGGGGTGTCTGGCTTGTGTAACAACTTGTCCTTCTGGTGTGCAGTATGACAAGTTAATTTCTGCTACTCGTCACCAGGTTGAACGCAATTATCCGCGCAGTTTACCGGATAAGCTGATTCGTCAATTAATATTCTCTCTATTTCCAAACCCCGACATTTTGAGAATATTACTCGTACCGTTGATGGCTTATCAAAAGTTGGGAGTTTCTAAATTTATTCGCGCTACGGGGTTACTAAAAAATATATCGCCTCGCTTGGCAGCAATGGAATCTATTTTACCAGAAATTACTTTAAAAACATTTCAAAGTAATTTACCGACGGTTATTCCCGCACAAGGTGAGAAGCGTTATCGCGTTGGGGTGATTTTGGGATGTGTGCAACGGCTGTTTTTCTCTGGTATTAACGAAGCAACGGTGCGGGTGTTGACGGCGAATGGTTGTGAGGTTGTGATTCCGCGATCGCAGGGATGTTGTGCGGCGCTTCCAGAACACCAAGGACAAACTGAACAGGCGAAGGCTTTGGCGAGACAGATGATTGATAGTTTTGCCAAGACCGATGTAGATTTTGTAATTATCAATGCTGCTGGTTGTGGGCATACATTGAAGGAATACGGCCATATTTTAGAGGATGATCCAGAATATCGCCAAAAAGCGAAAGCATTTGCCGCTAAGGTGAAAGATGCCCAAGAGTTTTTAGCAACGGTGGGTTTAACTGCGAAATTGTTGCCTATCACTGATAAACCTTTAAATTTGGTTTATCAAGATGCTTGTCATTTACTGCATGGACAAAAGATTAGTGTGCAACCGCGTCAGTTGTTACGCCAAATTCCAGGGGTGAAGTTAAGTGAACCTTTGGATGCCGCTTTATGTTGTGGCAGTGCAGGTGTTTATAATATGTTGCAACCGGAAGTTGCTGAGGAACTGGGTCAGCAAAAAGTACAGAATTTGCTGAATACTGGTGCTAATTTGATTGCTTCTGCTAATCCTGGCTGTACTTTGCAGATTACGAAGCATTTACATTTGCAGGGTAAGAATATTTCTGTGATTCACCCGATGGAGTTGTTAGATTATTCGATTCGCGGGGAGAAGTTGGCGATTTGAGTTTGGGGAAGGGGAAAAGGGGAATGGGGGAATGAGAAAATCCAAACACCAAACGTCAGACACCAAAGTTAAAATGATCAACGCATTTATAAGTCAATACGCTTGGGTTAAGGTAATTAGAGATTGATTTGTCACTTGTTGAAAAAGCCGGCAGATTTGGGGGATTCTTCCCCAAGCCCCCTCTAAAGTGACGGTTGCGTCCCCCAAAGCCCCTCCAAAATTATTGTTCTGTTTTTTGTTGAGTAACTAGTTTTTTGGCTTTGTTGTCAATTAATTTTCTTAACTGAACTGGATTGATTTATAAGTTTTATTTCAGCGAAAGTTATACCAATTTGAAAAAAGAATGCGACAGATTGTAGGGGCACGGCAGTGCCGTGCCCTCTAGAATATATTGATGTGTCGCAAACATTATTTGATTTAGTATTAGTTTGGTATAAGCAATAGTTGAAATTGTCAACGCATTTGTAAGTTTTATTTAAGTCAAAGTTAGTTTAGCGATCGCATTTCTCGCAAATACGTAGGCGATGCCTAGGTTGGGCATCGCACTTTTCAATTACTCTACTTTCTCTTGACGCTGTTGGAGTTTCATCATGATTTCGGCGTGCATTTCCCGCGTAATGGGGTAAAAATAAGTTAAAAATAAACCGGCAATTAAACAAACGGTAGGTAAGGGGCCAACTGCTAGGCGGATAGCTAGTAACGCGGATTCCGGTTGTATGGGTAGTTCCGTTTGTCCCACGACTGCTTCCTTAAAACCGTAGGCTTGTAAGGCGTTTCCGACTAAAAATAAACCAAAGGCTAAACCAAACTTTTGTAGCAACACCATAAAACCATAAAAAACTCCCTCTCGGCGTTGTCCAGTTTGGAGTTCATCTAATTCAATCACATCTGGAATCATTGACCAAGGAACGAGATACGCTGTAGAGACCCCAAAACCTGCCATTACTGCCATCAAATACATTAAACCTATTTGACCAGGTTGTAAGTAATAAAGTCCGGCGGCGGCGATAATCCATAAACTCATGCCGAGAAAATAAACAACTTTTTTCCCCACTCTTTTACTTAAATTACTCCAGAAAAATAGCATTACTAGGGCTGTTCCTTGGACAGCAATCATAACTGTCGGTACATCAGCTTCTTGCAAACGCATACAGTAAACGACAAAATAAGGAATAATGCTGGCTGTAATCTGCACACCTAACCAAGAAAAAAGATATATACCGATGACAAATAGAAAAGGTCGGTTGGTGAAGACGATTTTTAGCTGTTCAATGAAGGGAAGAGATGGAGGTTCTTCTAGTTGAATGCGTTTAGCTTCAAATGCCAAAACGCGATCGCGTGTGCCGTAAACGCACCAATATAAAGCTAAGACGGAGATTACAGTACAGACTGCGGCTAATACTAGATATTGTTGTGTGCGATCGCTAATTAAGGAAAAAACGATTTTTGATAAAATTAATGACAGAATACTGCCGCCGATGGAAAAGGTAAAGCGAAAACTGTTAAGGCTGGTACGTTCGTCATAATCTTGCGTTAGTTCTGGAGTCATTGCTGTGTAAGGCAAATTGACAACGGTGTAAAACACCTGAGATATCACACCAATACCTACGTAATACCAGAACAAACCCCAAACACTAAATGGCGGTACAATCCACTGTAAGAAAAAGAAGACTCCAAAGGGAATCGCCCCATATAATAACCACGGTAGACGACGACCCCAGCGACGAGATTTTGTTTTATCAGTCAAAAACCCTACAAATGGATCGTTGACTGCATCCCAGATTTTGCCAATCATCAAAACACTGCCAGCCAACCCCGCCGGGATACCAGCGACATTAGTAAAGAAAACTAGCAGAAAAAATATGGAAATATTGGCAGTAATCGCGGGGCCTAAATCCCCTGCACCATAAGCCAGTTTGGTTTTAAAGTCCAGTTTTTCACTGTTTACAGAACCATCAGTGGCAGAATCATTCATAATATCTTGCGCTCATATTAAAATAGAAAGTTTGTGTGTGCTTTCAGTATTAGCTAAAAACTACATCTTTTATGCCAGACCTTTACGTTTCTTGGTCAGATTATCACCAAAAAATTGAACAACTGGCTGCTCAGATTTATCAATCGGGTTGGCAATTCAACCAGATTGTCTGCCTTGCCAGAGGCGGACTGCGAGTCGGGGATATTCTTTCCCGTATATATCACCAACCGTTGGCAATTTTAGCAACATCATCATACAGTGGGCCAGGCAAGCAAGAAAGAGGTTCGTTAAGCTTTTCTCGCCACATCACAATGACCACAGAAAATTTAGGTTCGCGGATTTTGTTGGTGGATGATCTGGTAGACTCTGGAATCACACTCCAGCAAACTATCCCTTGGCTACAGCAAAATACTGATTGTGCGTTCGCCCAAATTCGCACGGCTGTAATTTGGTATAAAGCTTGTTCGGTTATAGAACCCGATTATTATGTTGACTACCTATCAGACAACCCCTGGATTCACCAACCTTTTGAACCCTATGAATACATGAACCCTGCGGATCTGGCAGCAAAGATGAATCAACTAAAGGCTGTTCGCGTAGCGTCTTTGCAGGAGAAGTTTGAAGTCTGAAAAATACCCCACCCATAAAACAATTTTTGTAGGGTGGGCACTTCCAGAATGTTAGTTGACATGGCATAACCTGATACGTTTACGCGATATTTGTCATTTTGTGTTTGGCATTTGTTGTTTGGTGTTTGTTCCTTTCCCCCTTTTTCCGCCCAATCCCCAATCCTTAAAACAGCCACAGCCAAACTGGTAATGTCATCAGTAATAATATTGCCCCTACTGCTAAAGCTGTCACAGCTAGATCGCGATCGAGATTGAAAGTTTCGGCAATTACTAAAGTAGCAAAGGCTGGCGGCATAGCCATCTGTAGCACGATTACCTTAGCGGCTGAACCAGTGACACCAAAAAACGGTAAGGTGCTGCCCAGAACTAAAGGAACTACCAACATTTTAATTGCCAAGCTCATTCCTACCTGTGGTAATTTACCCCAAGATTTTAATTGTGAAAGTCGCATCCCAATTAATACTATGGATAACGCCAAAGCTGTCCAAGCCAATTTATCTAAACAAAATTCCACTACAAAGGGGATTTTTACCTGTCGCAACAGCAAGCCAAAGCCGAAACTCCACAGCGCAGGATTAATAAATATTGCTTTGGCTACCTCTCCATAATTATGCTTACTATTGCCAAAACTCGCTCCTAATGCCACTCCCAATCCGTAAGCACCAAAGAGTGTGCCTAATAAATCGTAGAATAGCGCCCAAGCGAAGTATTTTTCTCCTACCATTGCTAAGGTGATCGGAAAGCCCAAATAACCTGTATTACCAACCATTGCAGCCAACAGGAAACTACCTTGAGTTGGTTGCTGGGGTATGGTATTTGTGAAATAAGCTTGCCCTTTAATTGCCAACCAAGCCAATAATGCCCCTAGTAAAATGGCTAAGTATGCGATCGCAGGTGCAATCCAAATTTGGCCTGATAAGTCTGTTTTGTATAAGAAAAATACTATGCTTATAGGTACTCCTACCCAGAAAAGAAACTGAGCCACGCCAGAGGGAACTGTGCCAGGTAGTTTGCGTCCAAGGATGAATCCGATTAGGACTAATCCCACCAACTTGACGTATAGTTCTAAAAGATTTACCAAGATTGCACCTAAAAACGCTGACTTGAAGAGTGCTGAGTTAAAAGTCCTGAGTGCTGAGTTAAAAGACCGCCCACAAAGGGCGGAGGATTTACTAAGTGCGGTAGTACTGAGTAATTTCTACTTTCTACTTTACTCAGCACTCAGCACTCAGTACTGAGTTAGTAAAATCCTAACGCTTGCGTTTATTTTTTTCCAGTCTACAATCTGTTATGGCTATTCAAAAAAAGCAGGAGTGAATTCTTGAATAAAGCTGGGTTTTCTGGAGAACCTCAACACTCTTCGGCTGCTTCTGGTGACGATATTCCAGCAGCTTTACGCGATACTCCCGACGCTAAACCTAAGGTGGGCTTGCAACCGATGGTTTTGCTGATTGGTGGAGTATTGGCATTTGTCCTGCTTGCTGTGAGTAGTGGCTTTGTGTTTTTTATCATTTCACCGAAAAAAACTGCCAATTCTCAACCTTCGCCAACTAGTTCACAGACACAAACGCCAACATCTGATAGTTCAGTCAACCCTGAAGGTAACAACGCTGATACTATTTTGGGGCATTTGAAATATACAGAAGCGCCAGAATCTGAGCTAGCAGTCGTTTCTAGTAATGGGCGCATTAGAATGCGAAAAGCGGCAGCTGAAAAATTTCAAGCCATGAAACAAGCAGCACGCAGTGCTGGTGTGATTTTAGTGCCGATTTCTGGCTTTCGTTCTGTCAAAGAGCAAGAGCAGTTATTTTTTGCTGTCGGCGCGCAACGGAATCAAACACCAGCCCAAAGAGCAGCGCTGAGTGCGCCGCCTGGTCATAGCGAGCATCACACAGGCTATGCTGTAGATATTGGTGATGGAGCAGTGCCAGCAACTAATCTACAAGCTAACTTTGACAACACCAAAGCTTATCAGTGGCTCCAAGCAAACGCTGCTCGTTTTAGTTTTGAGATGTCCTTTCCTAAAGATAACGCTCAAGGTGTCAGCTATGAACCTTGGCACTGGCGTTTTGTAGGAGATAGCAATAGCTTAGAAACTTTCTACAAAGCCAAAAATTTAAAACCATCCCCAACAACCCCCTAGTGGGAGAAGTCAAAAGTCGGAGAGACGCGATTAATCGCGTCTGCACTCAAAAGTCAAAAGAATTAATTATATTCTGGGCTTTGCCTCTGTTCTTAATGATAGTTAAAACATTTCAACGTAGGGTGTGTTATCGCGTAGCGTAACGCACCTTTACTGTTGTTCAAAAAATTACGATCACGAATTATATCATGTCCGTTCAAATACCCGTCATTGCGTACTCCTTCGGAGAACCCGGAGGGTACGAAGTGTTCGCGTAGCGTCTCGTAGAGAAGCAATCGCAGAGTCCCTGTGATTGCTTCGTTCCACTCGCAATGACATAATAAGGGTAATTTGCCGGACATCATATTATTTAATACCTATTAATTAGAGTAAATATGTAAAATCCAGCAACAACAAATATAAAAATAACAGTAGCTGAATATACTATTACATCCTTTAAAAGAAATAATATCCAATCTTTTCTAAGTTCCTGTTTAAACTTTAGCTCTCGCAACTTGCGCTCAAGTTCTACATCTTCTTGTGAAGCCAAGCTGACATAAGCATTGGCATATATATCATCAATAATTTCTTCTGTATTTCCTTTATCTTCCCAAGTATCAACATCAGCCACAAAACTGTCTAATTTATTATTCGTCTGATTTGATACAATCGCTAACTTATCCTTTTTGAGTTTCCCTATTTCTTTTTTGATCACTTTTTTTACAGTTTTGGCTATAAAAGCTTCTAATTTTTTTTCTGCCATGTGTTGTTAAAAGATTTTCTCGCATAGCCTTTCTGCTTAAATCTTACTGGAACTAAATGCTGAAGAAATGAAGTTACGGCTACTAGAAGCAAATTTAATTACGAAGATACTTGAGTTACCAATTTCGGAAAATTGCAGTACCACTCTTGGTAAGGTTTATCGCATCTATTATCCAAATCCACAATTGCCATTTCGGAGACTACAATTGCTGCTTTTGATACTACAATTGCCATTTCGGAGACTACAATTGCTGTTTTTGATACTACAATTGCCATTTCGGAGACTACAATTGCTGTTTTTGATACTACAATTGCTGTTTTTGATACTACAATTGCTGCTTTTGATACTACAATTGCCATTTCGGAGACTACAATTGCTGTTTTTGATACTACAATTGCTAATTGCGTTTATCTTGAAACAATTGAGAGACACAGACAGACGAGTAAAAACACAGATATACTCTTGATCGTGTGAGTAATTAAATCAACAAAACTACTCATCTCAGTCATCAACGTACTCCACTATCTTGAAAGAGAACTATTCTAGGAGTATCTCCCATGACTGTGACAACTCGCGGTTCTGCTGCTGTGGAAAAAGCCCAACGTCGTCTTGCCTTGCTAAAATCCATTAATGAGAATCTGGATTTAGGACACGGATTAACCATTGAAGCCTATACTCGCCTAATTGATAATACCCGTGCTGTTGTGGAAGCCCATAATACGCTTTTGTCTAATCTTGAAGAATCGCGTAAGACAGCCACCCAGATGGACAAAGCGCTTTCGGAACTTTCACAACGGATGCTGAGTGGAGTTGCAACTGTCTACGGTAAAAACAGCATGGAGTATGCTAAAGCAGGTGGTTCTAATCGCAAGCGGGGTAATAAAAAATTGACTTCGCAAGTTTCTCCAGCTGTAGAGGTTCCCGCTACTCAACCCGTCCCAACTGCAATTATAAAGGAGCCAACTAACGGGCGAGTCAAGAATTAGTATTGAATTTCTACATCATAAAGCGATCGCCTATCGTGAAAGAGCGATCGCTTGATTCATCGAATAACTACCAAACTTATGACCAGTCTAAGACATCTTCGCGATCGCCATGAAATTCAGCAATTTCAAAATCTGCTTCTGTTGACTGTTGATTTCCAGAAAACATCCCAAACTGCATGGGTTGATTTTTTATTTGCTCTTTTTTCGGCTCTAAAAAAGTGACAATAACACGGTTTTCTGAAATATTTTTAGGTGGTTCTGTCAGTTCTATCTGAGTGTGTTTATACACTCCTTCAATTGATTGCAACATAATTTTTACTGTGAGTACATTTGTTGTATATAGTTGTGAATCTGACTTAACTATAGACAGATTATAATTGTGTAGGTATTATGCCTAGAAAAATCTAAGAAGTGCGATCGCGTAGCGTCTCCCTCAGAAGAAGCGATCACTTTGGGAGAGTTGGGGGTATAAGTTGCGATCAAACTACTCTTACACAACGGGCGATTGATCAGTCTTTAAGGGTTTCTGTAAGGTGATCGCTCTTCTACAACAGGCGATCACATAATTTAACCACTCGTTTCACTGAAATATTTTTAATTAGGGCTTGCTGAAAAAGTCGTGAAAAAACAACAGAAGAATTGAGTAGGT
>JAVRCF010000062.1:0-49243 GCA_034530935.1 Aulosira sp. DedQUE10 | reverse complement strand
TTGGCGGATGATTCAGCAATTTGGTGCTGATAAAAGCGATTCAGTGATTGTCACCGAGGTCATGGGCTTCACAGGTAAGCGTTACGACCAGGGCATGACACTGCTAGAGAAGTTACGCCGACAGTTTGGAGCTTAATTGTCGATGAAAATCTACAAAATCAAGTATTGGGATAACGAAGGACAAGGAACAACCTTGATAGATTCGCCTATAGAGTTGGACGCAGACGAAGCAGCCAATTTAGTACAGGAGCAATTACAGGAAAACGGGATTGAAACTAGTCCAGTACAGGTAGAAGAATTTCGGGAAGTCCAAAACCCTTTAGATCTACTCGTAGCAAATATTCAAAGATTAGGTTTCGGGGGGTAGTGATGAGCTAACTGGTAACTAAAAAGCGATCGCCCAACAAATTATTTGAGGTATTTTATGGACACTCATGCAAGCTTCGCTTACACCGAAATTCATGGAGATTTAATCCCTCATGAATTTTTCCACAGCGATTTTTATGATCAATGGAAGATTCCCCCAAAAGATGACAGAGAACTAACAGAAGTCATCGACAAAATGGGCGAACTGAATGCCACTGATGAATTAGCCCTATTGTTGTGTTTACTCAGGCGGTTGGCTTATACATTTCGTGGTCTACCGTCTGCTAAAAGCTTTAAGGGAACTGAGTTTGAGAATATTTTGTGTGAGCAATATGTTTCTCGCTTGACGATAAATCAACGGATAGAAAAATTTCAAGAGTTAGCTAACAAAATCCAGATTCAAAGATTTTACGAGAACTAGGACAAGGTGCTTATGTATGATGACGACGATGATCATAATCAAGATTTAGAACACTTTGGTAAATGCCCCAAATGTGATGAAGGGGAAATGTTTGTAGATCCGGAAGACATGGAAGAACAAATCGCTTTCTGCACTTCCTGTGGGTATGTCCGCAATTTAGACCCACTAGGGCTTTACGTTCCACCGGACTAGTTGAGCAAAAAGCGATCGCACTGAAGAAGTGTGATCGCATTACTTATGTAAGTAAAAATTAGGGTGCTTTAAAAATCTTGGAATGTTAACCGCGAGGTAGAACCTCACCAGGTCATGCAATGGTAGCACAGGAAGACAAATGGATCAGCGTTGATAAACAGTCTGGAAACCTAGCAATTAGATTTAGGGTAAAAGGTTTTTATAAACAGTTTTATATTGCCTCGCGCTTGCCAGATATCAAACGCAATCGCGAAGTTGTCAGGAATAAGAGAGACGCAATTGTCAACGACATCACCCTAGGACGCTTTGATGCCACGCTGGAGAGTTACCAGTTCCAACCGACAGCGACAGCCCCCGCAGCGCTTGTACCGAAAAAGCCAAAAAAGCAGCCGGACTACAGCTTGGGGGAACTCTGGGAAAAATTCACCGAGTTTCAATCTCACCAGTTGGAACGAACCACAATTAAAGGTAATTACCACGCGATCGCTAGATGCATCAAAAGCTTGCCAACACAAAAATTGACTGAGGCAACGGTAATTAGAAACTGGTTACTAGGAAGCACGACTTACTTTATGAGTTGGCACTGTATCCTGAAATTTAACCAGTGTTGTAAATGGGCCCAAAGTGAAGGGCTAATTAGCGAAAACCCTTTTGAAAAGCTAAAAGTCACTAAACCTAAGAAAAAATCCGACAAGGGCGATCGCAAAGCCTTTACCCTAGAGCAGCGCGATTTAATCATCAAGTCTTTTGAGCAACACGACCGCCACCGACACTATGCCAGCCTGATCAAATTTTTATTCTGGACTGGTTGCCGCCCTGGGGAAGCTTTCGCATTGACCTGGGGTGATATCTCACCTGATTGCAGACGGATTTTGATTAACAAGTCCAGAAACTTGCATGGCATCAGCAAAGGAACTAAAAACGGGAAGAGTCGAGTTTTCCCCTGTGCTGAAGGCTCAAAACTGCAAGAGTTACTCCTACCCTTACGCGAGGGGAGGGAAGATGAAGAAATAATCTTTTTGTCAAAGCAGAATAGCCGAATGACTAGCGCGATTCTAAACAATGTCTGGAATCGGTCAGCGTCCATGTTAAATGGACGGGTAAAGCATTTCTCTGGAGTAGTCAAAGAACTGTCAGATAAGGGATTATTGCCTTACCTCAAGCCCTATGCAACCAGGCACACCTTCGCTACTTGGGCAATCGCCACAGGGAACTCACCAGACAAGGTGGCTTACTGGATTGGGGATGATGTCGCAACGGTGCTGAAGTACTATGTTCACCCTGAAGTCAGCAAAGTCGATTGTCCAGATTTTTGAATTTTTGCTACTCAAATGCTACTCATTAAGTAGGTAAAACTTAGTCACTGCAAGCACTCATGAAGTTTACTATCCAGAATGTTTTGATTGTCACGGATGATGCTTATGCAACTGTTGATGTCCAAATTGCGGACGGTAAAATTGCCGCTATCGGCCCTAATTTAGATGTTATCGGCACGGTAATTGATGGCACACATCAACTTTTACTTCCTGGGTTTATTAACGCCCATACCCATTCTTCGGAAATGTGGCAACGTGGCGCTATCCCACCCTTACCTTTAGAATTATGGCTGGCGGAACTTTATGAATTTTCTGCACTCGATTTAGAAAAAGTTTATCTCAGCGCTTTAGGAACGGCGGTGGAAACCTTACTTTCTGGCGGTACGAGTGTGGTAGATCATCTGGTGTTAATTCCCGGGCAAGAGTTAGAAACTATTGCTACGGCGACTCGCGCTTACAGAGAAGTGGGAATTCGCGCCTTTATCGCCCCGTTAATTCAAGATGAATCTTTGACAGCCGGGCTACCATCTGGGGAATCAGAACAAAACCATGAGCCTTATTTTCGCTCAACTGTCGCTACTTTAGAAATTATTGAAGCAGTTGTACAAGAGTTACATCGCCCAGATGAGGGTGTGAGTATTTTAGTTGCACCTACAGGAATTCAATTGTGTAGTGATGCTTTGTTCACCGGATGTATTGAATTAAGCGATCGCTATAATCTTAGTCGTCACTCTCATTTGCTGGAAACCAGGGCACAGGAAAAACTCGCCCAAGAGAAATACGGCTGTTCGGCGGTGGAACACTTGAAGCGCATTGGCTATTTAAGCGATCGCACTTCTTTGGCACATTGTGTATGGTTGAGTGATGCTGATATAGCAATCCTCGCAGAAACTCAATCTACAGTGGTTCACAATCCCTTGAGTAATTTGCGTTTAGGTAGCGGGATCGCCCCAATTTTAAAATATCAGCAAGCGGGAGTAAATGTCACTTTTGGTTGTGATGGTGCTTCTAGTAATGATTCTCAAGATTTGTTAGAAGCGATTAAAATCGGGTCTATTTTGCATAACATTACAGACTTAGATTATCAGCAATGGATTACACCCCGACAAGCAGTAAAAATGGCATCATTGGGCGGAGCTAAAGGAGTAAATTTTGCTGATGAAATTGGTTCTTTAGAGGTGGGTAAACAAGCCGATTTAGTACTTTACGATCTCACCCATTTATCGCTATTACCCCGTACAGATCCCATTGGTTTATTAGTGTTAGGCAGACCCAGCAATGTTGTCAATAGTGTGTGGGTAAATGGTAAGCAAATTGTTGCTGATGGCAGAGTTACCACCATCAACGTTGATGATTTGCGACAAGAAATATTTAACCAAAGCCAGTGGAATACTCAGCGTCAATCTCAAACTGTAGCGCAACTTGCAGTGCATTATCGTTCAGTTATGGGGCTGAGAGATTGATTGGGGACTGGGGATGAGGGATGAATAACTTTTGACTTTTGACTCTTGACTCCTTTGTCCCTAAATACTCTAAGTAGATTTTTGTAGGGTGGGCAACTTCAAATCTTTCTTTCAAACCCTGATGATGTCTAGTGCCCACCCTACGGGTTACTTTTGCCTTGTTGTACTAGAGATTGGGTAGGGTTTAATTACTCAATTTTTTGCTTTTATAAATTAATGCTATTCCTTCCAAAATCATAAAAATAGAAACCATAACGCATACTTTCCGTAAAAATATCTCTGTTCCAAAGGTAAACATTGATGTTTTAAAACCAAGTATTACAATGAGTAAACTTGAGATTAATCCAGTTAGTAGTTTACATATTCCATAAAATAAATTTTGTAAGACAAAATAAGTTAGTAATTGTAAAATAAATATTGCGTTAATTGTATTAAATATACCGAGGTCTGCGGCTGTATTTCCCCAGGTTGTACCGGGTGATTTTAGAAGTTCAATAGCCAATAACAATAAAACAGCATTTAAAGGGTAAGCAATAACTGAAAAAATTTTTTTACCACTTTCACTCTTTATAACTACAAGAATTGTCATACTGAACAGTGACACAGGAAGAAGTGTTGCTGGCCTATAAAAAAACACTACTGGCAGATAAAATGGTAGGCAAAAAATTGTTGTTATTGTCACCAGAGCAATTGAGAGATAGAGCATATATTTTCTCTCAATAGATAAAACACTCCAACAACAGGTCATTATTAAACTAGCGATTGCAGCTATTAGTGTTGATATTTGCATTTTTTTCTTTGAACCTCACGCCACTTCTAGTGATGTGAGCCTTTCAAGCATTCTAAGGTGTTTGCGTGGGTGTAGCTGTCGGCGTAGGTGTCGGTGTGGTTGTCGGTATCGGCGTACTTGTCTCAGTCGGTGTTGGTGTGGGTGTTTCTGTAGGTGTTGGTGTTGGTGTTGGTGTTGGGGGTGGGGTAGGAGATTCGGCTTTGATGCTGAGTTGATAATCTACTGATTGTGAGGCTGTGGAAACAACCACAAACTCATAATATCCATTTTCTGGTAGTTTGATTGACAAACTCCGCTGCGTAGAATCTTCTAAAAATTTGATTTTGCCTGAGGGAGAATAAACTGATAATAGAACTTTGGTATTTGCTTTTAAATTGGCGATTAAAGATTGTTCTTTGACTAATTCGGCGATGTAGATTTTGCCATTACCAGGACTAAGAGTACCATTGACAGTTTTGCTGACAGTACCTTGATCAAAAACTATTTTCTCAAAAGTGCTACCAGCTAAAATTGCGCTGAGTTTATCACTGACAAAGCCATACCAAACTTGTCCAATGGGTTGATTAATAAAATCTTTGTTGCGCTGGGTGGGAAATGTTGCAAAGAAAGCCACATCTCCTAAATCATATAAAGAACGACTACCAACATTCACTTGGTTAACTTCCACTTTCCAGCGATCGCGTTCTGCTGATGTGTAGGTTCCTAGTTGCTGGCGTGCTTTTGTACTCAGTTGGGCTAGTTTGTCTAAAACTTCTGCGGCTTGTTTATCCCATTGTGCCCGCAAACTCTCATCTTCTGGCCCATCGCTGAGAGTCCTTCCCTGTAAACTGGGGTTTTTCTCCCAGAAGAGTTGATTTACCAAATTAACGTAGAAATTAGAGTCTATCCCCAATTGTTGACGGCGATCGCGCAATCTATTTTTGCGTTGCTGTTCTGCTTGGGAATACTGGGGTGCGGGTGTGGTGGGTGTTGCTGTGGGTGTGGGTGTAACTCCCCCAATATCGCCACCACCACGAGATTGAATTAAATTCTTCACTCCCCACAAACCTACTCCCGCAATACTAGCCCCTACTAGCACTGCGAGAAAGGTTTTTATTGGTGTTGAGGAATTTGGGGGTTGAGGGGAAGGGATGGCGACTGGGGGAGGGGGAGAGATCGCAATGGTTTCAGATGTGGTAGGTTGTGTAGGCCGTTGAATTGGGGGTTGAATTGGGGGCTGAGTCGGCGCTTGAGTTGGTACATTGCCAATCGTCAATCCTGGGGAGTTAAGCAATTGTAGAACTTGATGCGCCGATTGATAGCGATCGCCTGGCCTGGGCGATAACATTTTATTGAGTAATTGTCCCAAAGTTGGACTCACAGTAACTTCGCGTTCCCATTGCCAACTGAGGGTATAAGTATCAATTAATTCGTGCGGCTGTTTACCTGTCAGTAAAACTAACATAGTAGCCGCCAAAGCATATAAATCGCTATGGGGAGATACCAAACCGGTTTGCATTTGTTCGGGCGGTGCAAATCCCACCTTACCTAAAAGAGTGGCTGCGGGGGGCGAGCCAATTACACCAGGCTGGTAATATTGGGAGGCTACAGTTGCTACTACTTGTTTAACGCCACCAAAATCGATTAATACTGGCAATTGATCGATTTTGCGGAGAATTAAATTATCCGGCGAAATATCGCGATGAATTACCCCCAAGGAGTGGATGTACTCCAACACAGGGAGAAGTTGTTGTAACAGTTGGCAAATTTCCGCCTCTGAAAACCGCAAACCTTGCTGTTGACGGCTATTTAATAAAGAACTGTAAGTTTGTCCTTCAACATAATCTTGCACCAAAAACAGATATTCCTTCCCACCCAAATTGATGCGAAAAAGTTCCCGAAAGCGGGGTATTTGGGGATGTTGTAGCTGGTAGAGAACACTCGCTTCGCGCTGAAACAGTTCTTCCGCTTTTTGTAAAACGTAAGCCGTTTGCACTTGGGGCGAAAATTCCTTTAAAACACAAAGTTCGCGGAAGCGGTTGACATCTTCAGCCAAATAAGTCCGCCCAAAACCACCTTGTCCAATTTGACGCAAAATCGCATAGCGATCGCCTAAAACTTTTCCTGGTTGGATACTATAACTTACAGGCTGATCTAACAACTTCTCGCCGCAATTGTGACAAAAGCGACTACCAGCAGGATTTTCGTGTCCTTTAGAGCAATACACAGAAGGCATATAAATTAGTTAATAGTCATTTGTCATTCTTACAAAGTTCTGAGCGGAGGAAACCTCCGCTCAGACTTTGCGCTTTGTCATTTGTCATTTGTTATTGCTTCCTCATCTCCTTCATCTCCTTCATCCCCCTCATTCCAATTACCAATTACCAATTACCCATCTAATTGCCAGATTGTACTTTACTTACTTGATCGGCTGCGATCGCATACCAAATTTGACCGTAGGTTTGTTGATTGAGTTTCTCATGCTCCTGACCGGGAAACAACCGATCAAATTTAGTGTAGGTATCTTTTGTTAATTGATTAAGCGTATATTTACCAAATTCTCCAGATCGTGCTTGTTGTCTCCAAGTGTCGTAATCTCTTTGACTGTAGCTTCCTAGTTTACGACGAGCAGCTGAGTTGAGATTCGCTTGTTCCAATTTTTGCAACAGATTTTCTGCAATCCCATTCCATTCATCTCGTAATGGTGCATCTTCTGATTTCGAGGTGAGGCTACGTCCTTTTAATTCTGAATGTTTTGTATAAAACAAGTTATCTACCATCCGAATGAAAAATCCTTCGGGAATTTCCAGTTGTTGGCGGCGACTTAAAATTTCGCTGATGCGGCTTTTGCCTTTGTCGCTAACTGGTTGACTAGTAGGAAGAGAAATTGAGGGGATTGTTGGTAAAGAAATTGAGGATATACCACGAATAATGCCATTTACCACCGCGAAAGTACCTGCACCAATTAAAACTACTACAGCCGTTCCTCCCAAGCTCACAATAAAGGGACGTATCCAAGCAGGAGCAGGTATTTTGTTACTGATTAATTGCGTCTGGCTCTGAATTTTACTAATGATTTTATTGCTCTGTTTACGTCCAGGAGCAACGATCATTGTCTTAATTTTGGTAATGTAAGAATTAGGCGCTTTAGTAGACATTTGTGTTGGTAGCTCTTTCAATACTTGATTGGCATTTTGGTAGCGAGCATTCGGTTGATAAGCTAACATTTTTTTTAATACTGCTTCCAATTTGGGGCTAACTTTGATTTCTTTGCCCCAACGCCAAATTCCTTGATAACTATCATAAAGCCCCTGTGGTTCTTTACCTGTGATCAGCACCAAAGCTGTCACTGCTAAGGAGTATAAATCACTGCTAAAAAAAACTTTACCTTGTCGTAACTGCTCCTCTGGCGCATATCCTTTTTTCCCTAATAAAGTGTTATTTGCAGCCAACTGCGTAAACCAAAATCCTAGAGATGCAGGTAATTGTTTTACTCCACCAAAATCAATTAATACTGGTAAATTATCAGAACGCCGCCAGATTAAATTATCGGGAGAAATATCGCGGTGAACTACATCTTTTGAATGGAGATAAGATAACACAGGTAAGATTTTTTCTAATAATAAAAGTACCTCTTCTTCACTAAAGCTTTGCCCTTGACTTTGGCGCTGTTCTAACAACTGGTAATAATTGTCACCATCTATATAGTCTTGGACTAAAAAGAAAAAATCCCTACCGCCTAACTTCTCTTGTAGCGAAGCGTGAAATTGGGGAATTTGAGGATGCTGGAGTTTTTTGAGAACATTTGCTTCTCTCTCAAATAACTCCTTAGCTTTTTCTAAATCCTGCGGTTCTTCTACCTGGGGCGCAAATTCCTTCAGCACGCATTGTCGATTAGGTTGATTTTTATCCTCTGCCAAATAAGTACGTCCAAAGCCACCTTGACCCAGTTGACGTATAATTTTATAGCGTTTATCCACCAGTTGCCCTACAGGAAGAGGCAATGGTTCACCGCAATGAGTACAAAAACGGTTACTGCCATTATTTACGTGTTGTTTAGTGCAAAATACCTGCATGGCGCTGAGGGATAAATTAGGATTTTTAATAAATTGCTACAAGAGGCCAAGCCTCATTTACAGAAATTGTCGCAACTTCTACCTCTAGTCAGCAAGAGGCATTTGGTGTTTGGGGTTTGTCCCTATTCCTTAAGCTACCCTGTGTGTATACACAAATCTTGGCGGAGTGTATCCATCCCGCCTCGGAATGAATTCCGAGTCTAATAGCATAAGTCCTCTCAAGAGGACTAGATGATAAATTAAGACAATCTTGAGTAAAAAAGTTTTGTAGGGGAGCCAGTGCGTTGGACGGGTTTCCCGGCTTAAAGGAGACAGTGCCGTGGGCGGGTTTCCCGACTTGAGGCAACTGTCGTCAACTGGCGTTGGGCACGAGTTATGATATGGGTTTCAACGAAAGATCTTGTGGTGCCCACCTTACGGTTTACTATGATCTACGACGGTTTGCTGAATACTGAGTTGGTGTTCTAGATGATCAATTCCCACAATCTTGAGTCCGCTAATCCCCTATACTAGATGCAACAACACTCCTTAGAGGAATCTGCCAATGACAGCATCGGTAGAACAAAACTTTGATAAAGGTGCAAAAATTCCACTATTAGAAAGTGGGGATAGGCTGACTCGCCATGAATTTGAGCGTCGATATACTGCTATGCCCCATATTAAAAAAGCAGAATTAATAGAAGGAATCGTGTACGTGGCATCACCTTTGCGTTTTAATAGTCATGGAAAACCTCATGCAAATCTCATAGGCTGGTTGTGGAATTACAAAATAGCTAGTTCTGGAGTTGAGTTGGGTGATAACTCAACAGTGCGTCTAGACTTAGACAATGAACCACAGCCTGATATAGTGCTGCTAATTGATCAGAAATTGGGTGGACAGGCATATATTAGTGACGATGACTATATAGAAGGCGCACCAGAATTAGTTGCAGAAGTTGCCGCTAGTAGTGCTGCGAATGACTTGCATGATAAGAAAAAAGCCTACCGTCGTAACGGTGTAAAAGAGTATATTGTCTGGCAGAGTTTAGAGAATAAACTCGATTGGTTCAGCTTGCAAAACGACGAATATGTATCATTAGAACCTGACGCGAATGGAGTGATAAAAAGTCGCATTTTTCCCGGTTTATGGTTAGATGTGCAGGCATTACGTGCAGGAGAAATGATACAAGTTTTAGCCGTATTGCAACAAGGATTAAATAGCAAAGAACATACAAATTTTGTGCAGCAGTTGCTAAGAAATTCTCAGTTGTAAATTTGGTGTTTGGTAATTGGTAATTGGTAATTGGTAATTGGTAATTGGTAATTGGTAAAAAGATTTCTCCTCTGCTTCCTCATCCCCCCTCATCCCCTGCTAATCTGCTAGACTAGCGTAAATTTGCAATTATAAAAGCTGCTAGCTCAGGGCTGATAAATTATTATGAGTGAAGCCTTATTTTGTGTCGAAAATCTGCGAGTTGCCTATCCTCAGCCTAGTGGAGAAGAACTGACTTGGGCAGTTGATGATGTGTCTTTTACACTGCAAGCTGGCGAAAGAATGGGATTGGTGGGAGAGTCAGGTTGTGGTAAATCAACTCTGGGAAGGGCTGTCATGCGTTTACTGCCCTCATCTAGCCGCATTGAAGGAAACGTAAATTTTCTAGGTAAAAAAGTATTTGATTTAACGCCCCAAGAAATACGGAAATTTCGCGGGGAAGCGGTGGCGCTAATTTTCCAAGATCCGATGACGCGCCTCGATCCGTTGATGACTATTGGTAATCACTGTATAGAGACACTTCAGGCGCACTCACCAGAATTATCAGCGAAACAAGCCAAAGAAAAAGCGATCGCAACTTTAGAAAAGGTAAAAATTCCCGCAAGTCGCTGGAATCAGTATCCCCATGAATTTAGTGGGGGAATGCGACAACGGGTAGCGATCGCTTTGGCGTTACTTCTCAACCCAAAATTAATTGTTGCTGATGAACCCACTACCAGCTTAGATGTCACCGTCTCCGCCCAAATATTGCAGGAATTAACGCGCCTGTGTGCAGAAGAAAACATGGGGCTGTTGTTAATTTCTCACGATTTGGCAATGGTTGGAGAGTACTGCGATCGCATAGGCGTAATGTACCAAGGCAAAATGGTAGAAATGGGTTCTACGCAATCAGTATTTCGCCAGCCCCAACACGAATACACGCGATCGCTTTTACAAGCAGCTTTGCATATTCAAGCAGTCGATGATATCACCAGTGAAGACTGGGGATTAGGAACTGGAGAAATTTCTTCTCAAACGCCAATATTGCGGATTACTGAACTCAAGCAGCATTACACCATCGAACCAAGTTTTATTGAACGACTGTTTAAAGGGCAAAGTCAAACAATTAAAGCCGTCGATGGAATTAACCTAGAACTATATCCAGGAGAAATTTTAGGTTTAGTTGGAGAATCAGGTTGCGGAAAAAGTACACTATCACGGACAATTTTGCAACTCATTCGTCCCACTGCTGGTAAAGTCGAATTTTTGGGACAGGAATTAACAACCTTGTCTCGCCCAGAAATTCGTTCTTCACGGCGACAAATGCAGATGGTGTTTCAAGATCCCCACGCTTGTCTCAATCCAGCCATGACAGTGGGACAAAGTATCGGCGATCCTTTATTAATTCACAATTTGGCTGATGTGACAAAAGCCAAAGAACAAGTATTGTGGATGCTGCAAAAAGTCGGCTTAACACCGCCAGAAGTCTATTCTCAGCGTTATCCCTCCGATTTATCAGGTGGACAACAGCAACGAGTTGCGATCGCCCGGGCTTTAATTACTCGTCCTAAACTGCTAATCTGCGATGAACCCGTGAGTATGTTAGATGCTAGCGTCCAGTCACAAGTACTGGATTTGATGTTGCAATTAAAAGCAGAATTTGAGTTAACATACTTGTTTATTACCCATGATCTCTGGTTAGCGAGATTTTTGTGCGATCGCATTGCAGTCATGAATGGGGGCCAAATTGTCGAACTCGGCCCCACAAAACAGATTTTTGCTAATCCTCAACATCCCTATACCAAAACTCTACTAGCTGCTGCTCCTTTATTAGCACGCGCTTAGATGCAGGTAAAAGAATGACTGTACAAAAATTAATTACAGCGTATTTCAGGTAAATGAGGTACGCGGGTAGGGGCACGGCACTGCCCATTGGTGTTAACTTAAGCTCAAACGCTTATTCCACAAGCGTATTACCCCACACGCCAGTCCGCTCAAGTCGGGAAACCCGCCCACGCGGCTGGCTCCCCTCAATCCCCTCCCCCGTTCGCGCTTCGCGTCTCCCCTTGGGAGAAGTTTGCAAGGGCGGGGGGAACCCCCGCACGCAACTTCTCTTCGCCTGCTCTGAGGGGACGTTTTGGCTTTAGACAAAACTCTTGTGGGGCAGGGCGGATCTTGATGGGAAGCAAAAAAACGCTTGCATCACGTCTTGATAAGGGTTTCACGTTAAGTTGACACGTAAGGGCACTGCCGTGCCCTGACAATTATCTGTACCTCAGCAACTTGCAATCTGCTGTAGATTATCTGACCAAAGAAGTATATTCAGGTGCAAGACTTGAGGGTAGGATAGTCCAAAATCCTTGCATCAACGCGACCATCAGTACCAAAGGGTGCTGTTTGTAACTATGTACCGAAAACAGGGTCAAAATCCAATCTCACCAAATAACCATAATTGAGCATTATAATTTTGCTAGTTATCGGTAATAAAAACTTATCTTTGACCTTGCTTAAATAACTAGTCAACCATTAGATTGCTTTTTTATGACTTTTTCAGCAAGCCCTAATTACGAATTGGATAGTGCATGAACACTACAGGAACTCGAATCAGCTTTTTCCCTAATTCCGACAAGCCAAACTTAGATTTGAGCGATCGCGGTAATTCTTCAAAGGCGATCGCAACAAAGCCAAAGCGACTGTAAAATTCTGCTAGTCGCTGTCCTAGACATTCTAGATATAACGGCTGGGTGGCTGTAGCGATGAGATGCTGTGTCAGCAAACTCCCCAAACCGCGATTACGCCAAGCTGGTGCAACCACCAAACTACCCAGTTCTTGTGTATCTGAAAAGTTACGTAGCTGTCCGCAAGCTGCTAATTTTCCATTACACTCAATCACCCAAAATTGCTGCCAACGTAATTGAGTTGGGTCGAGTTTAGCAGATAATACCAACAACCGAATTGGCCAATTATCTTGAGACGTTGCCCTGCGGAGATTACAGCCAGATGGTAATGCTAAATTGCTCTGGTTCATTAATTATTCTTATATGATTTATCTTGCATAAATTACACTTTGATGAATGTTAAATGTACTCAGAATGTACTAGTAAATAGTAACTACTATTTCAGAAATCCTCTCAGAATATACACAGTCTAGATTAACCTTGACTCTTAACTCTTGATAATCATCACGATTTACTATGGAATTTCAAGGCATAACAGCTTAAACATTACTTCCGATAGAGGGATGAAACAGCCTTAACCATATTCTAGATAGATAACTTTCCACTCCTGATATTTGTAAAATAATGCATAAATGAAATGACCGGAGATTAATTATGTCTGACGAAAAACAAAAATCTAATAATGAAGGTACTACACCTACAGCTTCTGGTGGTTATCAAACCCCCCTTGAGGATAGTATCCGCAAAACTGGTGATGCAGAAAAAAGCGATGCTAAAGAATCTGCTAAACCAGAAGCACCAGGTGAAGATAATGTAGCAGGTAGCCCCAATCAAGGAACTGAATCTCGCTAATTAATCCCAAATGTGTAAAATTGACCCCTGATCAGGGTCTTTTTCTTTTGGTATTAATTCAGCAAAATATGAGTGGAGAATTGCGCTTTTCTCGACAATTTCCACTCATTTTTATTTGTTATATAGCAATAGTAAATAGATTGTGAAATTATAGCAATTTGAAAAAATAATGCAACAGATGGGTAGGGGCACAACATTGTTGTGCCCTTAATATTTAATTTTGCACATCTACTTAATCTTTAGAGACTTCCAGAAATTAAATTATCCAATTTTGAGAGTGAAGATCATGATCAGATTCTTCCTCCCCCATCTCCCCCAGCTCATCGATGGGATATTTATTTGGAAGTCCCTTACCTCACCTTGGCGTAGCGTCTTTCTCCGACAAGCTACAGTCAAAGTATTGCGCTGTGATGTTCTCCCGCCCAGAACTGAAGTTCCGGGCTAATAGCGCAAGTCCACTCAAGTGGACTAAAAGATGTAGATGAGTCTACTGAAGTAGACTTTGGCTATTAGC
Source organism: Aulosira sp. DedQUE10 (assembly GCA_034530935.1). Taxonomy (GTDB): domain Bacteria; phylum Cyanobacteriota; class Cyanobacteriia; order Cyanobacteriales; family Nostocaceae; genus Aulosira. The sequence continues at coordinate 35,365 of JAVRCF010000062.1, read as the reverse complement.
CTTGGAATTCATTCCAAGGCGAACAACGAAGCCTGATATTTAAAAGATGTGGGTAAGGATAAGCCCTAATTAGGGCGGGCTGCCATCCCGTCTCGTCCCCAGAGAGTATAAATTTGATTAAAATGAACTATTTAAGTTTGCAAAATATCACTAAACGCTTTGGTTCTTTTGTTGCTAACGATGATATTAGCCTCAGTGTGGCATCGGGAACAATTCATGCAATTTTAGGTGAAAATGGTGCTGGTAAGAGTACTTTAATGAATATTATTAGTGGACTCTATCAACCGGATGCTGGTCAAATTTATCTGCAAGAAAAACCAATAAAAGTTACCTCATCTAATGTAGCTATTAAACTGGGGATTGGCATGATTCATCAACATTTCATGCTTGTACCCCAATTGACAGTCACAGAAAATATTATCTTAGGAACCGAGAAAACTTGGCGACTTAATTTGCGTCAAAAACACCAAGAAATCGCCGCATTATCCCAGGCTTATGGATTAGAAATTGAACCCACTGCCAAAGTAGAAAATTTACCTGTTGGAGCACAACAACGAGTAGAAATTCTCAAGGTTCTCTACCGCCAAGCCAAGTTATTGATTCTCGATGAACCCACAGCAGTGCTGACACCGCCAGAAGTAGAATCATTAATTGCAATTTTGCGCCAACTGGCAGCGGCAGGCAACACAATTATTTTTATCAGCCATAAGTTGGAAGAAGTCATGCATCTGTGCGATACTGTCACAGTTTTGCGACAGGGAAAGGTAGTAGCAACTACGACAACCCAAGCAGCTACACCTCAGCAATTAGCAGCATTAATGGTAGGGCATGAGGTGGCTTTACATTTAAATAAAAGTTCGATATCTCCAGGAGAAATTGTTCTGTCGGTGCAAAATTTACAAGTTGCTGATGACAGAGGTATTTCTACTGTCCGCAATGTTTCCTTTAATCTGCGGGCTGGGGAAATTTTAGGTGTTGCTGGTGTAGATGGGAATGGACAGCGAGAATTAGCAGATGCGATCGCTCTCTTGCGAACAATTGGGCAGGGTAAAATTGAGTTTAGCCAAAATCCTTGCTTAGTGGGCTACATCCCCGAAGATAGGCAAACAATGGGATTGGTGATGCAATTTAGCATTGCCCAAAACTTAATTTTGAAGGCTTTTAAATATTTACCATTTTGTCGCCGTTTTTTGCTACAACAAGAAGCGATCGCTAATCATGCCCAAGCTGCAATCCAAGAATTTGATATTCGGGCGACAGGGAAAGATATCAAGGTAAATCAGCTTTCGGGCGGAAATCAGCAAAAGGTGGTGTTAGCGCGAGAATTAGCACGCCAACCGAGTTTAATTGTTGCAATGCAACCTACAAGGGGCTTAGATGTCGGTGCAACAGCAGCAGTCCAGACGCGATTATTAGCAGAACGCGATCGCGGTGCCGCAATTGTGTATATTTCTACTGAGTTAGAAGAATTAATGGCAGTGAGCGATCGCATTGCCGTAATCTATAGAGGTGAATTTGTCGCTATTTTAGATGCACAGACGGCGACAGTTGCAGAGATTGGTTTGTTGATGGCTAGGGGATTGGGGGACATCGGGATTAGAGAGACAAGAGAGATAAAGGGAACAAATGCTCAATGACAGTGGATGTTTTCATTTTTTGTCGAGACGCCCACTCACTCCAAATCAAGGAAACGCTTACGCTGTATTAATTTTGAATTTTGCGGAAAGTCGCGTGCAAAGAGAAGTTTGTGGGGATGGTCTCCGTCCACAAAACTTCTCCCAAGGGGAGACGCTGCGCGAACGGAGGAAGCCTCCGAACAGAACTTTCCTTGGCGTAGCCTCTCCCTTTGGGAGAAGACGAATTTTGAATTCACGGCGTACTAGTGTCAATCCTACTGAACTGATACTTTCAGCCTTCGTAAATACTAGTAGATAGAATGTTTAAAAGTTTATTTAAACATAACTAGAAACGATTATTAGAGATAGTTTAAAAAAAATAAACAGTCTAAAAATCCTGACCTTAAACAAGATAAAGTGAAACGCAGCATCACTAAGTTAGCCTGATTAAACTAAAGTATGTAAAGTTTTGTATAGGCAAAGGTAAAAGCTGAAGAGTTAAGGCTTGTATCTGTTAACCTGCATCCACTGCAATATAGTTTTGTTGATTGATAACCATTTACTGATCTGCACATTTAAAGATATCAGCAACCGAGAAGAAAGTTAATAGAGATGTATAATTAGCGCGTCTCCTCCTTTATAGATAAAAATATAACGTTAAAGGCTGGCCGGATTTCTGTTTTCTGTACCCTGATAAGGAGCATATGCGGCAACAAGAAAAAAAAGATAGTGCAATAGTCCGTCTGGCATTACTGCTGGCCATAGGAACTGCGCCTATGACAGCAACTCTCTTAGTGCCAACACCGATACTGGCACAATCTGCAACTGATGCTCCCGCTTTTCCACTGCCAAAAACATTGGAAAATGGGACTACAGTGCGGATTGATGGTTCAAGTAGCTTGAGCGTCATCAATCAAAACCTGAAACAGAGTTTTGAGAAGCAGTACTCTGGGACAAAGGTGGAAGTTGCGGCTAACGGCACTGATGCGGCACTGAAAGCTTTGCTAGAAGGCAAAATTGATCTAGCGGCCCTAGGGCGTGGCTTGACACCACAAGAACAAGCACAAGGTTTAGAACAAGTGCGTTTGTACCGCGAAAAGATTGCCATCATAGTCGGTGCGGAAAATCCTTTCAAAGGTAGCTTAACTGGTAGGGAATTCGCCAGGATTTTCCGGGGACGCAGCATTACAGATTGGTCGCAGGTGGGAGGGGCGAAGGGAAAAATTCGCGTCATCGATCGCCCTGCAACCAGCGACACCAGAGAGAATTTACGCAGTTACCCAGTATTTAAGGCTGCTGACTTTACTACAGGCGCAAATGCCACTCAAGTAACGGAAGATAACACCGCAGAAATCGCCAAACAACTTGGTAAAGATGGTATCAGTTATGCCTTAGCCAATCAAGTAACGCAACTACCAGGGGTGCGAGCTCTCAAGGTACATCAAACCTCACCAACTGATGCCAAATATCCCTTCTCCCAACCTTTGGTTTACGTCTACAAAAAAAGTCCTAGCGCCGCTACAGCAGGTTTTCTCGGCTTTGCGATCGCACCCCCAGGTAAGCAAGCCATAGAAGCAGCCAGAACAGCCGAAGCTGCTGCGATCGCGCAAGGTGGTTTGCAAGCATTGCCTGCAACAACAACTACCACGACTTCCCCCACAACTGAAGCCACAACGACTGCTACCGCTTCCCCCACAACCGCAGCAACAACGGCTGTGACTGCTTCTCCCTCAACTGAAGCCATAACTAATACTACAGATGCTAGTGGAACTACTGCCCCATCTGCACCCTTAGGAACTTCTGCGGAAAATAACAATACCAGCGTGCAGAAAGAAGCACCATTTTTGTTATTATTGCCTTTGTTGGCGATCGCAGTCTTAGCTGGATTGTCCTATTGGTGGTTTTTCAAAAGACGCTCATCGGCAGAAGACACAGCAGGTAAAGACTTAGAATCTACTCCCACAGCAACCCCTTTACCAGTGAACCCGAATGAGCCAGCACCAGAAGCAACTAACCCCGCTTTATCAGCAGGTGCAGGCGCAGCTCTATCATCTGAAGATATGAGAAATAACGGCGAATTTGCCTGGGATACAGAAGCACCTGCGGCAGTTGTTAATACTTCTTATCCCAACCTAGCAGATGTGTCTACAGTTGGATCTCAACAGGAATTGCCCAAAGCTCCGGTATCATCTGCAACTTCGGATTCTGGGATCGGACATGGGACAGAACAACCCCAATCAGAATCCAATATTGGCGACAATATCTCCACAGCCGGGGCTACAACTTTAGCTGGTGGTGCGGCTTTAGCAGCAGGCGTAGCTGGGTGGTCTGTGGTTGGTGGTAAAGAAGGTGATACAGAAGATACTAATACTACGATACAATCTAGTAATTATACTATATGGGATACGCCTGCATCTGATGAAGTGGTATCTGAGCTAGAACAGCCGATAATTGAAACCACAGACACAATTCCTGATTCGCCAAATGTTCCTGAACCAACATCGGATGTAGGATTGCCGATAATTGAAACAGCCGCCGCACTTCCCGATTTACCAGATCTAGGCGAACCAACATCGGATGTAGAACTGCCAATCATTGAAACAGCCGCGACACTTCCCGATTTACCAGATCTAGGCGAACCAACATCGGATGTAGAATTACCGTTAATTGAAACAGCTGCCAAACTTCCCGATCTTCCAAATGTCGGTGAACCAACATCGGATGTAGAATTACCGATAATTGAAACAGCCGCCGCACTTCCCGATTTTCCAGATTTTCCAGAAGTGGACTTAAATGCCATAGCAGACGAAGCCGAATCAACTGGTGAAGGTACAGAAGAAGAGATCATCGAAATCGTCTCGAATCTGCCAGCGCAAACAACTGAAGCAGCACAAAGCTTACCAACAGACGATTCTTTAACTAATTTAGGGGCTGTAGCTGGCGGTGCAGTAGCAGCAGGTACAGGGATTGGCGCTTGGTCTAAGATTTATGGCAGTGAAGAATCTGCAGAATCAAATACGCTAACGCCTACGACTGATCACAATGCACCAGTTACAGAAACTAATTTTGAGGATAAAGTCAGCCTCACACTCCTGAATTCGGAATCAGCTCATGTTTCGTGGCAAATTTCTGACGTAACCCAGCAAATATTGCAAAATTCGAGTTCTCCATTGGCATTCAGGCTGTACGATGTCACAGGAATAGACCTGAGTTACCAAAATCCCGAATTGATCCAGCAGTATCAATGCCAAGCTGGAACACATGAAACTGTAGTGGTTATACCCAGAGGCGATCGCAATTACATCGCAGAAATCGGTTATGTCACACAAGGCGATCGCTGGGTATTAATCGACCGTTCTGAGGTAGTGCGTGTCTTTAGCCCTCCCCACACAGTAGAAGACAAAGTTAGCCTCACAGCTGTTAATTCAGAATCAGCTTATGCTGGGTGGGCAATTTCTGACGTAACCCAGCAAATATTGCAAAATTCAGGTTCTCAATTAGTGCTGCGGTTATACGATGTTACGGGAATTGATCTGAGTTACCAAAATCCCGAATTGATCCAGCAGTATCAATGCCAAGCTGGAACACATGAAACTGTAGTGGTTATACCCAGAGGCGATCGCAATTACATCGCAGAAATCGGTTATGTCACACAAGGCGATCGCTGGGTATTAATCGACCGTTCTGAGATAGTTCGTGTCTTTAGCAATTACTCGATAGTAGAAGACGAAACAGATAGGAATGTGGCAGACAAAGTTAGCCTCACACCCCTAAATTCGGAAATAGCTCATGTTTTATGGCAAATTTCCCAGGTAACTCAGGAAATATTGCAAAATTACGGTTATAAATTGGCGTTACGATTTTACGATGTCACAGGAATAGACCTGAGTTACCAAACTCCCCATTTGCTCCAGGAATATGAATGCCCAGACGGAACAAATGAAACTGTAGTGGCGATACCCAAAGGCGATCGCAATTACATCGCAGAAATCGGTTATGTGACAGCAGGAGGCTGGGTATTAATCGACCGTTCTGAGATAGTTCGTGTCTTTAGCCCCCACATAACAGAAACAGAACCAATTACCAATGTTGAGGATAAAGTCAACCTCACACCTCAAAATTCGGAATCAGCTCATGTTTCGTGGCAAATATCCGACAAAACCCAGCAAATATTACACAATTCTGCTTCGCAATTAGCACTGCGGTTATACGATGTGACAGGAATAGACTTGAGTTATCAAACTCCCCAGTTGATCCAGCAGTATGAATGCCCAGATGGAACACAAGAAACTGTGGTGGCGATACCCAAAGGCGATCGCAATTACATCGCAGAAATCGGTTATGTCACACAAGGCGATCGCTGGGTATTAATCGACCGTTCTGAGGTAGTGCGTGTCTTTAGCCCTCCCCAAACAGTAGAAGACACAGCAACTGTTGAACAAGCAGATGCAAATCATGAAAGCAGCATTATTCTTACACCCCGTACTCCCAAATGGGCTTACATTTCTTGGTACATTTCTGACCATGACAAGCAAGTATTGCACAATGCCGGGATTTCCCAATTTATAATTCGGCTGTACGATGTCACCGATATTGATCTGAGTTACCAAACTCCCCATCTAGTGCAGCAATATGAATGTGAGGAGTTAATACACGATCGCTTTGTCGCCATACCCAACAGCGATCGCGACTACATCACCGAAATTGGTTATATTGCAGAAGGCGATCGTTGGGAGTTAATCAACCGTTCTTCTACTGTTCGCATCTTCAGCCGTCCCCACCCAGATTTCTGGTTTGTGGCGGATGCTGAGTTAATTATCCACGGCGCAAGTGAGCCAGATGCAACCGTCACCATTGCTGGTCATAGTATTAAACTTAAGCCAGATGGTACTTTCCATTTGCGTATCCCCTTCTCAGACAGCTTAATGGACTATCTAATGACAGCAAATTCTGCTAATGGAGAACAAACTCAAACCATTCATAAAAAGTTTTCCCAAGAAAATCCCGAAGCATAGTAGCGCCACCTCGGAAGCCAAAAGACGTTTATTCTCAACATAAAACCTAGATTCCCGATTTCTCATCCTCTAAGAAATCGGGAATCTATTGTTTCATAACTAGCAAAAATGCTATAGGTATTCTTTCTTTTGACTTTTGACTTTTGCGAAAAGTTGCGTGCGGGGGTTCCCCCCGTTGAGCAAACTTTCCAAGACGACTTCCGCCTTGCGGTACTAGCCCCTATTTTTAAGCTGGCTTCAAATATAGATGTACAATAAAAATAACTGCTGATAGCTCGCTTCAGCCCGTTCCATGACAGGAATCTGTACGCATTAACTCCTGGTGTTTTGTGCAAAGCCAACATTCAGTAGAATTGGGTAAATAGTGAGCTATTTATAAATATTGGGGATATCTTGTTAGATCTGTTTTGACACAAGTCAAAAATCTCAGCTTTATATTTTGAAATCTGCACAATCAACACGCGTAAAAAAGATTGGCAGCCAGTAACTGCATATCATTGACTGTGATGTTGATTTATCAGCACAGGGTTAGTACTGCCAATTTTCTCAGCACTTTTTGAGATGGACAATCTAGAGGAATAGAGCAATGAATCTTAGTAATTTTACTCAAGAAAAAGATAAAGATAAACACCTCAAACTAGAGGCTCATTGGCAAGAAAAACCGCTAACTAATAATAGTAAAGAATCTGAAAACAGCAACAAGCAAGCCACTGCAACATCAAGTTTACTTTTTCAAGGCGTTCATCGTGGTAGAGTTGCTATTTTTATTGATGGATTAAGCCTATTGAACGCAGCATTGCAACTCGGTCTAGAAATTGACTATCTCAAATTACTTTGTCACTTAACTGAGAAATCACGATTATTGCGTGCTTTCTTTTATACTGGAATAGATAACTCACGCGCACCAGCAATTCGTCTGCGTTCTCATGAAAAGCAACAGGGTTTTTTATTTTGGATGCGTCGGAATGGCTATCGTGTAGTCACCAAAGAATTCCAAATTTCCGAGAATTCTAAAAAACCTAATTTAAATGTAGAAATTGCTGTAGATATGATCAATCTAGCTCCCTACTATAATACTGCTGTCTTAGTAAGTGGAGATGGAGATTTAGCTTATGCTGTAAATGCTGTTAGTAGCACAGGCGTTCGCGTAGAAGTTGTCAGTTTACGAGCAATCACCAGCGATAGCTTGATTGATTTAGCTGACTATTTTGTTGACTTAGATAGCATTAAAAAATCTATCCAAAAGGATTCCAAGTTTGGCTATAATTATCGCCATCTATCTAACTCTAGTGTATGAACTTTAACGAAGTGAAACCGTAGGAGCGTCAAAAAGCAGAGAATAACGAAACACAAAAAGACTAATCTCCCCAATTTCATTATGGGGATTTGAATTTTAAATTCCTCATATCTCTCCGTGGAAGCAAGCTATGCATAGCGTCTTTGCAGGAGAAGGAGTTGACTCTGCGTATTGAATTCACGCCTAATTAATATCAATTTGAAAAATAATGGCGACAGATGGATTCACACAAAAAAGACCAAAAAGGTGATTCCCAATCTGTCTTGGAAAGTTCTGGGTGGAGGAAACCTCTGCTCAGACTTTCTGCAAAATCTAAAATCTAAAATTCAAAATTGTATAAAATGGATATTTTAATTGTTGAGGATGAAACAGAAATTGCCCAATTAATCCAACTTTCTTTAGAAAAAGAAGGATTTATCTGCCGTATAAGCCGTGATGGTATAAATGCCTTGCGGATGTTTCAGGAACAACCACCAGATTTAATTATTTTAGATCTGATGCTTCCTGGTTTAGATGGACTTGAGGTGTGTGCCAGAATTCGCCAAAAACCTGGTGCAAAAGACCCTTATATTTTGATGCTCACAGCTAGAGGCGAGGAAATTGATCGCGTTATTGGCTTATCTACTGGTGCTGATGATTACATGGTCAAGCCCTTCAGCCCCAGAGAATTAGTTGCTAGAGTGAGGGCGTTGTTAAGGCGTAGCCTCCGCCAAGGGGGACAAAATCAAATCAATCGTAGCCAACACTTTATTGTAGATATAGACCAGCGCACTGCTAGTCGTCAGTTAGATTCTCACCCACCAGAAATTTTAGACTTAACTACCCTAGAATTTAATTTGTTAACCACCTTTGTCAGCAATCCTGGCCGAGTTTGGAACCGCACCCAACTCATTGACAAGCTTTGGGGTGATAACTTTTTTGGTGATGAGCGCGTAGTCGATACTCATATAGCGCGGTTACGCAAAAAAATTGAGCCTGACCCTGCTAATCCTACTTTTATTAAAACTGTAGTGGGAGTAGGCTATAAATTTGATGACTCTACTACGACGTAAAAAATTAAATTAGCTTAAGCTCGACATAGGTTTCCAAACTCCCGCGAGGTTTTTATGAAAAAGGGCTGGCGTTGGACAAAGTCCTTACCTTTAGCATCGCGCCTGTTATTCTCCCACCTGGTAGTGATGATAGTGGGAGTATTTAGCCTAGTAATTATCAGTAAAATATCTTCTCCCCGTTTCTTTGTTCTACACTTGGAACGGCTAGAAAACGAAGGCTTAGATTTAATTGATATCCGCACTGAATTGGTGCAAGGATTTGAAACAGCTTGGCGACGAAGCACTATCTGGTCGGTAATAGTTGGTACTACAGCCGCAGGCGGATTGAGTTACTGGGTATCTAAACGGATTATGCAGGGATTGACCGACATGGAGCAAATTACCAGCCAGTTTGCGGCTGGTCATTTTGAAGCAAGGTTACCAATGTCTGATATTCCCGAAATCAACCAACTAGGTGCTAGCTTTAACCGCATGGCAGACAGTTTACAAGGGGTGGAAGCACGGCGACGGGAACTGATTGGAGACATGACCCATGAACTGCGAACACCTCTAACAGTTGTACGCGGTTATTTAGAGCAACTAGCCGATGAGGAAATTGAACCATCTCCAGATATTTATCGGCGGCTAGCACAAGAAACTAAGCGTTTAGAACGCTTGGTCAACGACTTACAAGAACTCTCCAAGGCTGAAGCAGGTTACCTGGCAATTAATATACATCGGGTGAATTTACGTCCTTTGCTAGATTCACTAGTAGAAAAATTTACTGACCAGTTATTAGAAGATGGCCCTGTTCTAAGCTTGGAATGTCCATCTTCTCTGCCTTTGGTCTTAGCGGATCTGGATCGGACAGAACAAATACTGATAAATCTCTTAGGTAATGCTGTGCATTATACAATTAAAGGAGCAATTATCATCCGTGTTTGGACTGAGCCATCTCAACTCTGGATTGCCGTTGAAGATACAGGTATCGGAATTGCTCCCAAAGACTTGCCCCATGTGTTTGAGCGCTTTTGGCGCGCCGACTCATCCCGCGATCGTCAATCTGGAGGGACAGGCATTGGTTTAACAATATCCCAGCGTTTAGTGGAACTGCAAGGCGGTAAGATGCAAGTAGAAAGCGAGAAAGGATCTGGCAGTACGTTTCAATTTTCTCTGCCTCTAGCTTAAATTAAAAATTGCGCTACTGATATTAGACATAGAAGTGAAAATTAATTCTGCGTTGCCCGAAATCCTTGCTAGGGGAGAACAGCTGTTAGCCCTTAGATGATTTCTGGAGATGTCTATTTTGCACAATTTGCTTGATTACGATTTTTTCAGAGTTATTGAGAATGGTGCAAGATATCAGGCTGCATACAATGAATTGTCACAAACTGGTCATGGCTGCGTCATATGCAATTGCTAGCCTAAAAATCAGAAAAATATAGTTTTCCATTGATTTCACTTTGGACAATTATTCTGTCATTCTCAGCAGAGAAATAGCTGGGAGTAGAAACTTATACCCATTTCCGCTTTGAAAGCTACAAACTAATCTCCCCCTACTCCCTGAATGAATATGTCTACTTTTATTCTGGCTGGATTTTTGGTAAGTTTACTAACTGTATCTGGTTGCGCTGCGATCGCCTACCTGTTCCCGCACAAAAATTTTCACGACTAAGCTAGTACCGCCGTGAAGTCAAAAGTCAAAAGTTAAAAGTCAAAAGTCAAAAGTCAAAAGAATCACGTAGGTTGGGTTTCGTTCTTCAATCCAACATTTCCGGGGTTTTGTTGGGTTACCCTACAGGAACGCCTGCCGTAGGATGCCCAAAGGGCTGTAGGGGAACGCAAAGCCTCAACCCAACCTACAATTTTCCTTAACACCAAGCGTATTGCACAATAAACAGAGGATTCTATCCTGAATAAGGATCAGAGTGATGCTCTGGCGGTAATGGTGGTGGTGGATCTGCGGGTGGTGGTGGTGGTAATGGTTCAGTGGAAGAGTCTTTAATCTGCGCTTGCAGGGCTTTGCCAAGAACGTAGGAAGTACTGCTAATTCCCAATAATCCCAAAATTTGATCGGGAATAGAGGCTGGAAACGATGGTGGTTTGTTACTAGTAATGATCAATACTAAACTCATTGAAATCACAAAGGTGAAAATCAAAAGCTGAAACCTTGCTAAACTTGCATCGCCTGTGCTTTCGCTAATTAGATTTTCTAGATTAATTCCCCGTTTTTTATGAGTTTTTAAATTCCAAGTCCCTTCCCAAATGAATATGAGAATAAATATTTCTAAAACCGCAACAAAAATCGTAATAACACAACCGATAACCAGCGCCAAAATTACAAAAAGCTCATTAATGCTAGGCACGCTCTGACCTCCGTTCTTTAATAAGTGAAGTCAACTTACTCCAAAGATAGGCAAAGTTACTGCCTCCCAAAGCATACAGAAATTCTGAGCGGATTTGTGGCATACTACATGGCAAACTAGAAACTTTGCAAGTATTCAAATTGTGTCTAACATCAAACAGATAGTAAACAACAAATATCAGAGTGAATAGCAATAACTGCAATCGCTCTGGGCTATATTTTCGGTTACTTGCCTTCTCGAAGAGTAATCCCCTAAGATTTATTCTCTTTTTGATGATCAGAAAAAATATAGAGGAAATTAACCCTACAAGAAATAACCAAATCTCAAACTGAATAAATTTAGATAAGAAATTAAATCCCCATTGTATTTCCAAAATTTAGACTCCACCTCAAATATTTCGCAGATTCAATGGCTGCTAAGACAGTCAATATATTAAGGGGTGATTTTTATTTATACAATAGCTGATATAAAAATTATTTTTAGATAAAAAAAGTTAGTGAATTGTAAAAATTATTCACCAAAAATTTTATATTGGATTGTGATTTGATTTTCGCAAAAAATTCGGACACCTCTACTTATCTTCTTTCTTGTCTTTACGAGTCAATTCAGGAATTAAATCGGATTACTATACATAAAATTATTTACAAGGATCAATTAATTTTGGATTGACCCCGACTATAAAGGTAGGGGGCGGGTTATGTAGCTTGCATCTTTGCAGGAGCACCAAAATAATTTTTTATCTAAAATCTATACCAGTTTGAAAAAGAATGCGACAAATACATGAGTAGGGGCGCAAAGCTTTGCGCCCCTACAGAGAATTGATGTATGGCAAAATAAAATCTAAAATTGGCACGGTCAACCAGAAAAATTGGATGGGATTAAAATCCCATCCATATTTACCAAAATATTCAAGTTAAAGACTTGTCAGTGTTTTAGCGTGGAGTATCTTATGTAGATGGAGTTGGCTCTTCCGCCTCGCTGGGTGAAGTTGATTCTTCCGGCTCGCTGGCTGGAGTTGGTTCTTCCGGCTCGCTGGGTGCTTTTTGTGGTGGCTCTAAGTCAGGTAACAAAGGCTTGGGATTAGGCGGACTGTAGGTACTCTTGACTGAGGTGCTTGCTCTTTCTAATGTATTAACCATGTAAATTTACCTTTTGCAAAATAATGAGCAGAGTAAGTTTGGGGAGTATCTTAATGAAAAGTAGGTATCTCCGCTTAAATATCCGGGTATCGTCTTAGTTTTATGCAATTGGCTAAACTTGTTACAAAAGTTTAAAATTTGTGGTGTCGGTGTTAATTGTGCTGGATATGTGGGAACTATAGGATACGCCACTCCCACAAATATTGTCAGTCAAATAGCCAATAGTTGAAGGGAGCAGGTAATATCTGCGATCGCAATCTCATGCATCTTCCGTTTTGGTGTTCAATGGCTACTGTATAACTTCTGGTGTCCCATTCTGACTAAGTACACCAATCTCATTCTCAGAGTGGGTTACGTATGTAATATAGAGTTTGCCGATGAAAGTCTCCAAAATTTTTCTAAATTTATGATCTTTTGGTGGAAATTTACCAGATATGTCAAGGCCTTCTCTTTACAGTTAGCCTGAATTAGAGTATTCCTTGATTGTCGTTTGATTGTGGAGAAAGCAGGTGGTCAAGAAAATCGGTAAATGGATCGCAGAAGGAGTGAAAGCGTGGGAGTAACTTTATTTTTATCTTGTACCACTTGCTTTATTGCAAGTTTTAGATGGTGGATACTGCTGAAATTGCGCTCAAACCCTTATTTTTGCGTAGTGGGCAGGTTCAACCCTAGTTTGATTAAAAATGGTGTCAGATGTCAGCCTCTAACTAGCGCTGTTAGGTGCAAGCCACGAATAACAGAAACGCCTTTTTACCTCCTACCCTGTTTCCTTAGTTTCTTAAGGCTTTACATGAGCAGGGTGTGAATTTGATATCATTAATATTCCCCAGATTTCCACAGGATGACGCTAGCTTAACAAAAGATTAAACTGTGGATAATGTCAAGTTATCGTTGCTGATGGCAGCAATTAAATAACTTTCTTAAAATATATTCATCATCTATAAAAAGCTAGTTATGTCATCGCATCAACATAGTTTTGATGAGACTGCCGATTTAATTATTGGTGTTCGCCATCCAGAAAATGGCTATTTAGAAGAAAATACTGCTCCTGTAGGTGCGCTTGCTAAAAGACAAGGAACTATTTCTACTTTTTTAGCTCCTCTAACTCAGGAAACTTTTAAACAGGTTGTTAAAGAAGTCGAAGAGAAATTAGAGATTGTACATCAAACTCTCACAAGGTTAGATTCTCATGGGTTTGACACAATCCTCGAAGAGATGTTACATTCGATTACTTTAAAAACAGGAGAATTATTAGGAGCAGACCGGACAACTATATTTTTATTAGATGAAGAGAAACAAGAACTCTGGTCAATATTAGCAGAAGCAGAAGGTGATCGCTCTTTAGAAATTCGTATTCCTGCAGATAAAGGCATTGCGGGAGAAGTTTCTACTTTCAAGAAAGTTATCAATATTCCCTATGATTTTTATCAAGATTCGCGCTCAGTATTTGCTCAGAAGCAAGAAAAAATTACTGGCTACCGTACCTATACAATGCTGGCTTTGCCATTGTTGAATGAACAAGGGCAATTAGTCGCAGTAGTACAATTACTTAATAAATTAAAATGTCCGCATAATCCTAAAGATGTAATTTCAAAACGTATTGATACTAAAGGATTTACTTATGCTGATGAAGAATTATTTCAAGAATTTGCGCCTTCAATTCGCCTGATTTTAGAATCATCACGCTCGTTTTACGTCGCCACCCAAAAACAACGAGCCGCAGCCGCACTGATGAAAGCAATCAAATCGCTTTCTCAAAGTAACCTCGACTTAGAAGATACCCTCAAAAGGGTAATGGACGAAGCCAAAGAACTGATGAATGCCGATCGCAGTACATTATGGCTCATAGATCGCGATCGCCAAGAATTATGGACAAAAATTACTCAGGATAATGGTGCAACTAAAGAATTGCGAGTCCCGGTAGGTAAAGGCTTTGCTGGCATAGTAGCGGCATCGGGCAAAAAGCTGAATATTCCTTTTGATTTGTACGATCATCCAGATTCAGATACTGCTAAACAAATTGACCAGCAAAATGGTTATCGTACTTGTAACTTACTTTGTATGCCTGTGTTTAATGCAGCTCAACAATTGATTGGAGTTACACAGTTAGTAAATAAAAGAAAATCAGGAGATTTTCCAGCTTACAATCATGATTATTGGCCAAAAGCGCCCGAATGCTTCCAAGCAAGTTTCGATCATAACGATGAAGAATTCATGGAAGCTTTTAATATTCAAGCAGGGGTAGCGCTGCAAAATGCTCAGTTATTTGCCACAGTCAAACAACAAGAACAAATGCAGCGAGACATTTTGCGTAGTCTTTCTAATGGCGTGATTTCTACAGATAAAACAGGTTTAATTATTGCTGCTAATGAAAGTGCCAAACGCCTGCTAGATATAAAAGAACAAGACCGATTAGAAGGTCTTTCTATTCAAGATGTCATCAGTATTAAAGAAGGTAACTTTAGTAAATGGTGTCAAAATGCTTTAAATGCGGCCAACTACAAACACCGACAACAGTATTATCCCGATCGCACTCTGTTAAGTACAGGTACAGAGCAGCATAGTATTAATTTATCAATTAACACAATTGCTGATGCCAGCGACCATAAACAAGTTCGTGGCGCATTAGTTGTCATGGAAGATATCAGTGATGAAAAGCGCCTCAAAAGTACGATGTACCGCTACATGACTCAGGAATTGGCAGAAGAATTACTAAAATTAGATGACGCTAAACTAGGAGGCGATCGCAAAGAAGTTTCGATTCTATTTTCTGATATTCGGGGCTATACGACTTTAACGGAAAATCTAGAAGCCGAAGAAGTCGTGAGTATGCTGAATGAATATTTTGAATCAATGGTAGAGGCAGTTTTTAAACATAAAGGCACCCTGGATAAATATATCGGTGATGCCATCATGGCTGTATTTGGTTCTCCTTTACCATTGCAAGAACATGCTTGGATGGCAGTACAAACAGCCCTAGAAATGCGCCATCGTTTGCAAGAATTTAATCACAATCGCTACTTAGCTAATAAGCCCAGAATTAAAATTGGTATTGGTATTAATTCTGATACCGTGATTAGTGGCAACATTGGCTCTAGTAAAAGGATGGAATTTACAGCCATTGGTGATGGCGTTAACCTTGGCTCTCGATTAGAAAGTGTCAGCAAGCAGTACGGCTGCGACATTATTCTTAGCGATAATACTTATAAACCCTGCCGTGAAAATATTTGGGCGAGGGAACTAGATTATATTCGCGTCAAAGGCAGAAATGAGCCAGTAGCTATTTATGAACTGCTAAGTTTGCGTTCCGATCCTATTAGTAGCCAAAAATTAGAAGTAATTGAGTATTATCACAAAGGGCGTGAGTATTACCTAAATCGTCAGTTTGACCAGGCTCAAGCTGAGTTTAATAAAGTTTTAGCTGTTGATAGCCATGACAAAGCTGCTTTGTTACATCTGCACCGTTGTCAGCACTGGATACAATCACCCCCATCAGATGCAGATTGGGATGAGGGTGTTTGGACTTTTAAGGAAAAGTAAGTAAGGGTCAAAGGTTGAGTGGTGCCGACCTGTCCGAAGCTTACATGACTGAAGCTATCTTGAGGGGGGCTAATTTGACTGGAGCTAATTTGTCCAATACTGAGATAAGTGGTGTTGACTTTACTGATGCCAACTTGCTCAATGCTATTCGCTTCGGCAGTGGGCTTATGGATAGTGTTATTTGGCACCGAACCACTTTGCCCAACAGCCACATAATTGTTGAAAGGAAGGTCACTCACTACCACTGAAAAAGGTGCAAATTGAGTATCGGCTAAAAGAGCCGAGGATAAAGGAATAATAGGAGATAATTTTGTTTCAATATCATTTTGAATTGAAACAGATAGATTAGAGAAAAAGTTTAATCGATTGCGATCGCATCTTTTCATCGGTCGCAGTGGGCAGGGTTTCCATAAACATAGACCTTACTCCTGTCTGCGTATTGATGTCAAAGGCGATGGTCAGCCTAAATTTATTGTCCGTCCTTTAGTGGCTGAATGGCATCAAAGGCAGTGGTGCGATCGCTCGTAGGTTGGGTTGAGGAACGAAACCCAACACTGATAATAGAGCTTTAGACAGTAAAATTATGGATGCTGATGAGTTGTTGAGAAGGTATGCTGCTGGGGAGAGAGATTTTACCGGGATTGATTTCAGTAAAGTTGACTTTAGCGAAGGGGAATTGAGTGGATCTGATTTGAGTGGGATTAATCAAAGCAAACAGATCGATGTCTAGCCATTTATGAGTTGCTTGGTATGGTAATCATCGCAACTGGGCAGCGTGCTTTATTAATAATGGCATCAGCACGATGACCAAAGAATACTCGACCCGATAATGTTTGAATGCTACTACCCAACACTATCAAATCTACTTGCATAGCGCTGGCATATTTGAGAATTTCAAACTCTGGAATACCAGTCAAAATCTGCGTTTTTACCTCAGCACCAAATCCTCGCCCTACCTCAGCTTGCTGTTGCACAATTTGTTTAGCAATATCTGTTACTGAATGAATTGTCTGTTCCTCAAACAAAATATATTCGCGCTGAGTCCGGTTGACGACATTGATTAAAGTCACAGTTGCTCCAGTTTGAGCCGCAATTGTACTAGCCATCTCCACGGCGTGTAGACTGTATTCATTGCCACTGGTGGGTACTAAAATATGACCAAGTTTGTGATAGCCAGTTGGCTCGGTTGTAGATAAATTAGACTTCACCACCATTGTGGCGCAAGGAGATTCCTGTACTACTCGATCAACTAATAAATTGAATAAGGAACCGCGAGAACGTTGAGTTCCTGTTGCGCCTAAAACAAGCAAGTCATAACCTTTATTAGCTTCTTTTAAAATCACATCCGCTTTGTTTTGTCCTGATTCAACTTTGGTTTGTAGTAGCGAACCACTGGGAAGATTTATCTCGTTAGCTACGGTAGCAATAGCGTTATCTGCTGTATTATCCTTAACAGCAGTTGCTACAGCAGTTACTGATTTACGTAGAGGTTTTTTATCACTTTTGGCATATAAAGCAGTCACTTCCAAAGAATTTTGATGTGCTAAATGGTTGACTAACTGGGCAGCTAATCTCACATTCGGCCCCCCTTGAGTGGGTATTAGTACGCGACGAATGCGCTTGATAAAGCTGCGGCTAGCTAATTCTTCTTGCTCTAAGCGTTGGGCTTCTTCTTCACCAATTGAGACTTTAGAAAGTGACCAGCGTAGCAAGGGCGGAGCCATTAATGAGGTAACGATCGCCACCATGACGATAATGGAATACATCTGCGGATTCAGTACGCCCAAGGAAACGCCAATAGTAGCAACGATAATCTCCATTGCGCCTCTAGCGTTCATTCCTGATCCCATTGCGATCGCTTCCCAGTGGCTTAATCCGCCCACACGCGAACCTAGATAAGCACCAGTGAATTTGCCAAAACAGGCGATCGCCAACACCACCAAGCCAACCACAAATGTTTGGGGAACCAACAGTTGCACTAAATCCACCTTCAACCCTGCTGTGGCAAAGAAAATCGGCGCGAGAAACCCAGCAGTGATCAGTTCGAGAGTTATACCCGCCTCGCGGCTAAAACGGGGTGATTGTCCTGCTAAAATCCCGGTGACAAATGCGCCCAGTGCGGCTTCAATTCCTAGCTGGTGGGTAAAAGCTGCCGCACTCAGCGCCAACACCAATAAAGCCGACAAACTAGCTGTAGGCCCACCAATATAATCATCTACCCAGCGTAGTACCCAAGCCATGAGCGATCGCCCGATGGTAAAGGCGATCGCTAAAAATAGTACTGCCCCTCCAATTGACTTGAATATTGTCGGGAAATCAAATTTACCACTGGTTGCTAACCCAGAAACTACTGACAGTAAAATCCAGCCCAAGGTATCATCGGTCATGCCAGCGGCCAGAGTCACCTGACCAATATCTCGTCGAATTAGCTTCAAGTCCATTAACACCTTTGCAATTACTGGTACTGCCGAAATACTCATGGCGGTAGCAATAAATAGACTGAAGATTAATCTTTGCTCAGGGTTTGCCAAAAAGCTTTCTGGCAGAAACCAACCCAACCCCAGTCCAGTTGCAAAGGGAATAATAATACCCCCCAAGGAAATTAGTAATGCTGTTTTGCCTTTACGGACAATCAAGTTCAGATCTGTCTCTAATCCAGTGACAATCAGCAAAAACAGCACGCCTAACCAAGAGACAACCGAAAGTAAATCAGACTGCACCTGACTTTTGGGAAAAACATAATGCTGCAAATTGGGCAAAATCCAACCGAATACTGATGGGCCCAGTAGCACCCCTGCGAGTAGTTCACCTACAACTGGTGGTAGCTGGATTCGACGCATCAACTCCCCCAAGCCTCTAGCAACCAAAAGCAGCAAAGCTAATTCCAGCAACACTAGTAGCAACTCATGGTGACCAAGAGGCTTAATTAAACCGTTTTCTGGTAATGCACCAGACGCGAATAAAGAGTTAAGCAGTTGATTCATGTTTTCAGCAGTGTTTGAATAATCCCAGTGAATTGGAGCTTTAATAATACAAGCTTTTACTTAACATAAAAATAATGATGAGGATTTTTCCTCATCATTAAAAATTTCAGTACCCCTATAAATCTTAGAGAATGGTGCCAGCAACTAAGCTAAACTATTCCTGGGCCTTTACCGCGAACATCATCCTTGTCTGTTAACTCGCCTTCCTTATCTTCATTCACTTCTCTAAGTTCTTCCGCACGGTTTGCAGTGTCTTCTGCTACTTCTTGGCGTGCATCACCAGGCACGTCATAGTACATTTCTGGCTCAACTGCATAGTTGTTCAATAAACCTTCTTTATCTACAGTGTAGCCGTCTGTAGTACGTATACTTTCGTTATCAGTTTGGTCGTCGGTGGGCGCGCCTGCTTCTCTTTCTTCTGTGGGGACTGTTTTATATAAGTCTCCTTCTCTTTCTTTACGAGCAGCAGTTTCCGCTGGGATAATACCTCTATCATATACATCAGATTCAGCGCGTTCGGATGAGTCTACTGCTTTTTTAACTTCTTTATTAGCCATAATTTATTTCCTCGTTAAAACATTTTGTTCAATACTTCTCTGACTAGATTAGGCTTTTAAAAAAGATAAAGATACTATCTTGAGAAGGGAATTAATTTGAAAGAGCAACTATTTACTCTATCAAAAGATATATCTTAATTTCTAATTTCAGACTTGTTTACCTGTGTTACTTTGATTCAGAAATTCCAGTAATTTTAGATTTTAGCTTACAGCTATTTTCAGGTAAATAGACCACACTGTAGGGGCACGGCATCCACAATCTTCTGGTACGTACAATAATTTTACTGGTGCCGTGCCCCTACGACCGATGTGGTTCAAATGTATGAAAACTGCTGTAAGTGTAGGCATTGCCAACTATACATTCAATATGGTCATTTATTTTATACATGATTTACGCAATTGGCACATACAGCAGATTTCTCTTTTTGTGAGGTACAAAAATACCCCACCCGCGCTGTCGCGCACCCTGCCCAAACCATCGGGGAGGGTTGGGCAGGGGTGTACTTCATTTACTTGCAAAGTGCTGTATCACGTTGAATATTTGGTAGGGTTAATCTCATGACCAAGGATCTTCCCCTCAAGCAAATCGTGGCGATAGGTGGTGGTGGCTTCTCAATGGAACCGGAAAATCCACTGTTAGACCAATACATTTTGGAATTAGTTAAAAAAGAAAAACCTCGAGTATGCTTTGTTCCAACCGCCGGAGGCGATCGCGATTCTTACATTGTCCGGTTCTATGCTGCCTTCATGAAGTTTTCCTGCACTCCATGCCATCTGTCTTTATTTAACCCACCCACAAATGATCTGCGGTCTTTTGTGTTGGAGCAAGACATTATTTATGTCGGTGGAGGAAACACGAAGAACTTGATTGTCCTGTGGCAAGCCTATGAACTTGACCAAATTATCAAACAAGCCTGGGAGAAGGGCACGCTTGTTTGTGGTGTGAGCGCAGGATCACTGTGTTGGTTTGAAGAAGGTGTAAGTGATTATCTGCCGGGTCAAATATCTTCATTAAAATGTTTTGGGTTTCTAAAAGGTAGCCATTCTCCTCACTACAATGACCCGCACAGAAGACCTGCTTATCATAAATTTGTTCAAGAAGGTGTCTTGAGTGATGGATATGCAGCAGATGATGGTGTAGGGTTGCATTTTGTGAATCATCGTTTGGATAAAATTGTCAGTTCTCGACCTGACGCTAAAGCTTATCGAGTCGAGAAATGCGGTGATTCGGTTGAAGAAACTGTTTTGCAACCTATTTACTTAGGAAATTCCTCATAATTACGCTCAAAGCCAGTCCTTTCCACTCAAGGCTTTTTGTTTGATGAAGTGGTTAAACCTCCGTTGGCTTAGAACAATAGCTGACTTTTCACGGTATCTGGAAAACCTCACTTCTTATCTCTCTCCTACAAGGAGGAGCAACTGCGTTGCGCGGGTTAAGAGCGTTGTAGCAAGTTGCGTAGAGACTTTGAATTTCCCCCCTTCCCGACACGGGAAGGGGGCTAGGGGGTTAGGTCTTTCGTGGGCTTTTCCACATGACGTGAAAAGTCAGAACAAGAGTCAAAGCGATCGCTGTCACTACCATCCAAGAAAGGTCTCACCGCACTTAGTCCTAGGGTGTGTTATTGCTGAGGGTATGGCACCTTGAATTATTGACGGTGAGTTGGTGCGTTGTGCTGCATCACAACACACCCTAAATTTAAATTTCTCGATTTACTTACCAACAATTTGGGCTTTAAACTCTCGAATTTCCTCAACTAATTCTTGTCGAGTTGTCGCTTTGAGTAGGTAACGGAAGGTAAGCCAGCCTGTATAACCAATTCCAATCAACTCAAAAGTTGATGATAGTAAAGGAATACTATTGATTGCAGCTAATATTGCTAACACTACTTTCAGCGTTACAATCGCTGACAAAATAAAAATGATAGTCAGCAAAGGCTGCTGATATTGCTGATAAAAGCCTCCTAAATATGCGGGCAATTTTTCCAAAAAGTCGGAAACATTGTTCGCAATTCGCTGCCATTCAGCATCTGAATTTTTAGCAGGCGGGAGCTTTGGCAAGTTTTGAGTATCTGCACCTGTAAGGGCCATTGTCCCTTCTCTGGAGGTGGAATTTGTGAATTCAACTGGCTGTTCTTGGGTTTCCATAACTTTTATATCTTGGGTAACACAACAGTTTTTATAATTGCTGGATGTTCACTAATAATAATAGTACTTCTTCGTTGATAATTACCTAAATTTTTAGTCAAAAGTCTATAACCAATAATAATTTTTTTGATTATAGACTATTAAATGACTATTTTAGATTTTTGGGTTTTGTGCCTTGCACCCTGTTAGGGAATCTGAATTAGTTCGTAGTTAGAACTTCAGTCTGGAAATAGTTAAGCACTAAAGTGCTAACTACAAACCGCTCAAATTCATCTATACTATTGTATCCAGTTGCCGATGGCTACTTTATTGCTTTGGTGGAGCAACAGCGGCTTTGACAACTACTTTTGTGACACCTTTAATTTCCTTTGACAAAGGTTCAATCTTAGCAAGCTGTTGCTGATTATTTACAGTTCCGCCTACGGTGACTGTACCATCTTTTGCAGCTTCAACTGTTAAAGCACCATTGGGGATGTTCGCCTCTAATTTAGAGCGAACTTCACTGGCTAGGTCGCCTGTAGCTCTTTCTGTATCGCCGCCGGTGGTGTTATTACGTTGTTCACGGGCGCGAATATCAGAATTTAATTGTCTACGACGAGTTTCACTTTGGGCATCTTGTTGAGCAGCTTCAGTTGCTTTAGCGCTTGGTGTTTGCACAGCTTCGTTAGGATTGCTAGGAGCAGACTCACTAGTTTTGGCACCATTATCACAAGCAGCAGCACCAAAAATTAGAAGACTGCTAATTAAGAACGGTGTTAGCTTTTTCATTTGTTTACTCTTGGTATAAAAAAGGTTAATTGTGCTGATGTGTGTGGGAGCGAAGCTAGTTTCACGCACGAGGTAGGAGAGGTGCAGAGGTGAGGATGGGGGGTTTAAGATTCGCTCCCTATTTTTCTCTACCCTTACTCCTATGGCTGAAATTTTTGGCAAATGCTAACTAATTTGGGTTAGATGGTTTCATCGCGGCGATCAATGATGACTACAGCAGGCTCATCTCTATTAACATCACCTGCATAATGAGGGTGATTATGATCAACAACTGGTCTGTCATGGTGATGCACTCTGTCTACATCGGTAGCGTCGTAGACTGCCAATTCTTCAATTCCGCGACGTTTGAGAATGGCTTCGGCTTGATGGATTTCTGATTCTGTACCATCAACGATAACTATATAGTCACCTTTTTGGAAGCGATCGCTATATACTTGCGCCCGGTTTTCAGGAATTCCTAAGCCGACGAGTCCACCTGTAATTCCGCCTGCGGCTGCACCAATAGCACCACCTGCGGCTGTTGTAGCTAAGGCTGTAGCTACTGCACCGCCTGCAATTACAGGGCCAACTCCGGGAATTGCTAATGCACCTAGACCGACTAGTAAACCACCTAAACCGCCCAGGGCTGCACCTGTAGCTGCACCTGCTTTTGCACCTTCATCTGCTTTATTGCCAGCGCCGACGTTTCTATCTACATTAGTATTCACGCCAGCAATGCGATCGCCATCGGTATTTTTGGCAATGATCGAGACTCGACTCATGGGGAAACCTGCATCTCGCAGTTCTGTGAGTGCGGCTTCTGCATCACGGCGATGAGCAAATACACCAATTACCCGTTTATGGCCGCGGACATCGCCAACTGGTCTATCGTGATGTTGATGCACTCTATCTAGATCAGTAGCATCATACACTGCCCATTCTTCAATTCCTCTGCGTTGGAGAATGGCTTGGGCTTGATGGATTTCTGCTTCTGTACCATCAACAATAACTAAATAATCACCTCTTTGGAAGCGATCGTTGTAAACTCGCGCCCGATTTTCGGGAATTCCTAAGCCGACGAGTCCACCTGCAATCCCGCCTGCGGCTGCACCAATAGCACCACCTGCGGCTGTTGTAGCTAAGGCTGTAGCTACTGCACCGCCTGCAATTACAGGGCCAACTCCGGGAATTGCTAATGCACCTAGACCGACTAGTAAACCACCTAAACCGCCCAGGGCTGCACCTGTAGCTGCACCTGCTTTTGCACCTTCATCTGCTTTATTGCCAGCGCCGACGTTTCTATCTACATTAGTATTCACGCCAGCAATGCGATCGCCATCGGTATTTTTGGCAATGATCGAGACTCGACTCATGGGGAAACCTGCATCTCGCAGTTCTGTGAGTGCGGCTTCTGCATCACGGCGATGAGCAAATGCACCAATTGCCCGTTTATTGGTGTGAACATCTCTGTGAGTACCTACAGGCGCAGGCGGAACCTCATCCCTAGTTACATATTCGCTAGTGGGACGATCATAAACATTGAACTCGTCAATATTCCAGCGTCTGAGAATTGGTTCGACTCGAGCAATTTCTTCGTCTGTACCATCTATGATGACCAGATAGCCGCCTCGCTCTACTCGTTCGTTGTAAACTCTGGCTCGTTCTTCGGGAATTCCTAAACCAATTAATCCCCCAAGTAAACTACCTGCGGCTGCACCGATAGCACCGCCTGCTATAGTTGTGGCTAAAGCTGTGGCTGCTGCGCCGGCGAGCATGATCGGGCCAATTCCTGGGATGGCTAAACTACCAAGACCTACTAATAAGCCAGTCAAACCGCCCAAAGCACCACCGGAAACTGCTCCGACTTTTGCACCTTCATCAGATTTATCGCCAACCTTTTCTGTGACTGGAGTGCCGGCAATTTCACCGTTGTGATCGCCATCTCTGGCAATTACAGAGACTTTATCCATAACAATGCCGGAATTGCTCAACTCCTGCAGTGCTTGTTCGGTATCATGACGATTATGAAATACCCCTATAGCACGTCTAACTACAGCCATTGCTTTCTCCTAATAAGAAAATTACTTAAACAACAAAATTTATTAAGCTCAGCTAATAACTATTTATGCTTTTTTATAATTATTTTTCATCAATCATTTGGAAGAAATTATTCCTCTATCATTGGATATAGATATTTTGTTTGATGGTCTAAACTTCTTCTTGTTAAATAGCTATTTTTGTTTTCTCCTTTACCTAAATTCCAGTCTGGTTTTGCTAAAATCGTTTATTTACTATTGAGATTCTTCAGTAGCATTCTATTTATAAATACATAATTAAGAATTGATTAATTATTTCTATACAATTAGAATAAAAATTTACATTAAAAAATATAAATTATGTCCGGTTGTTATTGATTAGCAATATATGAATGTGTATGCCATATCAACCGAATGTTATATATACTTATTCAGTGAGAAATCCCACTTGTGGCTAATAGATTTATGACTTAGGAAAGTGTATGCCAGTAGAACTACTAACTAGAATCATAACTAAGCCATTTCTTAGAGAAATGGAAAATGAACCATCGAAAGTAAGAGAGAAAATACTATGTTTCAAAGTTTTGAAACTATGTTGAGATGGGGCTGGCTACCTTTAGGAATCACAACCACAAACAGCATACCAGAAGTTATCAGTCCAGAAAGAGTGTCACTTGTCTTTTCAAGTCCTAAATTTTTAGTGGCATTTTTGGCTGGTACGTTGATGGCATTAGCCTTTCAATTATTGTTAACAAATTTTTCTGTAGCTGTTGGTATTGCATCCTGGGATAATGATTCGGATGATGACGATAGCTCAGAAAGTTTGGGTCATTCAATCCGCAAAGTAGAAGCTAAAGTTGGTGTGTGGGCATTAATTACTGCTAGTATCGCCTTATTTATTGCTTGTTTTCTAGCAGTAAAACTGAGTTTAATTCAAAGTGCCCTTTTTGGAGCCATCATTGGTGTAGTCATCTGGTCTGCCTTTTTTTCATTGGTAGTTTGGTTTGGTTCATCAGCAATCGGTTCCTTAATTGGTTCTCTCGCCAACACCTTGACTTCTGGTTTGCAAACTCTGATGGGTACTGCAACTGCTGGTATCGGTGCGAATGTGGCGCAAAGACAGATGGTTTCCACGGCGGAGGAAATCACCGCTGCTGTACGGCGAGAATTAACTTCAGGTTTTGACCCTGACACTATTAGAAATACACTCCAAAGTTCCTTAAGTTCGCTGCAAATACCAAACCTAGATTTAAAAGACATTCGCTCTCAATTTGATAAAATACTCAGCGATGTTGATTTTCAAGGAATCGCTAATAGTGATGTGCTACGCAATGTAAATCGGCAAACATTTGTGGATTTAATTAGCAGTCGCACAAACTTGTCCCAAGGCGATATCAATAAAATAGCTGACCAATTACAAGATGCTTGGACACAAGCTTCATCGCGTAAAAATCCCACAGAGCAAGTAATTAATTTGCTCAAGTCTGCTACACCTGAAGAATTGAAGTCAGAAAATTTAGGCGAACGACTTCAGCAATTAGTTGCAGTTGGCGGAAATGGTAATGGGAGCAATGGCGTAATTAAGCAAGCAGTTCAATATGGTGTAGGTGCTGCTATCCCCACCGTCCTGGATAGGGTAAACCTCTCTGGCGTAGATGTGGACAAAATTACCAATCAGTTACAAAAACTAAAAGACAAAGTTCAAGATATAGACGTTGAGAAAATTACCCAAGAACTGCAAAAGTTCACCGATAAAACTACCGAGCAAATAGCAGAGAAACTACCTTCATCAAGCCGCAATACTATTAAAGCAGATGTAGAGGAGTATATCTCAAAGTCTTTGCCTTGGCATTTTAACCACCTGACAATTAAAGATGAATTCCAAAATGTCATCTACGATCCAGAAGCAGATCCCGCAACCACGCGCAGACAGTTAGAGGAAATCAATCAAGACTATCTTCGCAGTTTGTTAATGCGGCGAGATGATATCAAAGAAGATCAGCTAAATGAAATTGTCGAGCAGCTAGAAAGCATTCGTCATGAAGTTTTAGAAACTGTCCAACAGTCAACAGATCAGGAACAAAGCCAAGGCTTCAAAAACCGGATCGAAAACTATCTAAGTTCCACAGGAAAAGAAGAACTTAATCCTGAAGGTATTGAACGTGACTTTACAAAGTTGCTAGAAGATCCACAAGCTGGGGTTGAAGATTTACAACAACGCTTCTCGCAATTTGACCGTGATACATTTGTACAGTTGCTGTCTCAGCGTCAAGATATTAGCGAAGAAGAAGCGAATAATATTGTTGGCAAACTCGAAAGCACTCGTGATTCTGTATTGAATCGTGCTAGAGAATTGCAAGACCAAGCACAAGCAAAAACTGCTGAACTACGCCAACGAGTAGAAGACTACCTGCGGAATACTAACAAGGATGAACTTAATCCTGAAGGTATCAAACGCGATTTTAGAACTTTACTCGAAGACCCACAAGCAGGGATTAGCTTATTGCGCGATCGCCTTTCGCAATTTGACCGTGATACTCTGGTACAACTGCTATCTCAGCGTCAAGATTTGAGCGAAGAGCAAATCAATCAAACTATCGATCAGCTAGAAGGTGTACGAGATAATATCTTGCAAGCACCCCAAGAGTTAGCAGATCGAGCCAAAGAACAATACGAGCAAACTAGCACCAAGATTGCAGAATATCTCCGCAATACCAATTTGGAAGAACTCAACCCCGAAGGTATTAGACGAGATTTAGAAACCTTACTGGCTGATCCACAACAAGGTGCTGTCGCATTACGCGATCGCCTATCGCAATTTGACCGTGATACTCTGGTAAAACTCCTCAGCCAACGCGAAGGCTTGAGCGAAGAACAAGTTAATCAGACAATCGATCAATTCCAAGAAGCGATTAATAGTATTGTCAAAGCACCACGACGCTTGGTGAACCGCACCACCCAACGGGTGATAGATTTTGAAAAGAGTCTCGAAAACTACCTGCGTCACACCAACAAAGAAGAACTCAACCCCGACAGTATCAAGCGCGATTTGCAAATACTGCTGCAAGATCCACGCTTGGGAATTGGGAATTTAGCTGAACGCTTATCCAGATTTGACCGTTCGACAATTGTGGCGTTACTATCTCAACGAGAAGATATCTCGGAAGAGGAAGCCAACCAAATTGTCGATCAAATCTTGTCTGTTGCTGATTCCCTAGGCAAGCAATATCAGCAGATTCGGGAAAAAGTACAATCAGTCATTGATGGCGCTTTCGGGAAAATTCGCAACTATCTCAACGCCTTGGATCGTCCCGAACTCAACTACGAAAGCATCCAGCAAGACTTTACGAAAGTCTTTGACGATCCGCAAGCTGGATTTGAAGCTTTACGCGATCGCCTTAGCCATTTTGATCGTGACACCTTAGTTGCGCTAATCAGTTCTCGCCAAGATATTTCCGAGGAAGATGCTAACCGCATCATCAACCAAATAGAATCAGCGCGAGATAGCGTCTTACATCGAGCCGAACGCATCCAACAGGAAACACAAAAACGCATCAAAGCCATTCAACACCAAGCTAAAAAGCAAGTTGAAGAAACCAAAAAAACCGTTGCTAGTGCAGCTTGGTGGCTATTTGGTACAGCACTGACTTCTCTAGCAGCCAGTGCGATCGCTGGAGTCATCGCCGCCACAGGTGGTTTAAACTTCATCGGTTAAGTTACTAGGGGGAAAGGGGAAAGGGTAAGGGGGAAAGGTTTGAATTCACCTTTTTTCCCTTAACCAAATCCGACTATCCGAATCATCATCTATATATATAATTCCGTCAGCCTGCTCCTGCGGAACTCATAGAACACAAAATAAGCCTGCTTCACCTGTATCCTTGGTTGTAAGCAGGCTTAGTTTATGGGGTCAAAAGTCAAGAGTCAAGACTCAAAAGTGATTAGTTCCTCCTTGTCCTCCCAATCGCCAATCCCCAGCCCCAATACAGTTCAGTTAAGGGACTTCCAACTAAAAAATATACAATCACTTTGGTGAGCAGGGGAGGCTGGGGGAGCTCTTGAAGCAGGGGAGGAAGAATTCCATGATGATATTTGCTCTGACTCATTGCATAATTTATTTTCTGGAAGTCCCCAAGAAAATTAATTGACAACAAAGCCAAAAAACTAGTTACTCAACAAAAAACAGAACAGTAATTTTGGAGGGGGTTTGGGGGACGCAACCGTCCCTCAATCGGGGGCTTGGGGGAGAATCCCCCAAAA
The DNA here is from genome assembly GCA_034530935.1 of Aulosira sp. DedQUE10. GTDB lineage: Bacteria > Cyanobacteriota > Cyanobacteriia > Cyanobacteriales > Nostocaceae > Aulosira. Next base: position 6,635 of record JAVRCF010000062.1, on the reverse strand, counting down.
GATGCTCTCATCACCTTAACCCAAGCGTATTGTCCCCAGCCCCAAAGTGCGATCGCTATCACTCTACCCTAAGATATATATCACAGGGAATACTCGCATTTATCACTTAGCTTTGCTAGAAAATAAATCATACTTACAGACAAGCTGAGATTTCAGCGATCGCCTGGCAGGTGTGGGGAGTAATTATATATGTCTGAAAAATTATTACTGGCAGTTGGCCTCACGTTAAGTCTTGTTTTATTTACAAAAATGAGTTGGTCTGCCCCAACCCAAACCACTGGTAGCATCAATATATATCCTCAAGGGTTCACTGTTAGCCAGCTTGCTAAGTAATTGATAATACTACAGATGGCACATAGCTGAGATTGCCCATATCATAAGCTGAAGTATAAATATACCGCAGCGCAAGCTGAGTATTAAGTAACTAATATGGCGGCAGCGATTATGAAAAGCCAAATTCTAGCCACAACGGTATTATTAACTCTGGTTAGCGGGACAACGAGCGCCCAAGCAGCAAGTTCTGAACATATTAGACATTTATTGGCAAATAAAGAATGTCAAAATTGTGACCTGACAAATGCGGGTTTAGTATTAGCTGACTTATCAGGAGCCAATTTAAGCGGAGCCAATCTTGCCGGTGCTAACCTCAGCCGTGCAAACTTAACCGGTGCTGATTTAAGAGGTGCAAACTTAAGTGGTGCTGGCTTATTTGGCGTAAATCTGAGTGGTGCTAAACTTACTGGGGCAAATTTAGCAGGTGCAGACTTAAGAAATAGCTATTTAGTCAATGCAGATTTAAATGGAGTCAACCTTAATAGCACTTACCTACAAGGTGCTGTTGGTATACCAGCGCAAATTGCCACACCAGAAGAATTTTATGCTTGGGGTGTAGCAGAAGGGCAAAAAGGCAACGTCCACCAAGCTATTGATTATTTTAACCAAGCGATCGCCACCAAAACCGACTATGCAGGAGCATACTTAGCTCGCGGTATTGCTCGTTACCAAATATTAGACCGTCAAGGCGCATTCCAAGATGCCCAAGTTGCCGAAAAGCTATTTACGTCTCAACAAAATAGTTCTGGCATCCAAACATCCCAAGCTTTTATTAAAGAACTACAAACACCCCCAGATGGTAAAGTCAATGTCGGCAAACCCAGCTTTTTTGACTTTGTAGGTAGTCTTGGCTCAGTCTTGCTGCAATTCTTCCCCTTCTGAACTATATCTTCGTTCAGGCGATCGCTAACTAAGGGATTTCCGAATAAAAAATGTCTCAGTTTTAGGATGCTTCACTAGTAAATATTCAAGCAGGTTTCATTAATTTGAATCACATCTTTCCTAGGGGCACAACATTGCTGTGCCCTTTAATCGTGGCATTAATATAGCGATTTCCACATTGGCGAGAACAAGAAATAATTAACCGCCGATATCAGAGGATGAACACAGATGTAGATGTCTGAAGGGCAGCTTCCCGCAGGGTACGCAGATAAATTTGTATCTTTTCAAGAATCAAATTGGATTGCTCTAGATAAACATCAACAGCCTAAATTTTTAACAAATTCTCAGCATACACTAATTTTATCAACAGCGAAAAGCCTTAAATTGTTTGTAGGAAGGAATTTGAGGAAATAAACGCTATGAAGTTTAAGCATTTAGCTATTATCAGTCTCGTTGCGCTGATAACTATAGGCTGTGCCAACGAAAGCGCCTCAAATCAGACAAATCTCAAAAAAGCTTAAATGTAGGGTGTGTTGTCGCGCAGCGCACCGACGTACCATCAATAATTAAAGGCGCGTTGCTATAAGGCATAACACACCCTACAAATAATGAATTTATTAATTACGAATTAAAACCAGGTGTGATATGGAAATAGCTGATTTTTTAGGATTGATACATCCAGCGATCGCAGTGATTTTTGTCTTTCCTCTCATTGGAACTGTGGTAAATTTTGCATGGCAAACACGCCAACGTCGTTTACAAAATTTAGCTGGAGGTAAAAGCAAAATACCCCCGGTGGTTGGTTCAGAACATAAAAAGTTAGGCGAGTCGCTAACAAGTGCAGTTGTTGGCTTAACTTTAATCGGTCTAGCCTATGCTATTGGCAAAAATATTGTCAAACATCAATTGTGGACTACTGCGACTTTTCAAGTAATTTTCATCGTCTTGATGTTTGCTGCAACTCTTATCTCTTTAGTGTTACTCTATAAAGCAAAGCAAAGATTATGGCGGGGAATTTTTGCAACTTTAACTGGTGCGGGTTTAGTGATTCTTGGCTGTCAAGATGGAGTTTATCGCCTCACTAAAGAATGGTATTGGTCACATTACTATATTGGTATTACTGCAGCCTTACTGATGATTTTTTCCTTGGCGATTGTCCAAGATATTTATCAAGATAGATCCAATCGCTGGCGGATTGTGCATACAATTTTAAACTGCGTGGCTTTATTATTGTTTATCGGACAAGGCTTAACAGGTACAAGAGACTTACTTGGAATTCCCTTAAGTTGGCAAGAACCCTACATTTATCAGTGTGATTATGTCAATAAAACTTGTGGGGCACCAACGCCTGAAGTAGGAAAATAATTGGGGAAGGGGGAAAGGGGAAAAGAAAAAACCTTTAGAGGATGTTTGAAAAGTCCTTAGCGATGTATCAAATACTTTTAGATCCCCCTAAATCCATGCCACTTGCTACAAGTCGGGGAACCCGCCCAACGCAGTGGCTCCCCTTAAAAAGGGGGACTTTAAGAAGTTTCCCCCCTTTTTAAGGGGGGTTAGGGGGGATCAATAAGTGCCTAAAGTCACAGCCAAACACTTTTAAAACAACCTCTTAAGAGTTTCCCTTTTACCCCAAATAAAATTCTGATTTAAAAATGCTGAACTGAGTAGTATTGAAAGTGAAAAAAATCGGCAACATTTGGCAAAAAATAGATCCTTTTTCATTACGGTTACGCCTAACGGTTGGCATTGCCGCATTTTCAGCTTTGGGATTAGGTAGCCTCTCTATCTGGACTAGCTTTAAAATGCAGAATATTTTAATTGATAACCATAAACGTCATATTGAACAAATCGCCGATCGCTTACCGCGTGATGTGCAACTTTATAGTGAAATGATGCCACCAGCCAGTGGTTTAGACAAGTCTATAAATAACTTAATTGATACCGATACATTTATCTGGATAAAAAACCCTGATAATAAAATTATTGCGAAATCTACTAATTGGAATCAGCTATCGGATGCAACGACATCAGAGTTAATGTCTTTAACAGAGATGTCTGTTAAACCGGAAGTTACCAAAGTGAAGCAGCGTTACTTTGTTTTATGTGGTGCTGCTTTGCAAGTACAGGGTAAGCAACTGGGGAAGCTATTTGTAGTTAAAGATATTACCCGCGAACAAACAATGTTTTTGTCGCTGGTACATAGTTTAGGGGTTGCTAGTCTGTTGATAATTGTAGTAATTTCTTTAGCGATCGCACTTTACATCCAGCGTTCCCTGCAACCTCTGCGTCAGCTTAGTCAAATGACTTCTGTGATTTCTGCCGCCGATTTACCAGAGGCGCAGTTATCGATTGAACAAGCACCCAGCGAAGTCAAGGAATTAGCGCAAACCTTTAATATGCTCTTATCCCGGCTTTCGGAATCGTGGGAGCAAGAGCGACAGTTTGTTAGTAACGTTTCTCACGAGTTACGCACACCATTAACGATTGTGCATGGTTACTTACAAAGCGTACTGCGGCGGAAAAGTAATTTAACACCAACCCAAGTAGAAGCTTTAGAAACTGCGGCTGTCGAAGCAGAACATACTATCAGGCTGCTGCAAGACTTACTTGATTTAGCTAGGGCTGATAGTGGTCATTTGCATTTTCGCATGAATCCCTGCGTGCTAAATGACTTAGTTGCCGAAGTTGTGGGGATGGCGCAGAAATATTGCGATCGCACTATCATGATTGAATCACCCAATCAACTCATTGAAGTAAAAGCCGACTATAACCGCCTTAAACAAGTATTGTTGAACTTGGTTGATAACGCAGTGAAGTATTCGGAAGCTGAGACTCCCGTGATTGTCAGGTTAAATCAGCAAGATAAAGAAGCGATTATTCAAGTTGACGACAAAGGTTATGGTATACCTTTGCAACACCAAGCCCGGATTTTCGAGCGATTTTACCGCGTAGACGAAACCCGCACCCGTTCTACTGGCGGTTCTGGCTTAGGCTTATCGATTGTTAAAACCTTGATTGAAGGGATGGGTGGTAGCGTCAGCGTGCGATCGCGCTTGGGAGAAGGCAGTATATTTACAATTAGTTTGCCAATCTCGCGCAATAGTGCGGAGTGAAGGCTGGGGGAAAGCGGAAGGGTGAAAGGGGGAAGGGAAAAACTTTGTAGGGGCACGGCACTGCTGTGCCCTCATGATAGATGTAGTTAAAATACATGAAAACCACTGTAAACCAAACAGGCGATCGCTTACAAATTACTCAGATAGGTTTGCTCAGAGTTCATCGGTAAAATCCGTAACTTCCGATTTTTCAGATCTGGTTCTAACCCTAAAACTTCCATTGGCGTAACACCCAAAAGAGCATAAGGTACTTCTCTAAGTTCCAAACAATCAAAAGTGCCTTGACGTTCTCCAATACTTAATTCAACATCTCGGAAAATCCGCCCCTGCCGCACTCCCGCAGCCGTCTCTACTTGAGCTTCTTCACCTGAGACTAAACCTAATTGACTAATAATACTAGTAGGTAAGCACAATAAGGTTGCACCTGTATTCACTAAAACATTATCAAGGGTACAAGAGCGAACTTCCTCAACAGAAATGAAACCTCGTTGAGCCAAAACTCGATCAATTCGATTTGTGACAGTGAGGGTAACTATTACTTGCCCCATTTGCTTACCCTGAAGATTTGGCAGTACCAGCTTACTCATTGCCACGAACTCCTGTCTAGCATCTTAAACTTATTTTAGTTGGGCTAGGGTTACATCAGTGTCAAAAGATGCGATCGCATTACCCTAATACTTGAAATCAGCAAATGCGATCGCACAATTCATCACATCCTGCAAATTGACAAGCTGTAGTCAGTAAAATTATGACGTTCATAACGAAAGCGATCGCGTTCATAACCAACAGGACAACGTTCATAAACAAAGCGATCGCGTTCATAACCAACGTGACGACGTTCATAACGAAAGCGATCACGTTCATAACCAACAGGACAACGTTCATAACGAAAGCGATCACATTCATAACCAACATGACGACGTTCATAACGAAAGCGATTGCATTCATAACGAACGTGACAACGTTCGTTATGAACAGCAAAATTTTTGTTACTCACCAAGCAGGCAGTTCATATTACACTGATGCTTGAGATGAGGAAATGCGATCGCATCTTCACCCTTCTCCCTTCCCCCCTCATCCCCTTACCTCCCCACCCCAACACACACCCCCCTCTCCCCCTTACCATTGGGGTTATTGTGCAAATAATCACGTGCCCAAGCGCAACCCTTCACCATTAGGTCATCCAAATCGAGATTCCACAACTTCACCGTGTTGTCAGAACTTGCTATGGCAATAATTTTGCCGTCGGGGCTGAATGCCACGCCCCAGATCCGACCGCTATGACCTTTGAGGGTTTGCAACTCCTGCCCTTGGAGATTCCACAACTTCACCGTAGTGTCATTACTTGCTGTGGCAATGGTTTTGCCGTCGGGGCTGAATGCCGCGCCCCAGACCGAATTGCTATGACCTTTAAGTGTTTGCAACTCCTGCCCCTGGAGATTCCACAACTTCACCGTCTTGTCATCACTGGCAGAGGCAATGGTTTTGCCGTCGGGGCTGAATGCCGCGCCCCAGACCGAATTGCTATGACCTTTAAGTGTTTGCAACTCCTGCCCCTGGAGATTCCACAACTTCACCGTCTTGTCATCACTGGCAGAGGCAATGGTTTTGCCGTCGGGGCTGAATGCTACGCCCCTGACCGAATTGCTATGACCTTTAAGGGTTTGCAACTCCTGCCCCTGGAGATTCCACAACTTCACCGTCTTGTCATCACTGGCAGAGGCAATGGTTTTGCCGTCGGGGCTGAATGCTACGCCCCTGACCGAATTGCTATGACCTTTAAGGGTTTGCAACTCCTGCCCCTGGAGATTCCACAACTTCACCGTCTTGTCATCACTTGCTGTGGCAATGGTTTTGCTGTCGGGGCTGAATGCCACGCCCCAGACCCAACTGCTATGACCTTTAAGGGTTTGCAACTCCTGCCCCTGGAGATTCCATAACTTCACCGTGTTGTCATCACTGGCAGAGGCAATGGTTTTGCCGTCGGGGCTGAATGCCACGCTATTGACCGCACTGCTATGACCTTTAAGTGTTTGCAACTCCTGCCCCTGGAGATTCCACAACTTCACCGTCTTGTCATCACTGGCAGAGGCAATGGTTTTGCCGTCGGGGCTGAATGCTACGCCCCTGACCGAATTGCTATGACCTTTAAGGGTTTGCAACTCCTGCCCCTGGAGATTCCACAACTTCACCGTGTTGTCATCACTGGCAGAGGCAATGGTTTTACCGTTGGGGCTGAATGCCACGCCCAAGACCGAATTGCTATGACCTTTAAGGGTTTGCAACTCCTGCCCCTGGAGATTCCAC
>JAVRCF010000061.1:0-49534 GCA_034530935.1 Aulosira sp. DedQUE10 | reverse complement strand
TCCCTAAATTAAAACAGTATATGCCTTGTTCGTAAATCATTTAGGATTGCTATAGTGCAAGATATTAGCCTAAATCCTCCTTGAAAAGGGGGATTTTAATTCTAATTCTCCCCTTTTTCAGGGGGGTAGAGAGGCTCAATAAGTGCCTAGAATCACAGCCAAGCACTTTTAAAACAACCTCTAACTTTTAACGAATAATTTAGGTTGGCATATATCTCTATAGGTATAAAAAAAAGAATTGAAGTGAAAATAATTCTATCTATAGGCTCAGGTAATTCAAAATAAAATATGTTGATACTAAAAGAGGAATTTCCTAACCACGAAAACAAGGTGTAATCGAAATTCTCACCTCAGTGAAAAACCTCAATAAAAGAGTACGGTAAATGACAACCTCTACCGACAAAAATCAACATATTTATCAACTGCGCGAACTGATTAAAGATATTGGTTGTAGTATGTTAACTACAGTCGATGAGGATGGTAGCTTACACAGTCGTCCTATGGATAAAAGTTGTGAAATTCAGTCTGATGGTACACTGTGGTTTTTTACCAATGCTAGTTCCCATAAAGTGTTTGAAATTGAGCATCGTCAGCAAGTCAATGTCAGTTTCTCCTCACCTAACCAACAGCGATATGTTTCAATATCAGGTATTGCAGAATTAGTCAAAGACCGCAACAAGATGCAAGAACTATGGAAGCCAGAACTCGAAGCTTGGTTTCATAAAGGATTAGATGAATCTGATCTCGCTTTGCTAAAGGTGCAGATTCATAAGGCTGATTACTGGGATAGTCAAGCAAATTTTGCAGCACAAACCATACATTTGTAAGGTGTGTTAGGACGCAATACTTTTCGGTTAAGGGAAAAAAGGAAATGGGAAATGGGAAAAGTACCAACCTTTCACCCTTTCCTCTTAACCGCAAAACAAATTCTAATTTTATGTTCTATAAACAAGCTGGTAGCACTCAAATAAGGGAGTGAAGTATATGCCTTATCAAGATATTAAAGACTTACCAGATTCAGTAAAAGAACACTTACCTCAGCACGCCCAAGAAATTTTTCGAGCAGCGTTTAATAATGCTTTAGAAGAGTATAGTGAGGAAGAAAGCGCCTTTCGTGTTGCTTGGGGTGCAGTGAAACGGGATTACGAAAAAGGCGATGATGGGCAATGGCATAAAAAGCCAGAATAGCTATGATATTTTGGCTTTTATGGCAATTCAAATAATGTTTGCGGCACATAAATTATTCGTGAGGGCGCAACATTGTCGTGCCCCTACTAATCCGTCGTATTGTTTTTTCAAATTGGTATAAATGTCGTCAACCGTAGTAGTAAAGCTTAGGATAGTCACCAGCTATATTAAGCTTTGAACGAAAGATTAGTGCCCAACCTACAAAATCATATTTATTGATTAATAGTAATAATTAATCTCTTCTTCTATGTTTTACGCTTTTAGGTTTAGCAAATGACCGCATGATGCGATTAATAATGTTAGAAGATGACTTTTTACGGGAAGAAGATGGCCTAGGCTCATTAGTAATGCTATCATTTATCCCTTGATTAGTGGAACTATTATTATTAAGGGGTACAGCATGTTTAGTAGGGATAATCCCACTACCATATCTTCTTGCATAAACTTGGGTAAACTCAGCACCAAAAAACAGAATCTGAGCAGCGTAATAAATCCAAGCTAGGATAACTACCAGCGAACCAGCCGCACCATAGGTTGAGCCAAAACTACCGTTACCTAAATACTGTCCTAACAAAAATCGACCGATAGAAAATAAAAGTGAGGTGATAGAAGCGCCAATTAAAACATCACCCCAAGTAATTTTGACATCTGGCAAAACTTTGAAAATTAGTCCAAAGAGTATTGTAGTAATGGCAAAACTCAAGAGAAAATTCACAATTTGCCAGATGAAATCAACACCCGGTACTATGCTACTAAAAAAAGTTACTAGTGCTGTCAAAGCTGCACTCATTACTAAAGAAACTAGGAGTAAAAAGCCAATTCCTAAAATCATAGTGAATGATAAAACACGCTGGCGAACCATAGTGTTAACGCCCCGGCCTGGTTTTGGCTTTACTTCCCAAATTGTGTTGAGTGCATCTTGCAACTCGTTAAACAAACCTGTAGCACCCAACAGCAGAACTAGGATACTAATGATAGAAGCTATAGTTCCAGTCTGGGGTTGGTTGGCATTTTTAATGGCTGTTTCGATAAATTCTGCACCTTGTCTCCCAACTAAACCTTGAATTTGGCGAACAATTTCACCCCTGGCGGCTTCTTCGCCAAAAACTGCTCCTGCGATCGCAATTACAATAATCAGCAATGGTGCGATCGCAAATATCGTGTAATAAGCTAAGGCTGCTGCTAACCGTGAGGCTTTATCCTCTTGCCATTCTTTGAAAGTCTCTTGGAATAATCCCCAAATCGCTTGCCAACTCATGCCATCAGTCTCCTTATCCCAGCATATTACTCGCCTCTGATATATTGGATACTGATTTACTGGTTAGTGTCATCTGCCCCAAGGTGTTGGTACAGCGTCCTTGAGGATGAGTCTCAATAATTTTCGGTTCAGGGGAAAGGGGGAAAACGGGCAATGGGGAAAGAAAAAACCTTTAACCTTTTCCCTTAATGAAATAATAAGTTTAGCGTCGCAAACTGCGAGGATCGAGTGCGTCTCTTAGCCCATCGCCTAGTAAATTGAAAGCTAGCACTGTGAGGATAATTAGCACGGCTGGTGGCCAGATTAGCCAAGGTTGTAGCACCAAAATTGAAGCATTGCTTGCCAAAGACAGCATATTTCCCCAAGAGGGGTCTGGTTGTTGAATTCCTAAACCTATGAGACTTAATACAGCTTCGGCGCTGATAAAGCTGGGAACAGATAATGTGGCAGAGATAATTATATAGGTAGCAGTTTGTGGCAACACGTGACGGAGGATAATATACATTGGTTTACCTCCCATTGCTCTTGCTGCTTGCACAAATTCTCGCTCTTTAATTGATAATACTTGGCCGCGAATTACCCTTGCTAAACCAGCCCAGCTAATTACGGAAGTAATCACCACAATCAACAAAAAGCGTTGAGTACTGCTTAAACCTGCTGGTAAAACTGCTCCCAAGGTTACCAAAAGATAAATACTGGGAAAAGTCATGAGTAATTCTGCTAACCGCATGATGATGCTATCAGCTACACCACCGAAATAGCCAGAAATCCCACCAATTAGCAAACCCAAGGGATAGGTAATGATAATCCCAAAAATCCCAATAAACATACTAATGCGACCCCCATGCATTAAGCGGCTGAATTGGTCGCGTCCTTGGTCATCAGTACCTAAGATGTTAAATTTTGCCTCGCCAGTTGTGCCAAATAAATGCCAATTTAAAGGGATACCTGAAAAAATCGTCACTTCGTCCCACTTGGGTGGCAGTGGTAAACTCATCTCAAACAGGCGATATTCTGGCCCTGAGACAAATAGACGTAGAGGTGAGGGCTTTTTGAAGTCTACAACTAATTTGCGATCGCCTGTTTCTAAATTGGTATTTCCCTGAGTCGTCGGATAAATATGAGGCCCGATCACCTGTCCTGATGGTGAAGCCCAATAAATTTTTGTGGGTGGTAGCAGAGAACCATTTGGCTGTGAAGCATAAGGATCATAAGGGGCGACAAAATCCGCTGCAATTACTGCTAAATAGAAAATCAACAGCACAATCGCCCCAAATCGCGCCAAAGGGTTCTTTTTAAGTCGTTGCCACCAATCCATAGTTTTGATAAATAGTCAAGGGTTAATAGTTAATACTCAAGGGTCAAGGGTTAATAGTCAAGCCCTGAAATAAGTCAAAAGTCGTAGAGACGCGATTAATCGCGTCTCTCAAAAGTCAAAAGTCAAAATTATAAGTCCATCATAATTAATTTTGACCCTTGACAAATGACAAATGACAAATGACTAATGACTATTAGCTATTAACCGTAATTCTTCTTGTTGTTTTTCATGTTCCACAACAAACACATTCGAGTAAAGATTAGCTAATATTTGTTTACCTTGCTGTGTTAGCGAAAGGTAACGTAATGCATCCTTAACATAAGGATAGACTCCATTCCAGTAAAACTTAGCGTAATTTTTCCGTAAATCGCCTGGGTTTTGATAGCCTAAGATTTTATTCATCCCAGTTTCTTCAAACTCATAGAATAAAGAAGTAATTTTCTTCAAATAACGCGGATCGCTTAATTGTCCAATCAAATCAGCTGCGCGTACTAAACCTGCATAGTTATGTGTATCCTGATGATCTTCAGCTTTCGGGACGGGGAACCTTGTTAATTCAATATTAGACTTAATTGCCTCGGCATCGATTAATTTGTGTCCCCCGAAACGTTCATCAATAAACAGTTTGCCTCTATCAACATGATAGGGTATAAGACTGGCATCAGAAGCACCAGCAGGTAAAGAAATCATTTGGTCATTTCTACCTGTAGCATATAAGCCTTCTGCTTCTTGGTCTTGCCGACAAACTCCTTTGACATAGCCAATATCATGACAAGCTAAGGAGATAATACAATGCAACCAGTCATCACTGGAAACACCACCCTCACGAATATGTTTACCTCGTAAAATTTCTTGTCCTACAAGGGTGACGAGAATTGTGTGTTCAACGTTGTGATATAAGGCATCACTATTGGCAATATTTTCTAAAGCCATGCTACCAGCCCAGGCGATGATATCTTGATAATCATGTTTTAAAGCGCCATAGGTGCGATGATAGCCTTCTCGAATTTGATTAACAAAAGCATCAATTAAAATTTCTGTAGCATTGAACATTAGTTTTGACTCACTTGGATAAGAATTTATTGATTATGGTTCTTCAGTACGTATTCTGCAAAAATTACTCACCCATATCTCAAAAGGCTTGTCACTCTTGAAAAATCAGCATTTAAATGAACCACATCTTTTTTTGTTTCACACATAGACGTAAAGAAAAATACAAGAGTTTGATCCCCTACTCAAAAGCATCTTTTTGAAGACTAAAGCCCTAAATACGAAGTTATTTGTTTTTCTCCATAGCTCAAATTAAGCGCTTGAGAAAAATTTACTGAGTTGAAAGCACTCATAAATTTCTACTTACTACTCTGTTTGTCAGATACATTGCCACAAATTATTCACTTTTGTATAGATGTACCTTAGCCCTATCTAGTTTTTTTACTTCTATTATTTAGGTACCAATAATTTTGCTCTAAAAGGGTTAAACGCTAAAAAATAACGAGACATCGAAGCCTCATCAGTAAATCTAGAATTACGAATCTTTATACAATTCCAGCCATATTCATCTCCTATTTTCAGTAAAAGTAATAATACTTATACCGTTTCTTTGTGAAGCTGCATATATTTACCCCCCGGCTACGCCGTCCCCCCTTGCCAAGGGGGGACTACAGGGGGGTCTTGATTATGTGCATCTTCATACAGAATTGGTATTAGGAATTACTCAGCCTGTTTAAAAAACTAAAGATTTTGAAAAGTTTGGATTATATGCACCTGTATTCACTTCCTTGCATTATAAATGCTAGTCAATATAATTTTAATACTAAAAATATCATAGTAATTCAGTGCAAATACCCATTGACAATATTTTGATTAGCTAAATATATTGCAAATATTCTTCTATTGTAATAAAAATACAACCTATGTGATGTTTGTATACTGGAAACCATGACAGTCAGAGCCTCAAAAAAAGGTGGCAAATTTCAGATAATTTAATAAATTTAAATTAATCTTAAAAAATACCAGTTGAGTATTTAGATCACAGGAGGTAGAGGTATGACTGTGGGTGATGAAAGTTCATCAGAAGTCGGAATGGAAGACCCATTGAGGGCTGAGGATGCTGACTTTGGGCGAAAACTAGATGATCGGCAAACTCGCCTATGGTTAATGCCGTTGTTGCTAGGGACTGGTTTAGGGTTAGCGATCGCCTTTGGCAGTATTGGTATATTAAGTCATCGTCCAGTTGGTCAACAAAATACTGTTGCGAAATCACCATCAAAAGCTAACCCAGCGATGACAGTTACCGTTGCAGAAGTAGAAAATGCCAGTGTTACTCAAACTCTGGGCACTACTGGTAGTGTCGCCGCCGCTGATTTGATTCCTGTACTACCGCAAACAAACGGACTGCAAATTAAAAAAATTCCTGACAATGTACAAGAAGGCGCTTTTGTCAAAAAAGGGCAAGTACTGGCGGTTTTGGATGATTCTGTTCTGCAAACTCAAATTAGCCAAGCTAAGGCAGATATGGAATCTAAGCAAGCAGATATGGCATCTAAGCAAGCAGATGTGACATCTAAACAAGCAAGTGCGTCATCAAATTTGGCGATCGTCAAGCAAAGACAAGCAGATTTAGCCCAAGCACAGGCGCGGCTAGAAGAAGCCGAAAAAAACTATCAGCGTTATCAACAACTTGCTGCATCAGGTGCGATTTCTCAACAAGAACTTGATACTCGTTCCTACACAGTCAAAACTGCTAGAGAAACTGTACGGCTGTCCGAAGAAAATATCCGTAGTGCCCAAGCAAATGTTGGTGGTGGTCAAGCAAATACCAGCATTGCCCAAGCGAATGTCAACAAAGCCAGGGCTGATGTTCGCAGTAGTGCAGCAAAGGTAGGACAGTTGCAAACTCAATTGGGACAAACCTTAGTTGTTGCGCCTGTGTCAGGAATTATTGCCGAAAAACTCGCCAGAGTCGGGGATGTCACAGGTGTACCACCGCAAACTCAGGTAGGCAATATTATTGGCGGTACCCAAAAGCTGTTTTCAATTATTCGCGATCGCAAATTAGAACTGCAAGCACGAGTTCCGGAAATTCAACTCCCTCAGGTAAAAGTGGGTGCATCCGTAGAAATTACCTCCGATCTCGATCGCCTTGTCAAAATGCAAGGACGAGTCAGAGAGATAGAACCGATGGTAAACGATCAAAGACGCGAAGCAACGGTCAAAATCGACTTACCACCGACAAAATTGCTGAAACCAGGGATGTTTGCCCGCGCCGCCATTACCACCAATACAGCCCTAGGCATGACAGTACAGCAGAAAGCCGTACAAGCCCAACCAGATGGCAGTGTAATTGTATTCATGCTATCGGGTGAAGACATTGTTCGCGCCCAGAAAGTAGAACTAGGAGAACCTATAAAGGGTAACAGGGTGGAAATCAAAAGCGGATTGAAATTAGGCGATCGCGTGATAGTTAGCGGTGCAGGCTATCTCAAAGATGGCGACAAAGTACTAGTAGTTGCAAATCCAGTGAAGGATGAAGTCTGAAGTTTCCTAATTTTGAATTTTGAATTTTGAATTAATTTATGTCCTTCAATATCTCTGCTTGGTCGATCAAAAAACCTGTTCCCACGATAGTTTTATTTTTAATTTTGACGATAGTCGGTTGGTTTTCGTTCATTTCCTTAGGGATAGATACCAACCCCAATGTAGATGTCCCCGCAGTTTCGGTAAAAGTAACACAACCAGGTGCAGGCCCGGCGGAACTTGAATCTCAAGTAACGAAGAAGATTGAAGATGCTGTGGCGGGGTTGGGCAATATCGACAACATGATCTCGAAGGTGACTGATGGTAATTCTACAACGACGATCAATTTTTTATTAGGGACAAATAGCGATCGCGCCACCAATGATGTGCGAAATGCGATCGCCCAAATTCGCCAAAGTTTGCCTCAGGATATCAACGATCCAGTTGTTCAACGTTTAGACTTTGCTGGCGGGCCGATTATAACCTACGTTGTCAAATCCGATCGCCGTTCTGTAGAAGAGTTAAGCAACCTCGTAGACCAAACTATTAGCCGCGCCTTGTTAGCAGTCAAAGGTGTCGCCCAAATTAAACGTGTGGGTGGAGTTGACCGAGAAATCAGAATTAACCTCGATCCTAGTCGCTTGCAATCTTTAGGTATTACCGCCACTCAGGTAAACGACCAAATCCGCACTTTGAATATTAACTTACCCGGTGGACGTGCAGAATTAGGTGGTAGCGAACAAAGTATCCGGACATTAGGTAGCGCCGCCAGTGTCAATGTTTTGAAAACCTACGAAATCGTCCTACCGGGTGGTAGTTCTGTACCTTTATCTAGCTTGGGTACTGTAGAGGATCAATTTGGTGATGTAAGGCAAACTGCACGCTTGAATAACAAGCCAGTGGTAGCGTTTCAGGTTCTCCGCAGCACTGGTAGCGTCATGGTGACAGTGGAATCCGGAGTCAAAGCCGCAGTTAAAGAACTCTCAAAAACCCTCCCCCCAGATATGAAGCTGGATTTAATTTTTACCAGGGCTGATGTTGTTCGCCAATCCTACGAAAGCACCATTGATGAATTGATTCAGGCTTCTGTGCTGGCGGTCATTGTCATTATGCTATTTTTACGGGACTGGCGAGCCACATTGATTACCGCCGTTGCCCTCCCCCTATCAATGATTCCCACCTTTGCTGTGCAGCAAGCGTTAGGTTACACCCTCAACAACATGACATTGTTAGCATTAGCCCTAGCAGTCGGTAACTTAGTCGATGATGCCGTCGTGGAAATTGAAAACATGGAACGGCACATGGCAATGGGCAAATCAGCTATGCAAGCCGCTTATGAATCTTCTGACGAAGTGGGATTAGCCGTGATGGCTTCTTCCGCAACAATTATTGCCGTATTTATGCCCGTCGCCTTTATGGGTGGGATTCCGGGGCAGTTTTTCCAACCATTTGGCTTTACGGTTGCTATTTCCACAATTTTCTCAACTTTGGTAGCCCGGATGGTCACTCCAATGATGGGGGCGTATTTGCTTAAGGATAAAGACCATACGCATAGTAGAGGAACACCGGAGCAGAATCAGGCACGATATATCCGATTATTCAATTTTAAGTTTAAACTACCAACGCGCAAACAAAGAACTCAAAAAGTTAGCACTATTAAGCCTCGTGGATTTCAACCTTATAAATCACTATTACAATGGGCATTACGCCATAGATTAACAACAATGGCGATCGCCTTAGCTTTTTTCATTGCCAGTTTGATGCTAGTTCCCTTGATTCCCAAAGGGTTCGTCGATGATGGTGACTACGGACTTTCCAGCATTTCTATAGAAATTCCCCCTGGTTCCACCTTGGCAGACATGAACCAGGTAGTTACACAGACAACTAATATCCTCCGAGAAAACCCTATGGTTGAGAGAGTATTAGCCACTGAGGATTTAAATACAGCCACCCTCGCTGTCAATCTCAAATCCAAAGAAGAACGAAAAATTTCCCAAAAACAGTTTGAGGAGCAAATACGTCCTTTATTCCAACAAATACCAGGGGCGAGAATAAGTTTCCAAAGTCAAGTACCAGGTGATAGCCGTAAAGGTTTATCAATAGTTCTGCGGAGTGAAAATCCCGAAGCCCTCAGTCAAGCAGCAGAATCCCTAGAAAAGCAGATGCGAACCTTAAGCGGATTAGTGGAAGTCTCTTCTAGCGCTAGTTTGGTGAAACCAGAAATTCTGGTAATACCCGATCCCCAACGCGCCGCCGATTTGGGTGTCACAGTGCAAGCGATCGCCCGTACAGCCTCCCTAGCTACCATTGGTGATAACGATGCCAATTTAGCTAAATATAATTTAAGCGATCGGCAAATCCCCATTCGCGTGCAAATTGATCCTAAAGCCCGTGCAGACATCAACAATATCAAAAATCTTCAAGTTCCCAGTCAAAATGGCAGTTTAGTTCCCCTGATCGCAGTTGCAGATATCCGCTTTGGTAGTGGCCCTGCAACCATCAACCGCTATGATCGCGCCCGTCAAGTTGCGGTAGAAGCCAACTTACAAGGTATCGCCCTCGGAGAAGCAGTCCAAGCAGTGAATAAACTGCCGATCATGGAAAACTTGCCCCCAGGAGTAATGCAGCAACCCTCCGGTGGTGCCAAAATTATGCAAGACATATTCAGAGGTTTTGGCAGCGCCTTGGGATTAGCAATTCTTTGCATCTATGCAATTCTCGTGCTGCTGTATAACAACTTCCTGCATCCGTTATCAATTATGGCAGCCTTGCCCTTTTGTTTAGGCGGCGCACTAGTAGCCTTGATGGTGATGCAAAAACCCTTAGGACTCTATGCTTTAATTGGGATTGTACTACTGTTGGGTGTTGTCACTAAAAACTCAATTCTGTTAGTGGACTATACAATCATCAACATGCAAGAAGGCAAAAGCCAACGTCAAGCACTCATAGAAGCTGGTGTGTCACGTTTGCGTCCAATTATGATGACCTCATTGGCAACAATTGCCGGTACTCTACCTCTAGCATTGGGAATTGGTGTCGGTTCAGAAGTCCGTCAACCGATGGGAATTGCCATTATGGGTGGTTTCACAACTTCCACACTGCTAACTCTCGTAGTAGTGCCAGTAATATTTAGCTATATTGATAACTTCCAAGGCTGGATAATCAATACATTGCGCTACGGCTTCGGCAAAAAACCACCCCGCCCTGCATCTGGCGAACATGAAGTCATCAGCCTGCCATCAGAGCGAGAAAAATCTGCTTCTTAAATTCAGCCTTGGCAGATTGTGGTATAATAAAAGCCAGCTATAACTTAATGGCTAGCTGCTTTTTGCGGGTGTAATTCAGTGGTAGAATGTCACCTTCCCAAGGTGAACGTCGTGGGTTCGAGTCCCATCTCCCGCTTTTGTACATAAACATTCACTAATTATTTGTCCGTGGCGACACATTATTTGTCAAAAAGGTAGAGAGATAAATTATTTGTCATAATCTTTCCAGAGATTATTTTATAAATGAGGTGGCATTATAAAGATGGTGTCAGAAAGTTTTAGATTGGATTGTAAAACAACCTGGTGTCAGGCTGTTAGGTAATCATGTATTAATAGATAGAGGTATATTTACAGAACTACAAAAAAAACCTACCCATAGGGCAACAAAATCAACAAGAATCTGTGTGGATTTTATCATTTCCACAGGTTGTAAATGTCGAAAATGGAAAATCTTATTTTTGTCCTCTATTTTGCTTAGATATTACATCCATCTTTCAGGGAGCTTCTGGTTTAGCCTTATCCCATCCCTTATTTGGTAAACTGAAATTCTACGAGCAAGCTTTAGCCATTACCCATGAGATTGGTGATCGCCCTTTGCAAAGGAAAATCCTCAATATCATGGGGTTCACTTACAAAAATAAAGGGCGTGAAAAGCCGGAAACTGCTCTGGAGTATTATAAACAAGCTTTACCAATAGTACGACAGGTAGGTGATCGCGCTCTCAAAGAAAAAGTCCATAAAGGTAACAGGTGCGATCGCTACTACTTTTACTACTTTTGGGCAGAAAAGAGTAGAGGTGATCGCAGGGTTGGCCGGATGGGCAGGCTTTACAGAAAAGGAAGAAGAAGACACCCTCGCTAATATGGGGGATATTTACAAAGCGCTAGGACAATACCAAGCTGCATTGAATTCCTACAGCGAAGCCTTAAAAATTATCCGCGCAGAGATGGAAAGCAAGGAAAGCGAAGAAACTCGCTTGCGGAGATTAAAAGTAGAGGGAGCTTACTATCAGCAAGAACAGAGAATTAAAAGAAGCATGGGGGCAGTTTACACAGCACTAAGACAACCGTTTATTCTGATTGGAAATGGTTTGTAAGGTAGACCCTCTTAATCAGGGGAAAAGCATTGCTAGTGATGCAATACGTCGTAAAGCGTAGGGCGATCGCCTGATGGTCAACTTTGAAGGGCAAAACTCTACAAGTTTGTAATTAACCTAGCTCTCCTAAGCATGTATTTCAGGACTGTCTCTCGTCGAGAAATAATATCAGCTCTGCCTTGCATTCCCGGCTGAATAGTACACTGATGGTTGCTTCTACCTAAGAACAAGGTATCGGGCAATATTGTCACCTCGTAGAAAGAAGAATTGGTAACCTTGGGCAAAGCCTCACCCTTTTGAGATTTAATGGTATCTTCAGTAATGTGACTAACCACACCTTTAAGAGTACCGTAGTCGGGATAGGGACAGGCAGAAACCTGCATCTGTACCTGTTGACCTTTTTCTAACTGACTCACATCTTCCGGTGAAACAGCAGCTTTGATGACTAAGGGAGCATTGCTAGGGACAATTTGAGCAATTTCCTCGCCTATACGCACCGATTGGCCTGGGTTTCGTAAATTTAGCCCAGAGATTATCCCATCTTCGGTAACTGTAATCTTGGTTTGGCTGAGGTCGTTTTCCACTTGTTGTATTTCCCTAGTATCCTGTTGCAGCTGATTCCTCATTTGAATCCGCTGTTGGAACAGTGCTTCCCATTCTCGGTTGAGGGTGGCGAGAGTGGCTTGACCGGCTGCGCTTTCTTGGGCAATACTCTGTTTAGCGATCGCAACTTCTGCATCACTAGGATTAAGAGCAGCTTGAGCGCGTTGTAGTTTCGCTCGCACTGCGGCCACAGCTTGTTGTTGCTGGGCAATAATTTGCTGTTGTGCTTCAATACTGGCTCGTCGCATCTCAACCGCTTGTTGTTGTTGAGCAACCTCTAACTGCACTTCTTCTAATTGATTGAGAGATAAAGCTCCAGCTTGCACTACCTTTTGATAGCGATCGCGTTTGACTTGGGCTGCTTTCAACGCCGCTTCTGTCGATTGGAGATTAGCACGAGATGAGCGTAGCTCGATTTGTGCTTGATACCATTCTTTTTCTGCTTTGCTTAAGTTCGCTTGGGCTTCTTCAACATCCGCCTTAGCAGTAATTTGTTGATCTCGATAATTGCGTTGAGCGCGATTGAGCGCAGCTTGAGCCGAAGTCACCGCACGATTTTTACGCTCGGTTTCTGCTTTGATTTGGCGATTCAAAGCCTTTATTTGAGCATCGATTTGTAAAAGTTGCAGTTGCGTCTGCTGGATATTACTTTGGAGTTGGCTTTTTTTCGTTTGCAGGCGAGAGTCATCAATAGTAGCGAGTACATCTCCTTTTTTCACCGCCTGATTTTCTTTGACAAAAACGTTGGTAATTTGACCTTCCGTGGCTGCTTGCACAAGTCGCAATTCTCCCACTGGGCGGACACTGGCCTGTCCTTTAACAGTTACCTTATATTCAATCACAGAAGCCAGTGCGATCGCTCCCCCCACACCGCCGACGAGTACCAAACTTCCTAGTCTCGCCCAATTACCAATCGGCGGGAGAAATTCACTGCTGTGAACTGGGGGTAGGGTGTTTGGGTTTAAGTAGCTAACCATGTTTTGGGGAAGGGGGATGAGGGGGACAAACAATTCAAAATTCAAAATTATGCCCTGTTGCCTGTTGCCTGTTTCCTTTTACAAATGACAAATGACAAATGCCAAATGCCTATTTTTGTACTAGGTTCATTGGGGCTGGTTTTCTTGGTAAATTAATGCTGTCGAGGAAGTCTAAATGATCGCCTGGTTGATGGCTGAGGGTTTCTGGAGAACCTTGGATTTTGAGTTTTCCTTGGTTTAGCATCACGAGCCAATCGGCTTGCTGGATGACTTTGGGGCGATGGCTAATTAAAATTGTGGTTTGGTGTTGGCGATGAGTTAGCAGCTTATTTAATACTTCGGCTTCACTCACGGGGTCGAGTGCGCCGGTAGATTCATCTAAAATCAATACTGAAGGATTATTGACAATTGCTCTTGCGATCGCTAATCTCTGCTTTTGACCACCTGAGAGATTAGCACCAAATTCACCCAAGACAGTTTGATATTTATCGGGGAGTTTGCTGATAAACTCATCAGCCCCAGCAATCTGGCAAGCTTGCACAATCTGCTCAAAGGTAATATTAGGCGAACCTAAACGGAAGTTTTCCATAATCGACCGACTCCAAAAGTGCGCTTCTTGGGGAACTAGCACCACTTGTTGCCTCAAACAGTCTAAAGAAAGGTCTTCGAGATTATAAATACCAAAGCGAATATTACCGGATTGAAGCTGATATAAACCAGCAATTAATTTTGCCAGGGTACTTTTACCACAGCCAGATTTGCCGATGAGGGCAATCACCTTACCACCAGGAATAATTAGAGAGAAATCTTCTAATAAGTCAACTCTGCCTGCATGATGGAAGTTGAGGTTGGTACAGGTGATGTCTGCGTTGCTCTTAATTTTTACCCAAGGCTTTTGGTGACTATCTAAAGTTTCTGGGGTAGCTTCGATAACTTCCGTGAGGCGTTGGGTGGCAGTTTTAGCACGGGTGAATTCATCAATAAATTCAATAGTAGTTTCAATAAAAGCAGTAAAGTTAGTATTCATGCTATTAAATGCCAATAGCATCCCTATAGTTAGTTCTTGACTAATCACCAGAGTACTGCCAAACCAAAGTAGAGCAATGCTACCGATGCTAGACACTAAATTTGAGAAGATACCGTTAACAATGCTAATTTGAATAGTGCGGAAGGTAAAGTTAGCGAGGCGGCTAAATCGTCCTTGGAATTCTTCCCAGAATTGGGGCGCTGCGGCAGTAGTTTTTAGAGTAATAGCACCTTTGAAGGTTTCGACCAAAACCCCTTGATTTTCGGCTGATAAGACCAAAACACTGCGAATTTTTTGCTGGAGGGTAGGTAAAAAAGCTACTGTGGAGAGAGTCATTAAAAGTGCGATCGCACCAGCTAAAACTGTGAGTTTGATACTGTAAAATACCATAAAGCCTAAGGAAACTAAGGCAATAAACAGTTGGCTAGGCAGACTCACCACAGCTTGAGAAATTAAATAATTAATTTGTTCAATATCTTCTAAGCGACTGACAATTTCACCACTGCGACGGGATTCGTAATAACTTAAAGGTAACTGGAGAATTTGCCGACCGAATTCAAAAATTAATCCGAGTTGCAGACGTTGGGCAAAATGAGCGACGAGATTTGATTGTGCTAATCGCAAGCTACTGCTGACTAAGCGCATAGCAATCACCCCAATAGCAACACTTGTGAGAAGTTGCATATCTCCGCGAACCAGCACATCATCTGTAAGAATTTGCAGCAAAAGGGGAGAAGCGAGGGACAGCAAACCGAGAACCGAGTTGAGTAATAAAGTTTGAGCAAGAATAGCGCGATATGGCCAAACACGCTTGAGAAACCGTCCAAAACCACCTATTTTCTCTTTCTCATCTTCTTGAGTAAAAAAGCGGACTGCATCTGGTTCCAGGAGGAGCATTACTCCATCTGTCCACGCTTCCATGAGCCACTTTTTTTCCAGATAGCGGATACCGACACCAGGATCAGCAACAACATATTTATTGCCCCGTTTGCCGTATAAAACCACCCAATGATAACCTTTCCAATGGATAATTGCTGGTAGAGGAATGATTTTTTCGTTGAAAACTTCCAGAGGTACTTTTACGGCTCGTGCATTGAAACCAAGGCTCTCAGCACCTCGTTTCAAGCCTAATAATGTAGTTCCTTGTTGTCCGGTGCCAACAGTTTCTCTAATGTGGCTAATAGTGAAAGTTTTACCGTAATATTTGGCAATGGAAGCAAGACTTGCAGCACCACAGTCTTCTTCACTATGTTGTTGAATAAGCTGATATTTTATGGTCATGTCGATTAAAAAAAAACTGTACCTTGTATCGTTCTGGATAAGCTAAAACACATCTAATTTGCATATTAAATTTCATCCAAATCTTGTAGGGTGGGCATCTTGCTCGCCCTGATTATGCAAAATAAATGCCGATTAGCTTACTCGACGAACCACTTCTGCAACATGGCTGTGTCCAACTGTGTGGAAATTAATTGCCCGTTCAACTAAGTTTTTTTCCTAGATCCACCTATGAACAACAAAAATGAATGCTGTGAGAAACCCATCCCAGCTTACTAGGATGGGTTAAATGAAAAGTTACAGTTGTTGTACTATGTGAATTCTAAAATGCTATTAAACTAGCACTTTAAAAGTTCATCTTTTCGGGAGGAGTTTGTCACAATCCTTACCAGTACATACAATACGAATACGTCCACCTGCGATGCTTTCCATGTCAGCATTCGATAGTTCAAACATATTTAGGTTTTGACGCTTATCTTGCTTGTTATTAACGGAAATAGTGTCAATATTTGACATAGTTTTTCTCCTTGGTTTAAATGATTGATCTTTTCTGAAAGGAAGTCTTTTGTCCAAATATAAAAGTAAGCCAAGAGGCAATAATTAACCTTAATTGATTTGGTATAATATCTGCACTCATTACAAAGTAAATTCTAGTTTCAATCACAGCTTGCTTATAGATTAGTCGTTACTTGTATCCAAGCCTTAACTAGTCTTGGCAATGTGATTAACGAAATTGAATTTAGATCGCTTGCTTTACCTGTTTGGTTTTGAACCCTTTCATTAGAGTTAATGGGGTAGTTTTTTTTGATTTATGCACTTGTCTCTATATAAAAGATGTCTTTTTCCAGAATAAATAGCTGAAACTATTACAATAATTAGGTTATGGCTATTTTGTTTTTAAGTGATAAAGCTTAAAAAATTACTTTTGTATCGCAATCCTATGTGAATTTTAAGGGAATATTCAGCCTGATGTTTAATTAACAAAACACAAAGCGTAGACGGTAGAGGCTTATCAATAGATATCGCCCGCAGCTTTCCTTTCCAAGCCACGGGCGATCGCTAAGGGACTTCCAACTAAAAAAATATGCCATCGCTGCGTGGGCAGGGGGCAGGGATCAGGAGGGAGTAACATTCGTGTTAAATCCAGAAATTGGAATAATTTATTTTTTGGAGTTCCCTAAAATATATTTTGGTTTTACATTAGGGTAGGAATACTCTGAATTCCATATTGGCTGGTAATACTTACATAAACCTCATCAAGTTTAAAAGGTCTAATTATAGCCTCAACTTTCCTACCTCCTAACAGAGATTCCTGCTCGATTTCGCTCAGTTCATGCCAAAGATTAATTTGCGCTCGCGCAATTGTTGAATTGGCTTTGGGTAAATCATCTGAATTATTCCACATTTCTTTTTCCTAAAATTAACCTCGACTAAACTGCTATTGACTATCACTGAAATCTTGCCAAATTCTTGAGTAAGAAAGAAAATTGGTAGGCTTGTTTTCCCATTTTTTAAAATTAATAGCAAATTACAGCAATTCCATCTGAAACTTTACTCGGCACAGATGTTGTAAATTCTCACATCACGAGCAATATCATCTTGGTTGCGTAACCTCACTCTCCACTGATGCTCACTAGCAGGGAAAGAGTGAATCACTGTGAATCCATTAGCAACGTTGTCTTCCTCTGCTCTAGTTTCAAATCCTCCCCCTACTGTATATGCATTATTAGGGCAAGGCCAATTCAGGGTTGTGGATGTTTTTGGTTGAATTTTTACCCAATTTGAACGATAGTACATAAGCAATACTTTAGTTTCCGTATCCTGTGTACCGTAAACTTGCTCGGCTAATACAGCCGGAGTCAGTACAGCGTTAGCAGCAAGAATACCGAAAGCAATCAATGAACGACTTAATAGTTGAAGTTGCTGCATAAAATCTACTCTTGCAAATTAATTGTTCTTACCTAATTGGGGTTTGAACTTTTTCAGTTAAGTTAATGGGGTAGTCTTCGTTAATTTATGTACTTGACCCCATGCTATAAATGCTGTGATCCGCCATAAAATTCACCAAAATTATTACTCTGATTAGCTTTGAGCGATTATTTTTAAAGAAATAAAACTTTATAAATTGTTGTATGCATAAATTAGCAAATACCACGGCAATAACTAGATAAAAGGGTTCAAACCAATGTATTGAGTTCATTGTCAATTTGTAAAAGCTCTAATAGCAAAAACAACCTAAAAGCTAGAATGAGGAGAAGAGTTTAGTGGCTATTGCCCAACTTACGCTTATGTCACTGGTTTCTTGCTCTCAATAAGCAAGCCACCAACATTGATCTGACAATCTCTGCAAATGAGCGAGCAATTCTGGACTTTGTATGACTTTACTGCAACTAGCGGTTATCCTCCCTTTAAACGGTTAATTCAAAATCGCTTGCGGGAGAGAATGGCAAAGCTAGTTAAGTTGCATCCCCAATGGGATGAGAGCGATTATGCGGATTATTTTGTCAAAATTCTTAATGACGATTCCCAACCGGAAACAGAAAAGCGGTTGACTCACTGGCACTTATTAGCTTACCTCGATCGCGATCGCTGTTATCTCATTTGGCGCAGTTGGTGTCGTCTCCCGTTTTACGCTGCTTATGCGGAAAATTTGTATGCTCTGACGAACGAACACCTGTGTAACCGCGAGAAATTACTGCAATATCTTAGTAAGTATAAAACTAGTGATTATCGGGGAGCGACTCTTAAAACCTACATGATAGGAGTGCTGCGAAATGTGACTCGTGATCATGTAAATTGGGAATCGAGATGGCATCTGCTGTGTGATGTCGATATTAATAGTCGCAGAAAATTTCAAAAGGCACAAGAACGACTCAGAGCAGCACTCAACAACGCTGGTACCAGAGAACCGGAAATTTCTCAGTATCTTTTCGCTTGGCAATATTTTATTCCGATTTACAAAAACAACCGAGTCTACAATCCCAACAGAAGAGAAGGGGGAAAATGGCCAGAGCCGGAATTTTCTGATTTTATAGCCACAGCTAAGGATTACAACTCCCAAAGATTCCAGTCAGACGCGCCTCTGCAAGTAGCTGTAGGTGCAACTATTGCACCCGCAATGATTCAAAAATGGATGAATCTCTGTATTGATGCTTTACAGCAATCTGCTCAAATTATTGAAGTGCCTTACGATGCTCATAGTAACGAACAAGTAGCTGATGAGGAAACTGTAGAGCCGGATGAAGAACAAACTGAGTCTTTACCAACAGTAGACTTGGCTTTAAAAGTCGAACTGGAGATTATTGAGCAAAACCTCGATAAAACTCGCAGCCAAATTCCTAAATCTTACCGTCAAGCTGTAATGGCTCTTTGCTATCCGCATCCCTTGGCGCTGTTAACTCAAGAACAGTTTGCTAATAAGATGAGCGTGCATCAGGGAACGGTTTCCCGCTACATATCCAAGTATGTGGAAGCGCCATTAGTAGAAAAATTTCAGCAGTTAACAACTGAGCAATTTAATCCTACAACTTATATCAAAACATTTTTAATAGAAAAATTTAGCCATCTTCACCGGATTAATCCAATTGAAGCGCAATTAATTGCCGCAATTGGAACTTTAGATGGGGAATTACAACATATTCTTAAACTTAGCTACGGTCAAAAACTGAATATTAGTGAGTTAACTCAAACTCTAAGTCAGGATAAACCCATTAGTCCAGCAGAAGTCCAAGAAAAACTAAGTGTAGCTCACAATCAATTAGAAAGCAGTTTTTTAAACTTACTCAAGCAATGGCAAAGTAACTATATTAAGTCCTGGTTAAAAAACTATTACCAAAATCTTATTCAATCAGGATTATTAAAGTCTTTTGAGCAATTAGCATTGTCGCAACAAGAAATTTTGTGGCAACGATATGCTCAAAAAAAGGACATAAACAATATTGAAACTCTCCAACCTAACTCTCATGCTGATCAAATGCTCGCTACAGCCAAGCAGCAATTGCAGCGTTTGTTTCTTCAGTGGATTAATACCAACTTTGGTCTTTCTCTAGAGAAAGAAACTCAACAAATCGGGGAAATTATTGAGGATTGGCTGTCAACAAACTTGCTCTACCAAGAAATCCAGAGGAATTAAGGACAGAAAATGCTGAACTTGCGAAAACTTGCCACTATTTATCCTAACCAGCTCTGGTTGAAGTTATCACAAGAGCTTCAAGAAGAAGCTTGGCAGCAATCTCAACCTCACGCTAATGCTGCGGCTTGCTGTCAAGCTTACCTCAATTATTTGTGCTTGAAATCTTTTGTTCCCTGGGTTGAGGCTTGGTTAGCAGAAGACAATTCTCAACATATCAATAAAAACAGCATTCCACTTGATGCTCTCTGGGAATTTGTTAATGGTACCGCAATTGATTTGGGAGAAATTCGCTTAGTTTTAATTCCTAGCGAAACCAGCGATTTAGAAGAATTTGCCATTCCCCGCGAGTGGGTTGATATTCCTAGCTGGAGACAAGATTATTACCTCGCCGTGCAAATTAACTTAGGTGAGCCAGAACAATCTTGGCTGCGGTTGTGGGGATATGTGAGTTATCAAAAACTCAAGAGTCAGGGGATATATGATGAGAGCGATCGCACTTACTATATTAACCAGGATATCTTGGCGGAAGATATCACTCAAATGCTACTCGTCCCCCAGCCAGATTCTACCCACCAAGCAGCACCGCCGCAGTTATCGGCAAAAGTAGCTGAGGAGTTATTAACACAGTTAAGTAATCCTTCAGTATATTCCCCCAGACTCGCAGTACCTTTTGAACAATGGGCAGGGTTAATTGTAGACGAGCAGTGGCAGCAAAAACTATACAAGCAACGGTTACAGTTAGCTAAAGCATCGACACCAAATTTAGCAGCCGTCAACTTGCGACAGTGGTTACAGCAAGCTGACAGCATAATTACGCAAATCTGGCAAGTTGTAGATGCAGTTTTAACACCACCAGAATTAAGTGCAGTTCGTAGTATGGAAACGACCGTTTCTGCGGAAGCGATCGCGCCTTTAATTCGCCTGCTCAAATCCAATCGCTCAGAAAAAGAACGTTGTCAAGCAGCCGGGGTTTTAGGACAAATTGGCATTGGTCATCCAGAAGCGATCGCAGCGTTGATAGAATTGTTACACACTGCTAACGATGAGGAAACCCGTTGGGAAGCCGCTTTAAGTTTAGGTAAAATTGCCCCCCATCATCCCCACGCTGGTATCAGTAGAGCCAGGTTAATTGACTTGGGAATGCAGCTAGGAGATTGCAAAGTCGCGCTAATTGTCACCATTCGACCTAAAACTGAAGAGAAAATCGCTGTGCGGCTACAAGTGCAGCCAATTAGCCAGCAACACAAGCTACCACCGCATCTGATTTTAAGTGTGATTTCCGGCGGGGAAACTCGCTTGCAAGCCGAAACCAGAAGCGACGATCAAGATCAAGGAAAAGATAAAATTCTCCAGTTGGGCTTTAGCCCACCACCGGGAACTCAATTTCAGGTGCGAGTAGCGGTGAATGAGACAAGCGTGAGTGAGGAGTTTATTGCTTAACGAACCGCTAAGAAATGGATGGGGAAAAGGTTAAAGGGAAAAAGGGAAAAGGCGTTTCTTTCCCTTTCCCCCTTCCCCTTTGCCCCTTAACCGACTCATATTCTTCTTTGCGTGAGAAACAATTAATCGGTAAGTAACGATGGCCAGAGTAGCAGTTCTGAAAATCGGCAGGGGCAACTTTCACCAAGGCTTTGAAGTATCCCTAGAACTGAGGGAGGATGGCGGTTCTCCCTTGGGGGAAATTGAAGGTAGACTCGGCGCTAACACAGATATTGAAGGCTTGTATCTTTTGTGGCAACAATCCTTTCGCCATCTCAGCGCGATCGCTCGTAATGATGGTTGGGAAATTGAGGAAAGTCTACCAACAAATCGCGCCACTAGGGAAATTACAGATGATTGTTGGCAAAGGATGCGACAGGTGGAAGCTAACTTTAACGAATGGCTGCAACCTTCAGGGGAATTAGGCTGGCAAAAAATCCGCGAAAGGTTAAGCAAAGAACTAGCTAGTCAAGCTGATACGATGCGGTTAGCCATCAAAGCCAGAGATCCCATTCTCTGGAAACTACCTTGGCATAGCTGGGATTTGCTATCGAGTTACCCCAATGTCGGCATCAGCTACAGTCCGGTAGAATATGAATCTTGGGAAATTGCCGAACACCAAACTCAAAGCGATCGCGTGCGTTTGCTGGCGATTTTTGGTGATAATCAAAATCTAGATTTAGCCGCTGATCGTCAGGCAATTGAGAATCTCCAACAAACAGAGTCAGTTTTTTACCATCAACCCCAAGCGAGAGATTTAATTGCCCAGCTACGAGATCCCAAAGGCTGGGATATCTTCTTTTTTGCTGGGCATAGCCAGACAATAGAACAAAGGGGCAGAATTAGTCTCAGCGCCAAGGAAAGTATTGAAACTGACCAATTTAAACACGCTTTCCGGGAAGCGGTGCAAAAAGGGTTAAAAATCGCCATTTTTAATTCTTGTGAAGGATTGGGACTAGCGCAGCAGTTAGCCGATTTACACGTTCCAATTATCATCGTCATGCAGGAGATAGTCCCCGATGTAGTCGCCCAATCGTTTCTCAAAGAATTTCTCAGAGAATATGCCGCCGGACAACCTTTATATACCGCCGTGCGCCACGCCCAAGAACGACTAGAGGAATTTACTGATTTACCAGGGGCTACTTGGTTACCAATGATTTACCAAAATCCCTCTGAGGTGCCGCCAACTTGGAAAGATTTGCGACCGATAACAAAGCGCAAGAATTGCCGTCAGCTTGACTGGCAGCATTTGCCAGATATTTTTGTGAGGAGTTTGGTAGCCACTGGCTTAGTGATGACAGTGCGTTTTTTAGGCGGACTCCAGCCTTTGGAATTGTGGTCTTTTGACCAGATGACTCGTCTGCAACCCGATCGCGGCATTGATGAGCGTCTACTGGTTGTAAAAGTCACAGAACAAGATATTCAACAGCAGCGTCAGTATCCCCTGAGCGATCGCGTAATTTTGCAGGCTCTAGAAAAACTCCAGGTGCATCAACCCAGAGCTATTGGCTTAGATATCTACCGCGATTTTCCTGTAGAACCAGGGTATCGCGAGCTAGCTGCACATATCAAAAAAAATCCACACCTGGTAACAATCTGTGAAGTTAGGCAACCAGAAACTCAGAGTGAGAATTTATTTGGCATTGCGCCTCCCCCGTCTAGTGCTCCTGAAAATATAGCATTTAGCGATTTTGCAGTGGAACCGGACGGCACAATTCGCCGTTATTTATTTCATTTAAATCCAGGTAACTCCCTTTGCCAGTCTTCCTATGCCTTGAGTGCGGAATTAGCCTTTCGTTATCTATATTTTGAAGGTATCCAAGCAGAAGCGACCTCAACAGGTAACTTAAAGCTTGGCTCTACCGTTTTCCAGCCTTTGGAAAAGCATACTGGTTTTTATCACAACGTTGATACTCGCGGTCATCAAGTCCTGCTCAGTTATCGTTCTTTCCAAAAAGTCGCTAGGGAGGTAACGCTCACAGAGGTTCTCAAAAATGATTTTAACCCGCAGTGGGTAAAAGACCGGATTGTTTTAATTGGTGTCGAAGACCCGTCAGTTGGCGATCGCTTTTCTACACCCTTTAGTAGAGAAGTGGACAAAGAAATGCCTGGCGTAGTTATTCATGCTCAAATGGTGAGTCAAATGGTGAGTATAGCGAAACAAGAACGCCACTTAGTGCAGTTTTGGCCCCAAGCCTTAGATGCTGTTTGGATTTGGAGTTGGGCACTTACAGGGAGTTTATGCGTCTGGGTAATTCATTCGCTTGTTTATCGCCGAATTGCGATCGCCTCAGCCATCATAATTCTTGTTAGCCTTTGCTTTGGCTGGTTCAGTATCGGCATTTGTGCACCGCTGGTTCCTTCAGCAATCGCTTTTGCGATCACCTACATAATCATAACCAATACGGTGCGGTTAAGGGGGAAAGGGGAAAAAGGTTGAATTCAGCCTTTCCCATGTTTAATTTCGTCGATAATTCCAAAACCACGATTTTTAATCAGCCTATAAGCGTTTTTAATTGACATCAAGCGTGATTTTAGATTTTAGATTTTGAATCCAAAATCTAAAATTTGGTAATACAGTTGAGGAGGGAAATTGTGGCTAGGATTAAGTTTTATCGCTGGAAAATGGGACTAGCTTTGGCATTAGCTTTAGCGCTTATTGGTTTTGCTGCTAACAAAGGAAAAGCCCAACCTTTTCCAAATCGCCAACAGATCCTTGCAGATATACGTCTCTCGCCTGCATCCCCTGTTAAGCAAAATTCCTCACAGCCGTCCCAACCTAAACCCGCAAACACTTCCCCAATACAGTTTAAGCGACCGCCACTTTCACCACGAGGCGCACCCGGAAACAGAAAAGGCGGCGGAACTCGTGATGGAGATAGTTGCTCGGTGCTGGAAATCAAAGAACGTCTGATGGCTTTCGTTCCGGCTGTGGAATCCGATCCAGGAATAAGCCATGTTTGGGGATTAACAGTTGAAGCTTCTCCGACTCTCTGGTTTTATGTTCCTTATCTGCCCAAAGATATCAAAGTAGGCGAATTGGAAGTATGGGACGAAACTGACTCAGATCCGAGAAATTACCAGCAAATTTATCAAGGAGCTTTCTCTGTCAATGACACACCAGGAGCGATCGCTCTCACTCTACCATCGACAGTTAAATTAGAGCCAGAGAAAAACTACCATTGGTATTTATCTCTCAACATGAATTGCGATCAAGAAAGTCAAGCAGTAAATGTCAACGGGTGGATTCAACGAGTCAAATTGAACAATAATCTTCCCTTGCAGCAGCAATCAGCCGAGCGCAATCGAGTTATTATGTATGCTGAAAACGGCATCTGGTATGACGGTGTAACTCTATTAGGCCAAATGCGCCGCCGCCAACCAGAAACACAAATCTTGCTAACTGATTGGCAAAAATTGCTAAGGGATATTGGCTTAGAAGAGTTTGCAAACAAACCTATTGTACCTTGCTGTAAGCTGGGGACTGGAGATTAGGGTGTGTTTTCAAACCTCAAAAGCCTTCTAGCTGTAATCAAAAACGCTTTGAGTTTCTCTAGTAACGAAAGCTGATTTTGCGATCGCCTGATTCAATGAGATGTCTAAGACAAGTTGCTTTAGGTTGGAGACTTTGAACCTCAAGGGGATGCAACGACTTTGGGGTAGAAAGATATCAGATTTATCTTTTAGTGAGTTTCTGCAAATTTTAGAAAGTTTAGATTTGTCCGTTAGAGAATGGCGCTGTCCATCCTGTCAATCCGTTAATGGAAGGGATGAGAACGCCAGCCGCAATATTTGTGCAGTCGGGGTATCGACTGTTGGGTTAGGTGATGTAAGTCGGGCTACGCCTGCTATTGCTGTTTGAGCCTAGAATCCCCCGAATTTAGCGTTCGCGTAGCGTGCCGTTAGGCAAGCAGATTCGGGGGAGTATGTCAAAACCAATTACCCACTAAAACGAAGGGTGCCCAGTAATAAGGTAGGCGATAATTAGTATTAGGATGCTTCTCCATCAAATACAGTTGCGCTTGTCGTAATGCTTGCGCTTTTGTTAATTTCTCATCTTTTAAAATCTTATAAAACTGAATCGCAAATGCAGCCGTAGACTCATCTTTTACTTGCCAAAGTGTTGCTAATGTGCTGCGCGCTCCGGCTCTGACTGCAATTCCGGCTAAACCTAATGTGGCTCGTTTGTCGCCAGTGGCGGTTTCACAAGCACTCAGCGCTAATAATTCAATTGCTCGAGGATTTATGCGATCGCCTATTCCCAGTAATTGATCGAAATTCTTGGCTTGCAGCAAACGATCCCACAGCAACACAAAGGTTTCATCGGGGTTAGAACTAAAGTTACCATGAGTTGCCAGGTGAATCACAGAGAAAGGAGCTGACTCCACTGCCGTTTTCAAGTTAGCTTCGCTTAAATCTGAGTTCAGCAGTTTCTTACTTCTGGTGACTTCCGCCTGAATTTGTGAGAGTTCTAGCGGAACTTGGGTGAGGGAATCAAAGTTTCTACCTGCAATGGTACGGCTTTCGCTGACTCCAGCTGTCAAAACATTGAGTTGAGTCTGCGTTAAAGGCTGAGATTTGATCAGCTGTAAACCTGGACTGAGAGCCAGTGCATATTTCTGCACTAAATATTGTTTACCGTCATCGAGAACAGCCAGAGGAATATTCTGCAAAGAAAAATCTAACACGAATACCAAGGTATTAATCTTATTTTTCGCTAAATCTGTCTCAGCTTGGAGCAGTAGCCAGTTATATACTTGCTGAGATAATTGAGGAAGTTCTCTCGACGGTTTAGGCTGGGCTAGCTTTTCCCGAAGTTGTTTTAAAGTACTCTCAACCTCGGCTTGAGCAACTGAAGTTCTGTAATGCAGCAAATTAGATTGCTGAGGTAACTTGAGAATAAACTCCAAGCGGTCTGGCAAAACAATGCCGTAAAATACAGCTGTTGGGGTAGCAGCGCTATCTACAATCTTATCCAACTGTTCTGGTTTAGCTTGGGCGCAAGCATCACGAAAAAAGTTGTCGAGTTCAGCTAGTTGTAGTGCTTCAATGGCTTCGCGGGCTTGCTTGAGGTTGGCTTGGCTGGGGTTCTGGGCTTGCAAGAGTAAATTAACTAGTTCCCGATAAACTGGTTCTACCTCTTCTCGAAAGCCGAACTGAATATCAGGATTAAGAGTCACCAAATCGCTGCGGATTGATTGCAGAGATTTCACAGCTTGGGAGTAAGCTGCTGTGGCTCCTGTGATATCTTGTTGTTTAAGTAACCTTCCTAATTGCCACTGCCATTGGTAGCTAATATCACCTGCTTGAATTTGCTGGGAAAGACTGAGGGCTTTGGTAGTATATTCTTTCGCCTTTTGCCATTCCCCTCGCTGTTCGTAAAATTGACCGAGATTACCCAAAGCGTAAGACTGAGTGCGGCGGTCTTGCAAATTTTCGGCTTGTTGAATCGCTGTATTCAACATGGCAATAATTACTGAGTTTGATGGCTCATTTATAACTTGATTACGGAAAGATTTATTCTCTCCATCCATTGGGCAAATTGGTGTACCGCGTTGGTGTTGCAGACAAATCAAATTCTTGGCTAAGTTGACTTGGGCGTTAATCGTAGACCGACTGGGAGGTAAAATTGCTAACGGTTCCCGAATTTGTGACCCCAAACTCTCAGCCTCACTCCACTGACGCGTTTCGATTAGTAAACTCAAGCGATTGATTTGTGCTTGCATCCCCAGCAGCGGAAATTTATCAGCCGCAACTATTTCTACTTGTTGGTAAAATTCCAAAGCCTTTTGAGTTTGTTTTTGGGCACGAGCTGTATTTCCTAAACTCAGTAAAGTGATACTCTTGTGTTGGTGCAATCCTAATTTTTCGGCTACAGATAAAGCCTGCACTAACATCCTTTGTGCAGCTTCTAACTCTCCTGCTTGTTGGAAGATATCGCTTAAGGTAAGTAGACCAGTAATTTTTAAACGCGAATCAGGAGATTGTTCTAAACTTTGTCGAACTTGTACCAATAACTTTCTAGCTTGACGATAAAGCCCCAAAGTTTGCAGCGCTTGGGCTTGATTAATTTGACTCCCAATCGTCCCCATTGAGTCGCCAGCTTTTCTGTAGAGAGTCTCCGCCTGTTGCCAAGTTTTCAAAGCTGCTTGGGCAGAATCTTGTCCAGCTTCCGCTTTTCCCCCCACCAATTCCAGACGTGCTAAAGCATTTAAGACTTGAGCATGGATGCGATAACTTGTTTTATCTGTCTTGTTTAGTAGAGATAAACTAGTATCAATTACTGCTTTAGCTTGCTGCCATTGTCCAAGTTGTTGCGTAGCGAGGGAAACAAAGCTTAAAGCCAAAGCTTGATGATTACGTTCCCCTGCTTGTTCATACCCTTGTGCAGCCTCGCCCCAAACCTTCGCTGCGGCAGTAAACTGCCCAGCATCGTAATACTGGTTCCCCGCTTGCATCAATACCAACTCTTGATTCGCCGCCACTGGTGTAGCACTAACAGGTATGAACCAATGGATACCTAAACTTAAGAGTAACCCGAAGAGAGCGATCGCTAACTGCCTACACCAGAACAGATAAATTTTTTTGTCATCTTGCGTTTGGGGTTTGGTGTTTGTCATTTGTTATTTCTCCCTAATCCCCCTCATCTCCCTCATTTCCCCTCCTGCTTCCTCTGCTTCCTCATCCCCCTTGCTTCCACAACTGACAATCTAGCGGATGCAACCACAGTCCTTGCGGAGTAACTCTCACCTGTTCTGCTGTCAGCAGCACATTGCCATTCGGCGTAGTCATCCAACCTTGAGCTTCCACAATCTGTCCAGGTTGATTATTTTTTATCTTTGGTTGCTCACTCCTAGATGCTGGCGGGAGTTGAGACAGTGGTATTTCACTCTCTTCGAGTAAGCGTAAATCTTCCCAAGGTGCATTAGTCCTAAGGGGTTCGTTAGGAGAACTAGGTAAACCTCCGCGACCTGTAACCACAAATTCGCTATCTTTCCCAACAACGCGGCAGAAGTCCTGTTCAATCAGGCTAGAAACGTCAATGATATCTGCTGGTAATTCGGTTAATCCTTGACGCGGGTCAACATCCAAAATCTCGATTTCAAAGATGCCAGCTAAACCAAACTCAGAACTGACAGTAATGTCGCTCAAGGAAGTTAGGTCATCGCGAAACTCCAGACCAAAAATACCTTGAGTAGTAATGTTGATATTACCTCCCCGTCCCTGGAAAGCATTGGCAGTGATATCGCTATTTTCATTAGGGATTGCAACTATCAAGCCACCATCAATCAAAATGTTGCCCCCATCGCCACCAGCCTGCTCAATACCAGCAGTCGTGGAAATTTGACTATTGCGTCGCAATAATAATAAGTCACCGATTTGCAATGCAATATTTCCACCTTGACCTGATGTAGTTGTAGCTGAGAGAACCGCTTGGTTATCTAGCAACAGACTGCTAGCTGCCACTTCTAAATTGCCTGCATCTCCTATTCCCTGGTTGTTAACACCAATTGCAGCACCATCTCGCAGTGTCAACCTGTCGGACTCAATCTTCAAGTTACCCGCAGTACCAGTATTTTGAGAGCCAGTAAACAAACCGCTAGGAAACTGCTGACCCGACCGATCTCGGAAAAACGGTCGATTGGGAACCTGTGGAACTGTGCCAATTAGTTCAACCGAATCCGTAGCTTGCACAAAAACATTACCGCCTTGACCGCTACTAAAAGTCCCTGCCCCAACTTGCGCTCCTTCTCTGAGGATTAATCGATCTGTCTCAATTTTAATTTCGCCTCCATTGCCCCTACCCCTAGTAGCAGCAAATACAATAGTAGGATCGCCATTAAAAGAAGTGCCACTTAATTCTACTTCAGAAGCTTTGATGTTAATATTTCCCCCAGTGCCAGTACTTCTGTCGAAAACAGCAGCTAAAATTTGCGCTCCTTTGCTAGCGAAAACCCGTCCTGTGTTAATCGTTATAGTACCGCCTTCGCCAGTTCCCGCCTGAGCCTGCGCGGTCAAGCTGCTGGCAAACCTGCCATTTGCAGCAATGCCAATTACTTCAACTGACTCTGAGGCATTGACAATTACATCGCCCCCATTACCCCGATTCGCAGTTGCCGCGCTTACTTGGGCCCCATCCCGAAGAATTAACTTCCTAGTGGCGATTTGTACTCTACCACCGTTCTTAGTCCCACGGGTCTGCGCTCCCAAGCTGGTGGCAAATCTGCCATTTGCAGCAATGCCAATCACTTCCACTGACTCTGAAGCATTGACGAGAATATCACCTCCGCTACCTTCAGTAAAAGCTGTAGCACTGAACTGTGCCCCGTTTTCGAGGATTAGCTTTCCTGTATTAATCTCTACTTTACCGCCGTTCCCAGTTCTACGGGTCTGTGCTACCAAGCCGCTACCAAATTCCCCATTTTGCTCAATGCCATTCGCTTTCACTAACTCTGAGGCATTGACGAGAATATCACCCCCATTACCTTCACGAAAAGCGCTGGCACTAACCTGTGCCCCGTTTTGAAGTATGAGCTTTCCTGTATTAATTTCTACTCTGCCGCCCTCACCACTACCATCACTGGCAACCACTAAGCCACTGGCTCCAATTGGAGCAATGCCGATTGCTTCAACAGAGTCCGCAGCGTTTACTATGACATTTCCTCCACGACCCTGACTAAAAGTTGTGGCGCTTACCTGCGCCCCGTCTTGGAGTATTAGCTGTTTTGTTGTGACTTCAACTCTGCCTCCTTCACCAGTACTCTTACGGGCAACAGAAAATAAGCCACTGGCAAAATTTCCAGTAGCAGTGATTCCTGTTGCTTCAACTAACTCTGAGGCATTGACAATTATCTTGCCGCCACTACCTTGGTTAAAAGTACCGGATGATACTTGTGCCCCATTTTTGAGAATTAACCTTTTTGTGTTAATTTCTACATCACCAGCTTTTCCATTACCTGTTGTTTCAGTTAAAAAGAGACTAGCTTCGCCATTGAAGGCTGTTCCACTAGCTTGGATAGACTCCGAAGCTTTAATGTTGATACTTCCGCCGCTTCCCTCACCCCGCGTCAGGGACAAAATGAATGAACCATCTTCAAGCGCTACTCGTCGCCCTTGAATTTGAATCTGGCCACCAGAAGCACCACTAGTATCAATACCAGCAGTTTGGGAGAGACGGATATCTTGGAAGTTCTGCACGCTCTGATTACTCAACTCCCAGCCTAGATTTGTTGGCGTAAGACCGACTAAACCCTCTCCTTGGACACTCCAAACTTCGACTCGCCCTGATTCAGCGCTTAAACTTCCGCCTTCCAGGACGATTTCACCACCAACCAGAGCCAAAGTTTGGCTGGGTTCCACCTCCAAACCACCAGTGCGATTAACCTCAAATACCTCACCTGTGTCCTGATCGATTCTCAGTTTATTACCCTGTCCCTGTACCAAAATCCTGCCCGCATCTTGTCCATACTGCAAACCAATCGGAACATTGAGCTTTAGCAAAGGAGGCGCAGTGGGATTAGTAGTGCTAAATTCTATACCATCAGTAAATTTTATGCTCCTAGCAGTACTGGACAGAAAAGAACCACGGATATCAAGTCTGGCATTAGGGCCAAAAACAATACCATTAGGGTTCAGTAAAAACAGATTTGCTCCACCACTTACACCCAGCATCCCCAGAATCGCTGAGGGATTAGTTCCAGTAACTCGACTGAAAATGTTTTCAATTCCCCCAGGATTAGCGAAAAAGACCCTTTGACCATCCCCAACATTGAATTCTCGAAAACTATGAAATAAGCTTGCACCTCTGATTGCTCCGCCATCAACGCGATCGGTAGGAATACCGTCTATGCTAACGTTTGGGGTTAGCATAGAACTTTCAGTGCCTAAGGTGGCATCAGGGGCGATCTGAGCTTTGGTACCATCACCGGACATAGCATATGCACATACCGCTAAGAAGCTGGCTACCTTAAACCACCAGCGCCAATTTGACCAGCTTAGACCTATGATTGCCATCTTCTCAAAAATATGATTACACCTTGGCATAGCTCGCGATCTGCCAACAGAAAATTAATGAAGGCTGTTAAATCTTTATGTTTGTTGGATTTTCAGGTTTGTGTTTATCCCACATATCTGATGATTCATCATATCGAGACGCAGGTATAGAATCACCATTAGGGACGGGATCGCGAGGTGCAGCAGTTAATATGCCAGTACCTCCATTTATTTGTTCTAGCTCACTTATACTAAGTTCGGTGACAAAATCGAGATCCTCTAGGCTTTTCTGTTTGTCTTTCATATTTACCTCTTTTGCTTGATTAAATCTATCTACTAGCAGATGCAGTTAGCGCAATAATTAGCTTTTGTGAACCGATATGCTAGTGAAAATGCTTATATTTAATTCTTCAACCAAGTTGAAACTTTTACGGAGTATTGATATTTCTTTTACAAAAATTCACGATCCTAGGCTTGACAGAGCAATAATCTCATCACTCAGCTAACAAATCAGGAATTGAGGGACTTGCAAATAAAAATCCTATTGCTGTGTAAGCATAGGAAGTAGAAGTGGAAGACTCCGATTGTCGCCTTCACTCTAAAGAAATTGGATAATTTAATTTCTAGATAAAAAACAGAGTATTGAAGACCGCATTGTCAGTTTAACCCAACCACATATCCGTCCAATTATCAGAGGAAAAGCAGGTTCATCTGTGGAATTTGGGGCAAAATTCGTCAACATTTAGATGCGTTTATCCTACAAGCAAGCCCCACCAGGGCTATCAGCAGGCATTTGATAAAAAGCAGATTACAAAACTAGAGCAATTTCAAAATTAATGTATCTATTTTGCTGTGTTAGTGAGATAAATTGTGTGTATGGGAATACTAAGCCCGGTACTTAGGGCTTGGCACTATGCTCAATATTCCCGGATACTGCTGATTGCAGCGTTGCGCGGAAAATATGAGCAATCCCGTATCTTTCTTATATAAGTACTCACGCAAAATTATTTATGTCATTGCGAGCGTAAAGCCTTCTCTACGAGAGGCTGCGCCAACGCCTAGCGTCTCGTTGGCGGTAGCGTTGCGTAGCAAAGAGAAGCAATCCCAAAACCTTTTTTGAAAAATCGGCGTTGCATAAATTTAGGATGAGTCATGCAAATACGTATTTCCCTATACTTTAAGTATTGAATTAATATCGAATAGAATTGCTGTATCGCCATGAAATTAAGTTTTCTGTTTAAAACCTTAACATTATTTAGCTTTTACGTACCTATACCCGTTAGTATGATTGCTAGCCTTCCAGTTATAGCAAATACACTTCATACTGCCGCAAATGTTGAACAAACGAAGCGGTTGAAATTAACTTTATCAGGACACACTGAGCCTGTCCGTGCATTAACTCTTTTCCCCAATGGTCAAGTTATTGCTAGTGGTAGCGATGATAAAACAATCAAACTTTGGAATCCGACTACAGGTGTATTGCTTCGCACTTTAACTGGGCATCAGGAGCGCATTAAATCAATATTGATTACTCCAGATAATCAAACTCTGATTAGTACAAGTTTCGATAATACTATTAAATTTTGGAATACGCAAACAGGAAAGGAAATTCGCACAATTGGCGAGAAAACAGGGGTAATAGCAATGTTGTTGACCCCAGATGGACAAACTTTAATTAGTGGTAGTGGCGATCGGACTATTAAATTTCGGAATCTAAAAACTCGAAAAATTGATCGGATATTGAAAGTAGAGACAACAGCACTCTTCATTAGTCGTGATGCTAAAACTCTCTACAGTGGGGGTG
This sequence comes from Aulosira sp. DedQUE10, assembly GCA_034530935.1. Classification (GTDB taxonomy): domain Bacteria; phylum Cyanobacteriota; class Cyanobacteriia; order Cyanobacteriales; family Nostocaceae; genus Aulosira. The sequence goes on along the minus strand of JAVRCF010000061.1, from coordinate 16,599 downwards.
AAAATGGCGGAAAAATTCGAGTTTGGAGTATGGTAACAGGTAAACAACTACGCAGTTTTACCCCACCACTACCTAAAAAAGAAGACCTAATTAACGGTTCGGAAAGAGCATCGGCCCCAATTACACTTGCTATTAGTAACGATGGGAAAATGCTTCTTAGTGGTGGTTACGACGATAGCTTTCAATCTGGCGGACTCAGAACTACAGATGGTAAAAGTTTCAAAGCTTGGGACTTGACCACAGGAAAGCTAGTTCATAATTTTTCGTTGGGTACAAGTATTGATGTGTTAATTATAAGTCCCGATAGCAAGACATTTATAACTGGCGGTTTAGGTAGAGAAATTATAGTGCGCGACATCCAAACTGGAAAATCAGTCATGGAACTGAGCGGACACGCAGGTGGAATTTATGGACTGGCATTAAGTAGTGATGGGAAGATTTTATATAGCGCTAGTGGTGACAAATCTATTAAAGTTTGGCAAATAAAACCGTAGTTGTTTAAATAGGCTTGATCCATATCTCAGGGTTGGAACCAATCGCAGCCTGTGATGCCTTGGGATTTCCGGCGAGGTCAAAAACCCACTCAAGGAAAGACCACGCGATCGCCGCAGGTGCAACAGTGCGATCGCTCTTACCCTGACTTCTGCATTCCGCCTAATTCAGCAGATTTGAATTGCCCTGATATCCCTTACCGCAGATTTAGAGTTATTCCACCTGACCCACATGGGTTTGATAGAAATGGGGATGGTGTGGGTTGTGAGCGGTGCATACGCCAGAACACGGCTTTTGGTTAAGCAGTAAAAATTTTTGAAATAAATTAAGATTGTGAAATTGACTCCGAATCCACAAAGATTGTTGGAATCGCCATCACTATCAACATGACTAAGTTAGCAACCCAAAACAACACAACAATGCCAAAACCCACCAGTGTCAAATAGGAAAATGTTAATTGCGTAAATCCGTCTAGCAGTTGCCACAACCGAAAAGCTGTGTAGAAAAAACCAATGGGTACAACAACGCTTGGCACTAACCACCTACTAAAGGCGCGTTCGCTAATGAGTTGCACTACGACTATCAACAGGTAACTCCCCCAGAATACCCATGAAGATGGTTGTCTCCAAGCCAGAGCTAACAAGCACATCGGTAACAAAACTCCAGCAACCAAGGCTAACTTGACCCACCATCGCAGAAATTGCAATTGCTTCTGGTTAAACCCAATTTCTGCCGTAAAGGGTAAACGTCGAGCTTTCACGCCAAAACCATAGCCAAGAGCTAGACTTGTTGTAATCAGAATAAACAGCGTCAGAATCAATCCATTATTAACTGTCATCGGCTCGAAAGTCCCAATTATTATACCCCTAGTTTAATCTGGCTCTAACATCCTCTCCACCTTGGCTCCCAATATTGATAGCACTGCAATTACTAACTCCATGCCAAAGTTGATGTGATTGATTATGTAAAAAAGTAAGTTAGCTGTGGTGTAAATTATGAAGCATATTGCTTGAACAGGGAGCGTCAAACCTTTAACTGTATGTGTTTTATTCCTTGACGCAGCTGGATTTGTCGCCAGAGCCAAGACTGCCGAAGTATCTGGCGTAGCACACCAATTAGCTTAGTTACTGTCCATCGCAGAATTGGGCTTTTACCTAGTAGTTCAGCCTGAGCCGCTTCTTGAGCTTGAAGTTGCTGCACAAGCACAATCTCTGGTTCTCGTTGTGCTTGAATCTGCGGTAGGATGGCATCAATATTTTTCTGCTCTAGCTTCGTTGAGCACAATACTGGAACTAAATGGTTGGCAGCAACAATCACATCTCGCAATGCCATATTGATACCTTGAGCGCGAATCGGTGACATCGGATGAGCTGCATCTCCCAAAAGCAACAATCCAGGTCTATACCAGCGCGGACAGCATCCTACCACCACAGACAACAATACAGGTCGCTCAATAGTTTGTGCATTTTGCTGCAAATGCTCTACTAAAAAGGGAGGCGATGTTGACACCAACATTGAAGGCCAATCAACTTCCCGCCAATCATTAGCACCGCCCTCATTCAGCGACCAACCCAATTGCAAATTACCTTCTGCTCCTTCAAACAAACCAAATGCGCGATCGCCAGAAAGAATCGAATAAAATATATTTTCAGATTGAAAATCTGGACTATTTGCTAATTTGAACCATAGAACATCAAAGGTTTTGTCATAATGCTGCAAATCTAAATTTGCTCGTTGCCGAACAATAGAATTACGGCCATCTGCGCCGATAACTAAATCTGCATCAATACAGCGCTCATCATTGAGTTTTACACCACTAACCCGTTGCTCCTCCCACAGCAAGTCCTGTACAGCTACACTCTGGATGAACTCAAAATTAGGATAGGTGCTAGCATCTTCAATGAGGGCCTCTAGCAAAGCTGGCTGTGAGACAAGCGTTGTGGGCTTACCACCAACTTCAAATGGTTCCTCTACCCGAAATAGCAACTGATTGTCCAAGAAAAATTCCCAAGCATCTAAAGCATGATGGGGAATGCGTTCCAAGATGGGCAACAATCCCATTTGTTCGAGCGCATCTAATCCACTCGGCATCAACCCTTCACCACGAAAAATTCGGCGAAAGTTGCGAGATGCTTCAATTAATTTCACCGCAATGCCACGTTTGGCAAATAACAGCGCCAGCGTTGCACCAGTAGGCCCTGCCCCAACAATGACAACTTGAGACATCACTTTTTTGCGATAGCTGAATAATCTTAGATTAGTACATTACTGCTAGTAACTCTGGATACTTTGAAAAATCTAGCAGTTTCTTAGCGCACTCAGATAGTACTTAGGAATCAATGAGTTGAGGTAAAGCTATCTGTTTCGAGCAAGGATAAAAATGATAGGGGCTGACTCATATTAGCAGCAAAGCCCAGAATTCCTGGATCTTGATGAGAGTAAAGTAACTGGCCTTTGCTATCAAACAGAAAAGTTCCACCACGCTGAGTTAAGTAGGCAGAATTTGGTACATAAGTTTGCCAATTGCTCAAAACTTCCACCATATTCCGTAGCCGGAGAGTAGCTAATTCAAAGGGACGTTGAAACCCACTGCCACCAGCTAATTTGAAAAACGAGCCTTTAAAAGCAGGTAGAGGAGTATCTTGAATAATTTCATCATCTTCAATCAGTTGAGGCGCTTGACGATCTCCCCTGTATCCCCGAAAAACTTCTCTTAGCGTTCCCGGACTTCCAAACCCTGCACACATTAACATTAGATTTATCCAAGCTTGATGAGACACAGAAAGTCCAGGCAGAGTAAGATTCAGACCTGAATAAAGTTTGAGTTGGTGATGTAATTCGGCATTAGGTGCAACAAATAAATTTTGGGGTGTCCATCCTGTATATTGACAGAATCTTGCTCCAGAGGCGCGATCGCCAATTCCCACTGCACGAATAGCAAGTTTTTCAGAAGGCAATTTTTGAGCTTCGCGCTGTAACCACCATGCATATTCCAGACTATCAAAATCTCCAAGTTGTGGCCAGACTAAAACAAGGATATGTGAGGCAGTCTCGCAATTTTCTAGTAGAGGTCGGGTCATGCCATCACTAACACGCTGAAGTTCGGTCTGATTAAGGATAGTGTAGGGATTCATTAAAAGAGATTAACTACTATTTAGCTATCCAATTTTAGTCTAATTTAATTGAGAAGCACCTTAGCTTCTGTTCGGATGAAAATCCTTCTAAAGCACCAAGAGAACCCTACCCTGCATTGTTAACTAGAACATCAATGCGCCCAAAGTTTTCAATGGCGGTTTTGAACAGCGGCAAGCCTATCTTGGGCGTTAGTTACATCCAGCCGAACGATAATTGCATTGTCAGAATGTGCTTGTACCAATTGAGCAACTTGTTCAGGTTTTCGTGCTGTCCAAACAACCTTGTCACCGCGTTTTAAAACCGCTTCAGCAGAAGCGCGACCGAATCCGGTAGATGTGCCCGTGATCAAATAAACTTTGCTCATAAAGCTTTCAAGAGTTAGTGATTTTTGTGCAAGTACAAACACAGGTATTGTCATCTGTTTTCAGAAAGATAGCAAGTACCTCTCAAGTTAGGGATATATTATGTACGGTGGTAGAGGATTTTTAAATTTTAATTTAATAAAATAATTAATAATCTCAATAAACAAGTTGTTTTAAAAAACGTATTTTTCTATTAATTAGGTACTAAAACTGATATGCCTTCAGAGTCATCATCTAACGAACTGAGACAAACAACTACAACAATTGATATAGATAGTCAACGTCCAGTTGATCCCAGTAACATTGAAATTAAGGAAACGATTAATATAGATGGGCAGCGTCCAATTGTAAAGGCTGAAAATTATTCAGAGCAAACAATTGATATAGACGGCCAACGCCCAATTGCTAAGAGCGATTTTGAAAAGCATGAGATGCTAACAGTAGACGGCAAACGCCCAATTGACCCTAATGATTTAGAGGTAGAGGAAATTCTTGAGATAGACGGTCAACGTCCCATCGCTAAGAACAGTTTTCAAGTTCAAGATATTCTAGAGATAGATGGTAGCCGTCCGATTTCAGATAACGCTGTTGAAAAGCAAATGCCAACTGACTATATGGACTAAAATCACGGGCTTTTTTGGCACTCTCAAGTGATGAAGGTAAAATACAAGCAAGGAGTATACGCTGTGCTGTCTCGCTCAATCCTTTATCAGCAAGCTTTTCGAGATTTAACGGGAAAAGTCAGCAAGCAAGCAGGATGGATGACTTAACCCCGAACCGGGAGGGAGATGGAAAACTCAGTGCCTTGTCCTAATTCCGACTGGACTTCCAGCCGACCATCATGTTTCTCGACCACAATCTGACGGGCGATCGCTAAGCCTAACCCTGTTCCTTTGCCAACCTCTTTAGTGGTAAACAAGCGATCAAAAATCTTAGATTTGACTTTTTCATTCATGCCTTTACCGTTGTCACCAATGCGAATTTCAACCACATTTTGTTCGGATAATAATGCAGTTTGAATCGTGATTTGTTGGGGATGATTTTCTAACTTCTCAAAAGTTGTTTGCTGTGCCATTTCATCAAACATATCAATTGCATTGGCTAAAATGTTCATAAACACCTGGTTAAGCTGACCGGGGAAGCAATCAATTTCAGGGACTTTACCATAGTTTCGGATAACTTTAATGGCAGGCCGATTTTCATTCGCTTTGAGTCGATACTTGAGAATCAACAGCGTACTATCTAACCCCGCGTGCAGGTTGGCGCTAACTTTGTGTTCCGTATCGGCACGAGAGAAGGTACGCAGACTAGTGCTGATGCCTTTGATGCGATCGCTCGCGCCTTTCATCGAGTCAATTAACTTGGGTAAATCCTCCAATAGAAACTCCAGGTCAATTTCTTGGGCCAATTCGGCCACCGAACCAGTAGGCGGCTGGTGCTGCTGATAGGTGTCTAAATACTCACACAGGTCTTGTACGTAATCTTTGGCATTGTTAATACTGCCGTTGAGGAAGCCGACTGGGTTATTAATTTCGTGAGCAACCCCTGCCACCAAGTTACCCAAAGTAGCCATTTTTTCGTTTTGTACAATCTGAAGCTGAGATTCTTCCAGCTGTTGAGCATAAGCTTGGGCTTGCTGATAGAGGCGAGCATTCTCCAGTGAAATCGCCGCTTGGGCACAGAGCAGATTCAGCAACTCAACGCGATCGCGGGTAAAGGCTCCTGTTGTCAGGTTATTTTCTAGATACACCATGCCCAGCAACTTGCCTTGTTGCAAAATGGGGCTGCACAGCAGACTCTTGGGCTGCCAGTTTTGGATATATGCATCACCGATAAATAGCGAATCTTGCGCGGCGTTGCTAATCACAGCAGGCTGCAAGCTGCGTTTGACTTTTGTTACCAGACAGATGGGCACTACACCACTATCGACAAGCGACTGCGCCGGATGCAGAATCTGCGTTTCGATTTGGCCCGATTCCGTAAGTTCTGCCCTAGCCTGAACCGTGAGATTTTGCCCCTCACTCAACATCAAAGCGCACTGCGTAGCACCTGAGGTTTGCATTACTGTAAGCAAGAGAGTGCCAATTAACCGCTCAAGCTCAATTTCACTGGAAAGAGTTTGGGACGCTTTGAGGATGGCAACCAGATCCAGGGTATCAGAAAGACTGGTGGAGGAAGCACTAGTCGAGGTGACAGTTCCAGTGGCAAATAAGGTTTCGTCAACAGAGAATGGTGTCTGTACTTGTTGGAGGATGGGAGCCAGCAGTTGAGGATAATGAGTTTCCCAGTCGGCGAGTTTAGCTTTTGCCCCCCAGCGAGCATAGCCATAGTAGGCTTCAATCATGTAAGCTTGGGCGATCCGCTCTTTTTGCCAATCCAGGTAGAATTTTGCCGCCAGTTCATTGGCTAGGGCTGCTTCCTGAGGGTAGCCATTGGCTTTGGCACCCGCGATCGCGCGATCGTATAACGTACAGGCTTGGCCAAAGTCCCCCAATACCTGGGCTTTCATGGCTTCCACTAATTCATAGCGATGCTGATTGTTCATCGGGGCATGGGTTGCCCAAAACTGTAGTTTTTCCTGGTTAACACTGACTTGTTGCAGATATTGGGCTCGTTGAGTAGAATTGGCTTCGGCACACAGAGCCAGCAGGATGAGTGAGTGGTAAAAGTTCAGCATTACAACCTGCATAAATCCAAAGGCTGCTCCGAGTTGTTCAGTCGCCAACTCCACCTGCTGCAATGCCTGCTTGTATGCGCCAAACTGATAGAGCAAGATGGTTTTTGCAATATAGAAAATAAACAAACAAGTGCCGCTTTTGGCTGCAATCAAACGAGGCAGGGTTTGTGCTTCATCAAAACTTTCACCAACCAGCAACATGCGATCGCTGGCTAAGCCTTGCAGATTCAGCCCCAGTTGTCGCCAAATTTGGGAGAAATGGGTCGGAATATCTTGTTTGATCTGAATACAGAGATCGACATAAATGGACTGTTGTTGAGTAACAGTAGCCAGATTTTCGCCCGAGAAGAAAAGATAGCTACACAGGTTTGCCGCACAGTAACCCCCCCATTCAATATCTCCTGTTTCCAAGCCACTCTGCACAGCTTCCTGTAACGGGACAATACTATCTTTGGCGTGCTCTTTCCAGCTTCTAATATTGGAGTTGAACAGGTTATAAACCTTTGCTTTGAGATCTTTGCTGTCAAAATGGTTGAGTAAATGGAGGGCAATTTTGCCAGCCTGAAAGCCTTCATCTAACTTACCCATGCCAGACAGCAGTAACCCATAAAATCCATAGGCAAACGACGATAATTCTGAGCTGCCGTACTCAATACACAGGTTGACCATTGTGATAATGATCTGCGGAAAGATCTCTGGCTTTGCCATGAACACCGGGGCACAAAGCGTTTTCATGATTTGCATGGCTGAGAGCTTGTAGGTATCCGTCATGATGTGTAAATCGTGCAACTGAGCCAGATCGGGTAAATCAATGACGAGACTTTCCTGATCGGTCAACGTCACCAGTGGAATTTCTAATTTCTCTAAAACCTGCAAGCCAATTTCCACGGCTTGCAACATTTGTAATTGGGCGATATGAATTTGCATTTGCAGTTCATAAACGCTGACTTGATCCAGCAGCGTAGCTGCATGGTGTAAGGCTGTATTTGCGGTTTCGGTGGCTGACTCAAATGCGATCGCTAAATATTCTGCTTCTGCCTTTTCAATATGGAGCTTGAGCGCTAACTCATACTGGGATTGCCAGCTATCGGTTGGCAGTAAAGCCACGCCTGTTCTCAAGTAAAGAACAGCACTGTCATGAGCAGTAGACGCTTTGGCTTTGTGTCCAGCACGTAAATTGAGCTGAGCTAGCTCAAGCTGTTCAAAGAAATCTGTAATCAACTCCACTCCCATATTGAGCTGATTAGTAATTTCAAAGAGCATGTCATCCCGCTCTGTCGGTGCCATCGTTTTCAGTAAACGCCGACCAATTTTGAGGTGGGTGGCTTTTTTCTGGTGGTCTGGAATCAGGGTATAAGCCGCTTGTTGAACGCGATCATGCAGAAATTTATAACTAACAGTTACTTGCTTGTGGTTGTCGATTATCTGGTTGGCTGATTGATGACTAACACCTGGTAAATTCTGGTAAAACTTGTAAACTTCGTTAGTTGGAATAATAAATCCTTCCTGTAAAGCTTTCCATAACGCAGATGCTGTCTCCTGTTCGGGCTGCTCCGAGACGATAGCCAATGTTGCTAAGTCAAATTGATTGCCGACACAGGCTGCCAATTTGAGTGCAGTTTGAGTCTCAGGTGGTAACTTTTGCAGTTGTAACGCCATAAACTCAACCACATCATCACTGAGAGCCAGCGATCGCACGTTGGCTAGATCGCACTGCCAGGAACCAACCTGCCAGTCAAACGTAATCAGCCCGTCTTCGTGGAGTGCCTTGAGGAACTGCGTGATGAAAAATGGATTGCCTATAGTTTTTTGATACACCAATTCTGTAAAAGGCAACGCGCGATCGCGAGTGCAACTTAGCGTATCGGCAATCAGATAATTGACATCATCTTGTTTTAAAGGCGCTAATGTCAGGGTATTAATGGTGGCTTGAGTTTTTTGAATCTCATCCAGTGCCAGCATTAGGGGATGAGCTGGAAAAACTTCGTTATCCCGATAAGCTCCGATAACGAACAGATAACCGCGTTGCTTGCCGCCTTTGGCATCGCGTGTCAGCAGTAGCTTCAGTAAGTTTAGAGAAGCCGAATCAGCCCACTGCAAGTCATCCAGGAAAATGACCAGTGGATGCTCTGGCGTGGTGAACACCATGATGAACTTCAAGAACAGCAAATTGAAACGGTTCTGAGCGGCGCTACCGGAGAGTTCTGGTACCGGGGGTTGTGGGCCGATCACCTGTTCGAGTTCCGGAATCACCTCAATGAGCACCTGGCCATTGTCACCAACTGCCGCCAGGATCTTCGTTTTCCACTCTTGCAACTGCACGTCATCACTACTGAGCAATTGACCCATCAGGTCGCGGAAGGCTTGGACAAAGGCGCTAAACGGAAGATTGCGGTTGAATTGGTCGTATTTACCTTTGATGAAATAGCCATGCCAGCGCACAATCGGCTTATGCACTTCATTGATGACGGCGGTTTTGCCAATGCCGGAAAAACCTGCCACCAGCATCAGTTCCGAGGCTCCGTTGGCAACTCGGCCAAAAGCATCGAGCAAGGTTTGAACTTCTTGTTCCCGTCCGTAGAGTTTTTCGGGGATTAAAAAGCGATCGCTGATATCTCGTTCAGCTAAATCAAACCAGGCGAGTTTGCCTGCAACATGATACTCTTGGTGGCATTTCATCAAATCGTGCTTGAGACCAAGGGCACTTTGATAGCGATCTTCTGCATTCTTGGCCATCAGTTTGCGAATGATTTCACTGAGCATGATGGGCAAATCGGGGTTGAGATCGCAGATAGAGAGTGGTTGCTTAGCGAGATGGGCATGAACCATTTCCATTGGCTCGTCAGCTTGGAATGGTAACTGTCCGGTGAGCAGTTCAAAAAAGGTAATTCCCAAGGAATAGAAATCGCTGCGATAGTCAATCCCCCGGTTCATCCGCCCGGTTTGTTCTGGTGAGATATAGGCCAGGGTGCCTTCTAGAACGTTGGGATTTTGAATTTCTTGGGTTTCGCGGGGTAACAGGGAAGCAATGCTAAAGTCAATCAGCTTAATCTCCCCAGTTTCTGGTTGAATCAGAATGTTGGCTGGTTTAATGTCTTTGTGAATAACCCGTTGCTGATAGAGCTGGTGGAGGATATCCACAATTTGCAGGGCAATTGGCCAGAATTGTTCCACAGTCACAGGGGAAGCCTGGATGTAATGACGTAGGGAGATGCCACCGATGTCTTCCATCACCAAGGCATAGCCATTGGCATAGGGTTCTAGACTAATCGGTTGGACAATGCCTGGAATATCGAGATTTTTTGCGAACTGACAAGTCAGCGCTCGCGCTATCGCATACTGATTGCGAAACTGCACCAATTCGCTGAAGCTGGGATAGTCGTGCCGCAGTGTCTTAATCACCACCGAACATTGCTGCGACCTTTGCAATCCTCGATAGACAGCCGTCCTAGAACCTAGATACAGCTGCTCAACCAAGGTATAACCAGAAATTTTTGGGAATTGCTGTACTAGAGAAGTCATAGGTTTAGGAAAAGGGCTTTGACTTTACTAGGATTCCCTAAAGTCTTAGTTAGGTAACAGATAAACCAACAGTACAACTACTTAATTATTCGGAAACTTTATAATATATAACTACCCTTTCAGCGTGGCATGGCCGGTTTGCTCCTTGTTGTAAGATACACTGGGTGCCCATTGAACTTTTTACTTGTTCCGCCATTCTCCCTGCACCATAAAAGCTGCCCATTCATAAGGACTACGCCCGTCTTGCCATAACTTCCTTTGGGCGGCACGCAAAGACTCAGCCGGGGTTTGTCCTTGCTGTAACATCTTTTTATAAAATTCCTGCATTAATACTGATGTGCCTTCGTCACTAACTTGCCACAGCGTTTAGCACCAGTGGTTGGTATTTCCCCTGTCCCCCAGCGCCGCTTTTTGCTTGAGGGATGATGTCAGCTAAAGCCGCAAAAGGAATGGTTTGCAGCGCACCATCAGCCACAATTACCAACCGCTTTCGGAGTAATTGATCGGCAACAGGTGCGAGGATGATTTGATTAAGTTTTTTGGCGCTGGCAATGGATAAATCACTGGCTGTTGGTTGCTGCAAACTTTGATGTAACCTTGTGGCAATTTTTTCTATCTCTTGTCGTCTGGGGAGTGTGTAAGCTTGCATTGAGCTAGTAGTTACAGCCCATAAATAGCTGCGTTCTTCTCCCAAGGAATACTGCAATATTTGAAAAAATCAGCTTTTACCGTTTTATTTTTCATATTCAACTTGCTCTAGGACTCCTATTTGATTTTTGCAACAAATTACGAGATAATACGGAGACATTTAAGTGTAACAGCAGACAATGATAAACTAGGATTTACAAACTACAATACTCCTTGTTGAAGCCACCCAAAGAGCGATCGCCCAAGTTTTGGGTTTAGTCCACCAATTCCCTCACAGTTGATGTCGAGAAAAATCCAATCTGCTTCAACTCCAAGTAGCAACACGCTATTTTTGCGCGGTAATAGTGTGTATTTCACAAGCCTTATCTGCGTGTGAACAGACACCCACATCTGTTGGAATTTACTGTCACACTACACGGTAAACTGTCTGTACTAGGGTATATATCAATACGGTTCAGTTAAGGCTCAAAGTTATGTAAATTAAGGAAGCCAATAGCGTTTGAGATGCGCTTACCCTGGCAAAATGGCAAAAGAGATTATCCCTATAGATGGTAAGACCATGAGAAGTTCATCCAAGCGAAATCAAGGTAAATCAGCACTTCATGTCATTAGTGCAAAAGCCACGTGAACAACATTTGGTGTTAGCGCAGATGAAAGTAGAAGATAAATCCAACTAAATTACGGACATTCCTGCATTATTAGAGTTGCTAGATATCACAGGCGCTATCATTACGATTGATGCAATGGGGACACAAACCGAAATTTCCAAACCGAATTTTGCTAGACTTTGTAAGTTTTGGTAACAGACCTCAGCGAGTAAAAATACATAGAATAAAAATAAATATTACATTCAACAAAAGAAAAGACAAAAAAAAGATATTGTCTTTATTGGTTAATAATACGGATCTAAATAAGCTGGCAGGTTAGAAAAAACTACCTAAAATTATGCCCAGCAGTACTCAAGCAACTCTAGAGTGTTCAGCAAAGATATATTAATTCTGTAAAAATTACCATGATACATCTGGGCATTTTTTCTATGTAAGTGCCCTAAGTTTAACTAGCCACTAGTACTTGATGTAATAGATGAAAACGTCCAGGCATCTGCTGATTCATTCACCAACTTCTTATGATATTTGATGCAATGAGGTTGATACAGGTTGCTTTGCAACGCTACATCTTGGAGCTTGAGCCAGAACTTGGAGCTGGGCCGATTGTGATTATAGATAACATTGCTATGGCTGAAGAACTCGGTGGTTCAAACAATCAGCTGAATGGTCATGTAGTGATGAGTCTAGTAAATCTCCAGGAGGAGACTACCCTCAAAAATGCTCCTTACTATAGGTTGGATAACAATCGCACAGTTTACCAAAACCCACCGATTAACCTCAACCTGTTTATTCTCTTTTCCGCACTACACAATAAGTACGATACCGCTCTCAGACTCCTGTCGCGGGTAGTGGAGTTTTTTCAATCGCAAACAGAAATCTCGTTTAACGCTACACCTGGAACTGGTAATAGTTCGCGCGATATCAGGATAGTGCCAGACCTTTATTCTCTCTCTTTTGAGCAACTTAACCACCTCTGGGGATCTTTGGGTGGCAAACAAGTACCTTTCGTCCTCTATCGGGCCCGCTTGGTAGCCATAGAAGCGCAAAAACGGCAGGCTGAAAGCGAAGTCATCTCTGGGATCTCTATCAATGAGTGAGGAAGTAATCAGCCATGAATTTATACAAAAAAATCCTCAATCTAGATCTCTGGCATGACTTTTATTTAGGTCAGCCCGATCCTCCGGAGGCACTACCGAGCAATTATGACATCTCAGGTACATTGACTTTGGTTCCCACTCCGGATTGTGTGCGGGTGCTTCGCAATCTCCGTTGGGTATTTCGTCCACAGCCAGGCGGCGCGAGCATCTTTGCCCAGGTAGTGGAGGTGTCGCCTGGTGTTTTTCAGACTGTGTTCACAATTGATCGACCATTCAGGCTGACATTCTGGCTATTGGTGCGCGATCGCTACTTTGCCAATTTTACCAATCTTCCCCTCACCACAAATCGCAATCAGATTTATTATTTCTCAAACCTTTGGGGCAATCAAGGACAGGCTTTATTTCTGACTCAACCGTTATCCGGTTATACTGCCAACACTGAATATCGTCTAGGACAATTGGTGAGCCACGAAGGTAAGACCCTGGAAGCCTTGCGTTACCAACCGACTGCCAGTGCTATCCCTAATGCCAGTGATTGGGATATCTTACCTAGTAGCCAGTATGTTTCCGAACTAGACTTGCTACCTCGCCAAGGACTCTATCGCACATATAACATCGCCAACGCTAATCCTGGCGATCGCTTCCGCTTAACATTGGTAGATGTGAATCAGCAAGAAGCTTACGCCTTGGAAGTCACTGTCTTTGATCAGCATAAACCTGGTGATGCGATTGCCATTAACTTGAATTTTGCTGGGCAAATTCCTGGGCGCTATCGGCTGTTGCTCAATGGTACTGAGGTTGATAAGTTTGTCCTCTTTGACCCCTTTGCGGGCCGGGATGCATTTGCTTTAGTTGAAATCGCTCTGAATTCGAGTTCAGTGCCAACCGCTTTCAGCCTATTGCAGTCCAACGCTGGAAATACCCTGATCCAACCAAAAACCTATGTCATTCGCTATAAAAATCGGGCAACTCGCTGGCGCTATCGCTACGAGAAGCCTCATGGCTTTACTGCTGACAAATTGCCTGATTTTGAATTAATAGATCCTAAAACTTATGCGACCAAACGACCACTGGGTTTGCGCCTGCGACCCGATAGTTTACTTACCGACGGTAAAGATAATCCACTTCCAGCACCAGGAGTGGCCCTGATTAAACCCGAAACTAAGCAACCATCCGGTCTAACCATTTATTCTGATATCCATTTGTAACTCACAACTTATTAGCTAATTAAAACTATGCCAAGCACTTACAAAACTCCAGGGGTTTACATCGAGGAAATCTCGAAGTTACCGCCCTCAATTGCTGAGGTTGCAACTGCTATTCCTGCTTTTGTGGGATATACCCAAAAAGCAATCATTGATGGTCGCGACTTGCACACGACCTCTGTGATCGAACCAAAACGCATTACTTCGCTTTTGGAATACGAACAATACTTTGGCACTACCGAACCAGAACCAGACGGCAACATCGCAGTCACCATTACAGAACGAGTTGATGCCAATGATCCACCCAATGTCATTGAGCGCCAAGTCATCGGGGGCTTCGCAGAATCTAAAAAACCTTCTCCTCACAATATGTACTATGCGCTCCAGGCGTTCTTTAAAAATGGTGGGGGGCCTTGCTATATCGTTTCAGTAGGCAGTATCAAGGAAGCGAGCGGTGTGATTTCAGACACAGCTTTACAGGCTGGTATCGCCGAAGTAGCTAAAGAAGACGAAGTTACTCTGTTTGTATTCCCTGAGTCACAAGCTCTCTATACTTCAACCCTAGACAATAGAGTTGGTATTTTCGGTGATGCGCTAAATCAATGTGGCTTACTGCAAGACCGATTTGTGATTATCGATCTGCAAGTACCTGATAATGGACGGGACATCGAAGCGGCAGCAAACAAGTTTCGTGACTTGAGTCTATCTTTGGATAATCTCAAGTATGGGGCTGTGTATGCACCCAATATTGAGACTATTTTCAATTATCAGTATGACCCAGCTTTCGTAACCATCAACCATCAGCTAATACCGCCTAATGGTACTCAGACTCCTGGCCGCTTTAATGGTCAAAAAATGTCTGCTTTGGCAACGAGTAAAACAGATGCGACTGTAGGCAATGCAATTTTGTTTAACTTAGTCAAAGCTGCCGTAGAAGCTATTCCCCTAGTACTTCCTCCCAGTCCGCTAGTGGCGGGTCAATATGCCACAGTCGATAATACTCGCGGTGTGTTCAAGGCTCCTGCGAATGTTGCCCTCAGTTCAGTCATTAAGCCAACCATCAAAATCACAAGCGCTCAACAAGAAAATCTGAACGTCCACCCAACAGGCAAATCCATCAATGCAATTCGTGCCTTTACAGGCAAAGGAACTTTGATTTGGGGTGCTAGGACTCTGGCAGGGAATGATAACGAATGGCGTTATGTTCCAGTCCGCCGCTTTTTTAATATGGCCGAAGAATCGATTAAAAAAGCCACTGAAGGATTTGTCTTCGAGCCTAACGATGCCAACACCTGGGTAAAAGTGCGGGCCATGATTGAAAACTTTCTCATCCTGCAATGGCGAGCTGGCGCACTAGCTGGAGCCAAACCAGAACAAGCCTTCTTTGTGAAAGTGGGACTTAATGAAACCATGACCGCACTCGATATTCTCGAAGGTCGGATGATTATTGAGATTGGCATGGCAGTGGTGCGTCCGGCTGAATTTATCATCTTGAAGTTCTCACACAAGATGCAAGAGAGCTAATGTTTGCGATCGCTAATTACTGAATCACCAAATTAACCTATCAATCTAAACAGTTATGACAGATAATGCTTATCCTTTACCCAAGTTTCATTTCCAGGTAGAGTGGGGTGGCTCTCGCCTGGGATTTACCGAAGTTTCTGGTTTGAACGTGGAAACGGACATGATCGAATACCGAGAAGGTAACATGCCCGAATATCACAAACTCAATATGCCAGGCTTGCAGAAATTGAGCAAAATCACTATGAAGCGAGGCACATTCAAAAAAGACAACGATTTCTATAATTGGTGGAATACAGTAGCTCTCAACACCATCGAGCGCCGTGATTTGACCATCAGCTTGCTCAATGAAAAACATGAGCCAGTCGTCGTCTGGAAAGTCAAACATGCCTGGCCCACCAAAGTCCAGTCTAGCGATCTCAAAGGCGATAGCAATGAAGTGGCGATCGAAACTATTGAGATTGCCCACGAAGGTTTAACAATTCAAAATGGGTAATACCATTTTGGATTTTGCGAAAAGTTGCGTGCGGGGGTTCCCCCCGTTGAGCAAACTTTTCAAGACGGATTTTGGATTGTAGATCAATCTGTAGCCAGAATTTTTCAAATTAGATAATACTAATTCTCTAAAATACTGCTATAGATACAAACCCTCCAACCTAGATGCTGTAGAAGTTTCTTAATTTTGAATTTTGAATTTTGAATTGGTATTATGGTGTCTGCTTATCCCCCAGTAGGTTTCTTTTTTGATGTGATTTTCCAGGGTGAAAACTTGGACAAAGACGCAGTGGAAACCCGCTTTCAAAGCGTTACCGGTCTGAGTGTAGATATGCAGACCGAAACACTGAAAGAAGGTGGTGAAAACCGCTTTGAGCATATCCTGCCAGTGCGTACCAAATATAATCCCCTGGTACTCAAGCGTGGTTTAGTCAAAGACTCAAAGATGGTGAAGTGGTGCATGGATGCCATTCTCAACTTTGAAATCCGCCCTATGAATTTGCTAGTGCGCTTGCTGTATCTTAAACGCTCTAGCCCCAACCAACCTCCTGAAGGCATTGAACCATTGATGACCTGGAAAATCATCAATGCTTGGCCCAAAAAGTGGTCGGTTTCAGAATTTAATGCCGAGCAGAACTCGATCGCGATCGAATCTCTAGAGTTGAACTATAGCTATTTTGAAACACTTACTTAGCTAGGGATTGGGGATTGGGGAAGGTGGGGCCCCCTCTGGGGATAAGGGGTAAGGGGGACAAGGGGACAAGGGGGATGATGGGAAAATTTCAATTACCAATTACCAATTACCAATTACCAATTACCAATTACCAATTACCAATT
>JAVRCF010000060.1:0-50135 GCA_034530935.1 Aulosira sp. DedQUE10 | reverse complement strand
TTCAAGGTCTTGCGGCGCTATCGCTTCCCGGATACTCTAATAAAACAATTTCCCCGAGAAGTGTAACTAGCACAACCCGGGGAAGAAATAAAGGAAGATGACAATTTACTCGTTCGACCTTGCTAGGGTCGGGTGAGACTAGAGCCGTAACAGCTTTAATCTTATCACTATCAATGAGTGAATGTCATCCTCTCCCCACTACATCAATGGAGAAAGGTAATGGCAGTAATTACAGACTTATTCTCACGGATAATAGGCTACGACACTGATGTGACCGCGCTAGCCAGCGAGAGGGACATTCCTGCTAAGTGGATAGAAGAGAACTGTTTGAATGCCAATAGAGACTTAGAAGGAAAACCAAAAAAAGGTTGGCTGATAGGGAGGAACTCATATTCACAGCAATTCAAACCACATGAGCCACGCAAGGATAGTAAGGGTAAGCACATTAAATATGAATCACCCAGCGGTAAACCACCCGACTTATTTATTGTGTCAATACCGAATGGTGAATTTAACCCATATATAGCTCATTCTAATAGTCGGATTATTACCGAGGGACACTTTAAAGCCATTAAGTCAGTTAGCGAGGGGCTGCCAGTAGTGTCAGTGGCAGGTGTATGGAACGGTCGGACGAAAGTCAAGTCACGCGGTGAAGAAGAGAAGGTACTCATCCCTCTTCTTCATCATCAAATAAGGCTGGGAATCAAGCAATTTATCATTGCTTTTGATGCTGATTGTGCTAGCAATCCGAGCGTCCATATGGCATCTATTGAACTTGCCAAACTCATAGAAAAAGAGGGAGGTGAGTGTAAAATTGCGACAGGACAATGGAAGGAATCGGAAGGCAAAGGAATGGATGATTTCATCAGTAAGAATGGCGTTGAAGAGATGAGGACAAGGCTAGAGAAAGCGCTCACTCTTGACCAATATATAGAACGGTTTAATGTAGATAAGAAGTCATCCAAAGGGAAAACTAATGCAGGGACTATTGCTGACGAACTAGCAACGGAATTTAAAGACCAATTCGCGTTCAACACTGTCACCAAGGCGTGGTTACAGTACTCTGATGGCATCTGGAGTCAGGTACAAGACGAGGTTGTAAAATCATCTGTGAGGTCTACTATCAAGTCATCTTTTTCTGATGTTGAATGTGTGGATTCTAGGCTAGTGAATAATGTCACTGAAACAATAAAGCTTGAGTTGCTATGGGAAGGTAGTACTACATGGAATGATGGCATTCCCTTCCTTAATGGTGTATTACGTGATGGGACTCTTGAGGCACATTCACCCGACAAGAGACTGACGTGGTGTTTGCCACGCAACTATGATTCCAGTTCATCGGACTGGGACACTATTGATAGATGGCTCGATAACACCGTAGAAACAGAGGCAGACAAGGAAGTTCTTAACTGCTTTGCATCAGCCTGCTTAAAGTGGAAGGGGAACTCATTAAATAAATATTTGCATTTGATGGGGGCGCACGGTGCTGGGAAGGGAACCTTTTCTAATTTATTAGAACAACTCATAGGCAAAGAGAATTCCAGGAGTCCAAGACTGCCAGATTTTTGCGAGGGTCGGTTTGGTTCTGCTAGTGCATATAACAAGAGGTTGGTGATATTCAGGGATGTTCACAAGTTTTATGGTAATGCTGGCAACTTACTCAATCTGGTAACAGGCGAAACCATTACCGCTGAAGAAAAACATAAAGACCCGTTCGATTTTCGTTACGAAGGACAATGCTTAATCACAAGCAACGACCCTGTTTTTTATGGCGACAATCAACAAGCCGTTAGAAGGCGTGAAATTATCGTTCCTATGAATCGCGCTATTCCTGACCACCTACAGGATGTTGACCTTATAGACAAGTTGGTAGCCGAACTTCCCGCGTGGACAAATTATTTACTGTCTATCCCTGATGAGCATATTAAAAAAATCCTGAAGAGTAACAGCACTGACCAACAACGCAGGCAGATGGAAATAGCAATGGACAGTGATGCTCTAGTCGCCTGGATGTCTGAATGCCTGGATTTTGATGGTATTGAGTCCAGGGAGCGCATTGTAGGTACCAAAAAGCTCGGTAAGGGTGAAATGTCATTTTGGGACGCAACGACCCTTTATGACTCCTATAGCCTCTACTGTGATGTAACTGGACGTGACAACAAGCTAAACTCTCAGAATTTCAGTGTGAAGTTGTTAAAGCAGGCATCCAGTGTTTTCGGGATTAAGCACGTCATTAAGGGCAAAGACAGAAATGGGGCATACATCCAGGGTGTTCAACTGAGAAACAGCCCCAAGCCGTGTGACGACCCTAGTGACAGATGTGACGACCCTGTGACGGCTAGCGTGACGACCTTAAACCCTTACGCAGTAAGCTCGGTGACGACTGTGACGGCTCATGACTCAACTTTTATTACACAGGGAGATTCTATTTCCATTGAAGAGGAAGCATTAATGAATTTCCCCCACACGAAAAAAGTTGAAAAAAGCCGTCACAGTCGTCACAATGTAGATACAGTAAGCCTTGAGGTCGTCACCAAGCCGTCACCAGGTCGTCACCAAGCCGTCACCATCCCGGTCGAAATCAATAACAAGATAGTCCAGTGGGAGGTATTTAAACCTAATCAAGGCGACAGAGTAGAGTTCCTTTGCAATAGTGGGTGCTTCCAAGCTGGTGACAAAGGCATTATCACTCGCGTGAGTGGAGAAAATATTTACCTTGAACGTCAAGAGAAAAATGCCAAAACACAGAAGAGTGAGGTAGTAGAAAAGGCTGTTAGTAAGTTCAAAGTAAAGTTCATAGGCAGAGACTAATGTTAGTCACCTTGCACCAGAGAAACCGCATCTGGTGCAGCATCACTCCATAACCAATCGGCTATATAAGAAAAAGTTATTCTGATACCTTAAGGTGCTAGAAAAACTTTATCTGTTGTCCATCGCTATCCGGTTATATAGCATCGGCATGGGTAGCGCCCTGACATAAACTGACATAAAGATAAATACAAATGACGGTCTAGAATTAATCGTTGATATTCAGACAGGAGAAGTGTTTGCTACTCAAAGTGCTTATTGCAGAATGTCTGGACTGAGAAAGGACACGGTATCTAGAAGATTAAAAGGGGTTGCATTTTCAGAGCTAAAAACGGCTGAAATCCTGACTAGGGGCGGGCTACAAGGGGTTGCATTAATCCCTGCCAATACCGTTTTCAGATGGCTAATGAAAGACAACCCAAGATTGGCGGAAGCTATGGGGATGGCAGGAGCCAGCGCCGCACTGCTTCTGACTTGAGGGATTACCTTTATGTCAGGTTTATGTCAGTTATGCCTTATGCCAGAGAGGCTTTTTGGCTGTAATCTATGCCAGGAACCAGACTTGAACTGGTGACACGAGGATTTTCAGTCCTCTGCTCTACCGACTGAGCTATCCCGGCTGGGACGCCTGTTAGCCACGATTAATAAATGTAGCAAACTTATAACGATTGTGCAAGGGCATGAAGAAAAAAAGTTTTATGCTGCTTTCACCGTCAACTTGATCCAGATGAAAACAGCAACAAATATGACGAACTGAACCAGAACGATACTGGGGCCAGAGGCTAAGTTAAACATACCTGAAACCATCATGCCTACAACGCTGCTGCTAGAACCGATAATCACTGACAAGACCAAGAAGCGGCTAAAATGCTGACTCATTAATTTAGCGGTGGAAGCAGGAATTACCAAAAAGGCGTTTACTAGTAAAACACCAACAGCCTTAATTGCCACAGCCACAGCCAGTGACAGCAAGACCACAAACCCATAGCGATACCATTGGACGGGAATACCTTGTACCTGGGCTACATCTGCGTTGAGGGTCAACAAAATTTGCTGTCGCAGGGTTGATAGCAAGAAGATACTGCTGCCTAAGAGCAAAAGCAGCGTTAATATTAAATCTGTGGCATCAATCGCCAGAATATCCCCAAACAGCACTCCCATCAAGTTACCGCGATATCCTTTGATGAGGCTAGTGAGAATGACACCGATGGCTAATGCTCCTGAGAGAACGATACTAAGTACACTATCGCTAGCTAAATCGGTTTTGTCGATTAAGTAGAGGACAATCACACCAAAAACTAAGGTAAATGGCAGTAACATCCATGTAGGATTTACCTGTAGCAATACACCTAAAGCCACACCTACTAATGCTGCATGACCAACCGCATGGCTAAAAAAAGACAACTGGCGCAAGGTGACAAAACAGCCTAACAAACCCCCAAGTATTCCCATCATCACAGCACCTGCGATCGCACGCTGCATGAAGGGGAATTGTAATAACCTCACCAAATCCTGACCATCGGTGAAAGCTAGCCAAGTTATCTGGCAATCTGTGAATAAATTCATTATGTAGGCTTTTTAACTGAATTAGCTTTTTATGTATCACAGGTTGATCGGTAATTTTTGTAGAAAATTACGAGAACGACCCATCACCCTATAACTATTGAATAATTTAATGCAAGAATTTTGCGGAAAGTGGGCGGATGCCTTAACCGTCCCGCCCAACTTTCCAAGACGAATTTTTAATTTTTTAATGGTGATGTTGGTAACGACTAAAGCCAGGTCCATAGGTTGCTAACAGGTTTTGTGGTGAAAGCGCAATTTCTGGTTTACCAGTACAAACGACGGTTTGGTTGAGACAAAGAATGCGATCGCAATGGCGGCTAACCATATCAATATCATGGGAAACCTGCAATATTGTCCATCCTTCCTGCTGTTTTAACTCATTTAATAAAATATAAAAATCTGCTGCACCTTGTATATCAACTCCTGCAAAGGCTTCATCTAATACCAAAAGTTTCCGAGGTGTTACCAAACAATAAGCCAGTAATACCCGCTTGAGTTGACCGCCACTGAGAGTACCAATAGCTTGATGTCGTAAATGATAAGCATCAGTTCGCTGTAAAGCTTGCGCGATTGCTGCTGATTTTTCCCTGTCTTGTCGCCATAACCTTTTAAATAATGAAACTTTCTTTTGTTTTTGTCTAAAAGTTCTCATCCATCCCAATCCTACCAATTCGCTAACAGAAATTGGGAAGCTACGATCAAAGATGAAATTTTGCGGCATATAGCCCAATAAATGCCGTAGATTTCCTAAATTTTTGATTGAATAACCAAAAATTTCCACATTACCAGTACTGTGAGGAATCAAATCTAAAACAGCTTTTACCAAAGTGCTTTTACCTGCACCATTAGGGCCAACTATGGCTGTATCTGTTCCTGGAAACAATTCAAAAGAAACGTCTCGAAGCGCTAAGTAACTTCCTTGGTATACAGTTAATCCGTCTACTTTTAAAAGTGGTGATGCCATTGGTTGTTGGTCATTAATCATATATAATTGAGGATTGGTAATAGGTAATGGAGAGAAATAACTTCTGAACCTTGACTCTTAAGAAACGCCAAATGCCCAACCCCAAATTTAAGCTATTTACACGCCGTTGCCAAGTTTTGTAAATTAGCTTTCATAGCTTGGAAATAATACTGCGGATCTGTCTCACCATTTTCCAAAGAATCTAGAGTTTGCAAATTTAACTTCAAGTCTTGAGATAGACTTTTCAGTAATTTGTTATCGATTCCTGGTTCACTAAATAAGGCTTTAACCTTATATTTCTTTACTGCATTGACTGCATTTTGCACATCTTTCGGTGAAAGTTGATCTTCAGGAATTTCTACTACTGCAATTTGCTTGAGGTTATAGCGTTGGGCTAAATATGGATAAGCATCATGAAAGGTAATAAATGTGCAGTTAGGATTTTTCTGTAAAGTTTGTTGAAATTCGCTATTTAAGCTGTCCAATTTTTGAATATAAGCTGCTGCATTAGTTTCATAAGTAGCTTTATTTTTAGGATCAGCCGCAATCAACCCATCCCGAATATTTGTTACTTGCTGTTTTGCCAAAACCGGATCTAGCCAAATGTGAGGATTACCCTCAGTATGTTCGTGGTCGTGGTCTTTTTCCTCTTTCTCAGTGCTGACTACGGGTGAAATAGCTGATAAAGGTTTAATACCTTTACTGGCATCAATCTGAGCTAATTTGGGATTTTGAGCATTTTTGACAGTTTCTTCCAGAAATGTCTCCAACCCCAAACCATTTTTGACTAGCACATTAGCAGTAGCGATCGCTTTCACATTCTTTGGTTTTGCTTGGTACTCGTGTACCTCCGTACCCGGTGGTACTAAAATTTCTACCTCTGCTGCATCCCCAGCAACGGCTTTTGTAAACCAATATATCGCTAAAAATGTCGTTACTACTTTGGTTTTTTCGGCAGGCGGCGATACTTGGGAAGCCGCTTGCTGATTTGCAGGCGATTGGTTACAACCAGTCGCAATTGATAATATTAGCAGAGCAATTAGAGGTAGGGTACCGCTTCTTTGTCTGCCTGTTTTAGGTTCTATCTCAGTCTGAACCACAGTATTTTCCCCTCCGAGAAGTAGCTGGCGCTGCTTTCGTTAAAATTTTTATTGACAATGAGATTGATTATAAGTCTTATAGTATAATAATTCTCATTCTCAAGCAATTATTGTGTCAGCTAACACTTGAAACTTTTTTGCGGTGCAAGTAATTAGAGTCTGCAATTTAGTCCTCAAGTGATTCATGATGATTTCCTGACTGAATATTGTGCAAAAAAAATCTCGGCTCCTGATAATATATTGACAAGAGTTTTTAATAAACCTGGCTTGAAAGCAGGGTAGTAAAGCTATTTACTATCAATAGGTGTGAGGAAAAAAATGCGGAAAGTATGGAAGTCTCTGCTAGCTGGTTCAGCAGTTGGCGGTGCAATGCTATTTTTGGGTGCGGCAGCTGTTGCAGGGGAAATTAATGAGCCGCTTGTTGCAACAGATCAAGAACAAGAGATTGAGAATTCACCGCAACAAAAGGTAATGTCTCAAGTTACCTCAGTATCTCAACTGTCAGATGTGCAGCCTACAGATTGGGCATTTCAAGCATTGCAATCGTTGGTAGAACGTTATGGTTGTATTGCAGGATACCCAAATGGGACATTTCGGGGTAATCGCGCACTGACAAGATATGAGTTTGCTGCTGGTTTGAATGCTTGTCTTAATCGTGTCAATGAACTTATTGCCACTAGCACTGCTGAGTTAGTCACTAAAGAAGATTTAGCCACACTGCAAAGACTACAAGAGACTTTTGCCGCAGAATTGGCAACATTACGCGGTCGAGTGGATGCTTTAGAGGCTAGAACTGCGGAGTTAGAAGCGAATCAATTTTCGACTACTTCCAAACTGCAAGGAGAAGTTATAGCCGTAGTTAGCGATGTTTTATCAGGTAACCAAGTTAACGGAGGAGAAATCACAGATAAGAATACAACTCTAGGGGCGCGGGCACGTATCGAATTAGTCACCAGTTTCACGGGCAAAGATACACTGTTTACCAGAATTCAAGTAAATAATATTCTCAGCCCTAACATTGGTACACCAGAAGGTAGCTTGTTCTTTGCTGGGGATGGTACGACGAATGCATTTATCGATGCACTATATTACCAATTTCCGATTGGTGAAAAATTGCAAGTGATTGCCCTGGCGAATGCGGCGGCGGCAGATGACATTACTGATACAATTAATCTCTTTGATGGAGATGGTAGCTTTGGTGCCTTGTCTACCTTTGGTACCCGTAACCCAATTTATTATCAGATGGATGGTGCTGGGTTAGGTATCAACTATGATTTTAGCGAGCAATTGGCACTCAGTTTAGGGTATTTGAGCAGTTCAGCTAATGACCCTACTCTTGGGAATGGTTTATTTAATGGTGGATACGGTGCTTTGGCACAGTTAACCTTTAAACCAAGCGATCGCTTCAAGGTTGGCTTAACCTACATCAATGCTTACAATCAGGAATTGGGAACTGGTAGCAACCGGGCAAATGTTGGCTCGTTTCTCGGGGGAGTTGTGCAAAATTTGACAGGAAGTGAAGAAGCTTTTGCCGTACCGACTATTAGTAATTCTTACGGTTTACAAGCATCTTTCGCCATCAGTGAAAAATTTGTGCTTGGTGGCTGGGTAGGATATACCAACACTCGTAACTTATCCACAGCCGGAGACATCATCAATCGAGGTAATGTAGATATCTGGAACTGGGCTGTGACTTTAGGATTACCTGACCTTGGTCAAAAAGGGAACTTAGCTGGTTTCATCTTTGGTATGGAACCGAAAGTTACAAGTTCCAACATTGATGGACTAGAGAGAGACCCGAACACTTCTTATCATATTGAAGCTTTCTACCAGCACAAGGTAAGCGACAATATCACTATCACCCCAGGTGTGATTTGGCTGACCGCACCAGATCATAATGAGCAAAACGATAATGTTGTGATTGGTGCGTTAAGAACTACATTTAGTTTCTAAGTTCTAACAAAAGACGCAGAAAGTAGACAATCCCCTAAGCTAAAGCTTAGGGGATTTTAGGCTCATCCTAGTAACTTGCTTGAGCAGGCTTTCGCCAACTAAAGTAGAGGTTACTCGTCCCCTAGTGTTACTTCCCTGATACTCTCCGGTAGCTTGTTTTGCGAGATTTAATGAGGCGTAAACGCCTTCTGGCAGCTTTCATCCCTTGCCTGTTCGCGCAGCGTCTCCCTTTGGAGAAGTACGGAATACGGCGCAGTGCGCCTGTTCCTCAAGGGTTTTCAGCCAGCCTTACTTATATAGCGATTTTCAATTGCATAGAATACAGACCATTCGTAGGGGCACAGCAATGCTGTGCCCATTGTGTATTGCATCCAAACGAGAACCGCTATAAAATTAAAACCCAGCATTTCTGCTGGGTTCGAGTTTTTATGTAAATAACCGTTGTTTGTCTTCTGATATCAGCCCATCTTCTCAGCGAAGTCTATTCTTACTTTGTTACCCTCAATGTGTGAAAATACTATCTATCTACAGCTGATATTAAAACAAGATTTTTAATGGTTTAGAACTATTTGAGTAAAGGCTTTTAAGCTACCTTTGATTTCCGTTTTACCAAAGACCCAGCACTCATAGCACCGAAAGCTAGCAAGCCTAATATTGAGCTTGGTTCAGGAACACTAGCTACTCTGTAGCTATAGTTATCAGTTTCAAATGCAGGAGAAGTTGTTTTTAAAACAATTTTGTCAAAAGTCTCGCCTATAGTGCTGTTGGCTAACAAATTAACGTAAACATTGTTTGCATCCCCACTTTGTGCGCCATCGGCTGGAGCACCTGGAACATCTGCGCCAGTAAATGTTTTGACCAAAGCACCTTTACTATAGACATCCACAGAATTATATGTGTCTATTGACCCCCAGTAAAAGCCAAAGTAATCCAGAGCTTGAGCAAAATTAATAGTTACATTGTCGTCAGGAGAAACTGATAGGTATTTGCTGGTGTCATTGTAGGGAGTAGCATATACATTGCTGACACTTCCTTGCACAATATTATTACTAATACTTCCATCTGCCGAGGAGAAACTAACTAGTCCAGAAGTAGGTGCTATACCGTTATTAAAGTTGATAGTTGTAGCACCTTGAATATTAGTATATTGACCTTCTCCTGTAACAGGTGTAGAACCTCCCTTAACTAGACTAACAGCGCTAGCTGGATTAGCACTTATCAACATAACTGCTGTTCCAACCAAGGCGAATGATAGTTTTTGTAGAGTAAACATTGATTGATTCCCGTAGTTGCTTGCTAAGCATAGCGTGGCATATCAGATAAGAATATGTGTAGTAACATTAAAACAATTTTTACTTAAAATTATATTTAATCTATCTAGCCTAAAGATGGGATAAAGCTTTTTGAAATCAACAGTTTCAGAAGGCTATTTCTCAGTATTTTTTCAGTATATATATTGATAAAATTTTCTGCTATAGTATCAGTTTTGAGTTATGCTCTAATATTTGTCAGTGAATTCAATTAAACTTAACCTGTAGCACCAAGACTAGCCTAAAATCTATGCTTAATTTCACTGTGCCACAAAGTAGAAAAGGGGAAAATTACTTAAAAATTTTTCTTAGATAAAATTATACAAAGTCAATAGTTTGGGATATTTCTGTGTAAAACAGCAGGTATAGAAAGAGTTTCTCTAAGATGCTGAGAACGCTGTTATTACAAGAATCAATAAGATACTTTCCCGACGTAAAAAAAATGACCAGCCTCCCACAGCTGGTCTAAAAAAATATTTTCCGCGTTGTCTTCTCATTAGAGTTAAAACCCTGTTGCGCGTTCCCAAAATGCAACGGGCAACTTTTCTTAACAATATTGTAGCAGTCAACACAGTTTTTTCAGAAAATTTTACCAAAAAAAGATACTGTCAAGGTTTGATGACCTCTATCTTTGAGAAGAATTCAAAATCTTGATCGAAAGACAGGTAATTTAAGAGCCAAGAGCCAAAATTTATGAAACTTGAGCTTTGACAATTGATTGTGGTTGTCCCCAAAGGATACGCTCTTGCTTGTAAATAGCAATTCCTGGTTTAGCTCCCTTCGGTTTGTAGACGTGCTTTGGTTGAGTATACACTACTGGCACCTGGTCGCTTTGGCGAGCGCGGCTGTAGTAAGAAGCAAGGTTAGCAGTAAATTGTAAATCTGTTTCTTCAGGGACAGCGCCTGGTTCTAAACGCAGTAATACATGACTACCGGGAATTTCTTGGGCGTGGAACCACAAGTCATAATCTCCAGCTACTCGAAAGGTTAATTGATCATTTTGGCGATTATTGCGACCGATTAATACTTCAAAGCCGCTGGGTGTACGATAACGATAAAAGTTGCTGATACTAGCTTCATTGGTTGTACGGTTGCGGTATTCTGGATCTTCTAAATACCGTTGTCCAATGAGTTCATCGCGAATTTCTTCGAGAGCTTGTAAATCTTCAGATGTTTGGTATTTTTCTATCTGAGCGATCGCAGCTTCTACTTGCTCTAAGTATGCAATTTCGCCATTAACTTCTGCAAGTAGCGGTTCTACCGCCACCCGTGCGCGTTTGAGCTTTTGGTGCTGTTTATAAAGGCTTTGGGCATTTTGCACAGCATTTTTATCTGGTTGCAGAGCGATCGCCACTGGTAAGCTAGTCTCAAAATCAGGAAGGGTAATTTCTTTCATCCCTGCTTCCCAGTTATGCAAGTTAGCCATCAACAAATCTGCTTTGTGGCGATATTCATCGGCTCGATCTGATTGCTGCAAGCGTTCTTGAAAGGTGTTACTCTTTTGCCGTAATTTTGCCAAAATATTATTTAATTTTTGACTGAGCTGATGGCGGAGTTGGGAAAATAATTGTTCGTTGAGTTGATCAGTATAGTAACGGTTCAGTAATTCTTGAATATCTTTTGCTGGCGTAACTGCACCCCAACCCATGACGGTGTATCCTTCATCCGTCCAAGCAGGTTGAAATTGTTCTGCTTGCAATGCTTGTAGCCATGCTTGCCATTGCTGAAATAATCGTTGCCAATCTTCCGGGGTGAGGCTATCGGTGCTGGTTTCTGGTGCTAAAGAAGCCGAGCGCACCATTAATTCTACCAGTGCGGCACTTAAGCCACGATAACTTTTGAGCAACTGACGCTTAATGGCTCCCGGTACTAAACTTACTCGTTCTTGCCAACGTTGTGGAGATTCACTCAAGCTAGGAACCGGGCCAGTAAGTTTAGGCGGTGTTTCATAGAGTTGTCCGGTTTGGATAGGACGGACACTAGATTGTTGCTGACTAACTTGATGGGCTGCTGTGATAATTAAATTATTCGCATCAGTGAGGATCGCATTGCTGTATTTGCCCATAACTTCCACGTAAACGTGATATAAAGGGCTTTCTTGGGGACGACGAGCAAATTGTAAATCAATAACCCGCTCCCAAGGTGCGATCGCTTCAATGCCTACAAGTGCCAAACCACCCAACTGATGTATGAGTTGTTGGCTAAAAGTAAAAGTATCTGGTGTGCGTGGTGGCGGATCGCCAATGCAGATACGTGCAGCTTGGGGATGCCAAGAAATCTCTAGCCAAACCCGTTGTTTGAGGGTACGTAATGCGATAGAAATAGTATAGCGATCGCGCTGGAAAACTTGCTCTGTTCGAGATGGTAGCCAGTAAGCGCGGAGTTCGCTACAAGCAGCTGTCAGGGTGGTATAGTCAACTGGTTGCACAACAATTAGTTAGCCATTAGCATTCATAGGTCGATGCTCAGTATAGTCCCAAAACCCATAGACTGATAATTTCAAAAGAGTCAAAAGTCCAAGACCTCTAGGAATATCAAAAAATCAATTACGTTTAAGGGACTACCAAAAAATAAATTACCCTTGACCTTTGAGACGCGATTAATCGCGTCTCTGCGACTTTTGACCCTTATTAATTACCTTTGCAAAGCTGGTTCTTTACTAACTTGCACCGCAGGTTGCACCAAAGATTTTTCCAAAGTAGGCACTAAATTTGGCACTAAATTTGGCACTAAATTTGGCACCACAGGTTGCTCTAATAGTTGGGTGTAAAGTTCACTTAGCTGAGATGCGACACCATCCCAACTAAACTTGCTGATCACACGTTCTCTACCAGCCTTACCTAACTGATCTCGCCATTCGGGATTCATCAAAATTCGGTCAATAGCAGCTGTAAAGGCTGGTACGTCTTGTGCTGGTGCTAATAAACCAGTTTTTTCGGAAACTACGGTAAATTGCAGTCCACCAACATCACTTGCTATCACTGGTGTACCACTAGCCATTGCTTCAATCGCCACGAGTCCGAAGGGTTCGTAGTGACTGGGAACAACGCAAACATCAGCCGCAGCGTAGTAATTTGGTAGAATTGTTTGGCAGAGACGACCGGGTAGGGTGGTAATGTCGTTCATACCCAGTTCATTGATAATACCTTCGATGCGATCGCGTTCGTTACCGTCGCTGTTACCTGGAGTGCTACCACCACCTATAATTAATTGCAGCTTTTGAGACTCACGTGACTTTGAGGCTCCCACGGCACGGACTACGGTTTCTATACCTTTGCGTGGGTCAAAACGTCCGACGTACAATACTACTTTGGCATCTTTTTCTATTCCCAACTTAGCCCGCGCTGCTTGGCGATCAACAGAGCCAAACTGCTGAATATCTGTACCGCAGGGAATGATATCAATATTACCTTTAGTGGAAACGAGCGATCGCATATGTTGCTTTTCTTGCGGACTCGTCGCCACAATTCTTTGGGCTGTCTCTAATACCTCTTTTTCCACTGCTAATCTTTTACTAGCAATTGGTGGAATTGTTTCTATAGTGTTGTACTTGACTGCTCCTAAAGAGTGGTAGGTATGAACCTGTTTACTTCCTTGAATTTTCTTCAATTGCATCCCTACCCAGCTAGAAAGCCAGTAGTTTGTGTGAACTAAGCGATAGGTGATACCGTTTTCTTGCTGGAATTTGCGGAAGTTCTCAATAAATTCTGGTAAATAGTCAAAAATATGATCTCGCGACACAAACTCCAAAGGCCCGGCTTTAAACCGAATGGTGCGGCAATTGGGACTGTGCTGCACAATGGTCTCTTGCTCTGCATTCACTTGGCGGGTAAACATATCAACCTGCCATCCTAACCGCGCTAGTGCTTCACCTACGTTGCGGACGTAAACATTCTGACCTCCGGCTTCTTCTTTCCCTATCTCAATCGCCGGGTCTCCGTGGACTGAAATTAAAGCGATGCGTTGTTCCGTGGTAGCGTTCATAGTTTGTTGTGTTGCTGATTGTTAAAAAGTTTCAGGCAGATCCAAGTTTGCGCCTAGCACTTTTACTGAAAAGATTTCATAACTTTGATTAAACTTGATTTTAATTTAATAGGTCAATTCTATTTATGCATCTACTAGGGGAAATAAGCTTTTTGGCACCGTATTTATATTTAATCTTTTTATATATAAGTTGGTATATTTATATCTAATACTTAGGATAGAGGCAGTTCTACAACATTTTTACTATTACAAGATACAGCCGGATTATCTATAAGGCTTTCAACATTCTTGACTTTTACTACTATAGGTTTTAAGCATTATTTTTGTCTTCTTTCGTTCAGTCTTACTACTTAATTCTTGGTGTATTAATCGCTAATTAACCATGTAATGATTTAAATTTTAGCGATCAATTAGGCATATAAATCAAGAGTTTTATAGCCCAAGTATTTTCCGAAAGCTTTTATATAAAAATAAACACATTGTATTTTCTTATACTTGTTAAAAAGGAAATATTCTTTTGTTACATAAGCTACAGATTTTACAGAAATCAATATATTGCAATTTAGTGCAAAAGTTTACATTGCCAAATATTAACCATAAGAAAAAATTTATGTAATACATAGCATATACTTATAACTCAAAAGACCTGATGAAAAGCCGCAGAGAAGGTGTTTACAGGTGATTTTAAATATCAAGAAAACTTTTAAAAATAAATCGTGAGGAATTAGCGTAGGCGCAGCCCGCCGCAGGCATCGCTCTGATAAATGTTGAGAAATATCTGAGGTAATGCCTAACTGTTGTGAAATCGCAGTTAGCTGTACTAAGAATAAGTAGAATAAATTGTCATCTTAAGTTTATGCAGCCATTGTCCCAAACTCAATTCATGCAAAAGTGTCCGCCTACGCTAGCGCCAGATGCATCAATTGAGTTTGCAGTTCAAGTAATGAACCAAGAAAAAACGAGCTATATCTTGGTTTTAGAGCAACACCAGCTTGTGGGAATATTTACGGAACGAGATTTGATCAAGGCGATGTCTACGACGGGCTACGCCTACACATCAGGGGTGAACTTGAGTGTGGCTACTTTATCAGATGTTATGACTCACAACGTCATTACTATTAAGGAATCAGAGTTAAGCGATGTATTTGGTATTATTAGCCTGCTAAACCAGCATCAAATCTCTTACCTACCAGTTTTGGATGAACAGGGAGAATTGTTAGGTGCGATGTCTGCGACGGGCTACGCTTACGCACTTGGAAGTATTTACGAAGAGTTGTCCCAAGAAATTGATCGCCATGAGCAACTGGCACAAACTCAACCAAATTGCCAAACTCAGCTTGATGCTATTCTTAGCAGCATGAGGACGATCATTAGTAGAATTAGGCTGCAATCCCCCGAAGAATTGCTGTATGAATATATTTCTCCCAGTTGTCAAAACATCTTAGGCTATTCTCCAGATGAATTCTTAGCCGATCCCACCCTTTGGGGTTCTAGGCTTTTAC
Organism: Aulosira sp. DedQUE10; assembly: GCA_034530935.1. GTDB lineage: Bacteria > Cyanobacteriota > Cyanobacteriia > Cyanobacteriales > Nostocaceae > Aulosira. Next base: position 34,948 of record JAVRCF010000060.1, on the reverse strand, counting down.
CAGAAGACAAGGCTTTAATTTTGTATCATATTCAGGATGCTATTACTACTGAGCAAATAGTTACCATTGAGTATCAGTTCATTCACACAGATGGGTCAATTTGCTGGCTTTGTGATACTTTCAGTTCAGAGTGGCAGGAAGCGAGCCAATCCTGGCTGATAATGAGTGTCAAAACTGACATCACACAGCGCAAACAAACAGAAGAAGCTTTACATGAAAGTGAAGAACGATTGCAGATGGCCTTGGAAGCCTCTGGAGATGGGCCTTGGGATTGGAAAATTCTGACTGGATATGTTTATCTCAGTCCTCGCTGGTGTGAAATGCTCGGCTATAGTGCTGATGAACTAGCAAATCATGTGACTACTTGGGAGCAATTGCTGCATCCAGAAGACCGATCTTGGGTAATGGATGTATTACAATCTCACCTTACGGATAGTTCCGTTCCCTACTCTTTTGAATACCGAATGCGAACGAAATCGGGAGAGTGGAAATGGATTGCTAACTATGGCAAAGTCGTCAGCCGGGATAAAAATGGTCAGCCTTTACGCATGGCGGGAATTCACCGTGATGTCAGCCATCGCAAACAAGCCGAACAAGCTTTACAAGAACGCGAAGCTTTTTTAAGAGCAATTGGAGATAACATTCCCAATAGTTTTATCTACCAAGTTATGCGAGAACTGGATGGGAGATATCGCTTTTACTATATTAGCGCTGGCGTTGAAGCCACAAATAGAGTCGAGCCAGCAGCAATTTTAACAGATTCCAGCTTACTGTATAAGAATTTGGTGGCAGAGGATCTGCTTTACGTCAACCAGAAGCAAGAGGAATCTGCACAAACGATGTCAATATTTGATGTTCAGGTGCGGGAGTATACCCCAAAGGGAGATATCCGCTGGGTGCGCCTCTGCTCAACCCCTCGCCGCATGGATGATGCGCGGATTTGTTGGGACGGTATCCGACTGGATATTACCGACCTGAAATGTACTGAAGAAAGGCTACGCAAAAGCAAAGCTCTACTCACAGAAGCCCAACATATAGCCCAAATTGGCAACTGGGAGTTTGATTTAGTTAGTCAAAAAATCACTTGGACGGAAGAGCTTTTCCACATAATGAACCGCGATCCAGTGCTACTGGAGCCTACTTATGATGAAAATCTGCAACTATATCAGCCAAAAGATGCAGAGAGATTGCACACAGCAATTGAACAAACAGTTACAACTGGGGAATCCTACAAGCTGATACTGAAACTCCATCCCCATCCAGATGGCTCTATCCGCTATATTGAGGGCACCGGACACGCAGAATTGAATGCTGATGGGCAAGTGATTCGTCTCTATGGAACAGTCCAAGATATTACAGAGCGTTTTTTAGCGGAAAAAGCATTACAAAAAAAAGAAGAATTTTTAAGCAGTATTTATAACGGTGTTGAACAATGTATTTTTGTAGTGGATGTACTCAAAGATGATGAAATTCGCTTTGTGGGCATAAATCCTGCCTATGAACGTTTAACAGGGATTGATTCGACAGACATCCAAGGCAAAACTCTAGAAAAGTTGCTATCTCCAGAAGTTGCATCATCAGTGCGACAGCATTATCAAGTCTGTGTCGCCGCTAGAGAAACTATTATTTATGAAGAATATTTACCGATTGCAGGGCAAGATACTTGGTGGATTACTAGTTTGACTCCTTTGTTAGATGAAAATTCACGTATCTATCGTATTGTTGGCAGCAGCACCAATATTAGCGATCGCAAACGTTTAGAAGTCGCGCTGCAAGCTTCCGAAAGCCGATTAAACAATATTCTCACCACAGCCAGCGCTTCCATTGTGAGTTTTCGTGTCTTTGCAAATTACGACTGGGAATATGAGTATCAGTCTATAGGTAGTGAAGCTCTGTTTGGCTATACCCCGTCAGAAATCATCTCTGACAAACGGCTTTGGATGTCACAGGTATTTCCAGAAGATCGAGAAAAAGTCCTCTATCCTCTGTTTGAAGAAATTTTTTCTCAACGCACTACAACTATTGAATTTCGGTTTAATCACAAAGATGGTTCTCTGCGTTGGATTTCTGCAAATTACTCCTCCCATCGGGACGAAGCAGCTAATTGCTGGATTGTCACAGGAGTGAGTATTGATATTAGCGATCGCAAACGTTTAGAGCTAGCGCTGCAAGCTTCTGAAAAACGCTTAAAAAATATTCTCTCCACAGCTAGTGCTTCCATATTTAGTTTTCGTGTCTCTGCTAATCAAGAGTGGGAATATGAGTATCAGTCTGCGGCTAGCGAAATAATTTTTGGTTATTCTCCCCAAGAAATCCTCGCCGACAAAACGCTTTGGATTTCACGGGTATTTCCAGCTGATAAAGAACAAGTTATTTATTCCCGTTTTCAACGAAGTATTACTGAAGGCAGTAACTCCATAGAGTATAGATTCCGTCATAAAGATGGTTCTTTACGCTGGATTTCAACAACTTATTCTTCTCATTGGCAAGAAGAAACTGATACTTGGGTTGTCATCGGTGTCAGTATTGATGTTAGCAATCTTAAACAAGCTGAAGAAGCCATGAGGCAAAGCGAAACTTTATTTAGGACTCTCAGCGATTCTGCACCCGTAGGCATTTTTAGAAGCGATGCCCAAGGCACAAATATATATACAAATCCTCGCTTTCAAGCGATTTGCGGATTGAGTTTAGAAGATTCTTTTGGCGATCGCTGGATGCAATATATTCACCCTGAAGACTTGGCAATATTCTGGTCACAGTGGCAGAAATTAGCAACAACAAATCAAGAATTCTGTACAGAAGTGCGTTACATTTGCCCTGATTCAACCTTGCGTTTTTGTCGCATCATGATAGTTCCAATTCTCTCTCCTCCCAATGAACTAATTGGCTACGTCGGTACAATTGAAGATATTACTGAAAGTCGGGCAATTGAGAAAATGAAAAATGAATTTATCTCAATTGTCAGCCATGAATTAAGAACACCACTAGCATCTATTCGCGGTGCTTTAGGATTGCTGGCTGCTGGAATACTGCAAGCACAACCAGCAACGGCTCAACAAATGTTAGATATTGCTTACAGCGATACGGAGCGTTTAGTACGTTTGGTAAATGATATTCTAGATTTAGAACATTTAGAATCAAACAAATTTTCGCTTGTTAAACAGTGGTGTGATGCTGCTACACTTATACGCCAATCGGTGGAAGCCGTGCAGCCTCTGGCTACAGCCAATAATGTTTCATTAGTTATGTTGCCAAGTTCTGTGCAGATATGGGTAGACCCCGATCGCATTATGCAAACTCTGCTTAACTTAACCAGCAATGCCATCAAATTTTCCCCAGCCAATAGCACAGTCACGCTGAGTATCGAAAATTTGGGCGATCGCATTTTATTTAAAGTTCAAGACCAGGGACGAGGAATACCTCATGATATGTTAGAAACTATTTTTGGACGGTTTCAACAAGTTGATGCTAGCGATTCCCGTCAAAAAGGAGGCACAGGCTTAGGTTTAGCTATTTGTCGTGGTATTGTACAACAGCACGGTGGCGCAATCTGGGCAGAAAGCGTTTTAGGAGAAGGTAGTATCTTTTATTTCACAATTCCTAAACTAGAAATATAATACCAAATTAAAAAATACTGGACATAATCTAGAAATCTGATTTGATTACAAAAAGCCGTACAACTATACCTCTCTTCTTTCCTATTCACTATTCCCTAATTCTACAAATAATACCAATTCTTAATTCGTAATTAAGATAGTTAGATTGTATTGGGATTTCCGAGTTTTAATCTGTTGCTATATTCTAGAGAATTGGTTTTATTTTAAAACTTAAATATGACTGGTATATTACGCTCTATATAATCTTATACCTTTTCTCTAAATTCTGACTACAAATAATTCTCCCCTTGCCCCCCTGCTATCCATTTGTAGCTTTATTTTAAAGAATTGGTATTACTTCCAGCCCAGAATACCAGCTACCTGTTCTGCCAGCTTTAAGGGGTCAAAAGGTTTATTAATCACACCCGCAATTCCTAACTGGGCATATTGGTCATGCTTGGTAGGTTCGACTTTAGCAGTGATCAACATAACTGGAATCCTTTGAGTTATAGGATTAGTTTTTAACTCTTGTAACACAGTAAATCCATCTATATCAGGCATCATCACATCAAGCAAAATAGCATTCAGCTTTTCAGTTTGGGCTTTAAATAAGCCTTCTCTGCCGGATTCAGCTTTTAGTACCGTCCAATCAGCCAAGTTTTCCAGACAGGCCTGAATCACTGTGGACAGAGATTTTTCATCATCAATCAAAAGAATACGCTTTCTGGACATATTGAAAATGCTAATTTTAAGTATTGAAATATTATAGATATTGTTTGCTCAGACGAGAGAAAAATAAATAGTTAGCCAAACTATTTCTTAATCTTTTCATTGTTTACTGTGTTCCAGCTAACTTCTTACTCAGACTAAAAAATAATTCTGAGGAAATTCTGAGGTTTTTTATTTACTAAAAAATAACAAATAAATAGAATGCTGACGTAGAGTCCGGCTTTGATTCACAACATCAATATAGAACGCCTATCTGATTTTTGCAAAAACTCACTACAACTCAAACAGCTTTTTTCCCTGTTCCCCCCGATCGCGCTGGCGTTGCGCGCACCACGCAAGTAATTTCTCCGAATCAAATCGGATTATTATAGTAGATAATCTGCCCTAACCTCTCTTTAAAACTGCCACCCCAAAGTTTTTGCAACTATTTCTGATAAACGCAAAGGGTCAAACGGTTTGGAAATCACCCCGGCGATTGCCAACTGAGAAAATTCGTTTAAATCTACTTTTAGTACTTTAGCAGTTAGCAAAATTACTGGTATTTCGTGAGTAGTTAAATTGTCTTGCAAGCTATGAAAGATTGACATTCCATCCATATCTGGCATGATGACATCTAAGAGAATTGCATCAGGATGTTCACTTTTGGCTACAGCTAAGCCTTCAGTTCCAGACTGTGCCACGAGGACTTGCCAACGTCCGATATTTTCTAAACAAGCTTTAATCACTGTACAGAGATTTTTTTCATCATCAATTACCAAAATGCGTTTTTCTGACATGGTATCACCCCGGCTACTGGTAATATTTATGCAACAATTTTTTGCTCAGATGTGTCTGTTCTAACCGATTCAAAATCCGAGCAATTAATTCTGGTTCTACAATTGGTTTTCTAATGTAGTCATCTGCTCCAACTACATAAACCTGATATAGTATTTCTGGTTCAGCATGGGCAGAGAGAAATAAAATCGGTAAACGATTCCAACAATGATCGTTCCGGATTATTTGGCATAATTCTATACCATTAAAATCTGGCATTTCAATGTCTAAAATTAACAGATCAGGTTTAGTAGATTCCAATACTTCCCAAAATCTTTGAGGGTCATGTAATGGTGTGACTTGTAGTCCCCAAGGCGATAGCAAAGTACTAACTTTATTGAGTATTAAAGGATCATCATCCACAACTAGAATTTTTGCATCTGTAGTAGTTTTTTGGTTAAACGCTATATTGACAGCGGTTAAAACTTCGACAACAGACATAGTTTTGTTTAAAAAGCTCTGTGCACCTAAACGTGCGGCTTCTACTCTGTTTTGCAATTGATTGCTAGTAGTCAATACTAAAACGGGAATCTCTGGATAGTTCTCACTCAGTTCTGCTAGAAAAGTTAAACCATTTTCTTCTTTGTTAGGAAATGATAATTCAAGTAATATGACTTGGACGGAATTTATGGCTAGTATGGTTCTCGCTGTTTTGATATCCGCTGCTACCTCGACATGAAAACCCCAGGATATTGCTTCTGATTTAATACGTTCCGTCAAAGTGGTATCGTCGTCAACAATCAGCAGGTGTGCTGATGTAATTTGAGAACCGGAAGAGTTAGTAGGCGAAGATAGTTTTTGCTGTAATGTTTGTTTGAGTAATTGGAGCAATTCCACCAACTGCAAAGCTATTCTCTGGTGTGGAACAGTGTACTTATCCAGCAACTGTTCAATGTCACGCGCTATCTTAGAACCTTCGAGAAAACCGTAACATCCTAAAGAACCAGCTAAACGGTGAGCTTCTGACTGTGCTTGTTTTAATATCCGCTTGTCTGGAGTTACACTTGATAACTGAGCGATCGCCTTTTCCAATAACTCAAATTTTTCCCGAAAACTCTTGAGGAACTCTTCCCGCATATTTGCTACGACAGCCATCACTTTGGCTTCGGCTTGCTCCTTCTCTGACGAATTGGTGCTGGGAATGTATTGATTATGAGGCTGATTTTTTGGTTCTCTGAGCCGATAACCTAAACCATACAATGTTTCTATGAAATCTGCGATCATTCCTGCTGCTTTTAGCTTCTGGCGCAAACCTTTAATTTGGGTTGTTACAGCTTCTTCCCCAGGAAACTCATCAGCAGCCCAAATTCTATCTAGTAAAACACTTCTACTAAATATTCGGCGAGGATTTTGTAAAAAAAGTTCCAACAAGCCATACTCTTTAGGAGTGAGGTGCAGACGCTTTCCAGCATGGGTGACTTCTTTGGTATGAATATCAAGCTCTAAATTCTCCCAAACTAGCACCTTTGATAAAATTGTCTTTCCCCGCCGCATTAAAGCTCGAATTCTAGCTATTAGCTCTGATATCTCAAAAGGTTTGTGAATATAATCATCCGCACCCGCTTCTAACCCCATCACACGCATATTGATATCTTCTTTAGCAGTCAGCATGAGAATAGGTGCTTGATATCCTTCCACGCGAAGTTGGCGACAAAGACTAATCCCGTCCAATCTTGGTAGCATCACGTCCAAAATCAACAAGTCATAATCAAATGCTTTGGCTAACTCTAGCCCAGTCTGACCATCGTTAGTAGTCTCAATCTGGTAATTTAGAGTCGAAAGCGCTTTCGCCAGCACTAAATTTGTCTGCTGATCGTCTTCTATTAAAAGAATTTTCACACAATTTTTTCCCCAACTTTTCCATAACTCAGGTATTAACTTTCGCTTTTAGATGCCGTAATTGCCTATTAGACATTGCAAAAAAATCTCTGAAGATGTTTTGCTAGGGATATTATTCCCATTGCAAAAGTAATTTCTATAATTTTTTATTATTTTTTCTCTGGCGACTGGGGATTAGAGCAGGTCAATTTTCATGCCCTAATTGTGTGATGCAACTGCAATGCCCCTCCTATTAGTCAAAACACAGCACAAATGAATGCAAAATCCCACCCCTACAAGGAGTGGGATAGGCTTATATTTTATAGCGATCGCGATCAACTAAAAAGTTAATAGTTAGTCACCGCTATTCACCACAATTTTTTGCTAAGTTATGAGACTTATTAGAAAAATCCGAAAAAAGAATAATTAACCGCCGATAAAAACACTTAATACCTATCTAAAACAAAACTGGACTCCCGTCAGGAATATACATACCAGCAACAAAAACCTAAACTATGCGCTAGAAAAGGTAATTTTATTCGACCCACAGGCGACTTGCTATATGGTATTGTAAATTTCCAGTCCTGGTATTCCAGTCACTTAAAAATTAAAAATTAAAAATCAAAAAAAATTCTGATTTTTAATTTTTAATTGCTTTCGCATCGAGATTAATTTGTGGTTTGTGCAGCTAGCATCTGCTTCAGCTTTTCTAGTTCAGAAGCCCAACGGGGATCTGGACGAATAGCATCTGAGTCAGATGTTGAAGTAGTTTCACGTCCGCTACTACTACCACCACGCCGAGGCTTCTTAGAAGATTTCTCGCGACGGTTGCTTTCCTTATGGGTAACTGGACTAGGGGCACTGCTACCGGCACTTTGGGTAGGTTTGGGTGCTTGCTCGTCACCCTCTTCACCCTTGGTACGAGGTAATGCCTTCTCTAGCTTGATAGCAGTGTCTTTGAACATTTGACCATTATATTTTTCAATAATTTGATCAGCTTGTTCATCATTATTGACTGTAAGAAAACCGAAGCCACGGCATTTGCCTGTTTTCCGGTCTTTAATTAATTTCGTGGTGACAGCATCACCTTCAGCAGCAAAAACTGCTTGCAGTTCTTGACGATCTATTTCTTCTTTTGGCAAATTACCTATATATAGGCGAACAGACATGAACTATACCTCCAGAGTTGAATGAACAAGGCACATGAGAAAACAATCACTTGGCTGTGGCTTTTAAATATATGCTATTGACCAAGACTGCCATAAACCAATTTTTTTACTCAAAACTGTCAACCTATACAATACAATTTTTCGTCAGGATTAAGCTTGCTTTAATACAAAAGAGCAAACGAAGCTCAATTAAATACCACCTTAGTTATAAGAATTGTAAATTTAATAGCTTACTACCTGCTAAAGTAAACGTTTTTTTATGCCCCTGTTCGCAGAATCAAACACCATCCCTTACATTATCACGGTATTTTCTACGTAGCTAGTTCAGCGCAGACATTTCTGGCATATTCCTGCAATCGAATCGTAACATAAAATACAATTTTTGCTCAACAGGAAAGATTAGGAAACAAAAACCAGCCAGTGGCTGGTCGGTTTACTGCTGTGTTGGGAGAAAGAATCAAAAAGATAGATTGGCGCAAACGTTAGTGATTAATAACTAAGCTATGGTGCTAAGTTATGTTGATTAGTAATGATATGTAAATAAATGTAACACTTGCTCAAAAAAGTTGCAACTTTTCTTTACATTTTTTTGTCATTTGTCATTTGTTATTTCTCCTCTGCATCCTCATCTCGCTTGTCCCCCTAGCCTCTGAGGAAAATGAAAGCGCCCCAAGCTTGGGCTGCAACGGCCACGATGGTAGACCAAATAGGATGAGCGCTGTTGATGATTTGACCATTTTGAGTTTGCATGGTTTGGATATCAATCCAGGGAGTCGCGCCTCGCCGAAACCATCCTGTAACAGTAATTTGCCGACCAATCAAGTCTTGAGGATTGATTGATTGACCGAGCCAAGGGATGTGGTGCAATTTCACCAACCCGATATTAGTTTGCAAAATCAAGTTTTGTGCTAAGGAATTGCTAATTCCCTGACGACCTAATAGCTTGCCTGCAAGACACACGTTGATGCTATCAATGGGTATAGCCGAGGGGTTAGCTAAGAGGCTGGGTAGACGATCATCAGTTTGCAAAGCACTAGGTTGAATATCGGGAAAGAAAGAATTCATGCGGATGACTATACCGATGCTAAAGCCAATCAGCAAGCAACCTGTTACAAAAGACCAATCCTCATAGATCCATTTCAGGTTTAAAATTTTGAGTGCAAATGCTATTTGCCAAACCAACCAGATCAGACCTGCAAACAAAAAGCCAAAGGGAATACCCAACCAAGGAGCAATTTGTAAGAGAAAGGGGTGTTTTTTAGGTCTTAAGGACTGCTCATTGATCAGATGTAGTTCTGGTTCTAAATGCCAGTGACGGGCAATTTTACTGAGGCGTTGAATGCGATCGCCAATTAAAGGATGACTATTATTAATAGTGAACCAATGGCGATGGGGATTGAAATTATCCCACATCAACAACGATGTAAAGGGAATTTGACCAGCAACACTACCTAAAGAGATGCTTTGTTGATGGCTAACAGGTGCTAAGATATTCAAGCTTTCTAACTGCCAACTAGTTTGTTCTTGTTTGGCAATATCAGCAGCAACACCTATAGCGATTTTGAGTAAGGCGCGGGTTAGGGCGTTGGGATTACCAGTAATTTCTGAGGCGGCGCGATCACTATAATAAAGCCGCAACTTCGACAACCACAAAGTTGTACCAGTTAGCAAACACCAAATTCCATAGGTGAGACTAGCCAAAACTCTGGCTGGCCACCGTGCAAATCCCAATGAGATACTGTTTCCCCACTCGGATATGCCTTGATGTATCCTGTGAACAATCATTGTCACCAGCAGTACCAGAGACATGACGACAAAATCTCTGTGAACAATCTGCCCTAACTGGGTGGCGTAAATGACGGCAATTTCATCATCAGCCAGTTGATCTAATAGCCCTTGACTGATAACCATGCGGGCATTGCGTGCTAAATTACCATAGGTCAGGGCAATGGGGGCAGCCATTGGTAAAATCCGCAGTTTAGGAAATGGCCAGCCTCGCTGTTGACAAATACGTTGTAATACCCGAATTGCTTCCCGACTGCGGTTATTTAAATCTTCTTTGGGTAACTCTCGCTGTCCATAAAAATTTGCGAGTAACCGATCTAGCAACCAAGGTGATAAGGCGATCGCTATGACTAATACCACGATTACAACCACAGTTGGATCGCGATATAACAAGGGCAATGGCTCTAAGTAAGGTAGTTTGACTAAAATCTGATTAATTAAACCCATCGTTAGCTTGAGCATTTCCCGCATCACCCAAAACAAAGCGATGAATGTTCCAACCGCCAGTAATTTTAAAGGTATTAAATTCAGCTTATGCAGGGGTTGCCAGACTTTTGCTCTGCCTGCGTGTCGCCAATAAATGTTAAATGATTTAGGTTGTGGGCGATGGATAGAACCAATATAGCCATTGGCTGCCATCGATGTTTCTACATTTGTATTTTTAATACTACCGACTGGTATGGTGGATGTAGTGCCATTATTGTTGGTGGCTTTCACCACTGGAGCGTTTTTTTGCTGTTGTGATGCAGCAGTGACAGGCACAGCATCTACTTTATGGGAATTATCAAAAGCAACAAATCCAGTTGCAGAATTTTTTGATGAAGTATTTTTACGTTGTTGATGTTTTTTCAAATGTTCAAGAGCGCGTTCTGCCCACTCTTGAACCTGCGGATTTGGACTCACAATCAGATTGTTACACACAGCGATCGCTTTGGGGACTTGGCCACTGCGTGCATAAGCCATGACCAAACCAACCTGCGCCTGCAAGCCAGTTTTGCCATCGTTCTGACTAATAGCAACAGGTTCTAAATGAGCGATCGCTGTGGTATAATTTCCCTGTTTCAGAGCAACTAAACCAGCCTCCAAAGACGATTCGGCATGTGAAGGCATAGAATTTCTGGCACTCCCATCTCTTCTAATTGATCCACGTTTATGCTCAAGCGCATAATGTTTAGATTCCCCAGCCAGTACCTTGCGTCCGGAATTATCCTTCCACTGGTTGCTGACTGGAATACACCGGGGCGATCACGCTTAATTTTAACTCAGGATGATCTCCCTGTAATTGTTGGCAATTCCATTCATTACGGAAGAGTAATACTGGTCGTCCCATGTTGTCTTTAACTGTGGTGGTGTTGAATATACGTCCCACCGCATTTAACGCTTCCCAACCGCCTTCGACCCAACGGGCGACGCTATAGGGTAGCAAATCTAGTATGGTTTCTACACCATACTCATTTTGTAAGCGAAACTGCACCACCTCAAACTGCAACTGACCCACCGCCGCTAAAATTGGATCGCGCTTGGCTTCATCAATTGAGTACATAATTTGCACTGCACCTTCTTCCCGTAATTCCGAAATGCCCTTTTGAAATTGCTTAAACTTTGAGGGGTTGGGGTTCCTGAGAGTCGCAAATAATTCTGGCGAGAAATAAGGAATTCCTTCATATTCAAGCTTTTGCCCCGTGTAAATTGTATCCCCGATCGCAAAAACACCAGGATTATTCAAACCGATGACATCACCAGGATAAGCTTCATCAATCGATTCTCGCTCTTGAGCAAAGAGTTTTTGCGGGCGAGACAAACGGACAACTTTCCCTGTGCGGGCATGAGTCACCGTCATATCTTTTTCAAACTTACCTGTGCAGACGCGGATAAACGCCACGCGATCGCGGTGCTTCGGGTCCATGTTAGCCTGGAGTTTGAATACAAAGCCAGAAAACTCTGGGTAGGTAGGAGGAACTTCACCAACGCTACTATTGTGATTTCCTGGTTTTAGGGCATAATCTAAGAAATTCTGCAAGAATAGCTCTACCCCAAAGTTGGTCATGGCGCTACCAAAGAACACTGGTGTCATTTTTCCTTGATGCACCAAATCTAAATCTAGTTCCGGCCCGACTCCTTCTAAGAGTTCTAAATCGTTTTTTAGTTGGTAGTAGAGATCCTGTTCTAGCAGTTCCTCAATTTTGGCATCGCCCAATTCGACTATCGTATCTTTAGCTTCTCTACTGCCGTGGGCGCTACGTTCAAACAAGTGAATTTGTTGTTGCTTACGGTCAAACACACCTTTAAAGCGATCGCCCATGCCAATCGGCCAGTTGACTGCATAGGTCTGCAATCCCAATTCTTGCTCGATTTCGTCCAATAATTCTAGAGGTTCCCGCCCTGGACGGTCGAGTTTATTAACAAATGTAAAGATAGGGATACCGCGCAACTTACAGACTTCAAATAACTTACGAGTTTGCGGTTCCAAGCCTTTTGCTACGTCAATCAGCATCACTGCATTATCGGCGGCGGCGAGAGTGCGATATGTATCTTCACTGAAATCTTGGTGTCCAGGGGTATCTAATAAATTGATTTGACAACCACAGTATTCAAATTGCAATACTGTGGATGTAATAGAAATACCCCGTTGTTGTTCCATTGCCATCCAGTCTGAGGTAGCCTTACGCTGCGCCCGACGTGCTTTTACTGCGCCAGCTTCGTGAATAGCACCCCCGTATAATAATAGCTTTTCTGTAAGTGTGGTTTTACCAGCGTCTGGGTGTGAAATAATCGCAAAATTACGGCGAAGTTCAACTGCTTTATGAAGATCTGACTGAAGTTCAGTAGACATAAATGTAATTGTTTGCTTGTTAGTTAACTTAACTTAATTTTTTCCGAGTTTGACGAGTCTTTTCATCTTAGAACAAGGATGCACTTGATCGGGTTGTAATATCACTCATCCAGATAGAGAATAAAACCTCCCAGAAGGTAGGAGGTTTTTTAATGGAATGGAACGTACCTTACAGGCTTAACAAGCTATTTACTTCCTCTAGCAACCCTTAAGCACGGTATAAAGCAAATAACTTTTCTTGATCATACCTACTTGGGTAACTCATGCGCCTGCCTTCCAATTTAGCCCTCAGCACTGCTGACTGTTCTGGTGTTGGTTCACCCATTTGCTCAATAGCCTCAGCAATAGCTTCTATCAGTTCCCATCTAGGTTTTTTTAGTCCCCTACCATCAAGCATCTGTCTAACAGCTATTTCACCGAATGCCAGCAAAGGAGTCACACAATTTGCTTTAGTGATGCCACGCCCAATAGGCTTGATGCCGTAACGTCGGCATAAGTTGCGTAGCTCACTAATAGTTTTGATTTCAAGTTCTGACCTTGTGAACATAAAATAGGATTGTTCATTCTCAAAAAGTGGACATGGGTAGGTATTCACCGTGGAAAGTTGATTTACCTACCCTATAAATATTAAACACAAGGAAGCTTGTGTTTCAAAAAATAGATTTACATTTATTAGCAATGCCTAACCCTAAAGGTCATCCAGAAAGCTTAAAACCATTTACCACTCACCGGGATGAGCCATTAATTGAAAAAATGAATATACGCATGACTAAAACGATGAAGGCAGAAGTACAGCAACAAGAAGACCCTCCTGAATTCTGTAGACAAGCAATTCAAGAAGCACTAGATAAGAAGAAAAAAAGTGATGAGAACCACTAACAGAACGAATTGCTATTCGAGTTACAAAGTCAATGGCTGAAAAAATTAAAACTATTGACAATTATCCCAAGTTCTGTAATCAAGTGCTGAAAGAGGCATTAGATCAGCTTGGGCAATCAGATAGTTAATAATCTTTCTAATTTGTAAAGTTAAAGAGAATTCTTCATCGCGAAGGGTCAAGGGTTAAGAGTCAAAAGTCAAAATTTATTTCTTCTTCATCCTCCTTGTCCCCCTCATCCCCTCATCTCCAATCCCTAAAAGAAAATGTCAAAGAATCTATTAATTTTCACTTTAATGTATGGCTTTATGGAAGAATAGAATGCAGCATTGCTTTGACTAACCTTTGCTGTTTCCCTGACAGGTCAAAGGTATCTACCAAACTGGGGACTAATTATTTAGGCAATAGCGCTGGTATTTATCGCCCCAGATAAACCATAAAGTTAGGCGTTTACATACCGAAGTTGTTGAGCGCCAATCATGGTAATTGAGAATTGTTTGAGTTGAGAAACATAACTGTTCCCATGACTCATTATCCAATTTCTGCAATTAATTTAGGGGGAACTTTATCAGGTTTTTTTGCAGTGCGTCGAAGTGATGTCTATCACGCTGTACAATACGAAATTGCCCCACAGCTTCATAAACAGTAGGGCAAAGGACAGTTAAGCACTGCTGGTAGTCTGTCCTAACTAAGTAAGGTTTTTCCTTGCTTTTGTGACGCTTTCTGTTGTGTCCATTTGCGTTGTAATTCTTCATAAAACTTTATGTTTCCAACTCACCGCCCCCGTCGTCTGCGTAACCATCCCCAACTGCGCCGGATGGTACGTGAAACTCTTTTATCAACAAGTGATTTGATTTACCCACTTTTTGCGGTACCAGGTGAGGGAATTGCTAATGAAGTCAAATCCATGCCTGGAGTTTACCAACTGTCGGTAGACAAAATTGTCGAAGAGGCAAAGGAAGTTTATGACTTAGGAATTCCCGCCATCATTCTATTTGGTATTCCCGCCGATAAAGATGTAGATGCTACTGGCGCTTGGCATGATTGCGGTATTGTGCAAAAAGCAGCGACTGCGGTGAAGGAAGCAGTCCCAGATTTAATTGTAGTAGCTGATACTTGTCTATGTGAATATACAAGTCATGGTCATTGCGGTTACTTACAAGTTGGTGATTTAACCGGAAGGGTATTGAATGACCCTACTCTAGAATTACTGAAAAAAACAGCAGTTTCTCAAGCAAAAGCTGGTGCTGATATCATTGCCCCTTCAGGAATGATGGATGGCTTTGTACAAGCAATTCGTGCAGGTTTAGATGAAGCAGGATTCCAAGATACGCCGATTATGTCTTATGCTGCTAAGTATGCTTCAGCTTATTACGGCCCATTCCGGGATGCAGCAGACTCAACACCGCAATTTGGCGATCGCAGAACTTACCAAATGGACCCAGGTAACGCCCGCGAAGCGATTAAAGAAATTGAACTTGATATCGCTGAAGGGGCTGATATGTTGATGGTGAAGCCAGCATTAGCATACATGGATATCATTTGGCGCGTTAAGGAAGCTAGTAACCTCCCCGTTGCTGCTTATAATGTTTCCGGTGAGTATTCCATGATTAAGGCTGCTGCCCTCAATGGTTGGATTGATGAACAGCGTGTAGTTATGGAAACTTTAACTGGCTTTAAACGGGCTGGTGCTGATTTAATTTTGACTTACCATGCCAAAGATGCGGCGCGTTGGTTAAAGTAAGCTGCACAACTAATGTAACGAACAATCATTTACCCAAAATCTCACGCACAGGTACAAAGGCGCAAATTGCATTTGAGTGTCTTGGTGTCTGAGCGTGAGATTATTGTTTGAATATCTATAGTAATCTGATTTGATTTCTGAAATTATTTGCGTAGTGAAGGAATAGGGAACAGAGAAGAAGGAATAAAAATGTACCTAGCTTTGCAAAAATCAACTTTTATCCTTTCAATTGGTTAGCATCAGCAAGATAATTGTTTTAAGGAATTATTGTTGTTCAGCATTTCTCTAAACACCGTTCGTAAAGACTCCAGTTTTTCATCAGACAAAGCAAACTTAATCAAGCCAACCAGTCGCCCCAAGCATACAATTGTGCCGAGTTAGTAGCTTGGCGAAATTTTTGACTATAGAATTTCTGCCAGAAATTTGGTGCTTGGTGTATCTTCTGTTTGTGCCAACGCTTGCGCCAAATAATAAAATCTTGATTTGTGGGAGTTTCGGCTTCTATAATTGGCGGTAAATCGGCGTAACTCACGAACCTGACTAGATGTTTTCCTATGACTAAAATTACATTAGGCCAGCAGCGGATTTCTTTGATCTCGCTGATTTGAATTTTGAGTAATAAAGCTATTGCTTCTTCGCTAACAAATCTCGCCAACGGATGAGTGAAAATTTCTTTTGGCTGCTGTGGCGCTTCAGTTTGCAGATTTGATATCATGCTAGATATTCCTTGGTGAGATAGATGTTTTAGCGATGTCTTCTTAATCAGCGGAATTTTTGACTTAATTTGATCGTCCTTTCGTTTGCGAGACTGGAGGGCGATCGCTTTTTTTAATTATAATTATTAAAAGACCAATATTAGGCTTCCGTCAAGTATGGGTTTGGTGAGATTGCGGATTAAAGAATTTGCTGCTGAAAGAGGTTGGACACTCAAAGAAGTATCTGAGCGTTCTGGAATTGCATACACCACGCTCAAAAATTATGCTAAGTCTCCTGGTTTAGCAACAGTTGATGTCACTTCTCTTGACAAGTTGGCGCGAACATTTGAAGTTTTAATTGAAGATTTGTACGAAGTTGTTCAGGAATAAACATCACAAATAAAACGACAGCTATCGAAGAGACTGAGCTAGATGACTACCAAAATGTGAGCATTATAAAGTAATATTTTATACGTAATAACACTTATATTGAAAATTTATATCAGAGATTTTTTAGGGGATATTACAGAAATAAAGGGTTGCGGCGTTTGCCAGAGGGGTAGGCGATCGCTTATAAAAGAATATAGTTAATAAATTGCTAACAATTGATATTTTATGTCAATTGATTTAATAAACAAAATGTAAATTATTGAATAGGAGCATGGGATTATGGATATGCAAGTCCTGAGAGAACGTGCTGGGCTTAGCCGTGCAGAGGTCGCCTTCAGGCTTGCAATCAGTGAAACCAGTGTTCGCAATTGGGAAGCTGGGCGTACTGAACCCACAATGACACCAAAAAAATATTTAGATGCATTGCGTCTGTTTAAATGCACACCTGAAGAATTGGCCATAGCCAGCGAGAAGTCAATTAATCAGCGGCATAAACGCAAACCCGGAAGACCTAAACGCTTTCCAGATCCGGTAGCTCAAGTTACTGATTCGCCAGTTTGTAGTTAGGGATTGGGAATTGGGGACTGGGGATAAGTTAGGAGAGGAAAGCACAGGAAATGAGGGAGATAAGGGAGAAATAGTCATATCCAAAGCCCAATGCCCAATGCCCAAATTTCCAAGTAGTGCGATCGCTCACGGTATTTGCCACGGTGGCGCGATAAGATTCTAAAACAATAATTGTGAATATAAGGTTTAAATGGCAGAAACTCTTTTCTTCAACGCCCTCCGTGAAGCCATTGATGAAGAAATGGCGCGTGATTCTAGTGTATTTGTCCTTGGGGAAGACGTAGGACACTATGGCGGTTCCTACAAAGTGACCAGAGACCTTTACAAAAAGTATGGTGAACTAAGAGTTCTTGATACACCCATCGCTGAAAATAGCTTTACTGGCATGGCAGTGGGAGCTGCGATGACTGGGTTAAGACCCATCATCGAAGGTATGAACATGGGTTTTTTGCTGCTAGCCTTTAACCAAATTTCTAATAACGCTGGGATGTTGCGCTATACTTCTGGCGGTAATTTTAAAATTCCAATGGTAATTCGCGGCCCTGGGGGTGTGGGTAGACAACTAGGCGCAGAACATTCCCAGCGACTAGAAACATACTTCCAAGCCGTTCCTGGGTTAAAAATTGTTGCCTGCTCTACACCTTACAACGCCAAAGGACTTCTGAAATCGGCAATCCGTGATAATAATCCAGTGCTGTTCTTTGAACACGTTCTGCTTTACAACTTAAAAGAAGACCTGCCAACAGAAGAATATTTACTTCCTTTAGATAAAGCAGAAGTTGTGCGTCGTGGTAAAGATGTCACAATTCTTACTTATTCACGGATGCGGCATCATGTACTACAAGCCGTGAAAACTTTAGAAAAAAAAGGTTACGACCCCGAAGTCATTGATTTAATATCACTGAAGCCATTAGACTTTGATACCATTGGTGCCTCCATCCGCAAAACCCATCGCGTGATTGTAGTAGAAGAAGCGATGAGGACAGCAGGTATTGGCGCAGAAGTCATCGCTTCCATTAATGACCGCTTGTTTGATGAATTGGATGCGCCTGTACTGCGGCTATCATCCCAAGATATTCCCACACCTTACAACGGTAATCTAGAGCGACTGACAATTGTCCAACCAGAGCAAATAGTCGAAGCCGTGGAAAAGATGGTGGCTTTGCGAGTCTAGGATCAGGGGCTAGGGGCTAGGAAATGAGGGGGATGAGGGGACAAGGGAGACAAATGCCCAATGCCCCATGCCCCATGCCCCTTCCCAGTAACAATTCTTACTGATAACTAATAACTCATAACGATTAAAAAGAGCGCTATTATAGCCTTTGTCAGTTGCGAGTTATGGTTATGATATGCAAAAACAGCGATCGCTATTAGCTTTAATTGTAGTGTTGATTATCGCAGCTTTTGCGGTGATTTTCACGATTCCCATACCCTTGGGATTAGATTTGCGGGGAGGTTCACAGCTAACAATTCAGGTGAAAACTACGCCAGAAATTAAGCAAATCACCGAAAAAGAATTGGAAGGTGTAAAGAAAGTTGTTGAGGGACGGATTAACGGCCTTGGCGTTTCTGAACCAGTGATTCAAACTGTGGGCGCAGATAAAATCCTAGTACAACTTCCAGGGGTCAACGATCCAGAACAAGCAGAACGGGTACTCGGAGGTACAGCACAGTTAGAATTTCGTAAACAAAAATCTGGTACAGAAACTCAACTGTTTGCTTTTCAAGCATCTAGGGCCGAATTAAAAGCCAAGCAACAGGAATTGAGAACTAGCAAAGATACTGCGGCGATCGCTAAAAATCAAGAAGAGTTGCAGAAAAATAACCAAGCGATCGTAGAATTGTTTGAAAGTACTGACCCTCCTCTGATTGGTAAATATCTTGAGAATGCCTATGGCGAACCCACCCAAGGTAACAACTGGAATGTTGCTATTCGCTTCAAACCAAAGGGTGGTGAACTGTTTGCAGAACTGACGAAAACTCTGGCAGGTACAGGGCGGGGTATTGGAATTTTTCTAGATAATGAACTGATCAGTTCTCCCAGCGTCGGCCCAGAATTCGCTGCTACAGGTATTACTGGTGGTGCGGCGGTAATTACAGGTCAGTTTACCGCCCAAGAAGCTAACGACTTAGGCGTACAGCTACGTGGTGGCGCATTACCTGTCCCAGTAGAAATTGCTGAAAGACGGACAGTAGGGGCAACTTTAGGTAAGGATAGTATTCAAAGCAGCATCTACGCTGGTATTGGTGGTTTGACTTTAGTACTAATATTTATGGTTGTGTACTATCGACTACCAGGACTGATTGCGGATGTGGCATTAGTAATTTACTCTTTGTTAACTTGGGCTTGCTTTGCTTTGCTGGGAATAACTTTGACTTTGCCTGGAATTGCTGGTTTTATCCTGAGTATTGGGATGGCAGTTGATGCCAACGTGCTAATTTTTGAGCGTACAAGGGAAGAACTGCGCACAGGTAAATCATTGTATCGTTCTGTGGAATCTGGTTTTTACCGAGCATTTTCGAGTATTTTAGATAGCAACGTTACAACATGGATTGCTTGTGCTGCTCTGTTTTGGCTGGGTTCTGGGTTGGTGAAAGGCTTTGCCTTGACTCTAGCTTTAGGGGTAGCAGTGAGTATGTTTAGTGCAATTACCTGTAGTCGCACATTGTTGTTTTTGGCAATTTCCATTCCATCGTTGCGGAAGACAGAACTTTACTGTCCTAACGTACCAGTTGCGAATAAGGCAGAGGTCGCTAAATGAAACTGAGTATTAACAAATCGCGATCGCTATGGTGGGCTATTTCTTCTGCTTTCATCCTCATCGGTATCATCTCAATGGTGATTTCTTGGCAAAACCCAAATATCAAAGCACCCCTACGCCCTGGTTTGGATTTCGTTGGTGGTACGCGGTTGCAATTTGAGCGCGACTGTACAAAGCCAGGTAACTGCGACAAACCAATTGATATTGGCGTTGTTAGGGATGTCGCCAAAGAACAAGGGCTAGGTGATAGCAGTATCCAAATTGTTGGTGATAACGGTATCTTAATTCGCTCAAAAAACCTTGATGCAGATCAGCGCACCAAATTACGCAACACCTTAAGTGAAAAAATTGGTGAGTTTGACCAACAAAAAAACCAAATTGACTCTGTTGGCCCAACTTTGGGACAAGAATTATTTCGGTCTGGTGTATTGGCTTTGATTGTCTCCTTCGTGGGAATAACCGTTTACATGGCCTTCCGCTTCCAGCTGGACTATGCCATTTTTGCGATTGTTGCCCTATTCCACGATATTTTAATCACGGTAGGCAGTTTCTCGATTTTGGGTTTGCTATTAGGCATTGAAGCAGATAGCTTATTCATCGTTGCCTTGCTAACAATTACAGGTTTCTCGGTGAATGATACAGTCGTAATTTATGATCGCATTCGGGAAACTATTAAAACTCATCCGGCAAGACCAATTGCTGAGATTGTCGATGATGCAGTTAATCAAACTTTAACAAGGTCAATCAATACGACTTTAACTGTATTACTGACATTACTTGCTATCTTTTTGTTTGGCGGAGAAACTCTGAGAAATTTTTCCCTAGCCTTAATTATTGGCTTCACAATGGGGGCTTATTCCAGTATTTTCATCGCCAGTACTCTGTTAGCTTGGTGGCGAGAGCGTACAGGTCAATCTGTAGCGGTAGCAACTGCTGAAGTAACAGATACCTCTGCCAGTTCTCAAGAGAGTTAAGGTGGTGTATATTTCATAACTGGGTCAAACAATTTTGGATTTTGCGGAAAGTTGAGCCAGTGCGTTGGACGGGTTTCCCGGCTTGTTCCTTGCGCGTCTCCCCTTCTCCCAAAGGGAGAGGCTAGCGCCAAGGGAGAAGCAACTGGCGTTGCGTGGGCGGTGAGCGCAGCCACACGTGCGGCTATGCCGCCGAGTTGACTGCCGTTAGCGTTAGCGAAGCGGTAGCGAGTCATCGAGCGTCCGTAGGAGCGTCACCCGTTCGCTCTTGGCGTTCCCTTACCCCTACGGGGAAGCAAGCTAGCAAGAGCGTCTCCGTTAGCAGAAGGGTAGGGCTTTGCCGACTTGAGGAGGCAGTGCATTGGGCGGGTTAAGAGACTTATAGCAACTGCCATCAACCTTTCCAAGACGGATTTTAGATTCACCCAATACCGAATTTTAGATTTTAGATTGGGAAATTATGCTGAAAAATTCAAATTTAAAATCTCAAATTCGGTGAAATATCCTCAAGATGAGCGTTATCAATAAAAAACATCAAATTCTAAATTCCAATTTGTTATAACCCAAACCTTGCAGTTTTATAGGATATGGATCACTCGGAAAAACCGTCAATCAGTGGTGATAATTTTCAAAATTCTGACCCAGTTTTTGGGCAACAAGTGCAAAGACTACATCATCTGACAGTATACGGTCGGTGGTTGTTTGTAGGCTGTTTATGGCTCACAATAGCACCTATTTCTTTGTGGAACCTACAATCAGAAATTGCTCTTTGGCAACAATACTTTACCTGGGTGGCGGTGCGATACGGGCTTGTATACCATCCGCTATCTACCCTTGGGTTAGCATTTTGTATTGGGATGACAACTTCTGTTTTAATTTGGCAAAGTCGTAATATCCTGGTAGGGCTACCAGAACAGGAAAAGCAACGTTTAGAAAAGCAAGTTTTTCGCATCCGCCAGCAGGGACCAACTCATCCTCTGTGGAAGTGGGTTTGTCAGCCTCTGCGGGAAATTAAAGATTAAAAATTAACATATTACACTCAAAGCAAGCGGTATCTGGGAAACTCTGATTTATAAGATTTTATGTAATTTAGCTACGCATGATGAAAGCAGGAACGCGGAGATTCATGTGTAGCAAAATCTGTAAGAATTTATATGAAAGATAGTAAAGATACTGCTAAAATCTGGTGTTGTACATGAACTATCCTCAAATTCAATTTAGCGATCGCAAGTCTGAAATTGATCTTGACCAACTGCAACAGCTGTTTAATCTCTGCGCTTTTTGGGCCAGAGAACGTAGTATTGAAGATTTGAGTATAGCGATCACCAACAGCGAACCAGTGATTTCTGTATGCGATCAAAACAGACTCGTTGGCTTTGCTCGCGCAACTTCTGATGGCATTTATCGTGCCACAATTTGGGATGTTGTGATTCATCCAGACTATCGTGGTACGGGATTAGGAAGCAAATTGGTAGAGACTGTTTTGAGTCATCCTCGTATGAGGTGGGTTGAGCGTGTTTATCTCATGACTACTCACCAGCAGGGGTTCTATGAAAAGATTGGTTTTCAGTGCAATACGACCACTACTATGGTGCTATACAACCAACCTAACCTTGATTCCCTACCGACTGGGGAAATTCAGCTTCAGGAATTACGAGGGGGATAGATACTTGCAGCCTGGTGAATTCTTTAGTTGCGGCTTGAGTAGTTGGATGCACAATTTCCAACTTTCCGCGCATCACTTCTAATAGAGTTTGATTGAGTAATAGCTTCATTCCTGGCGAAAAACCAGAATTATCTTTTTCGGTCAAAACAGCTTTGTCTTGAGACTGAATGAAATCTATCGATTTGATAAAATCTATCGACTCACTCCCAGGTAAAGTATGAACTGGGACATCCAGCCAAATGTATACCGAATTATTTGTAGGTGAAGGACTAGTAGAAATGAAAATACTGCCTTCTTCCATCTGGGAAATCGTGGTGTCTACTAAATTGATTAACACTTGGCGTAGCCAGCGGGGGTCTGCCAAAACATACATTTCTGGATTTGGCGGCGACACTTGCAAGGTAAAGTTACGATTCGCCGCCAACATATAAGTTAATTTATCAACTTCCTGCAAAACTTCTGTGAGTGATAGGGGTTGAATGTCTAATTTATTTGTTCCATGCTCGACTCTAGCAACGTTGAGAACTTCGTCAATCAATTTCAGCAACTTCAGCGCTCGTTCGTGAGCTTGGGCAATAAATTCTCGCTCTTCATCCGGATTTTCGCACAAATCCGACAAAATTAACTGATGTAAACCAATTAGCCCATTGAGCGGCGATCGCAATTCATGGGTAGTCCGCGCTAAAAAACCCGCCTTAAACTGGCTCATCTCCTTTGCCATTTGATATGCTAGTTGCGTTTGTTGCATCTGTAGCAAATGCTGTGGCTGTGTTGGTTCTACTAGCGATGAGCTAGTTTTAGCGTTGGCAGATCGTGGAAATAACCACCGGAAACTCATCCCCAGTGCCAGCCCTGTTCCTAAATATACCCAGCTACTCCAATCCATAATATTTGGCAATTATTCAGCTTTATTCGGTGACAGCAAAGACCCAAAATCAAGTTCCTGCTTCTCACATAATTAACGACGGCGAGATTTCCGATTTATCTTTGGTGGCAGGAGTTAGGGGACAGGGGGCAGGAGGGAAACTCACCCCTAACTCAAAAGTATGACCGGAGGGAACAAGGGTTTAAGACCCCCACGCTCACGAGAGTGAGCATGGCTGTTGTACATTCAGGGTCAGAATCCCCGAACTTCCTGCCTCCTGCCTTCTGCCTTCTTCAAGGAGAAAGTCAGGAATCTGACCAACCTAACCCTTCAAAACAAAATTGACAGATTAATAGTGGTAAATAAAGATACCATACCCTAAAAAGTTACAGCAGTTGTTATCTATTTAAACCAAACTCCAACAAGAAGTAATACCAGTTTGAACTGTGAATATGGTTTGGGGAATCAGGTGAAAGGGTAAGGGTTAAAGGTTTTTTCTTACCCCTTAACCCTTACCCTTGTCCCCTAAGCCAACAACTATTGAGACACTTTTACCGCGCTCCTATTGCTATAACTTGATGGTTCCTTGTCGCAAAATTTGCCAATTCATCCCCGTCCATTTAGCGACGGTAGAAGGAACACCTATTCCTGAGACTTCTTTTGGAGACTCTGTTGTTCTTAAAGTTAAAATCTCAGGAAACTGAGCCTCAATTTCTGCCATCGTCTCTAAAGGTGGCTGACCAGAAAGATTAGCGCTGGTAGTAGCTAAAGGGCCTGTTTGAACCAAAACTTTTTGAGCGATCGCACTTGCAGGTACTCTAATCCCTATTGTCGTTGGCTCAGTAGGGTTCATCTCTTTTGGTACTAAAGCTGACGCTGGCAAAACTAACGTCAGCCCTCCTGGCCAATATTTATCTGTTAATTCTTGCCAAATTTTATATTCGCGATCGCTTCCTTGGACATAAGGCCACAAATCCGCTCCGCTAGCTGCCATCAAAATCAACGGTTTAGCTTGACTACGTTGTTTGGCAGCAAATATTAAAGCCGCTTTTTCTGGTAACGTTGCGATCGCAGGAACGGTATCTGTAGGAAAGCTCACTAAGCTACCAGCACGTGCGCCAGCTATCAGTTGTGCCAAGGAAACTTGTGTCATCTAAAGTATGAGAAAATCTCATAAATATTATGAGGCTGTGGGTATTTTCTTTACAGATCAATCAGAGGGTTAGACCTTCTATTGTTTTCTTTTTTCATCCTTCTCCTTTGGAGACGCTTCTCTTCTCTTCTCTTCTCTTCTCTTCGAGAGGCTCCGCCAACGAGAGGCTCCGCCAATGAGAATATACTTCACCCTTAATCTTTCCGGTAAGCTAGGGCAAAGCGTTCAATTCCCGCCAAATCAGAGTGAATTTGAACGTTGCTATAACTACCTTGATTTTGCAAAATTTCGCGCACCCTATCCGCCTGTCCTGCCATCATCTCAATCAACCACACTCCACCAGGTCGTAAATAACTAGGAGAGATTTCAATTAAATGACGGATGTAATCCAATCCATCAGCACCACCATCTAAAGCTAAATGTGGTTCATGGAAAGTTACTTCTGGTTGTAGTGTAGGTAGGATGCTGGTGGGGATATAAGGCGGATTGGAAACCATGCCACTAAACTGACCTTTCATTGGTTTTAGTGGCTCCCACCAGGAACCCTGATAAAATCGAATCCGTTCGGCAAATCCTAAATTTTGGGCATTTGCCGCTGCGATCGCCAAAGCTTCAGGACTGTAATCAACGGCGTGAATGGTGGATGGAAACACATTTGCTAGCCCGAAAGCGATCGCTCCACTACCAGTACCTAAGTCCACCCAGTGTCCTTGTTCTAAAGGTGGGATAGCCCCACTAATTGCGGCTGCTGTTACAGCTAAATCAATTAAGCATTCCGTTTCTGGTCTGGGAATCAAAACTGCGCTCGACACGGCGATTTTAAACTGTCGCCAAGGTGTAACCCCTGCAATGTACTGTACTGGCAAGCGATCGTGTAAACGTCTTTGCCACAGCTGGTCTAAATCTTCTAAAGGCAACTCCAGTTGAATTTGAGGCCAATTTTTGTAAGACTCCAAACGCAGTGCCAAGCGATCTAAACCAGCTATCTCTTGTAGCAGCCAATCAACTTCCGCTACAGGAACATCTGTGGCGATCGCAGCTTGAATTGCCCTGTGTCGCCACTGCCAAAGTTGTAAACCAGAAACTACTTTTGGCTGTGTATCCGCCATGTCTTAACGTTGTCTGGGCTTGGGAGGCTGTGAATTGTTCCGATTGGGAGCCGCAGGGGTCTTAGGTGCATTATTATCCCTTGGCAGCGTCTTAATATATTCTCTAGATTCTGGGGATGGCACTAAAACAACTTGATTTAGCCAGGGATCATTTTTATCCTGCAATGTTTTAATGACTCCGTCTACATCTATGACCTGAATATCAGCTTTCGGATACTTTGGCTTCACCTGGCCTAATAAACCCTGTGCGTCTTGCTTACTTAAAAACAAAGGAATCAATTGCTGATTGTCAGCGGTCAGTTTAATGGGTACATATCCTTGATCTGGTGCAAATCTGACAGCAAAAACCGGCACACTCTTAAACTGCTCTACCTTTTGACCGCTTTGGCGCAGCAAGTCCATCGCCCCTTGAATTTCCTGATCTACGGGTTTAAAGGCAAATAAAAGACGGTTGGGTTGATTTTTACTTTGTTGTAATTGCTGATAAATTACCCCCAGAGGTACCGCTGTCACCTGGAGACTTTTGACCATTTCTTGAATTTTTGGGTCTTTTTCTTGTGTATTCCGCAAATCGTTGATAAATTTCTGGGCTTCTTGCCGACTTAAATAAACTCCTGTGACTGAACCACCAGCTTTTTGCCCATTTTGATTCTCGGGCAGGGGACGACTTAGTGGTAAACCTTTTTCGTTAGTTACTAAATATACTGGTATGGAGTCTAATTTATCTTTTATTTGCTGTTCTGACAATGCCAGCACTGGCATATTACCTACAAAGACTGTTCCCAGTAGAGTACTACCAATTAGACCCAATGTTGCTCCCCAGCGAACCAATGATTTCATGACTACTCCTCGTGTCAACAATTTAATTCATTTAAACAAACAGTTGGATTTGCACAGTACCAACTTGTTTTAGTTATATAGCAATCCCTTAAAAATGTGAAAAATTGATGCTACCTATTGAATGTGAATAGACAACGCTCAAAAAGTGATATTCTCCAATAATTTCGGATTGCTACAGTATCGCCTTCACCTATTGATGATGCTTAAATGCTGCTTTGCTCTATGTTTACCAGGCTTTTTTGCTCTTGGGCACAAAATGCCGTAGATGCTTGTTATATGGCGCTATCCAGACTGGATAAATTGCTCAAATTATTTCAGCGCTAAATTTCATTTGATTGTCTTTACCCTGCTATAAATGACGACATTATATAGTGAATCGTTCCGATTGCCCTTAATGTAAAATCTACACAAATTTAGATAAATGTATATAAAATTCAGTTTCCAGATCGCTAGCTGCTAGGCTTGAAATTTGTCGATGATCGCTCACTCAATAGCCTAAGAGCGGGAGAGCTAAATTACACTTCTACGAAAAAATATCTAATTTAGCAGCACATCTATTGATCAAAAAAGACCCCCAGGCAAGTATTGTTTTTTTAAATTGAATATTTTAAAACCCGCAGTTCAACTAATGGATCTACGGGTCTTGAAATATAATTTAGAATCGGGATGACAGGATTTGAACCTGCGGCATCCTGCTCCCAAAGCAGGCGCGCTACCAAGCTGCGCTACATCCCGTTAATCAATCTACTTTCCGTTGTGCGATCGCACTCTGAGATCATAGCTTGAAAATTGAACAGCTACCCATAACTTAGTAGTCATTTAGGTAGACTGGCAAGGCATTATGTTAATTATATCAGACTTAGCAGATATTTACTAGCTTTTTTTCTACATCTGCCAATATGTCAGATTCATCAGCTTTTAGCACCTATAAACATCTTGAGCGCCAACATAGCATGATAATCAAGATAATTGCTGGCATCTCGGACAAACCTTTTAAAACTAATTTTTAGGATATTTTGCCCATGATAACTGCATTTTGGGTGAAAAGCAGTTTTATTTCTCTAGAGGATTTAGTGAGGATACCAGAACATACCTTTTATACCTTCTGGGTCGGCCATAAAACCCATAGTCCGATAAAAATCGACTACATGGGGGTCAGCAAAGAGAGTAACATTGCTAATCTCTTCACTTCTTAGTTTTTTCAAGACATATTTCATCAACGCTTTACCCATCCCTTTACCTTGAAAGTCTGGGTGAACTACCACATCCCAGATAGTGGCATTAAAAGCATGATCTGAAGTAGCACGAGCAAAACCAATGAGCCGTCTTTGGTTTCCTCGTACTTGCCACATTGTGGCTACGAGAAAACTATGCTCAATGGCTTTTTTTACTTTTCTCAACGGACGACGCGACCAACCGACAGCATCACAGAGTTCTTCGAGTTCATACAAGTCGATATCTCGCTCTGTGCTAAAGACGATGCGATCGCTATTTGGGCTAGAATTGCCCATAACTTCCGCACTCATCTCTTCAAAGGAGCCTGTTCTAGCTGGCGCAGTAGATTCAGAAGTACTAAACCAAGTTTTCCAAAAACCCATGCCGACGTGGTTCGGGTAGTATAACTGAATTGGTTTCCACTATCGAAAGTGGTGATTCACGTTTTACAAAGCCAGTACCATTTAGTATCCCTTACACTCAAGGTTGTTTTGGTGTATTGCGGATGCTCAAGGGCAACACTCTGCTAGGGCGTGTTTCGCACCAATCATTTTCAACTTTAGCATTTTGTTGTAAAGCTAGGAGAAATTCACCAAAAGGGAAAAATAAGAGAGTGAATTGTGTATAAGGATTCATGACTGAGCATGAGAAATGGGCAAATAATTAGTCGCTAGAGCATATCTTTATAGATATGGAGAAAAATTGTGGGTGAATGTATACTGCAACACACAAGGCGTAACTATTTATATCCAACGCATTTATTCGTGGAGTTACCCAGTCCCTAGTACCCGTCATTAATCCCTATTTCCCCAGTCCCTAGTCCCCTGTTGACTAATCTTGCGAGTCTTACACCCAAAGATGGCTTCTGGTTTAAAATCTTCCACACTTGAACTGCTAAAGCGCTTTAACCGAGCGTTTCCCCAGTTTTATGAACAATTTGTTAGCAGTGAGATTCAACTGCAAAATTTACGATTAGCCTACCGTCTCTATAAAACCAGACGCGCTGTAATCGAGCTGAAACCGGAAGGTAGTAAAAGTGCCCTGCATTTTGCCTACCGTAACCAGTCTTTTCTCCTCAGCGATATTTTTGGCGTGCTGGCGGCTTATGGGCTAACAATCCACGGTCTAAGTCTATACGGTCAAATCCGAGCGCCGATGTTAGTTTTTATCAAACTACTGGTGTCTCGTGGTAGCAAAGCTTTGACCGAGAAAACCGCAGATAATGTCTGTCGAGCAATTCGTGAGGCATTAGGAGGACGGTTTGAGGTAGAAGAAATGCTGGCTGTAGAATTTAATCTTGATAATGGCTTAGATCTGGTACAGACAGAATTCTATGTTGATCCAGTTTTTCATCTGCCTGCCCTAGTCATTGAAGCTGATAATCAACCGGGATTATTCTACAAAGTTATGTACGCCATCTGGCAGGAAGACCTGCTGGTAGTCAATGCCAACTTACTAGTTTGGCGCGGACGTACAAGGCTAATTCTTTACTTGCTGGGTCCCAATGAAAGTCTTATCCCGGAATATTTAGGTCACAAAATTGCTGAAGGAGTGCGGCACAGGTTATTGGGTAAATGAATTAAGAATTATAAATTTATGAAGGCGGAAATTTTTCCGCTTTTGGCTTTTAGCCTTCATCCTTTTGTATTCCGTATTTAGTCGTACCCGCCCTTAAAGGTACGATATTAAGTATGGCAACCATCGAAATCTTGGGCGTTCCCCACGCATACGAGTTAACGGCTCCCACTTCTTGCCCTCATACTTTAGTTTTTATCCACGGTTGGCTGAATAGCCGTGGATACTGGCAGCCTGTGATCTCGCGGCTGTCATTAGATTTGCAGTGCTTGTCTTACGATTTACGAGGTTTTGGTGAGTCCCAGCTCCAGCCAGTAACAGATTTTAGTCAGGCACAAATTTCTGTAAGTCTGCCTCACAGTACCAGTAATCCAGTTGGCTCACCCTTCGATTCTTTATATACTCCATCTGCCTATGCTCATGATTTAGCAGCCCTTTTGCTGCAGCTAAATATTACCAGTGCTTGGTTGATCGGCCACTCTTTAGGCGGTACGATCGCTCTTTGGGCAGCAGATCAGATGCCTGATCGTGTGAAGGGAGTTATCTGTATTAATGCGGGTGGTGGTATTTATCTCAAGGAATCCTTTGAGCAGTTTCGTTCGGCTGGGCAGCGATTTTTACAGCTTCGTCCTCGCTGGCTATCCCAGATACCTTTGATTGATTTGCTGTTTACCAGAGCTAGTGTGGCGCGTCCTTTGGAGCGTTATTGGGCACGTCAGCGAGTGATTGACTTTGTTGTAGCCGATCCAGAAGCTGCTTTGGGATCGCTTTTAGACTCGACAACGGAAGAAGAAGTTAACCGCTTACCTCAATTAGTATCTCAACTAAAGCAGCCAGTTTATTTTTTGACGGGAACCAATGACAAAGTTATGGAACCCAAGTATGTTCGCCATTTAGCTAGCTTTCACCGACTGTTCCAATACTCTGGAGACAATGTAATTGAAATTCCTGATTGCGGACACTTGGCAATGTTAGAGCAGCCAGAGGCTGTTGCTAGCCATATCCGGTCAATTGTTGGTGTTTAAGGGACAAGAGTTAAGAGTCAACGGTCAAGGGTCAAGGCAAGGGGATAAGGAGGATAAAGGAAGAGGAAATATCCAATGCCCCATGCCCCATGCCCACTAAACTTTTTGATACAACTTCATAACTTGGGTTAGGGATAGCCTTGATTCTACGCCTAGAGTCAGGGGAGAGGTATGCCCTCGCGACAAATGTTCAGCTGCTGCACAGGCAATCATGGCAGCGTTATCGGTGCAAAATTTTAAGGGTGGGAAGAGGACGCGCAAGTTATGAGCGGCGGCGGCAGCTTGTAGATGTTTTCTGAGTCCACTGTTAGCTGCAACACCTCCGCCCACAGCAATTGTATTCAGACCATAATCTAAGGCACAGGCGATCGCTCTTTTGGTTAGCGATCGCGCTACGGTTTCTTGGAAACTGGCTGCTACATCTGGTATGGGGATTGGAGCGTTATTTTTCTCTAGCTGTTGCACTAACCGCAGTACAGCTGTCTTTAATCCACTAAAACTGCCGTCATAGCGATGATATCCCCCGCCTGGTACAGAAACTTTTCCTTCTGGCAAAGCAAAGGCTTGGGGATTACCTGTCTGTGCCAATTGATCAATGATTGGCCCTCCCGGATAACTCAGCTTTAACAGCCGCGCTATTTTATCAAAAGCTTCTCCAGCCGCATCATCACGGGTTTCTCCTAGGGTTTCGTATATACCACAATCCTTGACGTAAATCAAGCTTGTATGTCCACCGGAAACGAGTAAGCTAAGAAAAGGGGGATTTAAAGTTGGCTCGCTCAAGTAAGTTGCGTAAATGTGGCCTTCGAGATGATGAACTCCCAAGAATGGCTTTTTTTGGATCATTGCTAAAGTTTTGGCAGCAGTTAACCCTACCAACAGCGCTCCTACAAGTCCAGGGGCGCAGGTGGCGGCAATGCCATCAATTTGCTCCCAGTCTAACTGGCTTTGCTCTAAGGCTTGGGCGATCGCCCAATTAATTGTTTCTAAGTGCTGGCGAGATGCTACCTCTGGTACTACTCCGCCATACTGCTGATGGATGGGGATTTGAGAAGCTATGATGCTGCTACACACTTGACGATTGTTAACAATTGCTACGGCAGTTTCATCACAGCTAGTTTCGATTGCTAAAACGGTTGCCATTTTCAGTGCTGAGTTGTAAGTGCTGAGTTCTGAGCAGTAGAGACAAAATCTTGCTTGCTTACTACCCTACTACAACAATTCTTAGGCTAGGCAATCGTTACTCACCACTCGTTACTCACCACTCAGCACTCATTTTGGTTGAGAAGCTTTAACTTTTATTTACTTAAACTTTACTCGGTTCCCAGGCAAGAGTATGATGACTTGCTAGTTATCTAAATAAACACTGTACAAGCCGCTTCGTTTTGTACAAAAAACTTTTTGTTTTGTAATAAAAGGAAACAACTCCATGCGACGATTGTTTGCTTTGGCTTTAGCGATTTGTCTTTGGTTCAATTTTGCCCCACCCGCGAAGGCGCTGGGGGCTGATCTGAAACCATGTGCAGACACTCCCGCTTTTCAAGAGCTAGCAAAAAATGCCCGTAATACTACCGCTGATCCCCAATCAGGGCAAAAACGGTTTGAGCGTTATGCTCAAGAATTGTGCGGACCTGAGGGTTACCCCCATTTGATTGTTGATGGTCGTCTCGATAAAGCAGGTGACTTTTTAATTCCCAGCATTCTCTTTCTTTACATTGCTGGTTGGATTGGTTGGGTTGGTCGTACTTACCTCCAAGTCATCAAAAAGGGATCTGATACCGAACAAAAAGAAGTCCAAATCGACCTTGGTTTGGCGTTACCAATTATGGCAACAGGCTTTGCTTGGCCAGCAGCCGCTATCAAAGAATTACTCTCAGGTGAATTAACCGCTAAGGATACAGAAATCCCCATTTCCCCACGCTAATTCATCACCACTAATTAACTTCGTTTTGGAGACTAAATTCATGGCAGACAAAGGCGACCAGTCATCGTATTTGATTAAGTTTATTTCCACAGCCCCTGTAGCAGCTACCCTGTGGTTCATAATTACAGCTGGGATTTTGATTGAATTTAACCGCTTTTTCCCTGACCTACTTTTCCACCCACTGCCATAATTAGAAGACGTATTTTCAAAATTTGAATTTGTTGTCTTCTGTTTTATATTGTGTAGTTATATAGTTAAACCTAATTAGGTGAAAATATAACTCCAATAGGCGGTATCAATAAATGAAACTCGTAATGCTGTCAACAGCTTGCGAGTTTCATTTATTGAAATTAGCTAAATTAATTTTTCTAAACTTATCAGCCAAAAAGCACCGTTAGCTACAATTATTATTAATATAAAACTGCCACAATTCTAATTTAGAGGCGAACATAAAATATGGCGCAAGCAGTAGATGCATCCAAAAATAATCCCAGCGATCCTAGAAATCGTGAGGTTGTTTTTCCCGCAGGGCGCGATCCTCAAATAGGTAACCTAGAAACACCAATTAATTCTTCTCCCTTGGTGAAGTGGTTTATTAGTAACTTACCCGCTTATCGCCCTGGTCTCACTCCTTTTAGACGTGGGCTAGAAGTGGGTATGGCTCATGGTTACTGGTTATTTGGCCCCTTTGCTAAATTAGGTCCCCTGCGGAATACGCCTAGTGCTGACTTAGCTGGCTTACTCGGAGCAGTCGGCTTAGTTGTGCTTCTGACCGCTGCTTTATCCTTGTATGCTCACAGTAATCCTCCTAAAGCACTTGCTAGCGTAACCGCAGGTAATCCTCCAGATGCTTTTACTACCCATGAAGGCTGGAACAACTTTGCAAGTGCTTTCTTAATTGGTGGTATTGGCGGTGCAGTAGTTGCTTACTTTTTGACTATTAATTTGGCACTCATTCAAGGTCTAGTAGGTTAAATTTATCTCTTGTCATTCCCCTAATCGCCGTAGTGGATGAGAGCGAGCATGGGGCATAGGGTATGGGGTATGAAGACAAATATCAATGCCCTATTCTCTATGCCCCAAGTCTGTTGGTAACGGTTCATAGCATCATCAGGGTGAAATGAACAATATAGTGCCAATTAAGTCTAATCAAGCCAGAAAGGACATATACAAAGAGCTAAGCTTTTTTCTATATGTCCTTTTTTTAGTTGATTCTCAAAGCGCTCAAGCTGGAAATAAAAATGCCAAATTACCCGAATAAATCTGCTTCTAGCGCATTTAAAGCGGTTTCAAAATCGTCATTAACGATTTGAAGATCAAATTCACCTGCTGCTTGAATTTCTTCTTCGGCGCGGCGCAAACGGCGGGCGATCGCTTCTTCAGAATCTTGGGCACGACCGCGTATCCGCTTTTCCAGTTCATGGAAGGAAGGTGGCAATATAAAAATGCTATGGGCACTAGGGAAGGATGTGCGAATTTGTCTTGCTCCTTCCAACTCAATTTCTAGTACCACTAACTTTCCAGACTGGACCTGGTTAAGCACAACTTCACGGGGTGTTCCGTAATAATTCCCAGCAAATTCTGCCCACTCTAAGAATTCGCCTTGGGCCACCAATTGTTCAAACTTGCTACGGCTAACAAAATAATAATTTTTGCCGTTGATTTCCCCTGGACGAGGAGAACGAGTCGTCATTGATACGGAATAATACAGTTCCGGATGACGTTGCAAAAGCGCACGCATTAAAGTACCTTTGCCAACCCCACTGGGACCAGTTAAAACAATCAGCCGGCCATGTGGCGGGCATTCTTTAGTAGTAGCAGCACTCTGGATGGGTAGAACTTGCATCATCCGCTAAACCTGTGAATTAATCGATATACGTGATTCCTTAGTCTAGTATTCGTTAACTGTGTAACTTTTGACTAGGAAATTAGTAACATGGGTGACATAATAAATCGTCTAATTCACATGGTACTGCTGATGTGGTGCAAATAGGGTAGGGCTAATAGCCCACCCTGACTTAATTCTCTACAGCCTGATGCTCGCGGGAAATTACGAAGCGATTCGCTACAGTTTCTGGTTGAATCGCTGACAGAATGACGTGGCTGGAATCGGTAATAATCACAGCCCTCGTCCGACGACCGTAAGTTGCGTCAATCAGTTGACCTCTGTCGCGGGCATCAGTAATGATCCGCTTAATTGGTGCAGACTCTGGACTAACAATGGCAACTACTCGGTTGGCAGATACGATGTTGCCAAAACCTATATTAATTAATTGAATTTCCATAAAAAAACGGATACCAAACGAAATGTGAGCAGTCAGTACATAATTATTTCCATGTTATCCCTAAAAAATTCGAGTTACAACGCTTAAATTAACGTTATTCCTAGTGTTTATAGAAAAATTGCTTTTTTTAGCGATTTATTACCCAATTTTACCGAAAATATTCCCAAAGATATATGCGAAATAAACCTAAGACAAATTATACTAACACGTCATTTTTAATACATAAACCTATTAAAACATTGATCAGCGCTTAGTAATTAAGCTTTGACAGTAGTGTAACTTTTGAAGTATAAGAAAAGCAAAAAAAAGTAAGGGATAAATCTTCATTCCCTTACAGAAAGTCGGCGGGATGAGCTTACTCCAACAAGAGGGGTGGGATGAACCGCCGCCCGCCGACTTGAGGCATGGGGCATTGGTGGCTTTTCCCATGCCCCATGCCCTATGCCCGCTCTCATCTCACTCCTTTTAGGAGTGGGATGAGCTTAACTAGGGTTTGCTGAATAAAGCCAAAAGATAGGGGAATCAGGAGTTTCAGGGTCACA
>JAVRCF010000059.1:0-50559 GCA_034530935.1 Aulosira sp. DedQUE10 | reverse complement strand
GTTATTTCGGCGTACTCATTTGTTATTTCGGCGTACTCATTTGTTATTTCGGCGTGTCCATCACGCACCCCACGAAATTACTAGAAGAGTTGAAACATATCCTGGTCATACTTGTGTGTACACCGTAGGCCTGCGAGTGGCGTTTTATTCTATGCAGCTTCATAAATAATTGGTATAACTCATCATCAATGAAAAATGACTTTTAAATTAAAAACCAAAATCGGACTGAGGATTGCAGCTTTTCTGACAGCTTTAGTCGGAGTGGTCAACTTGGTTTCCGCAGTTACGCCGACATTACCTGAACGCAATCACTGGTTAAAGCATTTTTTACCCTTTGAAATTCGTGCTAGCGGTCATATATTTGCGGCTTTGGCTGGGTTTGCATTACTAGCACTGGCAACTAATTTACTGCGGCGGAAACGCATTGCCTGGTTACTCACAATTGGTTTATTAGTAATTTCTATTATTAGTCATTTAGTCAAGGGGTGGGACTATGAAGAAAGTCTACTTTCTGGAGTGTTGTTGGTGCAATTAATCTCAATGCGCCATGTATTTACTGCCCAATCAGATCGTCCTTCAATTGCGCGTGGAGTCAGGGTATTATTTGGGGCTTTAATATTTACTTTGGCATACGGAACAATCGGGTTTTACTTGCTAGATGGCAAATTTTCGGTAAATTTTGATTGGAAAGAGGCGATATTGCAAACCCTCTCCATGTTTTTCACAGAAGATAATGCTGGGTTGCGACCAAAAACTAGGTTTGGAGATTTTTTTGCTAATTCTATTTATGTAATTGCAGCTTGTACATTTATATATGCATTTATAATGCTATTGCAACCAGTTTTTTTGCGTGATTCAGCCAGCCCAAAAGAACGCCGAAAAGCCAAAGAAATTATCGAAAAATATGGTCAATCTTCTTTAGCAGCCTATACCTTGTTAAGCGATAAAAGTTATTATTTTAGTCCTTCCGGTCGCAGTATGATTGCTTATGTTCCCAAAGGACGGGGTGCGATCGCCTTGGGAGATCCAATTGGCCCCAGAGAAGATCGACAAGAGGTAATCGTCGCCTTTGGGGAGTTTTGCCAGCGTAACGACTGGTATCCCACCTTTTACCAAACTTTACCCAATGATTTAGATATCTACATTTCTCTGGGTTTTAGAGTACTCAAGATTGGGGAAGAAGCGATCGTTGATCTCAACACTTTTACATTACAAGGCAAAGCTGGTAAAAATTTTCGACCTGCGATTAATAAATTGGCGAAACTAGGATATGAAGTCAAGTTTTACCAACCACCGATTCCTGATGAATTGTTGCGTCAAATTAAACCTGTGAGTGATGAATGGTTGAAGATGGTGCAAGGTTCAGAAAAAAAGTTTTCTTTGGGTTGGTTTGATGAAGCTTATTTGCGGGATTGTGTAATTGCTGTTGTTTACGATCCTGAAGGAAAAATTAGTGCCTTTGCAAATATTGTGCCAGAGTATCAAAACAATGAAGTTACTCTGGATATGATGCGACATCTTCCATCAATAGAGAATGGCACAATGGACGTTTTATTTACTTCCATGCTCCAGCATTTTAAAGAGAAAAACTACGATAGCTTTAATTTTGCACTTTCTGCCCTAGCTGGTGTTGGTGAAACTCCAGAGTCACGCCGCTTGGAGAAAGTATTAGGTTATCTATACGAACATTTAAATCGCTTCTACAACTTCAAAGGCTTACACGCATACAAAGAAAAGTTTCGCCCCCGTTGGGAACCACGCTATCTGGTTTATCCGAGTTTGAGAAGTTTACCAGATGTAGTTGTGGCATTAATTCGCGCAGATTCCGGCGATCGCCTCCTCGATTATCTCAAACCTGGTGCTTAAAATTCCAATTCTTTATGAAGCTGCATAGAATTCGATCCCCCCTAGCCCACGCCAGTTGCTTCTCCCTTGGCGCTAGCCTCTCCCTTTGGGAGAAGGGGAGACGCGCAAGGGACAAGTCGGCAGAGCCTTATATTGTCTTAATTTATCATCTAGTCCTCTTGAGAGGACTTGTGCTATTAGACTCGGAATTCATTCCGAGGCGGGATGGATACACTTTGCCAAGATTTGTGTATACACGGTAGCCTGAAGGTGGGGCATGATGGACAAGGTTGTTTTAAACTTGCGATCGCTTCGTAACAGCGTTTGCCTTTGGGATCACCAAAGACTTCCTGAAAGCGTTGGTTATAAAGCCGACTCCATAATCCTGCGGTTGGAGATACAGGAAAGCTGGTAGCTGATCTAGCAGATTATAGAAGCTACTTCTTTCTGTGTGAATGGCATCTTAAAAAAACGCAACAGTAATAAGTCATTATCATCCTAACTTAATTGATATTATTTTTTGATGCACTTACGACTCAACTGCAATGGACGAAAATAAGCGCAACTCTTATTGGCGGGCTAACACGAATTTAATTCGTAATCTTTTAATTATTTGGGCACTTGTTTCGCTTGTTTTCAGCATTTTGCTAGTTCAACCATTGAACTCAATACGTTTTTTCGGAATACCCTTTGGCTTTTGGATGGCACAACAAGGCTCAATTTTGATATTTGTAGGATTAATTTTCGTTTATGCCATCCAAATGGATAAGTTAGACCGCAAATATAACAATAGAAAGTGAGGAACAAACGTGTCAGTTGAAATTTGGACTCTTTTGTTAGTTGGACTCTCGTTCCTCCTTTACATATACATTGGTTGGCAATCACGAGTTGAAAATAGTAAAGACTTCTTTGTAGCAGGTCAAGGGATACCTTCTATTGCTAATGGGGCTGCAACCGCAGCTGATTGGATGTCGGCTGCTTCCTTTATTTCAATGGCGGGGCTGATTTCTTTTTTGGGTTATGACGGTTCCATTTACTTGATTGGCTGGACTGGAGGCTATGTACTGCTAGCATTACTTTTGGCTCCTTACCTCCGGAAATTTGGTAAGTATACAGTACCGGATTTCGTAGGCGATCGCTATTATTCCAACGTAGCCCGTCTGGTAGCAGTGATTGCAGCTATTTTCGTCTCCCTAACCTACGTTGCTGGACAAATGCGGGGCGTGGGTATTGTTTTCAGCCGCTTCCTGCAAGTAGATATTAATACAGGCGTGATCATCGGTATGGTGATCGTCGGCTTTTTCTCCGTGTTGGGAGGGATGAAAGGCATTACTTGGACGCAAGTAGCGCAGTATTGTGTGTTGATTTTGGCTTACCTAATTCCAGCGATCGCAATTTCTCATTTGTTAACAGGTAATCCTGTTCCCCAACTAGCATTTACCTTCAGTGATGTTGCTGACAAGCTCAATCAAATTCAGGTTGACCTGGGGTTTAAAGAATATACTCAGGCATTTGTGAACAAGCCAATCTTGGATGTGCTGTTCACCACCATTGCTTTAATGGTAGGCACTGCCGGGTTGCCTCATATTATTGTCAGATTTTACACCGTACCTAGTGTACGTGCAGCCCGCTTTTCTGCTGGTTGGGCACTGTTATTTATCGCTATTCTCTACACCACTGCACCAGCTTTGTCAATGTTTGCCCGCTATAACTTGATCAATACTTTGCATAATCAGACAATTACCCAAGTACAGCAGCTAGACTGGGCAAACAAATGGGAAAAAACTGGACTACTGACCTTTGAAGACAAAAATCAAGATGGGCGACTTCAGTTAACACCAAATAAAGACACCAACGAAATTAAAATTGACCGAGATATTATTGTGCTTTCTACCCCAGAGGTAGCTAATTTACCTCCTTGGGTAATTGCTTTGGTAGCTGCGGGTGGGTTAGCGGCGGCTTTATCGACAGCATCGGGTCTATTGCTGGTAATTTCCAGTTCCGTCGCCCATGATGTTTACTACCGCATCATCGATTCCACAGCCTCAGAACAAAAACGGGTGTTTGTCGGGCGGATCATGGTAGGTTTATCGCTGGTTTTAGCTGGATACTTTGGCGTAAATCCACCAGGATTTGTGAGTGAAGTGGTCGCTTTTGCCTTTGGTTTAGCCGCCGCTAGCTTCTTCCCAGTCATATTCTTGGGGATTTTCGACAAGCGTACCAATTCTCAAGGTGCGATCGCCGGAATGTTAATAGGTTTAATTTTTACGATCATTTACATCGTCGGTGTCAAGTTTGCTGGGATGCAACCTTGGTTTTTTGGAGTTTCTCCTGAAGGAATTGGTACTTTAGGTATGCTGATCAATTTGGTAGTTACCCTAGTGGTTTCTCGCCTCACCCCTCCCCCTCCAGAAGAAATTCAGCTACTAGTGGAAGACCTTCGCACGCCTAGCATTGAAGAATAGTTGAAGGGGAACTGCAAAAAATAAATTATTCCGCCTAAGTAAGTCGGTGGAAATAAACCAAACTATGTTACGAAATGTAAATATGCTTGAAACCCTTACCAATGACCAATGACCAATGACAAATGACAGCCTTCTCCTGTCGGAGACGCTACGCGAACATTAGTTATCTTTAATAGCACCGACCTACTTAAAGTCGTTTACTGTTCACTGTTGACAGTCAAAGGTCAACAGTGAACAATAAAAAAAACTATATATAGATAAAATACAATGTTTATCATAGATTTGTTCTAATGATTGATGAAATATCACACCATTGATCAACTCCTCACCAATAATCAATCTTGGGTTGCAGAAAAATTAACTCAAGACCCGAAGTATTTTGACAAATTAGCAGGCGGACAAAAACCACCTTTTCTTTACTTAGGTTGTTCTGACAGTCGTTTACCTCTGACTAACTTTACCCGCACAGAACCCGGAGAGTTATTTGTACATCGCAATATTGCTAATCAAGTTTCACTCACAGATATGAACTTCTTAGCTGTTTTAGAGTATGCAATTTCCCATCTTCAGGTTAAACACATCATTGTTTGTGGACACTACGGTTGCGGTGGAATTAAGGCAGCACTAGAAGGAATCAGCATTGGAATTATTGATAACTGGGTAAATCCAATTCGGGAACTCTATTTCCAAAACCAAAATGAGATTGAGGCTTTACCAACTAGAGAAGCACGTCTAAATCGTTTAGCAGAAATCAACGTTTTGGCGCAAGTTAAAAATCTCTACCAAACTTCCATTCTGCGGAAAGCACTCCATGAAAAAAACGCCCCGACAATTCATGGTTGGGTACTAGACATCAAAACTGGGTTAATCAAAGACTTGAATATCGCAACTATCAAATGGCAATTACCTCCATGTCCCTTGTTTGCCAAAGCACCCTTAGTTACTATGCCTGACATTCATCCCACAGATGGGGTTGCAGGTTGTTGTTGCGAAGAAGCAAGCAAGTGAGGTAGGGGGAATGGGTAATGGGTAATGGGTAATTGCACAAGAGAAAGGTACAAATAACTTTTGACCCTTGACCCTTGACCCTTGACCCTTGACCCTTGACCCTTGACCTTTGACCCTTGACCCTTGACCTTTGACCTTTGACCCTTTTCAAAAGTGAATGAAAATAGCTTCCTCTGGGTTCCAATCAGCACCTTGACAAAATTCATCTACCCAAGAAGCTAGACTACGGGCATTACTGCTAGGTGAGAGTTTAATTTTCTGGGGTACTGCTGGCAATTGCACCTTCAGTGTTTTACCACTGCTGGGACGCTTGATATTGACACCAAGAGATTGCAGCGTAGTGTCATTGAGGGGTATTTCAGTAGGCATTGCTAGCGATCGCTCTGGTTGCTGTTGATCTAAAATTCCAGATGGGGGTTTTTCCAAGAGTAGCGTTGTACCTCTTGACTCACGACTCATCACAGTAGCCACTGCAACAGATGATTCCGGTTGGCGATCGCGAACTACGCCATTAGTTACCGTAAAACATGATACAGGAATTTCTGTTGGTGTGCGATCGGCAAGGGGCGGTTCGGAATTTAATATCCTTGTAGGAGACTCGGAAGTAACTTCTGGAGAATCTGTAACTAATGACACAGGCTGAAATTTATCCTTAATCTCCACTAAAGGCTCACTATAAAATTGGTCAGCAACGATATAATCCTCTCTAACCATTAAATCTAACTCTTTATCAGGATTGAAGTTTAGACCCAATGCAGTAATTATTTCATCAGGGTTATTATTTAGTTCCAAAATAAAACCTAGTATCTGATCAAACTCCGGTTCTAAAACAGACAGAGTAGCCAACATAAAACCCGATGAAGGCCGGCGCAGGCCATCATAAGTACCCCAGATTCGCATTTTTACCAACCAGGGCCGGTTTTGTTCGTAGTAACTCAGCCACTTCATTTTCAATGATTGACGTAGCTGCTGAATGTTCATTGGCTTCCTCACTTGGGTCAACAAAGAGTGCAGACTTGATATATTTTGAAACAGCTTTATCCCTGGGGATGAAACCGATAATAAAGCATCTGCTTGACTCTTTGATCACCTAATAAGTGTTGTTCTACCAATAGAGGTACTTCGTTTGGCTTAACGCCGCTATACCAGATTATCTCTGGTAATACCAGCACCATCGGCCCACTACCGCATTGTCCCAAACAGCCGCTAGCCGTTACCATCACACCGGGAACTGGTAAAGCAGCAAAAGCTGCTAAGACATTTGCTGCGCCTTGTTTTTTACAAGTGCGGTTTTGGCACACCCGCACACATTTTGGCACAGAAAAGGGATCTATTGTGGGGAACTGTGATGGCTGAGTAGTGTGTGACATTTTGTATACTAGCGCAGAGGAGGTGAGAGGGATGAGGGAGATGAGGGAGAAGAATTAATAACAAATGACAAATGACAAATGACAAATGACAAATGCCAAATGACAAATGACAAATGCCAAATGACAAATAACTAATCTACCGAAAGTCCTTTAGAAGCCAGCCATTCGCTGTTAAATATCCGCGACTGATATCGGGAACCACTATCACATAAGATGGTGACGATAGTGTGTCTTGGGCCTAACTGCTTGGCTAATGCAACAGCCGCACCAACATTAATGCCTGTTGAACCGCCCATTAACAATCCATCTTTTCTCAGCAGTTGGTAAACTACTCGCAAAGCTTCCTTGTCATCTATCTGGATTGCATCATCAGCCGGTGCGCCTTCCATATTTGCTGTGATGCGACTGTTACCAATACCTTCGGTGATGGAATTGCCTGACATCTTGATTTCACCGGTTTTGATATAGCTGTAAAGTCCGCTACCAAAGGGGTCAGCAACAACGCATTTAATTGCTGGATTCTGTTCTTTGAGGTAAAGTGCGACACCAGCAAATGTCCCCCCAGTACCAGTTGAGGCTACCCAGCCATCGATTTTACCATCTGTTTGTGCCCACATTTCTGGCCCTGTGGTTTCGTAATGAGCATGGCGGTTAGCTAAATTATCAAATTGATTTGCCCAAATCGCGTTGTCTAACTCAGCCGCAATTCTGCCTGAAAGCTTAACGTAGTTGTTGGGGTCTTTGTAAGGGACGGCAGGAACCGGACGAACTTCTGCACCAAGTGTTGTGAGTGCGTCTATCTTTTCTTGGGATTGGGTATCGGGAATAATAATTAGGCATTTGTAGCCTTTGGCATTGCAAATATGCGCCAAGCCAATGCCAGTATTACCAGCTGTGCCTTCTACTACTGTACCACCAGGCTTAAGTAAACCTTTTTTTTCTGCGTCTTCAATAATATAAAGTGCAGCCCGGTCTTTAACGGAACCACCAGGATTGAGAAATTCTGCTTTACCCAGAATTTCGCACCCCGTTTCTTCACTAAAGCTGTTGAGGCGGATCAGAGGTGTGTTACCAA
Organism: Aulosira sp. DedQUE10; assembly: GCA_034530935.1. GTDB lineage: Bacteria > Cyanobacteriota > Cyanobacteriia > Cyanobacteriales > Nostocaceae > Aulosira. The sequence goes on along the minus strand of JAVRCF010000059.1, from coordinate 42,796 downwards.
CTGAGCCTACGAAGCCATGTTTGATATCCATATTTTACTGTACCTAAATTATTTTCTATAAAAATTTTGACGTATAGTGGCGGCAGTATTTATAGTTTTTTAAGCCTTCCGTTCAAATTCTGGGATATTAGCGCCAATCATGATGTTACGTAGTGTTTCTATGGGGAAATCACGACCTTTGTGATATTGCACAATTACCTAAAGTTGTCGCTCAATAATTTCGCTATTTGCGATGACTACCTTTTTGTGAGACTAGCTCAAACCCATAGCGTTGCAGTATATTCTCAACTTCATCAGCATTTATTCTTCGAGTACGGCTCATCCCACAATCACTTCACGTGTAACTGCGCCTGGTGCTAGTTTAATCGAGTCAGGCTCAAGATAAAGTGCGTAGGCGTAGCCCGTCGTAGACATCGCCTCACGAATATTATCTAAAGCTTCTTGTTCCGTTTCCTCGGCTGAGGTGCAACCTGGTAACTCTGGACACCAAATAGCCCAGTTACCTGTTTCTCTATCTGGTTCAAGAATTACACGCCACTTCATTACAATAACTCCTTATTAGTTTTGATTCTACTGTTTTTAATTAGGGAAAACACCACCAGGAATTTACTACAGTGGGCATTTGCATGAAAATTTCTCATTCTTGCAAAGCGTGCAATCACTACCACACCTTACTTAAGTTTAGAGTAAATCCCAGTAAGACGCGATCGCCGCTAACAGTCACAATATTTTCTAGACATTCTACTGCTACATCCTTACGCAACCGATTAATTTCGTACATTTAAAAAGTCAGGAGAATCAGCTAAGAGCTATTTTGAGCCAAAATTCCGGAAAATACCTGCTATTTGGGGTATCTAAAATCGCCAACAAATTTTGTCCTCCCAGTAAAGTGGCGATTATACTGAGGTATTATAAATATAAGTAATATAAAATACATTTATATGCCATGAGTACTTAAATCATGTCATTGTCCTAGACGGGGTGGACACAATGGAAAGCGATAGCGAAGCGCTGCTGCGAAGCGCAGAACGCAATCAAGAACTGGAACAGCGCGAACGTCAACTACGACAAAGAGAAATAGAATTAAAACTCCGGGAAATAGACGCGGAAATTAATCCACCTGTTCATAAAACTGTCAAGCATCAGCCAGAAAAGGTATCTCAGCCGTGGATGAAAAAAATCATTCTGGGTGCAAAGTTTTTTGCTGTTGCTGTGGCGGTGCTGATTGCGGTGAGAATAGCCGCAGCATTGGCGGGAATTGTGATGTTTGCTGCACTGGTGTGGATGGGTTACAAGCTTTTTCTGGAATCTCCCAAAAATAATCCTTAATTAGGGTATAAATCTCATGAATAATCAAGTTGGAACTGACAAATTTATCAACGATTTAGAACAGGTTGCACAAGTGCGATCGCAGATGTCTGATTGTTTGAGCAAACTTGCACACACAATTAATCAAGCTGAATTAGCTGGTGAATCTTCCTCAGGAAAACTCAGCTTAGAACGAGATATTGAAGATATTACAGCAGCAAGTAAAAATCTCAAGCAAGGTGTATTTCGTCTGTTAGTTTTAGGCGATATGAAACGGGGAAAAAGTACGTTTCTGAATGCCTTGATTGGTGAGAATTTATTACCCAGTGATGTTAACCCCTGTACCGCAGTCTTAACTGTCTTGCGCTATGGGCCTGAGAAAAAGGTCACAATTCATTTTAATGACGGTAAAAGTCCCCAACAATTAGACTTTCAAAACTTTAAATATAAATATACTATTGACCCGGCGGAAGCGAAAAAACTAGAACAAGAGAAAAAACAAGCATTTCCTGATGTTGATTATGCAGTGGTTGAGTATCCTTTAACATTATTAGAAAAGGGAATCGAAATTGTTGATAGTCCAGGGTTAAATGATACAGAAGCGCGTAACGAATTATCCTTGGGTTATGTGAATAATTGTCACGCTATCTTGTTTGTGATGAGAGCATCACAACCTTGTACATTGGGTGAGCGCCGCTATCTGGAAAATTACATTAAAGGTCGAGGATTAACGGTTTTTTTCTTAGTCAATGCATGGGATCAGGTGCGGGAATCCTTGATAGATCCTGATGATACAGAAGAATTAAATGCAGCCGAAGATAGATTGCGGCAAGTATTTAAAGCGAATTTAGCAGAATATTGTTATGTAGATGGCCAGAATATTTATGATGAGCGAGTTTTTGAGCTTTCATCAATTCAAGCACTCAGAAGAAGGTTAAAAAATCCCCAAGCTGATTTACAAGGAACTGGCTTTCCTGGGTTTATGGGAGCATTGAATACATTTCTCACGAGAGAACGTGCGATCGCAGAATTGCGACAAGTGAGAACTTTGGCGAGACAAGCTTGTAATCACACCCGCGAAGCTATTGAAAGACGTTTACCATTGCTAGACAAAGATGTCGATGAATTAAAGCAAAGAATTGATTCTGTAGAACCGGAGTTTAACAAACTGACGAATATCCGCGATCAATTCCAAAAAGAAATTATCACTACTAGAGATACTCAAGCCAGAACAATTTCAGAATCTTTCCGCAGCTATGTTTTAAACTTAGGAAATACCTTTGAAAACGATTTCTTGCGCTATCAGCCAGAGTTAAATTTGTTTGATTTTCTCAGTAGTGGGAAAAGAGACGCATTTAATGCTGCACTGCAAAAAGCTTTTGAGGAATATATTACTGATAAATTTTCAGCTTGGACTTTAACTGCTGAAAAAGATATCAATGCAGCTTTTAGAGAACTTTCTCGTAGTGCTGCACAGTATGGTGCATCCTACAGCCAAGTCACAGACAAAATTACCGAAAAATTAACTGGCCAACAAGTAAAAGTCAATTCTACAGCTACTCCAGAAGATGATAACTCTCCCGGCTGGGCAAAATGGGCAATGGGATTGTTATCATTATCACGAGGAAATTTGGCTGGTGTTGCATTAGCTGGTGCAGGATTTGATTGGAAAAATATTTTGTTAAATTACTTTACTGTAATTGGCATTGGCGGCATAATTACGGCAGTAACAGGTATTTTTCTCGGCCCCATTGGGTTTGCATTGCTAGGCTTAGGAGTAGGCTTTTTACAAGCAGATCAAGCACGCAAAGAATTAGTCAAAACTGCCAAAAAAGAACTAGTAAAACACCTACCACAAGTAGCGCACGAACAATCTCAGATTGTATATGATGCAGTAAAAGAGTGTTTTGATTCTTATGAAAGAGAAGTGAGTAAGCGGATTAATGAAGATATTACATCTCGTAAATCAGAATTAGATAATCTGCTGAAGCAAAAAGCCACAGGCGAAATCAATCGCGAAAGTGAATTAAAGCGGCTTAAGAATTTGCAGGAAGCGGTAACAGAACAACTCCAGAAAATTGAAGCTGCTTACAGCAATTTATTAGCTTATTATAGCTGAGATCATTTTTTCTGCTGCCAATTTAGTATCTGTAGGCTGGGAAGTTTCCAGCCTATGATTACCTACATAATATAATTAAAATTATTCATTATCTAAGCCTCTCAGTGCAGGGAACGAGAAAAACAGGTAAATATGCAACCACAATATCAAGATTACAAAGAGCTAATAAAATCACTGAAGTCAGCATCTACATTACTAGAGTTAGAACGCAAATCACAACTGCATCAAGATATAACTACCATTTCTAACTATCTAGCTAATCCTAACTTTCAGATTGCGGTATTTGGCCCTTTTAATCATGGTAAATCCACGCTGCTAAATGCAATTTTGGGTAATCGCACTTTACCAATTGATTTAATTCCTACCACCGGCGCTGCAATTACTGTCAAATATGGTACTGATTTACGAACTCGGATTATATTGAGAGATGGTAAAGAAATTTATCGCAGTGGTACCGAAATTTTGCAGCAGTTTGCAATTTTGGATGGGAACAGACAGATGCGTCAAGATGTAGCATCTGTAGAAGTTTTCTGTCCCCATCCTTTTTTAGAAAGAGGTATAGAATTACTAGATTTACCGGGTACAAATGATAGAGAAGCACAAGATAATTTAGTACGCGATCGCCTGTTCACTACAGATATAGTTGTACAATTACTTGATGCACGCAAGTTAATGACTTTAGGTGAACGAGAAAACTTGCGTGATTGGCTATTGGATCGGGGTATTAAAACAGTTATTTTTGTCGCTAATTTTATTAACTTACTCGAACCAGACGAGCAGCAGCAAGTGCAAAACCGCCTGCTGTTTGTTGCGGAAAGCTTTCGCGCCGAATTACCTGCGGGGTTTAGTAACTTATATCGTGTTGATGCTTTACCTGCTTTAAGAGCCAGGTTAAAAGGCGATGTCGCCGCAGCCACTAGTAGCGGGTTAACCACCTTTGAAGCAGCCTTGCAAAACATTGTTGGTATTTTACAACAAAATCGCGGCAGTGTACGCTTACCGAGAGTGCAAGCGATCGCATCTCAAATTCAATTAAATTTAAAAGCTAAAATTGACCCACTCCTGGGGGAAATTAAATCTTTTGATGAAAAAGAAACTGCTAAAATTGAAGTTAAACAAAAAGCTGCAAACCTCATTCAACAAGGATTAAGCAAGAGTATTGCTGAGTTACGCAATTGGCTAAATTTAGACTCACTACTCAAAAAATATCAAACTGATGCCACAGTAGCACTGGCAGAAAATAACTTTAAATTTTGGCAAACAAATACTTTAAAACCAGACTTAACAGAGTTACAACGCTCTGTGATCAAATGGCTATATCAAGCTTACGAGTTTTTTAAAGAAGAAAGACCGGAAGATTTATTAATTCCCTTACCAAGGGAACCACAAATTACATTACCTCCTAAACCAAACAATAGCAATGATTTAAGTGAAACTGGTGCGGTAGCGGTTGGCGGTGGTATTGGTTGGTTATTAGGTGGCCCTGTTGGCGCGGCTGTAGTGGGAAGTATTTCTTATTTATTAAACAAAAATATTCAAGATTCCGACGAAAAATCAGCTAAGGAATCTTATCATCAGCAGGTTGCTAAAATTTGCATAACTGCAACTGAAGATTATTTCATTGATTTCAGTAATCAAGGATTAGCAATCTTAGCAGAATATGAGCAAAAAGCTAAAAAATTAATTCGCTTTGCAGGCAGCAAAGAACCACTGGAAATTGCTAATAAGCGGCAAAATTTGCAACAGCTACAAAATAATTTTAATCAATTGCTGCAACAATTAGACCAAGCCAAAATTCCTGTTCATTATAAACCGTATCAAGCAACACCAAAATACACGCCATATTCCCCACCAGCAGAACCGGAACAAAAAAGTTACTCAAAAGTAGAAGAGAAAGTGAATGTTTCTGCATCCTCCACATATCGCACTGCTACTACTTCTCAAACATCTTCTACTCACCGCGTTAATACTCCTCCTCCAAAGGCTTCAACCTCTCCGCGTCCAGAAGAAGTTGAAGCAAAATTTCGCAACTGGGAACTTGATGAAGAGATAGCGCGCATGAAAGCAGAAATGCGTTCTCCCGGTTCTCAAGCCAACAAACAACAGAATACAACCCAAAATAACAAAACACCTCAGCAACCTAAAACCCCAGCGGAAAAAGACAAAATTACTCACGCCTATGCGATTTTAGGATTACAACCAGGGGTTTCATTTAGTGAAATCAAACAAGCTTACAAAACTTTAGTTAAAAAATGGCATCCAGATTTATTTGTTAATCAGCCACAATTACAAAAACAATCTCAAGAAAAAATGCGACTAGTTAACGAAGCTTATACAATTTTGTCTGAAAAATCTCAATAAAATTTTAGTATTTCGTAGTCAGCACTGCTTAAAAATCCAGGACTAAAGTCTTGAATACTAGCTTATTTACCAAACTTTACTCATATTCAAAACAAAACTAGATAACACAGGATCGCCACTAATAGTATTAGGATTATCTAAATATTCTGCTGGTAAACCAGGAAGATAAATATAAGCTTGACGATTTTTGCGATCAATTAACCAGCCTAAGAGGATGTTTGAAAAGTCCTTTTGTTGGTAGCAAAACGTTTTAGATCCCCCTAAATCCACGCCACTTGCTACAACGGGGGGAACCCCCCTTCGGGTTCGCAATTGCTTCAAGTCGGCAAAGCCGCCCAACGCACTGCTCACCGCAACGCAGTGGCTCCCCTTAAAAAAGGGGGACATTGATTCCGGTTCCCCCCTTAAAAAGCTTGTCATTACCAACATCTTTTAAACTGACTGGGTGATAAAATCGGCAGCCCAATACATATCCTGTAATCGCAACCAGCCTCGCCATCAGGTCTGCCAACCGGGTAGACCATCAGATTTGTGGCCAAGAAAACCACCTTTTAGGTTTAGCTTATATCTGGGTTGGCGATCGCAAATTGGCACGAATTTGAGCCATTGCAGTTGAGCCATCAACGACTTCACCCCGTTGAGATGCTTCTAAACCAATCTGTGCTTCTTGTTGCAGCTCTTGTAGTCGTCCTTGATAGATATCTTCTTGTTGTTCTAGAAGTTTTATCCCTGCAAGAATAACTTCGATGGCGTTTTGATACTTACCACTAGTAATTTGGCGTTGTACTAAGGCTTCTACTTCAGGTGGCAAAAAGATTTGCATAGATTTTTTAGGAGTAGGAGTAATTTTAATTTTATGCGATCGCTCCGCTAACACCTTCCGCGATCGCACTCCTTCCCAAAAATCCAAACCAGCTTTGTTAACTTTTACAACAAGGAGCTATGAAAATTTAGCGCAAAATAGAGATGTAATTTGTTCTCAATCTCACCTTGACTGAAGCCAACCCAGTGCGTAACATCCAAGAAACTCATTTAAACCGTGCGCGTGCTAGTCTCCGACAAGCGTTGTCTTGGTATGGATATATTCGCAAGTCAGGACAGCTTGCATCTAACCCAGAATTGGCGGGTTTGGTAAAGCCAGAATTGGAGGCTTTGAGTACCACACTCAACAAGCTAGACTCGAATGTCATTAGAATTTCTGCCTTTGGTTTGGTGAGTCGCGGTAAGTCGGCGGTGTTGAATGCCCTACTAGGGGACAAAATTCTGCAAACTGGCCCTTTAAACGGTGTGACTCAATGGCCCCGTTCTGTGCGTTGGCAGCCAGGTGGTAAGGTACAAGTAGAATTAATTGATACGCCGGGATTAGATGAAATTGAAGGCGAAGCCCGAGCGCAAATGGCGCGAGAGGTAGTGCGACAAGCCGATTTAATTTTGTTTGTGGTGTCAGGTGACATTACCCGCACAGAGTATCAAGCACTACTAGAATTACGGCAGTCACAAAAACCGCTAATTTTGGTATTCAATAAAATCGACCTGTACCCAGATACAGATAGAGCCACAATTTACCAGAATTTGCAGCAATTGGGCGCAGGACACCCCGAAGCCCAACCTTTATTACCCGATGAAATTGTCATGGTAGCGGCGGAACCAGCACCAATGGAAGTGCGGGTTGAGTGGCCTGATGGGAGTGTCAGTTATGAATGGGAGACACCACCCACCCAAATAGACGAACTCCAACAGACAATACTGAATATTCTCAACCGTGAGGGGCGATCGCTTTTAGCTTTAAATGCACTCATCCAAGCAAGGGAAGCAGAAGCCGCGATCGCCCAAAAAACTATCGACTTACGCGAACAAGAAGCCGAAAATATCATTTGGCAATTTACCAAATATAAAGCCTTGGTAGTAGCGCTAAACCCCATTGCGTTGTTAGATATTCTGGGCGGTACAATTGCCGATTTACTATTAATTCGTTCTCTGGCGCGGTTGTATGGTTTACCGATCACCAGCTATGAAGCCGGGAAAATCTTAAAAACGATTTTATTAAGTTCCGGTGGCTTATTGCTGAGTGAATTAGGCAGTAGCTTTTTATTCGGTTTAGGCAAAAGTACTGCGGCGCTAGCTAGCGGTGACAATCCTATCAATATTACCGCCTCCGCCGGGAGTGCGATCGCCCAAGCCGGAATCGCCGGTTATGGAGCTTATGCTGTAGGTAAAGCTGCACAGGTGTATTTAGAAAACGGCTGTACATGGGGCCAGTTGGGTGCTAACACCGTCATTCAAGAAATCCTGTCCCAAGTTGAGCCGAATACGATTGTCTATCGTTTACGCCAGGAGTTGGGGGGTAGGGGATGAGGGAGATAAAGAGACGTGGGGACGCAGAGAAATAATAAAGAACAAAGGACAAAGGACAAATGACAAATGACAAATGACAAATACCCAACCAGCATCTCGGCACAAACTCAGTCTCGGAAAGCGGAACATATTCGGATTTGTTTAGAAGAAGATGTTCAATGTCATCAAATAACTAATGGACTGGAACGCTATCGTTTCAGCCATTGTTGTTTACCAGAATTAGACCGCAATGATATCGATATCAGTACTAATTTTTTGGGAAAACGCTTAGGCGCACCGTTGTTAATCTCTTCCATGACGGGGGGAACTGAACAAGCCAGAATAATTAACCGCCGCTTGGCAGAAGTGGCTCAAGATTACAAAATCGCTATGGGTGTTGGTTCCCAGCGTGTAGCGGTAGAAAAACCCCAGGTAGCTGAGACTTTTGCGGTTCGCAAGTATGCTCCCGATGTGCTGTTATTGGCGAATTTGGGTGCTGTGCAACTTAACTATAAGTATGGTTTAAATGAATGTCTGCGCGTAGTAGAGATTCTCGAAGCTGATGCTTTGATTTTGCACCTCAATCCCCTACAAGAATGCATTCAATCCAAAGGTGATACTAATTTCCGTGGTTTACTTGACAAAATTTATATATTATGCAATGAATTACCCGTGCCAGTGATTGTCAAGGAAGTAGGTAATGGCATTTCCGCAGCAATGGCAGAGAAACTGCTGGCGGCTGGGGTAAGGGCGATTGATGTGGCGGGTGCGGGGGGTACATCTTGGGCAAAGGTGGAAAGCGAAAGAGCAGATAATGCCTTGCAACGTCGATTAGGAAAGACTTTTGCTGATTGGGGTTTACCAACAGCAGATTGTATTACAGCGATTCGGGCGATCGCACCAGATGTACCATTAATTGCTTCCGGCGGGTTGCGTCATGGACTCGATGTGGCAATGGCGATCGCATTGGGAGCAGATATTGCTGGTTTGGCTATGCCGTTTCTGCAAGCAGCAGTGACATCAGAAGCCGCAGTTGTGGATTTAGTCGAGGTATTAATTGCCGAAATCACGACAGTTTTATTCTGTACTGGTAACGCAACTTTAGATCAATTAAAGCTTTCTGGAAGTTTACAACGGATACAATAGTAATTACGTATGTGACAACCAGATTGAGATGTTCAGGGTGAAGCACAAATATTCCAAGCTGAAATAGATAACTATTTTTGGCTATATGAGTGTTAAGTGTGAGAAATTGGCTAAAAATATCAAAAACATCAAAAGTTCTGATTGCTCAACAATAATGACTATTAACAATAAAAATCTTAACGGGGAATTCTTACTATCACAAACTTAATTATTGAGTGCATTTTTTATTCCCTGTTCCCTATTCCCTTTTTGTTAACTATTAACTAATAACTAAAATGCGTACTTTTCTCAAACAAACTTTTGCCAGCTTAGTTGGCAGTTTACTAGGACTAATTATTTTCAGTGGTATCGGAACGATTGGATTATTATTGCTGTTATTTGCGGCCGCTACTTCCAAAGATACGGGGCCAGTAGTCAAAGATAAGTCCGTAGTCGTTTTCGATTTATCAATGAACATCACCGATGGCGAACCGAATTCTGATAAATTCCTTCAGAAAGTAGTATCAGGTGTAGACGAAAACAGAATGGCACTTCGCAGTGTTTTGGATACCTTAGAAAAGGCGCGGCGTGATCCGCGAATTGTGGGTATCTACCTGGATGCAAGCCAGACTGGAAGTAATGGTGCTGGTTATGCATCCTTAAAAGAAATTCGCCAAGAATTGCAGAAATTCCGGGCGGCGGGGAAAAAGGTTATAGCCTATGGTAAAGACTGGGAGGAAAAGGAATATTATCTCAGTTCGGTAGCAGATACCGTTGTCCTTAACCCCTTGGGGATGATGGAAGTCAACGGTTTAAGTTCACAGCCCATGTTTCTCGCAGGTGCGTTAGAGAAGTATGGGATTGGTGTGCAGGTTGTGCGCGTGGGCAAATTTAAAGGCGCAGTCGAACCGTTTATCCTGACAAAATTGAGTCCAGAAAACCGCGAGCAAACTCAGAAATTGTTAAATGATGTGTGGACAGAGTGGCGCAATGCTGTAGGCGCAAGTCGCAAAATCGAACCCCAAAAAGTGCAGGCGATCGCAGATAATCAAGCAGTATTAGAAGCACCACAAGCTAAATCTAATGGTTTAGTAGATCGGGTAGCTTATGTTGATGAGATAGTTAGCGATTTAAAAAAGTTAACCGCTAGCGATAAAGATGATAAAAGCTTCCGCCAAATTAGCCTGAGTGAATACGCCCAAGTTCCCGGTAAATCATTGGGTGTAGAACGCAAATCGAAGAATAAAATTGCTGTAGTCTATGCAGAAGGCGAGATTGTTGATGGTAAAGGCGGCGATGGTGAAGTTGGAGGCGATCGCTTTGCTAAAATCTTCAACAAACTCCGCCAAGATGATGATGTCAAAGCTGTGATTTTGCGGGTTAACAGTCCTGGTGGTAGCGCCACAGCCGCTGAGGTGATGCAAAGAGAAGTACGACTAACTCGTCAGGTAAAACCAGTTGTAGTCTCAATGGGAGATGTCGCCGCCTCTGGTGGTTACTGGATTGCTAGCGATTCCAACCGGATTTTTGCGGAACCTAATACAATTACAGGTTCTATTGGTGTGTTTGGCTTACTTTTCAACGGTCAAAAATTAGCCAACGATCATGGTGTTACTTGGGATTCCGTGAAAACTGGACGCTATGCTGATAGTCAAACCGTTTCTCGCCCCAAATCACCCGAAGAGTTAGCACTTTATCAGCGCAGTGTTAACCGCATTTACAATATGTTCCTCAATAAAGTTTCTCAAGGTCGCAAACTCCCAGGAAACAGGGTAGCAGAGATTGCTCAAGGGCGGGTTTGGTCTGGTACAGCAGCCAAAGAAATTGGTTTAGTCGATGAAATTGGCGGTTTGAGTGCGGCTATAGAATATACTGCCAAAGAAGCAAAACTCGGAAAAGATTGGCAAGTCAAAGAGTATCCCCAAAATAGCAGCTTTGAAGAACGCTTTTTTGGCATATCCACACAAGAAGCGCGGAGTGTTTTAGGGATTGGGAAGACACAAGTGAAACCATCCAATCCCCTGACAGCAGAATTTGCGAAACTGCAAGAAGAATTGTCAGTTCTGCAAAAGATGAACGACCCCCAAGGAGTATACGCACGCTTACCCTTTAACCTCAAAATTGAGTAGAAGTAGGGTGTGTTATGCCGCTCTCTTACGCACCATCTTTGATCAGCTAAATAGTCATTTGTCCTTTGTCAAGTTAAACAAAATTAATTACACAATGTCATTGCGCTAAGCGTAAAGCCTGCGGCATAGCTACGCTTAAGGCGCAGCCTCTCGTAGAGAAGCCATGCCCGAAGAGCTTTATGGAGCCGAGCGGAATGTTCGCGGAGCGTTCCCGAAGGGTAGCAATCGCAAGGGTTGAGATTGCTTCTCTTTGCTACGCAACGCCACCGCGAACGAGACGCTACGCGCGAAGCTAAGCTATGCCGTTGGCGCAGTCTCTCGTAGAGAAGGCTTTACGCTGCGCTCGCAATGGCTGTAATTAATTTTGCGTGGTTACTTACCAATTGGAAAAAAGAATGCGACAGATTGTAGGGGCACGGCACTGCCCATTGGTGTCAACTTAACGTGAAAGGCTTTGTTGCTCAAGATATTCGATCCCCCTAAATCCCCCTTAATAAGGGGGACTTTGATTCTTTTCCCCCCTTTTTTAAGGGGGGTTAGGGGGGATCGAAAGTTTACGGTGCAAAGAAAGAGAACCCCAAAGACTTACGCTGTATACATCTAAGCTTAAGTTGACACCAATGGGCACTGCCTGCCGTCTAGAATATATTGATGTGTCGCTGATCATTGGCGGTGCGTTACTGTAGTGACTTGCGCCTCAACATTTTCAGGTTCTGCTTGATCTGTAGGAACTTCTGCTTGAACGTTTCCGTATTCCGCGCAAGCTGTAGCGACTTCTGCTTGAACGTTTCCGTATTCCGCGCAAGCTGTAGCGACTTCTGCTTGAACGTTTCCGTGTTCCGCGCAAGCTGTAGCGACTTCTGCTTTAACATTTCCGTGTTCCGCGCAAGCTGTAGGAACTTCTGCTTGAACGTTTCCGTGTTCCGCGCAAGCTGTTATAGAGTAAACCAACGGCGAATCAACTCCACACCAAAGCAATAATTTTGCCCAATTTCCTCAATTAACTCCCTTTGCAATAGCAACTTGAGAGTGCTATCAGCATGAGGAAACTGTTGCGATATAGCTTGAATATTCACCATCGCCCTTTCACCTTGAGCAGCGATGAAGCGTAAAATCGCCCTACCATTGTCATCTACTTGATTATTTTGGATATCAGCGAAGAAGAAACCGCCACTTTTAAAAGCTTCGGGAATTGCTGCTTCTACATCCGATAAAGTCGCTAACCTACGAACAGAGGGGTCTTGCTCATTCTTGAGGGCGATAATTTCTCCACAGAGTAGCTGTACCAAACACGGGTGACAACGGGTGAGTTGCAACACTCGCTCAACCACGTCAGGTTCATAGCGCAGGGTAAAATTTTTCACAGGGCGTTCAATTAGTTGTCGCGCTTCTGCTTCTTTCAGGTATGAGATATGCACTACCTGCACATTAATTAGATAACTAGCCCAGCGTTGATATTCTGCGATCGTATGGGAACCTGCTAGCAAAACCTTAAAGCGCGGACGATGCTGGATGAGGTGACGCAGCATTCCCAGAACATCTTGCTCATCAAAGCGTCCTTTAGTTATGGCGCTGTCTAGCACCTCGAACTCATCTAGCATCAGCAAAGCGATATTTTGTTCGAGTGTCTGTTCTACCGTATCCAGCCATTCGTCAAAGCTGGTAAAGGGGTCAGAGGTTAGCGCTTCGCGGGTGAGGGGAGGTAAGAGAACACCTTGCTGCTTTGCTGCTTTCAGCATACTTCTAGCAAGGTTGTAGAGAAAACCTGCATGGTCGCTAGCTGATGAAGGCGCGCCTTGCAAGTCTACAAACATGGGGATGATGGTATTAGGTAGCAGCTTTCCCAGGTTGTTGAGTAGAGAAGTTTTGCCCATGCGCCGTTGACCGTAAAGTAGCAAAGGTGGGCGACGGTGGTCTAGGAGTAACTGCTCAATGCGTAAGCCAATGCTGGTGCGTCCGGTGAAGATTTCTAATTGTTCGTTGAGGGGTACGCCAATAATGTAGGGATTGTCAATTTCTTGGCGGAGTTCAGTGGCTTTAACCAGTTCGTCTATGTAATTGGTGATTATTTTCAGCCAGCTTTGAGCGATAGGGTAGAAGCGGAAAGAGTATTCGTTTTTACTTGTGCTAATTTCTTGCAAGTTTGTATCTAAACGTTCTGCAACAGCACTGAGTACTTTACGCTGGCTGTAAAAACTTCTCAGGTTCAAGGCAGCATCTACATCTTTACTGATGTCATTGAAAATGTTTAGCAGAGTGCTAACTGGGCTATCTAGTTCGCCAGTTATCAGATTGCGATGAGCCTGGCGGATAGCTTCCACATCTACACAGCGTTCTAAACTCCGTGCATCCAGTTCAATTTGGGCAGCTTGAACCGCCCAGCGTTGCCGACTGCTACTTAAGTATTTTAAGGCGGCTTTTCCTTCAACTGGGTTATGTTCGATGACAAAAAGGAGATACTCATCTAAGCCAAACAGATGTAAACGTGGGCACTCATCCCAAAAAGCAGAGTGATAGCGAAATAAACAAGGGCTGTTAGCATTACGTCTTTTGTCTAATATGTAGAGTAGATAATTCCATGCTGCGAGAAATGGAAAGGATAAGATAGATCGCCATAAGTTAATAGTTACTGCCGCGCCTTCCACCACACCGAATGCCACACTGAACGCTATGCCTTTGTCCATGCCTTTACTTACAGCAAACTCCACGCCTTTTCCTACAGTGATCACCACAGCGTTCGCCATGCCGAACGCCACGGCGAACGCCATGCCGAACGCCACGCCTTTGGCCGCGCTTTCCTTAGCACCTATCGCCACGCATACCACCATGCCTACCACCACGCCTTTCGCTATGCTTTCCACCACGCGATCAACTATAGTTGCGATTGGTTCACCTAATACCCATAAAACCAAACCCAGCAGTAAGTTAGCCAGGATAGGTAAAATCAAGTAACCCTGGATAAGTAGCCGCCACAGTGCAAAATTCCGCGATCGCCCTTGTCTAATAAAAGCAATTAAAGAGGTATCGGTGTTTAAAGTGGGGTCAATGCGTTTGAGGTGATTACGCCAGGCTGCGGGACGGAAGAATAGCCAGAACAGCAGTTGCAGGCTACCCAGTATTAAGTTGGGGTGCTGTTGCGGTGCATCGGTGTAGGCGTTGTGGAGTATGTTTGGCGATGCCATAGTTTCCCGGTTCGGGTTGACGCTGAAATTAACTATGTCATTGTGAATGTAGCATTAGCACAGTGAAGTGCAAATACTGGGATTGTTTGAGTGCGATCGCAATGACATCCTCCCAAGTGCGATCGCAATGAGAAATTAACCTATTTATAGACTTCCCAATCTTCCAGAGGCACAGCAGGTTCAAAAGGATCATCATAACGGTACAGTGTGCCACGCAAAGGATAAGGATTCGCTTTTTGGGGATGAGGGTAGCTTTCTAAAATGATAATTTCAACTGCTTCCCCAGCCTGAAATGGTAAGTCTTTGATGATCAAAGTTCCGTCTTCGGTCAATGTTGTTTCAATTCGATGTGCTTTCATTGTTACTCTGCTAGTTATCGAAATTTTTGGGTTATCGTTCAAATGCTCCCGCTTCGTTGCTATCCCGCCTTGGAATTAATTCCAAGGCTAATAGCTCAAGTCTACTGAAGTAGACTAAGCTGTATATTTCAGTCCACTTGAGTGGACTTTGGCTATTAGCCCGGAACTTCAGTTCTGGGCGAGATGAGGCTGAGTGCGATACTTTCTCTCACAAAAATTTGAGGGCTTTAACGCACTCTTCGGAGATTTTTCCGACTTGTGTGTACACCATAGGCGATCGCACTTCATTTCATAGAGCGATGTATGCTCTAAATTAAAAGAAATAGTTACACCTCAAAGCTTCAACCGTGGTCAAAATAACCTTAGAAGTTTCTGAAGAATTATCACACAAGCTTGCACAGTTAGGCGATCGCTTACCAGAACTCCTTGCTCTTAGTCTTGAGCAACCACCACTCCCAACTCGCGTATATCAATATATTCTTGATTTCCTCGTCAGCAAACCGACTCCAGAACAAATCTTAGCTTTCCGCCCTACAGCAGAAATGCAAGAACGAATGCAAACTTTACTACGTCTGAGTAAAGTTGGAGAACTCAATCCTACAGAACAAAAAGAACTAGACGAGTATGAGCGCATTGAACATCTGATGATCATGCTCAAAACAGGCACACCCTATGTAATTAGTTCTGAGGCTTGATTATCTAATTGTAATTCGCACTTTTGGAATACATAATTAACAGCCGCAAATAGCTGTTCTATATCTTGAATTGTATAGAAAGTTTTATTTTGTGTAAAGATATCTAAATTTAGCTTGCCAAACTGCCAGACTGCGCCATTAGACACAATGCCAAATACTGTATTATTCGGTTCATTATTAATTCGCTGCACTGCTAGCATTTCTGCTAAACATTGACCCCAGCCTTCTGTAAAGTCGCTCTCTTTCTTGGCTTCAACTAAGACAAAATATGGTTTGTCAAAAACAACTGTACCAAGAGGCGATCGCTTTGCCAATATATAATCGGGAATGCCGGATAATTTGTCATCATAAATCAATGTCTGGTGGCTCCAAAGCAGAAACTTGCTACGGTAAGCTTTCCAAACTTCTTTTAAAACTGGATAAATAATATTCTCACAAATAGCGATTTCAGAGTTATCAAAAACTCCTTCGTTGAAAATTAAGTCTAACTCTTGACTAAAAGTTTCACTAATTGGAAAATCTGTTTCGGCAATGAAGTTATCACGAACATACTTAATTTGAAATTCTTTGGCAACTGCGCTAATACTTTTGTAACTGCTAAAAGGCATTTTCAGCCCTCCCTATCTTCATGCAACAAATCAGAAAATGGCTTGATCTGTATTAAAGCTTCTTCACGCCAATTTTCATCCTCTCCTTCTTCTAGCGTAAATAATCTTTCCCGACACAGAATTTGCAACAAAATTGGCAAACACTGACTTTGATTTAATATCCACTCTACATCTTCATCATCAAAAGGAATTGGGGAACTGGCTATTAATTCCCGCGCTTCTTGTTCTGTCAATGCTCCTAAATATGTGGTGTAGCCGAAAATATTAAAGAACGGTGAACTATGACCTGTATTTTGCGCTAGTTTAATGGGTGATTCTGGAGTAGCTAATATAAATGCTAGATTTCCGCCTGTAGAGTTAGTCGCCAAGGAACGCAAACTTTCCCAAAATCCATCATCTAATTCTGGACAGCGTTGCAATCCCACTCCAATCTCATCTAGCAAGATGACGGTGGGTGTATGTAAGTTACCGCTGACTACTTCCATGAAATAATCTAACTCACAAGGTTTCGGCACTTGCATTTTCAGGGATTCTAGGATGTACTTTAGCAACCTCTCCTGATTCTGCATTCGTGCATCTTGCAAGTCTATGAAAATCCACTGATAATTTTCTGGGTTTGGTAGCCAATCAGACTTTTGATTAAGACGCAGCTGTGCTGCTGGGGTGGTGGTGATGTTTTTTAGGTAGTGTAGCAGCGATGTTTTACCGCTACGCTTTTTACCGATGATGGCGGCGTTTTGCAGGGGATGACGTTTCAGTAAGTTGAAGAGGCGTTTTAGTTCTTTCTCGCGTCCAAAAAAGTAACGCGGTTGGGTAATGGGTGGGCCAGTAATGAAGGGTGAGGCTTGCCCGTTGTTTGGCTGGGGTTGAGGCGGTTGTATATTTGATGGGGGAGAATGTGTAACTTGGTTTTCGGTTATTTGTGCTTCAATTAGATCAAGTTGATTTCCCAGCTTCGACAAATTAGCTTGTTCATCTTCAAGCTGCTTTTCTAGTTTAAACTTAATTGCGCTATCAGTCTCAATTGCTAAGTCATTCCCTAGCTGTGCGATTTTCGCGTGGCGACGATTCCACTCTGTTTGCAGCCTTTCTTGTGTTTTTTCTAATCGAGATTGTTTTTCGTTGCTCAAGGGTTAGAGGTAGTGGATTTTTTGATCAGCGTGCGATCGCTGTTCATTATAATACCAGTCTCTTAATACTTCGCTGATGAGTATCAAAGGCTCATTCACGAGTATCAAAGACTCGTTGACGAATATCAAAGACTCGTTCACGAATATCAAAGACTCATTAATGAGGTTCTAATACTCGTTCACGAATATCAAAGACTCATTAATGAGTTTCAGAATTTCGTTGATGAGATTTAAGGAGTCATCATTAACTCGTTACTCATCACTCTTAACTTGTTACAGCGCACAACTTAACTCACCAGCTTTTTGGGTAAAGCGCCGATTCTCACGATAGTCTACAGGGCAATCGATGACCGTAGGCACATCTTGAGCCAAGGCTTCTTTAAGTACAGGAATTAAATCAGTAGCAGCTTCAACTCTGTAACCTTTCAAACCCATGCTTTCGGCTAATTTGACAAAATCAGGATTCCCAAAGCGGACAAAAGCTGACTGTCCTGGGCCGAAATGATTTTCTTGCTTCCACTCAATCAACCCATAGCCACCATCATTAAATATTAAGGTGACGAAGGGAGTACGCGCACGCAAAGCTGTTTCTAATTCCTGGCAATTCATCATAAAGCCACCATCGCCAGTTACAGCTATTACTTTGCGGTTAGGATGAACGAGTTTTGCGGCTAAAGCACCAGGAATCGCAATCCCCATTGCGGCGAAGCCGTTGGAAATAATGCAGGTATTCGGACTATGACAATGATAATGGCGGGCCATCCACATTTTATGTGCCCCTACATCCGAGATGACAATATCATCTGGCCCCATCACTTGCCGTAAGTCATAAATTAACTTTTGCGGTTTGATGGGAAAGCCATCATCATGGGCGTGTTCTTCGTAGTCGGCACGAATATTTCCCCGTAAGCTGATAGCGTAGGGATTGGGTTTACTTTGTCTATCTGCTAATTTTAATATTTCAACCAGGGAATCAGAAATATCACCGACGACTTCAATATTGGGAATATAACTACTATCAATTTCAGCAGATTTAGCCGCAATATGTATAATGGGAATCTTGCCATCAGGATTCCACTTTTTGGGAGAAAATTCGATTAAATCATAGCCAATAGCTATGACTAAATCTGTGTTATCAAAGCCACAGGTAATAAAATCTTTTTGCTGCAAACCTACTGACCACAAAGCTAAGTGATGAGTATAGGGAATAACGCCTTTGCCCATAAAAGTATTGGCAACGGGAATATTCATTTGGGTAGCAAATTGTGTTACCGCATCACTCGCTTGGGCACGAATTGCCCCATTTCCTACTAAGATTAAAGGATTAACTGCCTGAGAAATTGCGGCGGCGGCTGCCCGAATACTAGCAAAAGCTGCATAGGTTTTTTGAATATTATCTTTATGCAAGGGTTTGCCTTCTACGGGCATAGCAGCAATATTTTCTGGTAAATCTATGTGAACTGCCCCAGGCTTTTCTGTTTGCGATACCTTAAATGCTTTGCGGACAACTTCTGGTGTAATACTGGGGCGGACAATTTGCTTATTCCACTTAGTAACTGGGGCAAACATTGCCACCAAATCCAAATATTGATGGGATTCGATGTGCATTCTATCTGTTCCCACTTGCCCAGTAATTGCCACCAAAGGCGCACCATCAAGGTTAGCATCTGCTACCCCAGTCATCAAGTTTGTTGCTCCAGGGCCAAGGGTAGAAAGACAAACTCCGGCTTTTCCGGTCAAGCGTCCATAGACATCTGCCATGAATGCTGCACCCTGTTCATGACGAGTAGTAATAAATTGAATGGAAGATTTTTTTAATGCTTCTAAAACGTGCAGGTTTTCTTCACCAGGAAGTCCAAAAAGATATTCTACACCTTCATTTTCTAAACACTGTACTAATAACTCTGCTGTATTCATTTTGTTTTCTCACTAAGGATTGGGGAACTCGGGGCCCCCTCTGGGGATAAGGGGCGAAGGGGTAATGGGGAATTGGGGAATTGGGGACTAGGGAAGGGGGATGGGGGAATGGGTAATGGATAATAAACCCTTGACCCTTGACCTTTGACCCTTAACCCTTAACCCTTGACCTTTGACTAATTATTTGACCCACACAGTTTTAACATTGACAAACTCATGTATCCCCTGGATGCTCAATTCTCTGCCATACCCAGAACGTTTAATACCGCCAAAAGGTAGGCGGGGGTCGGATTTCACCATACCGTTAATAAATACTGCGCCGGCTTCGATTTCTTCAGTTAAGCGATCGCTTTCTTGGTTGTTGGTTGTCCAAGCACTTGCGCCTAAGCCAAAGGATGTGGCGTTGGCTAGTGTAATTGCTGCATCAATATCTGGGACGCGGAATAATAAGGCTACTGGCCCAAAAAATTCTTCTTGGGCGATCGCACTATCTTGGGGGATATCTGTGATGATCGTTGGCGGATAAAAGTTACCTGGACGATCTGATAGAGGATGTCCACCCGTGAGGACTTTACCGCCTCTGTTGACGGCAGCTTGTACTTGTTGGTCTAAATCCTTGAGAATACCAGGAGTTGCCAGTGGGCCTAAGTCGGTGTCTGGTTGCATGGGATCGCCAACTTTTAAAGCCAGAAATTTATCTAACAACAGTTTTTCAAATTTGTCAGCGATCGCTTCTGCAAGAATGAAACGTTTGGCTGCTATACAAGATTGCCCGCTATTCAACATTCTTGCTGTAGTAGCTGTGACAACTGCTGTCTCTATATCAGCGCTTTCTAACACGATGAATGGATCGCTTCCACCCAATTCCAAAACGGTTTTTTTGAGTTGTTTTCCCGCAGCTACCGCTAAAGATGCACCCGCAGGTTCACTTCCGGTTAAGGTAGCAGCTTTCACTCTTTCATCCGCCATTAAATCAGCTACTTTAGCTGCACCGATTAATAGTGTTTGAAAAACTCCTTGAGGAAACCCGGCGCGTTGAATAATATCTTCAATAGCCAAGGCACATTGCGGCACATTGGAAGCGTGTTTAAGTAAACCCACATTCCCCGCCATCAGCGCTGGCGCAGCAAAGCGAAATACTTGCCAGAAGGGGAAATTCCACGGCATGACTGCGAGAATTACACCTAATGGCTGGTAGCGAACAAAACTATGGCTAGCATCGGTTTTTACAGAAACATCAGCTAAGAAATCCGCAGCGTTTTCAGCGTAGTAGCGACAGACAGCGGCACATTTTTCAGTTTCCGCGATCGCAGCTTTTAAAGGCTTGCCCATTTCCAGGGTCATCAACTTCGCAAATTCTGCCTTCTCTTGTTCTAAAATCTCAGCAGCTTTGTTTAGCCATTGCGATCGCTCTTTAAAACTAGTTTTGCGGTAATGCTCAAAAGCTTGACCAGCTAAATCTAGTTTAGTGGCAATTTCTGGATCATTCAGCGATTCAAAAGTTTTGACAGTCTCCCCAGTGGCAGGATTAATGGTGGCGATAGCCATTGCCTGACCTCCGTTTAAAATTAGCTTGAAGTAGCTTCTTAGTGTTACACATATCTTTTCTGGAAGCTACTATCTAGATTGTAGACTTTTAGCCAATATTTGCTTTTTTAATATTAAAGTTTTGCAACTTAAAATGACATAAAATATACAATTTTATCTAGTATTTATGCTTATATAAATTTTAAATTTAATTGCATCACCAAAGTGTAACCCACCCTCATCCCCGCATCGTTAATGCAATTCCCCATTCCCCCTTCCCCATTACCCCTTCGCCCCTTATCCCCAGAGGGGGCCCCGAGTTCCCCAAACCCTAACCCTCCTGCTTCAACGCCCTTCGAGCTAATTTTACGTAAGTTTTCACGGTAGTGTAGGGCATTTCTAAATCTTCGGCTATAACTTGCAATGATTCCCCCATTTCACGCCGTGCTAGAATTGTGGCCCAGGTTGCTGCAATTTTATCAGTGCGATCGCCTCCTGTGCGTTTTCGTTGAGCGGTGAATAGTTCTGTTAATTCCGCAATCCTTTCTCCCAGAAGATTTGTCAGCAACTGCGTGGGTTTAGTTTGTTCTGGTTCCAACCACTCTAAACGCGTTTGTCCAAGTCCAAAGGTTGTTTTGTGTCCTGTGCCGCAGTAAGGTGCCAGTCTGACTAAGGCATAAAATAATTGGGTAAATTCTGTGTTAGCTAAAGCAGCTTTACTCAAGCCACAGGAAATGGCCCCTGTGAATCCAGTTACAGAACCGCGTTTACCAGCAGCCACTTTTACGGACTCCAAGCGATGTTGGTGAATAATTACCCCTTCGTCTATCCAGTCGAGAAAAGATTCTGTTTCTATAGGAATTCCCGAAAAGTCATTCCAACGGCGTAAGTAGCTGTGGAAAAGATTCATGGGAACAGGAAGGGGGAAATGATGACCTTTGCGGCGGAAGCTAGTAGGCGAAACAAAGCTGAGACTGATGTTAGTTCGTTTCTCTACAGATGACTGCAACAATTGGGCGTAGGTGGTGGGTGGATGGGCAATACTCACCTGTTTGATTTGCAAGGGTGCATCTCTTAAAGCTAAGGTTTGTGGCAGTTGGCTTAACCATTCACGGAGAAACTGCGCCACTCTCGGAGACAAAGCATTAATGTGCCAGTGGTAAATCTGCTTTGCTTCCAGTTGCAGTTGTCTACCACTAGGAACAAGTTGACCTTCCAGTGCTGATATATTGAAAGGCTTTTCCGATTCTCCGTCATGGAGGTAAGCCGAAAGTTCCGGGTTGAATTGCCTCACTTGGTCAAGAAACCAAGCATGGAGTCCAATTGTGTACTGGGAATAAAGAGAAGTAGAACTAGTAGCCTCAAGGTCAAACACCAATCCCAGCAATTCTGTCTCATCTGCCCACGTAGGAAGAGAGGGCGTAGACACAGATTTGGACTTGGCTTTGCGAGTGGTAGATATTGCTGCTCTTGCCATCGCTGCTTGCTATGCAAATAATGTGGAATATTTTACTGCGGTTTCATCCCCAAGAGGGGAGAAAAATTAGGTGATAAGGGCGATGTCTCTAATATGGGGCAAAGGGAAAGGGGGGAAAAGGGAAAGAAAAAACCTTTAACCCTTACCTTTTAACCTTTTCCGTAAACCAAATTTTGAGTTTAAAATGCTATCCCTTGTAGTATTGAGACCTATGTGAATTCCAGGCATTGAACATTGAATTTAAAATAAATAGGGGTCAATTTCAACATAATTCGTAATTACTAATTAACTACCCAAATGTTTAGTTTTGTAAAGTAAAAATTGCGTTTTTACGTAGACCTTAATTGCTGAAATTGTTTATTTACAGGGTACTGAGCAAAATGTTACAGATTGTAAATAAATCGTTCAACATTGCCGTGAGTATTTTTGTTCTGAAAAGAGAAATTATTTATTACTAAGAGATAAATTAGTTTTTTTGACTTTTTATTGTAATATTTAGCGTTTAAATTCACCTTATTTGCAAATTTTGCTCAATTGCATTGCTGTAGTTTGGTTGCCTGAATTTTATCTGTTAAAAAATAATCACTAATCAGGAAAAGCGATCGCTCTCTTTAAGCCTGAGTTTATGGATGAAAAATCTGAATAAATATAATACCTAGCTTTTAGTCCCCTTGCAGGGAAGTGGTGACAACTGAAACAACTGTTCAATCACCATACTAGAGGAGTGTTTCAATCCCCTAAAGGGGAAATAACGAACTATATATTCCAACTTATGAAAACACTTGAATCCTCTAGTTGTATTACGCTTAGCTTGACTTGTTTAAAAAGTCAAGCTAATGCTAATATTTTAATCCCCTTGCGGGGAAGAGAGATGAGAGATTGAATGATTCAATCATCTAGCATCTCACGGATTAATATCTTCGCCGTTGCATGGAATCAATCTGGTAAATGGACTTGGTTCCTATTCAGCAGATGACGAGTGTTTGTTTCCGTTCCCTTGCGGGTAATCAATCATACACAAACTACTTCATCTTATTGAAGATATCTTTTATTTCCTGTAATTTCTGAAAAGACTTGCCTACTTCTGATTCGTGTCCTTTGAAATAATCTATTGCACTGCGATATTTTAAGCCCTCTAAGTATCTAGCTTTTCGACTCGCGCTTTCCAAATCATTATAAAGTTTCTCCAATCTCCTGTCATCCAGTTTCTTTGCAAGTTGACGAACATAGCCCCGACGAGAGTCATGAGGAGATTTTTCTGGAAATTGACTTGGTATATCATCTCCTTTTTGAGAGGCATAATACTCTACCAAGTGCAAAGCTGCATAAAAGCACATAGTTACTGTCCAATCGGGATAAACACTTTCGATACTGCGTGCTGCATCTTCATTGCTTTGAGCTTGCACAAGGTAGCGTTCACAAGTCATGATTTATTGGCAAAGTGAAACTAGAAGTAATTAAAGCACGATGAATTAGGAAAATTGAGAATTAATTGACCACATTTTTAGTCTACTTATCTCTGTGTGTCGTTTTTTGTCAGAATCGGCTATTTTTGCATCTCCAAGTGAATAAAATCTATCTACTATCTGAGGACGAAAATACCATTCTTCAGCAGAATCATCTATTAATTTCCATTCACAGTCGATTACCATATCCTGAATTTTCTCCCAGGTTTCATCTGATAATTCGATATCTGCTTTCAGCTTAATCTGAAAATCAATCCAATGAATATCTGGGAAACTTGTAGCTACTGCTATAACTCTTTCTAGTCCTCCTATTTTTTCAATTAATTCTTCAACTAATTTTTGTATTTCAGAAGGAATCCATGCAGAAATTTTCGGTTTCTCGGAAGTAACTAAGCGTAAATGAGACGAACTCGGTTTACGCCAAGTAGTTTTAGTTTCAACTTGCCTGTCAAAATTTGGTAATAAATTTTCCTGCGTTGAACTCCTAATATATGTCATACTTCTCCCTTTAAAAATTCATCTAGTCTGTCTCTCAGAAATGCTGCGTGCTGTCGAGTAAATGCAAAATTTATTGGATGTGCAGTTGATGATTCTTCCTCATCTTCTACAAATGGACTTTTTGAAAGCATTCCTGCAATTAATATCCTATGTTCTTCATCAATTGCCACACGCACACCAGTAACAAATAACACCTTGTTTTGTTCTTGTTGACTCATAATTTTCTTTTAACCTCTACTTTATCTGAAAAATAGAAAGCTAAATGCTGTAGTGAATACTGGATTTTGCTCTCCTTCAAATTTTATGGTAGCTCTACAAGAAGTAGAGCTACCCGATAATCAAGCAGGCTTGTCTTTAAGCTACTTTAATCATGAAAGCAGGATTTAAAGCTGGGGAAATATGAGAACAAGTAATAACCTGTAGAATTACTTGAGACTGAGTAACAGTTTTGTACTGTTGTTGAAAAGATACACAATGCGTCCATGCAGAATAAGAGTCAAGTCCTGTTTTGAAGTTTGACCTTGATTCAGCCATAATCTGACCTCTCAAAACTATACCTTGATTATACGAAATTTTCCTGGCACTATCATCAAATTTCGTAATGTATTTATACGAAAACCAAAAGCTAAATACACTTTACGCTTTTAATGCTGCCATCTTCTTTAAGAGACACTATTTTCACCTTTACCGTCTGTCCTTCTAGGAAAGAACTCGCTTTTTTCGGTTCTTTCTCTGTTAACTTAATTGTCCCCAAAATTTCATAGGTGACTTTGTTACCATTGATTTTGGTAACTTTCGCCTCGATAACTTGCTCAACTTGAAAGTCCTGCGCTTGCGCCACTTTAGCAATTTCAGCTTGACGTGCTGACTCAAAAACAGGCGTTGTCGGAGTAGAAATTTCGCCAATTGGGACACCAGCATCTTTGTAATAACGCATCAGGCGCGATACCCAGCCTAAAATTTGTAGCATGGTATAAGCATCGCTCACGCCTTTGAGATAATCACTACAAGCTTTCTCGATACTGCGGTAATAATCGGTAGTTTTGCCACTGTGTCCAATTTGTCTACCATTACTGACGAGGGTTTTCAGGTATTGGAAAAACCTGGAAGTAGCATTTGGAAGGTTTACAGAAGCGCGGAGATAAGCAACGGCTTTACCTAACTCGTTGATATCTGTATTATCTCTGACTAATGTTTGTGCGATCGCATGGGCAATTTCCCACTGTGGATCTGTAAGAGTTTCCGAAGTAGATTCAATTATAGTCATATTTAATACTTTGCTAATGGAGTTTGCGGTTGTTGGGATAGCACAACGTTATTCAATGAATAAACTCGGTTCAACATGAAAAAAATCTCCCAGCTTTTGCGCCTGTTCTGGAGTTATCTTTTGTTGTCCACTTAAAATCTCATCTATCAAAAATTTTGATCCTAAAACTACGCCTAAATCTTTTTTAGATTTCTCAGATTGCTCTAAAAGAAACGAAATCATTGATTGAGTACTAATCTGTTTTTCAAGTTGATAATATTCTCGTTCAAAATTCTCAATTAAAGTAATCAATAGTTTAAATAATTCATATTCTTCAGGACTGAGTTCCCGGTGCATTAAATCTTGTACAATTGCTAAAGCTTCTTCATTTTCAACTTCACTATTAATAACTTTTTCACGATAATTGTTTAGTAATTTTTTATACTTTTTCGTCTTAGAAGTAAGGGTCATTTTTCCATTCCTCCTTATCGTATTCAGCATGAGTGAGGATATATTTAATATAAATTAATTGCCTTTGATAGTTTATATCAACAATCAATCGGTATTTATTACCTTTGATATTGAAAACTGTAAAATTACTCACAGCTTCGGCTTTAAGAAAAACTTGTTGTACCTCGACTAAATTTGACCATTTAGCTTTACTAGCAACTTTATACCAGTTATTAAAAGCTTCTTGGCAATCTGCATGAGTTTCTCCATATTCTCTTAAGATTTTGTGACTGATAACGTGCATCTTTTCATAGAATATTTAATTAATACATAACGGTTACTCAAATTATTGCAATGGGTTACGCCCCACCGGATGCGATCGCATGGGCAATTTCCCACTGTGCATCTGTCAGAGATTCGGAAGACAACTCAGCTATTGTCATAATTTAGTACATTCCAGATGGGGGTTCACGGTCGGTTGGATAGCGCAAAATCGCAGCGAGTTCTTCTAGTTGCGGTTTTTGAATCAGGCGTGAATGTGCTACTTGAATTTTTTCTTTGATAAATTGTTGTAATTTTTCCCCAATCAACTCATCAGATTGATTGAGATTATAGGCTGAATAACGCTGTTTGAGGTTTTGCGGCTGGTGGATTTTGTCGATTTTGACAGTCATTGTTCCCATACCTATTGGTTTACCACCACCTACTTTTAAAGCCAGAGGATATTTAGCATCTTGTCCTAAGACAATTAATAAAGTGCCTAATTCTTCTGCTGTCAAATTTTTAAAGTGTAATTGAGTAGAAAAAATATATTCTCTGCCAGCTTGTTGCACAGGAATTCCTGAATTTTGACCTTTATCAATTGCCTTGATAGTATTATAATAAAACTTGCGTCCGGCTACTCGACCGCGAATAAAGTATGCCCCACTTTCATCAGGACGGGGACGATACAAAGAAGGCATGAAACCTGTAGAAAAGTCCATACTTTCACACTTCGCATCGTTGAAATCTAGCAAACCTTGCCAATCTAATGCACCGAATACTCTACTAGCGGGACAAAGTTGTTCTTTTTGGCGACAAGGTAAGCGTTCCTGGGGAATTTTATCTCTATATTTATTAGTAATGACTGCTAAAGTACTATTAGTAATCGCCTCATATACAGACCGGATGCAACCTTTAAGGGAACTACCTTGAATAGAGAGTTTTTGGTCTACACCCTGTAGCATAGTTTTAATTAAGGGAATGCGGTTATTGCCAATATCGCTACCCATAACCACCACCCCAGTGGAGACGTGGAGAGAAGTTTGCACTTTCAGGGTCAGATACAAAGTACCATGCAGGCGATCGCTCAAATATTTGTGATGTCCAACCGGACGCTGTAAGTTAGGACGTTCTTGCGGAAACGAAACGAATTCATAAGGTTTTGGCGGAAGTTCTGGCGATGAACCCCCACCACTAGGACGATTAGGCTTACTAGGTGGTTGAGGCCTTGATGGACGATTTACAGTCATAATTATTGTTTAATTGTCAAAGCGACAAAGTGAACTGTAGAAGTTTGTTTATCGATAAAATAGCGTTGGGCAATATCTAATTCTTGAGCAGGAAATCCTTTAGGAAAACGAGTTTCTGTCGGTGAATGTAAATGAGCATTTCTGTCTTGAGTTTCCCAATCTTCACCCACAGCTATAAAATCATAATATTCACCTGCAACACTTAAAAGTAGAACTTCATAACTATTTTTGTCTTTGTACTTCCACCTCAATTCACAATTTTGATTAAACATTTGTCCCTCAAGCATCGGGAAGTCTTTCTCTGTAGGTGCTAGTCTCCAATCTTGGCTAACTTGGTGAGTCCAACGTAAGAAGTAGTAACTAGGTTCAATTGCCAATTGTTGAATTAAATTTAGCAAGTCGCTAACTGATAACAGTTCTTTTTTTACACCGACAAAAGCCGTCATCTTGATACTCCTAATAAACTACTCCAAGATCTAACAGCCCGTTCAAATAAATCTGTAACTGTACCATCGCGCCAAGTAAGTTGCACACCAAAACCCAAATCCATTGATTGTGCAGCAACAGGAGTATCTTGATAATCTGGTTTAGAGAAACCATATAATTGTGCATCTTCAGATTCTAAAAACTCTCCCGCACCTAAGAGAAAAGTATTAGCCCATTGTTTTTGACTACCAATCGCGTGAATTTGTCGTTTATCTGACGACAAAACACAACTAGGATATTGCACAACTGCTGAGTTTAATTTCACCTGTACAGTACCCAACCCGCGAGATTTTGCAAAACCCAAACTAAACCAACCGTCATCTAAATCTCGCAATACTAAACCAATTAAACCCAACTGGGAGAGAGTGAAATTTTTCAAATAAATTTTAGTTTTAAATTCACCAGCCGTGCAAACTTGGTAATTGAAAGGCCCAACCGCGACGGAACCAAAAACTCTATCAATTGCTACGCCATTACGTTCTTCAATTTTGAGAGGCTGAGACTTATCTGGATAAGCATCTTCAATTCTCAATCTGCTAGCAATGGAAGTATTACCAAATATTTGGTCAGTAAAACTAGAGAGTTTGTAAATATCTGGTGCTGATTTTTTCTCCAGATAAACATATTTATCACTTAACGGATCGTTAGCCCAAGGTAATTTCTTAGAGTTAGGTTTGTCTTCACCTACAGTCCTGACAATCCTTTCTGCATGGGCGCGGATAGCACCTTTTAAACTACTTCCAGGTAAATATATAGAACGCCCACCAGCATGATATGTTTCGACAAATTCCATATCTGGCTTAGTCGGATCAGCCCCTTCCTTACCCGATTTAATGAGAATCGGCCCGTCAGGAATTAGGGTTAAATCAATCGTGCAATGGTTAACAAATCTTTTATGCATAGTTATATTTAGTTGCTGAAGTATTGCAAATTAAGCCGCTACTAAATTATTTAGCTGTACTTCGCATTGTTGAAATACAAAATTCACAGCCGCAAAAAGTTTATCGATTTCCTGAATAGTATAGTAAGTGCTATTTCTGGTAAATACTTGTGCTTCTAGCTTGCCAAATTGCCATGTTATACCATTCGATACAATGCCAAAAATAACTATTTGATATTCTCCATTTAAGTTCTGAGCAGCAATCATTTCTGCTAAACATTGCGCCCAGCCAGTTTCAAAGTTATCTTGCTTGGCTTCTACTAAAATAAAGTATGGTTTTTCAAATACAAATTTCCCCAATGGGGAACGTTTAGCTAAAATATATTCAGGAAAACATGACAATCTCTCGTCATAATTCAATGATTGATGACTCCATAAAATAAACTTACTGCGGTAAGTCTTCCAAATTTCTTTGAGTACGGGATAAATCAGATTTTCACAGATAGCAAACTCCGAGTTATCAACAACAGCATCCCGTATCATCAGTTCTAAATCTTCACGGAAATAGTCAGAAATAGTAAAAGCAAGTTCGCTAATAAAATTTGCTTCGCTGTAAGTTACTTGGAACGCTTTGAGAACTTCCCCGATAGTTTTGAAACTGCTGAAAGCCATAATTACTCTCCTGAAGTAATTGATTGGGTGGAATTTTGAGCTAACTTATCACTCAAATGATTTATCAAATCCTGTGTCCAAGTATTTTTAAACTGCTTACCATCTTCATAGATTGATGTATCGCTAATATCTTCATTTACCAATGTTTGCAAGTATTTCAACAACTTGTCTGGCTTTTTATCAACATCAATCCAAGTCATCTTGTCAATTTCTAGTTTAACGACACCCAACCCACGCGAGCGCCCTCCACCCAGAGGTATCTGTTCAGTTTCAAACTGGTGTAAACCAATCATCAATAAACCCAATTCCCAAGGTTCTGCATTCTCGACTACAGCTTTAAACTCAAACTGTGTCGCTGCTGGAACTACTTGGAAATCGTAGAGTTTCCCATCTGCGGCTGTTTCGGTGTCTCTATCTATGGCTACACCGTCTCTTTCTTGGTATTGTCCAAACCAGGTATCAGATACTACGGTTAAATCTCTGACTTGGAATTTGCTAGCAATCCAGGGTGAACCAAATACAAGAGAGGTGAGATCAGTTTCATCAATAATTTTCTCTGTGAGTAACTGATCCCTTTTTGCACTCCGTTCTTCTTGCGGATATTGCTCAAGTTCCTTTTCTACTTCTTTTTTAATACCATTTTCTCCATTCAGACGTTCGTTTGTAATTGACCATTCTGCTTCTATAGCGGGATTTGCAGCCAAATTTGGATTGATACCTCTGAGGAAACTTTCGAGGCGCGATCGCATTGCACCTTTGAAGCTAGAACCTGGTATTAATGGATTACCCAAAGCATCTTTAATGACAGGTAAATCTGAGCCAATTGGTTCACTTGAGCGACCTGCGCTGATGCGTAGTGCTGTGATTGTGGTGAGTGTACCTGTGATTTCTAGGCGATTTTTAAATGTGTCGAACATAAATCTTATTCTTGATTTTCTGTATTGATTTAGCGTCTCGGATACGTAGGAGATTGCATTTCTTTTACTAAAATTTCAGTCATCCTAATTAATTCATTCCCTGACACCACTACAACTCTATTATTCTTTGCCTTATTTAGAAATTCTTCTCCTACGTCACCTTCGCTTGTTATGAATAATTTCACACAGTAATTACCACCTAATTTTTGGGCATTTGAGTCAATAACAGACAAATCATCAGATTTTAATTTTTTCCCAGTTTTGCATTCACAAATCATCGCATTAGCACTGTTTAAACAAAACACATCTATTTGCCCTCTAAAATTATCTAGCTCAACTCCTATTTCTACAAAATCAAACCCACACTCTTTGGCCGATGAATATACAAATACTTCTAGCCAAATACCTGCCAGCAAAGCATAATTTTCTTCCGTTTCTATACGAAAATTAATGATATTATTTAGACTGGCAAAATTATGAATAATTGAAAATTTTTCTAATTCTCGCAAAAACACTTCTAATTCATTAGTTAATATTCCTAATTTTGTAAAATCTTTTTCATTTATTGAAAATCCTCTTGGTGCTTTAATACTATCGCCACCACCTGCATTACTGCGAATTACAGAAATAATTTTACTTGAAACTTCAATATGCTCTACAATATATTTTGCTATTAGTTCTATATTGCTTTCAGGATGCGGTGTCTTTTTAAAAATATTAAAACCACACATAGCAATATAATTTTCTACAGTTAATTGCTT
This sequence comes from Aulosira sp. DedQUE10, assembly GCA_034530935.1. GTDB lineage: Bacteria > Cyanobacteriota > Cyanobacteriia > Cyanobacteriales > Nostocaceae > Aulosira. The sequence goes on along the minus strand of JAVRCF010000059.1, from coordinate 11,638 downwards.
ATTAAAAGGTATAGCTTGCTTTCCAAAAACCAGTGGAATAATTTGTGACTTGTCAGTATTAACAGTAAATAGTAACACATTGTTATAATTTGCTTGAACATAACTATAAACTGAAATAGCCATTGTTTGAGGAACAGTGGTTAAATTTACGTATTTTAAATCTTCAATACCTTGACAAAGCTTATCAACGGCCAGGTATACTTCATCAAACTTGGTTGCTTCAACACTTGTTACATCAGTTTCATTATCGCAAAGTAAATCTTTACGTTCCTGTTTAATAACGTTTTCTACATTTTTTTGAAACTGTAAATATTGTTCTCCATTACAAAGTAAAAACTTAACTCTATCAACCTCATTAATAAATTGAAGAACTCCCGCAATTGCTGGAACTGCGCTACGACCTCCGATCAGAACTAGTATTACTCTCTCTGACATATATCAATACCTAAATTTATTGAAATTACTGCTTGTGAATTGAGTAAAGTTTATGCTACACCATCACGCTTATATTTCAAATGACGTGCGCCATATCCTAAATAACGGCGAATCAATTCTAGCCAAGTAGGTTTATAATCAGTTTGACAGAATTCAGCAATTATTTGAGCAGATTTTTTGATATTGCCATCAATATCTTCGATAATTTTCTCAGCTAGAGAACCTTTACCTCTACCCCATTTTTTATCCCTACCTACTTGATAGCGGATAAAGTTTTTAATAGCTTCTACACTTTCAGTCGTATCAGCCACACGTACTAAGTTACGAAATTGTGATTCTTCTAAATCACCATAAATTGTATTATCTAAAGCATCCTGAATCCAGGTAACTAGGTCATCTTCAGACTGACGGATTCCTTTTTGAACCTTGAGTTCTTTCTGTGGATCTGATTGTTCACTCATTTAGCATTCTCCCGAAATACAGTATGAAATTCATTACAAATTTGCACTTGACCAAAACCTTCAGTAGTGCGATCGCCTACTCCTTTTAGTTCTAATTCCTTTAGTTTATCAATCACTTTTGATTGGTTTGTACTAAATAAATATACACCTCCTCTATTTGTGACTAATTCTATATCCTTCATCAATCCCCAAGCGGAGTTCCAGCCGGAACGATAGTTATAGCTGCTGTATGCGACTTCTAATTTGAGATAATCATTTTGTGATTCAGAATTTAATTTCGCAAATTCATCATCTAAACCAAGAAATTTGCATAACATTTTTGGAGCTATCACCGTAGTACGTCGCCAATTTTCTGTGAAGATGCCATCAGATTGTAGGTCTAGGGTAAAATATTTGCGATCTTCTAATAGGTTATTTTCTGGTTTTCCAAATACTGACCATAATTGCCAACGGTTTTTAAGTTTTTGGTTAAATTCTATAATTCTAGCTTCAACATTGGTCGTAGCATCTTCAATCTCTGCCTTTATTTTAACTTTGCCAAGACCGCGTGAAGTCGCACCACCTAACCGAAATAACTGAGAATTATCATTGATGAATTGTTCCAGAGATTTAGCTAAGTCTTCATCTTTTACTATAATTGCACTGCGGTAAACAACAGGATGCCAATTTTGTCCTTGGGGATTTTCTACAAATGATTCATTTAAAACTTCAATGCTGTAAAGAATATCATCCTGAGATGAGGCGCGTTGGCGGTTGATTCCTACCCTTGTTAAAAAGCGTGTGCTAACAGAATGACTGCGATATTTACCATCTTTACAACTGTAGAAGCTGCTGTATGGTTCAATCCGTGCATCAGTCTTGTCTTTTAGAGATTTGGGATCGCTAGGATCGTAAGGATAATTGTATGCATCTGCACAAAAGCGGTCAATTAAAGTGTCAAAAACTCCGTTAGCTTTAGGTTTAAAGCCTGAGTCTGTTTTAGAACTGACAGCGGTTGTAGGTAAAACCATAACCCGATCATCTATAACTCTAGAAATTAAGTCAGGCTTACTTTTATGAGGATTTGACTCATCTACAATCTTAGCGACGGCTGGATAAGCATTATGAAAAATTGCTGGTTCATCACTCAAAAATAATGCAGCAAATTCGCCGCCATCTGCTGCTAGATTTTGTTCTGCTATGCGTGGTGTTTGCTGATTAGATAGTTGTAAGATGTGAGATGCGATCGCACCCCGAATTACAGAACCAGGAATATGATCTTCCGCTTCACTCACAGAACCGGGTTTTTTAGCTGCGATCGCTAATGGCGATAAAGCTGTAATCTCTAATTTAATCCGCTTCATAACTGCGCCTCCGCTATTAGCATCTCCCAAGCTGGATCATCTTTCGGTAGTGTTTCCAATTCTTTCCACCGCAGCCAACCCAACCCCGCCGATTTACTACCCCCAAGGGCGTGAATGTGCCGCAAGCCTGCTAAAATCAAAGCCTTGGCGTATGTTGGACAGTCGGGTAATAGATGAATTTCTCCCGTAAATTCCAATTGATTATTAGCTGGAGAAGTTTCAAGAAAAAATAGTTTATTCTCTTCTGCGGTTAAGCGACGACGGTTAATAGTCACGCCAGGACGTATCACATCTGGTAAATCATCCCGTTGTATATGACAAATCAAGTCATCAACTACAATTCGAGATGGAAGTATGGGATTACCAAATATCTTGGAAATTAAGCAGTGATAGCCTCTGTAGCCATCAATGTGGTAACGAGATTGAAATTTTTCACTCACTTGTGCTTTTGTTGGACAAAGTGTTTCCGCTTTTGGTGATGCAAAAATCTCCCATCCTAAACCCCTAGCTATTTTTTCGCATTCATGGCGCAGTCTCCCTTTAAGTTGGGAAGCAGGAATTAACAATTGTCCTTGAGCATTGCGGATGATAGGCTTATCTGCAAGAGAACCATCAGAACCACCAGCGCCAACACACAAAGCCGTATCAATTATGGCTGTGAGTTTAATATTTTTGACTTGATTTGGAGGTAAATCTCGTAAAGTAATCATGATTGCAATACCTCCTCTTCTGATATAGAAGAATTAGATTTGTGCTTTGAATTTATGAAAAAAGGGTACAAATCTACCAACTCTCGCCAAATAGTTTCATATTCAGATTTTTTCAAGAGAGATAGAAGAAAATACTGTAATTTCAATTGTTCTGCGGAACAGACTTCAAATAAAATCAACAACTTTAAATTTCTGTATATAGTTCTTCTATCTGGTATCCAAGGCGCTAAATTCCCATCATTGCTTAAAGCTTCACACCATGCTTCTTCAAACCTTTGTTTTAGCAAATTTTGAGCCTCTTTATTAATCAGCCGTACTCGAAAATATCGATAATTGAGCATAGCTGTTTGTTTACCCCGTTCTAAAAAACTGCGAATTTGGTAAAGTTGTGATTTGGGAAATTCAGCATTTTTCTCTTTTAAAGCCTTAAAAGCCTTAGCAGTTTTTAACAGTCCATCGAGTTCATGCAAGGTATAAGGTGCAGCATACAGCTTTAATTTTGGCTTTCCCTTACCAGATTTAGTTAATCCGTTTGAGCGAAACTCGCTAATGTTAGACGAAATCATTGTTACTGATTTCATTACTAAAAAATCTACTGTTCCACCATAGTATCCATGTTTTTTTAAGTCTTTTGCTTGCTTTTTAGCCGATTTAAGTAACTGATTAGTAAGCTTTTCTGCATAATATATTGGTGTATCGTCAGCCGTCATTAGTACACCAGTTGACATACTGAGCTTACATTGCTTTGAAGCAAAATTTTCCCCTTGCTCATGATAACGATGTACCAATTCTGGATTGTAGCCTTTTGTTAATTCGTAGCGATTACCTTTATTTAAGAGTATTCTTTCAAATTCTTCGCCAATGGTTTTAGCAATAACCAAGGCTTTATCTGCGGGTACAATCAGCATCACATCATCACCGCCAATGGTTAATATTTCAAAGGGATGAATCCAAACATCTGCTTTACTATTTCTTTCGGCTTGTAAACTTGGGTTTAATTTATGAGGTTCGATAAGATGTGCCATTAAAGCGGCATAAACTGATTTTTCTGTTGCTTCAAAAATATTTTGACTAAACCGTTTGTAATCTTCAGGATTTTTAATTTCTTTCTGGATGTATCCACCCATATTGTTACCATCTGCGTAGATATATGCAACAAAACCTTTCGGATTATTTGCGTCACCAATTTCTCTGACATTTTGGGCTTCTTTTACATTATTAATGTTGATTTTATCAAAGTATTTGGTTGGCTCTTTATATAAAAATCTTTCAAATTTATGAACCCAACTTTCAACAGCTTCTTTACCACCAGATTGCCATTCAAAACCTGCCTGTTCATACCATTTTGTAGAACTCTTATCCCTTTTAGCGATTTGTCCTACCAATCGCTTACGTGCTGAAGCTTCTGAAAACCAAGGATCGCCAGGAAGTCCCTGACTTAAATCATCAGGAGAAGTTTTAGCTTGCATTACAGCAGAACGGCGATCGCCCTCATCTCGTTTAAAATAAGGATGGGTTTCAAACATTGGCGGGTACCTACGCAAAGGTCTATCCTTCTGCGGTAAACTATTACCATTACGCCTCTGATTAAATAAAGTTGCTAGCTTACCTGCTAATTCATTAAATGTTTTACGTTCTCGAAAGGCTTGTTCTGGAGATATATCAGGTTGCTCAAAGTAAGCTTTAATTAATGAATTATTATCCCAATTGTCGCGACATTTTTCTATCCAAAATGTTTGGTCGTTAATTTTATTTGGCAATAAACCAAAAATTATTTCTAACGGCTTAAATCTACTACCTACAGCACAGGAATTAGCAGTTAAAGTTTCCTTGGTATAACGTTTCTCAATAGCATTTGCTAAATCATCTACAAAAGGAGCAGGACAAAATGCTAAGATGTTTCCACCAGTAGAATATATGATCAACTCTGGAATGAGTGCCTTTGAAAGTTCAGGAAAATTATCTGATTTATCTAACCAATCTTCTTTAACTTGTTTACAGTAATCTTTGGCGCGCTGACACTGCTCATAATCTGGATGATTTTCGCAACCAAAGAAAGCAGGTAAATCAATCAAGTTAATTCTATCAAGTAAAGCTGAAGCGCCACGAATATCTGGTAGTTTAGCCGCTTCAAATACATATTGCTTAATCTTAGTCGCACCACCATAAACTAAGCCAATTTTAGAATTCCATAGCAGAGGATATTTCTCTGGTAATTGCTTTAATTTCTCTAGAGTATCTGGAAATTCTAAATTTTGTAATTCCTGCGCCTGCTTCACTAAAACCTGAACTTCCTCCGGTACTTCTTTTCCATCATTCAAAGCCTCGCGCATTTGCTGTAACAGTTCCAAGCTATAGTTAGGTTCGCGCCCATCGCCCCAAGCCAAACACCAGGCGATCGCAACACTAACGCTAGGAGCGATCGAATTTGTATTTTCCATCTGTGTTGTCATCTGTACATACTCCAGCAATTCTGTTTCCTACACCACCAGTGATCGCTCTCGATACATCTCATGGGTGCATTTGGTTAAATGTGTTCTCCCTGTTACCATCACTGTAAATCACAAGATTTACGCAACAGAGGAGAGTTAAATAAGTAATTTAATCAACTAAGTCTCCCAATTTATACGAGGGATTGTGTGTGATAGAAATCACATATTTACCTATCTTAGGATCAAAAAAACCAACTGCACCGTAAATATGAGCAAGTTTATGTGCTAAAACAAATGCCACAGGTATAGAAATTCGCCCGTTAATCTTCAATAGTGGGCCTCCTGCAAGTTCTCCCGATTCCGCCATTTCCTCTAGGCGTGCTGCTGCATCCTTGACAATCTGGTCATTTTGGGCAGGTTCGCCAAAGTTAACTCGCAAAATCCCGTTTTTTAATTCGATTTTGTAAGCAGCCATCTTATTTTCCCATCTACGAATTGCTTTGATCATACAGGTAGCCTGGAAGACGGGTCTTCCAGTTTTTTTGTTGAAGTTACCAACCACCTAAGTCTGTTGTGTTCAAAGCCAGTATAAGCGATCGCCTTTTTACCTTCTTCACTCTCAACGCGACAAGCTAAGTATGCAATCGATAAATCTACATTGTGCGAACTGACAAGTCAGCGCGTGCGCGATCGCACTTCTTTGTCAATCACTATTTTTAGTCATTACAATTTAAATTTTTATTAATTGATTTATTGCTAAATAATCCTATTGCAGGATATATTATTGCTCTACAGATGGCGATGAATATGAGCAGCTTTACATTTGCAGCATTAACCCCAGAACAATCAACAATTTGATAGATTTTGCTGTAACGATAATTAACATATATTTCTGGTTAAATGAAGCAAATTTATTTAAATATTTAACTAAAGCTTAGAGTTTTTGTAATTTAAATAACAAATCAACTATCTTAAATTGTTAGTAAAATAACCAAACAGCTATTTGTTACATTTAAGTTTTTTTAAGCTGCTAATTAGGCTACGCTTTAAAAAACCTTTTTTTGATAAAACAACTACTCCAAACTTTCTTCTTTTGGCTCTTTTGACAACTACTAAAAAAATCCTTAAGCTAAAAGATAGGTTTAAGGAAGCAAAGACAAAACGGCGATTTTTTTGTTCAACCTTAAGAGCCATTAGCTCACGATGTCACGATGAAGCAATGAGTAGAAACTAAAATCCTGTACTCACAATTGAACCTAATTAACTCAAGTTGTCTACCACAACTTTGATATTTAAACAACCGGATATCGCCCCAAGTATATGTATTTATATATTCCGGTAATGGGTAGATAATTTGTAGTGAAGTCTCTTGGGTATCAATCATAGAAGTTGGTTTGAAGTAGAGCAGATATGCCTAGGAGAATAACGTGTTTGAGTATTTAACAAATTTGAACGATCACAATTTACCGTATCCAGATACGATTCATCCCATCGTTGTTCACTTCGTTATTGCGATGGTGTTGTTTGCCTTTTGCTGTGATGTAATTGGTTATTTTACCCGCAACTCCCGGCTATTTGAGGTGAGTTGGTGGAATATGTTAATCGCTACAATTTCCATCTTTGTCGCCATCATTTTTGGTCAATTTGAAGCAGGTTTGGCCCAGCCTTACGAAGTAGCCAAATCAGTGCTAAATGTTCATACACTCATTGGCTGGTCGCTGTCAGGAATTATTGCAGCGATTACAGCTTGGCGCTATGTAATTCGTGCCCGCGACCCACACAGAATCTCATTTTACTATCTGAGTGCAGGTTTAATTTTGACAGTAATAGTTGGCTTGCAAGTATACCTTGGAGATGAACTGGTTTGGGTATATGGATTGCACACAGTACCAGTTGTTGAAGCACTCAAGGATAGTATCTTGCCATGAACACAGAACTGATTGACCAATTAAATGGGCAATTAGGCCCAAATGGATTACCTTACAGCATTCCAATTCATCCCAACTTAGTCCATCTCACCTTAGGTTTATTCATCATTGGGATTACTTTTGATATCGTTGGGGCGCTGTTCCCTTTCCAAAAATGGGTGTTCAAATTTTTTGCGATTTCTGTTGAACGTGACAACTTATTCGATGTTGGCTGGTACAACATGGTAGCTTCATCAGTAATTACCTGTTTTACAGTCGCAGCTGGTTTTTATGAGATGTTGTTGGCACAACCACCAACTGATATCAAAAGTGCTTGGGGATTCCAAGCAATGGATACAATGATTTGGCATGGTATCGGTGGGGTTTTGTTATTAACCATCATCATCGGTATGACTGTCTGGAGAGGATATCAGCGCTTTGTTACCCGCCGGGATGCCGAAAAACAAGTGCGATCGCGCTATTTGATTGCAGGCGTAGCAGTCATGTTTATCATGTACCTCCACGGCACCTTAGGCGCACAGCTAGCAACCGAATTTGGTGTCCACAATACCGCAGATAGTTTGCTGCGATTGGGCAAAGACCTCAACACAATGTTCAATTAATCAGTATTAGTCATTTGTCATTTGTCCTTTGTGATTTGTTCAATGACGAATGATTGATACTCAATGACCAATTAGCAATGACCATGAAAATCCAGAAGATTTTTAATATTGTGGCACTGATCGTCGGTGCTATCGCCGTGACTGTTATAAGTCTCTGGATAGGTAAACAGTCCTATTCTTGGCTTCCTCCACAAGCGGCGGCTGAATCAATACTCGTTGATGATTTGATTAGCTTCTTAGTAACGCTAGGTGCGTTCATCTTTTTGGGAGTGACTAGCACTCTGTTGTATTCTGTGATTTTCCATCGCGCCGCCAACAATGATTTGAGTGATGGCCCAGCGATTGAGGGAAATATAACCTTAGAAGTTGTGTGGACAGCCATCCCCATTTTGTTAGTCGTTTGGATTGCAACTTACAGCTACCAAATCTACGAAAAAATGGGCATTCAAGGCCCGATGGAACTTGTTCACCTGCATAATCTGATGGGAATGGAATCGGCCTATGCAGCACCAAAAGACGCACCAATTAATGCTTTAGCTACACCTGCCGAAAATATTGACGTGGTTGCTAAACAATGGGCTTGGGTCTTCCACTACCCAGAAACAGATGTTACCAGTACCGAACTCCATCTACCAAGCGATCGCAGAGTGCGCTTGGCACTAAAATCAGAAGATGTGCTGCACGGCTTCTATATTCCCGCATTCCGGCTGAAGCAAGACATCATTCCCAACCACAATATTGACTTTGAGTTCACCCCAATTCGCCCAGGCAAATATCAACTGACCGATTCTCAATATAGCGGCACATACTTTGCAACCATGCACGCCAATGTGGTGGTCGAATCTCCTGAAGATTATCACCAATGGCTTGCCCAAGCTGCAACCCAAAAACCTTCTCCGGCACACAATCAAGCAGCTTCTGAGTATGCCCAAGCAGCCAGTCAGTCAGGTCGATGGGCCACAGTCGCACCTGGGTCGCCACCTCTAGTCAATTATCCTGGTTGAAAGGAAACTCACCAATGACAAATATCTCTGTTGAAAACATCAATCTCCCTAGTGGGGAACCTGACCACGAATCCCCAGGGGGTTGGAAGCAATATTTCAGCTTTAGCACTGACCACAAGGTCATTGGTATCCAATACCTCGTTACAGCATTCATCTTCTTTTTAGTCGGCGGTATTTTTGCAATGGTGATTCGGGGAGAACTGATTACACCCGAATCAGATTTAGTAGACCGCACCTTCTACAACGGGATGTTCACCATGCACGGCACTGTGATGCTGTTTCTGTGGACATTCCCCTCCTTAGTTGGTTTTGCCAACTATTTAGTACCCTTGATGATTGGGGCGCGAGACATGGCATTTCCCCGCCTCAACGCGATCGCCTTTTGGATGGTGCCAGTAGTCGGAATTCTGTTAATGACCAGCTTTTTTGTCCCAGGTGGCCCAGCCCAAGCTGGTTGGTGGGCTTATCCACCAGTTAGTTTGCAAAACCCCACAGGTAACTTAATTAATGGACAAGTTCTCTGGTTACTCGCAGTAGCAATATCTGGTGTCTCCTCGATTATGGGTGGAGTTAACTTTGTCACCACCATCGTTAAGATGCGGGCACCAGGTATGACCTTCTTTAGGATGCCCCTGTTTGTTTGGGCAGTGTTTAGCGCCCAAATTATCCAACTCTTTGGTCTACCTGCCTTAACAGCTGGCGCAGTCATGCTACTACTCGACCTGACTGCTGGCACAGCCTTTTTTGACCCCAGCAGAGGCGGGAATCCAGTTATGTTTCAGCACTATTTCTGGTTCTACTCCCACCCTGCCGTTTATGTGATCATCCTGCCAATTTTCGGCATATTCTCGGAAATTTTCCCTGTTTATAGCCGCAAACCTTTATTTGGTTACAAAGTAGTTGCGATTTCATCCATCTTGATTGCAGTCGTCAGCGCCATTGTTTGGGTACACCATTTGTATGTCAGTGGTACACCTGGTTGGATGCGGATGCTGTTCATGTTCACAACTATGTTAGTATCTGTACCCACCGGCATCAAGGTGTTTGCTTGGGTAGCAACAATTTGGGGTGGTAAGCTGCGACTAACTACACCGATGCTGTTTGCCTTGGGTGGATTAATTATGTTTGTCTTCGCAGGTATTGTAGGGATTATGCTTTCCTCTGTACCTGTGGATGTTCACGTGAACAACACCTATTTTGTGGTTGGTCACTTCCACTATGTACTTTTTGGGACAGTGACAATGGGCTTGTATGCTGCCTTCTATCACTGGTTTCCCAAAATGACCGGGCGAATGTACTACGAAGGCTGGGGCAAATTGCACTTCTGGTTGACATTTATTGGTACTAATATCAACTTTTTGCCTATGCACCCATTAGGATTGCAAGGGATGTTACGTCGCGTCTCTTCTTACGCCCCAGAGTATGAATTCTGGAACATCATTGCTAGTCTTGGCTCATTTCTTTTAGGAATGTCTACCTTACCCTTCATTTTCAATATGGTAGTTTCCTGGATGCATGGTGAGAAAGCACCTGCTAATCCTTGGCGCGCTATTGGCTTGGAATGGATGGTTTCTTCACCACCTCCAGTAGAAAACTTTGAAGAAATTCCTATTGTTATCAGCGAACCCTACGGCTACGGTAAGTCTGAACCATTGACTGCTGATGCTCATAGCAAGTCGCATTCTTGAGGGAAGTAATTTTTTAAACGCAGAGGAACGCAAAGTTAAGCCAGTGCGTTGCGCGGGTTAAGAGCGTTGTAGCAACTGGCGTAGCGCGGAATAACGCAGAGTCTCATTTCTCTGAGTCCTCCGCGTCCTCTGCGGTTCGTTTATTCCGCCTCATCACTCAACACTCATTACTTAGTTTGGTTAAGGAGAATTTCCGCAATGGACAGTTATCTGACTTCGGGGGAGTCGCATCACGCAAGTGTTGAACATACCCATGATGAAGAAGGCAATAAGATGTTTGGTTTTATTGTCTTCTTGCTATCAGAAAGTGTTATTTTCTTAAGTTTTTTCGCTGGATATATTGTTTACAAAATCACTACTCCTAACTGGCTACCGGCTGGTGTTTCTGGGTTAGAAACTAAAGACCCTGCAATTAATACAGTGATTCTGGTTTCTAGTAGTTTTGTGATTTATCTGGCAGAACGCGCTCTGCAACGTCACGATTTAATGAAATTTCGTCTGTTTCTCTTAGCAACAATGGCTATGGGTAGCTACTTTTTGTTAGGACAGGCGATGGAATGGAACAGCCTTGCTTTTGGTTTTACTTCTGGCGTTTTCGGTGGGATGTTCTATTTGCTGACAGGCTTTCACGGTTTGCATGTGCTAACTGGGATTTTGTTGCAGACGATTATTTTGGTACGCTCTTTTATTCCTGGTAATTATGAATCAGGTCACTTCGGTGTGAATGCTACTTCTTTGTTTTGGCACTTTGTTGATATCATCTGGATTGTGTTGTTTCTTCTGATTTATGTTTGGCAGTAAGTAAGTCGGCGCAAATAATTATTACTGGCTCGTAGTTGCGCTGTTTTCGCTAAAGCGCAACTACGAGTCAAATGCAAAGATTTTACTTTTAGTTACATAAATCTTGATAGATGTAATTTAAATTTGTTTTTATATTGTGATCAACTTGAAAAAACCAAAGATGGGGGATTCTCCCCCAAACCCCCTCTAAAGTGACGGTTGCGTCCCCCAAACCCCCTCCAAAATTAGTGTTCT
>JAVRCF010000058.1:0-51639 GCA_034530935.1 Aulosira sp. DedQUE10 | reverse complement strand
CCTACTCAATTCTTCTGTTGTTTTTTCACGACTTTTTCAGCAAGCCCTAATTAATTTTCTTACTTGCACCCAATTTTAGAGAATTGGTATGAAGTGTTTACTACGAAAGTTTTATGTCATTTTGCGGAATCTGAAGTAACTGAGGAGTATAAACAAAAGCAAGTAGTTAAATATACACTTGCTGGAGAATTGCTATGCGCGATCGCCTGAAATATTTCACCTTGCTGCTGGTGTTACTTCCCTTGTTTTCCCTGTCTTCGTTCCCCCTACTGACACTCTCTCCCCTGACAGCACAGGCGCAAACTCATCCAGATCGCAAAGCTGAGGCTGAAAAACTTTATGACTTAGGTTGGCAACAGGCTGATCAAGGAAAGTTTGCAGAAGCGTTAAAATTGTTTGAGCAAGCTTTAACAATTATTAGAGAAATCAAATACACTATCGGTGAAGCTGTAGTTCTTAATGATATTGGCGAAGTTTACCGCAAATTAAATCAGTATCCCCAAGCTTTAAAAGCTATGGAATCAGCTTTAGCAATTGTTAAACAAATTGATGACAAAGCTGCACAAGGGGGAACTTTCAATAATATTGGCTTAGTTTACCGTGACTTGGGAGAGTATGCCAAAGCCTTAGATTACTTTCAACAAGCCATAGCTATCACCAATCAAGTTGGCAAAAAAGAACAGCAAGGGTCAATGCTGACTAATATCGCGTCAGTATATAACAGATTAGGAGACTATACCAAAGCCTTAGATTACTTTCAGCAAGCCTTGGCTCATTACCAGCAAGTTGGCGATCAACAACAGCAAGGATTCACACTCAACTATATTGGCTTACTTTATCAAACTTGGGGAGAATATACCAAAGCTTTTGAGTACTTTCAGCAGGCTTTAGTAATTCACAAACAAGTTAGTGACAAAGTTGGAGAAGGCATATCTCTTAACAATATTGGATCTGTTTACTACAACTTAGGACAGTATGCGAAAGCTTTAGATTTCCTGCAACAAGCTTTAGCTATTCGGCAACAAATTGGTGACAAAGCTGTCGAAGCCAGAAATATTAACAATATTGGCGAAGTTTACCGGATTTTAGGACAGTATCCCCAAGCGCTGCAACACTTGCAGCAAGCTTTAGTTATTCAAAAACAAGTTGATGACAAGTCGGGAGAAGGAACTACTGTCAATAATATTGGGCAAACTTATAGTGATTTACAAGACTATCCCAACGCCTTGGATTACCTTCAGCAAGCTTTAGTTATTCGCAAACAAGTTGGCGATCAGCAGGGGGTAGCACAGACTCTCAACAATATTGGAGACCTTTACCGCCAATTAGAAAAGTACGATCGCGCTTTAGAATACTTTCAACAATCTTTAGCAATTAACAAAAAAATTGGCGACAAAGCCGGCGAATCCGGAAATGTCAACAATATTGGCGAAGTTTACCGCACATTACAAGAAGATGCGAAAGCTTTGGCGTACTTTGAGCAAGCTTTAGCCATTTCCAGAAAAATTGGTGACAAGACTGGGGAAGCTAAGACTCTCCACAATATTGGCTTAATTTATATTTATCGAGATCAGTATCCCGAAGCTGAGAAAAATCTATTTGCTGCTATAGAGATTTGGGAATCTTTACGACCTGGATTAAGTGATGCTCAAAAAATAGCGTTCTTTGACAACCAAGCAAATACTTATCGTTTTCTGATACAGTGCTTGATTTTTCAGAATAAAATTAATGCTGCATTAGAAGTAGCCGATCGCGCAAGAGCTAGAGCCTTTGTTGAGTTATTAGCCTCGAAGCAATTAGAAAAACCAAATGCTCAATTAAATATCAAACCTCTCAAGCTTTCAGAAATTCAAAATATTGCCAAAGTGCAAAACGCTACCCTCGTACAGTACTCAACAATTGGCGATGATACACTTTACATTTGGGTAGTCAACCCTACAGGTAAAATTTCCTTTGAGCAAGTTAACTTAAAACAATCGCTCAAGGTTTCATTACAAAACTTCGTACTAACTAGTCGTAATTCTTTAGGTGCAAGGGGTAGGGGGATTAATATTGCGCCGATAAATACAGATAATCCCAATTTTGTCAGCAACAAACCACAGCTAAAGAAACTTTATGAAATCCTGATTAAACCGATCGCTCAATATCTTCCCACAGATCCAACAGCCCATGTGATCTTCATACCGCAATCATCGCTGTTTCTTGTACCGTTCCCGGCACTGCAAGATCAAGAAGGCAAATATTTAATCGACAAACATACTATCCTAACTGCACCAGCGATTCAAGTTTTAGACTTGGCCGCCAAGCAAAACCAAAATTTAAACCAGTCTGCAAAAGACATACTAGTGGTAGGTAATCCGATCATGCCAAAGCTTCCTGTGGCCGATGAACAGTTAGAACCATTACCAGGTGCTGAAAAAGAAGCAATTCAGATTGCAGATTTATTCAAAACACAAGCAATTATCGGTAGCAAAGCCACAGAAACAGCAATGGTACAGAAGATGAAGCAAGCCAAAATCATTCATTTTGCTACCCACGGCTTACTAGATGATTTTAAAGGATTGGGTGTACCAGGTGCGATCGCTCTTACTGCTAGTGGTAAGGACGATGGTTTACTGACATCTGGTGAAATCCTGGACATGAAACTCAAGTCCGACCTGGTTGTACTGAGTGCTTGTAACACTGGAGGTGGTAACATTACAGGCGATGGCGTGATTGGTTTATCACGCTCTTTAATTACCGCCGGGGTCAGGAGTGTGATTGTCTCACTTTGGTCTGTATCAGATGATTCTACCGCCTTTTTGATGACTGAGTTTTATCGCCATCTCCAACACAATTCTGATAAAGCGGTGGCGCTACGAGAAGCCATGCTAACTACCAGACAAAAGTACAGCAATCCTCTTGATTGGGCTGCATTTACTTTGATTGGTGAAGCAGAGTGAACCACAACATAGATTAATTATTACCAAATACCCTAAAAAACATCATGAAACGTATCCTTGGACTAGTAATTGTTGCTGTTACTAGCGTTGCTATATCTATGCAAATTGTTTCTGCACAACCAAGTACTAAGCCTGCTGGAGATGCTCGGATCAAAGATATTTTAGATAAGCTTGGTGCGAAATATGAATTGCTGCCTGATGGCGATTTTAAATTATTAATTCCAACAGAAAATAAAAGAAACCAAGTAGTATTTATTGAATCGAAAACCGAGAAACTTGGTAACTTAGAAATTCGCTATATTTCATCGCCGGGATATCTAACAAAGGGAGCATTTTCGGCAGAGATTGCCAACAAACTGTTAGAAAATAGCGGTTTGAATAAAATAGCTGCTTGGCAAGTCTTGACAAAAGAGCAAACACATATTGCTGTATTTACAGCCAAGATATCAGCAACTAGTGAGGCTGATACTGTGAAAAACACGCTTTTAGCTGTGGGCTATGGTGCAGATGCAATTGAAAAGGAATTGACAGGGAAAGATGAATTTTAAGACTCAAGAGTCAACCCCTTTCCTTTGCTACGCAACGCGAAGCCATGCTCACACCATGAAAAACCATCCCAAGCATAGAGATTGGGCAGCTTTTACCCTGATTGGGGACTGTGGGGGCAAGGGGAGCAGTGGAGAAATCACAAATGCCCTATGCCCCATACTCATACCAATTTGAAAAAAGAATGCGACAGATACAAACTCCCAATCCATTGCTATGTCTAGCTTTCTTAATTTTAAATTTTGCAAAAAGCCTGAGCGGAGACTTCCTCCGAACAGAACTTTCCCAGACGAATTTTGAATTGGTATCAATGCCCCATCACAAAAACTTTCTTCACAAAAAAAATGCAATCTTTTAGGCGCATTAGCTGATTGCTGCAATTTTTAACTGTGTCAGAATACAGGTGTTACTAAGCGCACAACATATTGTTTTCTCTCAGAATCTATTAAATTAAAAACTTTTGTATTTTCTGACTCGGGCTATAGATTCTTATCTATCCTATCTATATGTTAAGTAAGGTTTTTAACTTGATGGTTATGGAGATACAATCGCTTGTGAAACGCGATCGCGTTGATAATATTTTTACTGTATGAGTCATCCCTCCCCCCTAACCATTTTGTTAATTGACGATTGTGCTGACGAGCGGGTGGCGTATTGTCGCTTTTTGCAGCAGGACAGTCGATATACTTATCGCATTTTAGAGTTTGAAACGGCAACGGCGGCAATGAACTGGTGTCAGCAGGAAACACCAGATGTGATTTTGCTGGATTTTTCGTTGCCTGATGTGGATGGGCTAGAGTTTATTCAGCAGTTTAGAGAACAGCTGAAGAATACGCAATCGGCTGTGATTATGTTGACAGGCCAGGGGGATGAAAGCATTGCTGTGCGGGCGATGAAAAGCGGTGCCCAGGATTATTTGGTAAAAAGCAAACTCACACCGGAAATTTTGCAAAGCGCAATTCATCATGCAGTTGAACAGGTGCGTCTATTGCGACAATTAGAACAAAGTCGAGAACAACAACAACTAATTGCAGCGATCGCTTTACGAATTCGCCAGTCTTTGAAGTTAGAAGAAATATTGCGAATTACAGCCAAAGAAGTGAGGCAGTTTCTCAAAGCAGATCGAGTAATGGTTTATCAATTTCAGCCGGATCTGAGCGGTACTGTTGTCGCGGAGTCAGTGCTTCCAGGTTGGACAGTTTCGCTGGGGGTGGAAATTCCCGATACTTGGTTTCAACAAGGAGGCGGAGCCGAATATTACCAAGGGAAAAAACGTGCGATTGACGATATTTATCAAGCTGGTTTAACAGATTGTCATTTACAGCTATTAGAACAATTTGAAGTTAAAGCCAATTTGGTAGTGCCCATTTTGGTTACAGATAGTTTATGGGGATTATTAATTGCTCACCAATGTTCTAGATCTCGTCACTGGGAAGCAACGGACTTGGAGTTGCTGGATCAACTTGGGGTGCAATTATCTTTAGCAATTCAGCAGGCGAATGCCTATCATCAGTTACAGGTAGAACTGGCAGAACGAAGATGGATAGAAGCAGCTCTGCAAGCCAGTGAAGAAAAGCTAAAGCTTACCCTAGATTTTGCTCATATTGGCTATTGGGAACGAAACTTTATTACCAATGAACTCTTTGCCAGTGACAATGCAATTCGCTGTTTTGGCTATGAGAGAAATAGCGGAAAAGTTACCACCCAGGAGTGGTTGAGCTTAATTCATCCTGAGGATCGAGAATGGGTACAACAGAAACTGAGGCAAGCGATCGCCACCAAAACTGATTATGCTGTGGAATATCGAGTAGTCTGGCCAGACAAAAGCATTCACTGGATATCTGCAACAGGAAGGGCGGTTTATGACAACAATGGACAACCCCTGGTGATGCTGGGTGTGTTAATAGACATCAGCGATCGCATCTGTGCAGAACAGAGATTACAACAACTCAATCAAGAACTCGAAGCCAGAGTTGAACAACGCACCGCCGCTTTACGAGAAAGTGAAGAACGCTGGCAATTAGCACTACGGGGCAGCAATGATGGCATCTGGGACTGGAATCTTAAAACTAATCAGGTGTTCTTCTCTACTCGCTGGAAAGAAATGCGGGGTTTTGCTGAGAATGAAATGAGTTCTAATATCGAGGAATGCTGGGGCAGAATTCATCCTGATGATTATCAGCGTTTCCAGACAGCGCTGGCTGACCATTTTGCTCAAAAGACACCTTTTTTATCTGAAGAATATCGGGTACAGCACAAAAATGGCTCCTACATTTGGGTGTTAACCCGAGGTCAGGCATTGTGGGATACAGCAGGTAATGTCATTCGCATCAGTGGTTCAGCAACGGATATTACCCAGCGCAAACAAATAGAAGCAGCCCTGCGTGAGAGTGAACGCCGCTATGCAACTTTAGCAGAAGCCTCTCCAGTGGCGATTTTCCGCATTGAAGCCGCTGGTAACTGTGTTTACATCAACGAACGCTGGGGCGAGATGACTGGTAGACCTACTGAGTCGGGATTAGGGATGGGATGGTTAGATGCGGTGCATCCAGAAGACCGCGAATCTATTTTAATGAAAAAGTCTCAATCATTGTTGAAGCCCCCAACATCCATCCGTAGCGAAGGCAGGCATTTACTTCCAGATGGTAGCATCAAATGGTTTTACTGCCAGTTACTAGCTGAAACTAATCCTGATGGCAGCTTTATCGGGTACATCGGTACACTAACAGATATCAACACTCGCAAACAAATAGAAGAAGCCCTGTGGGAGAGCGAACGCCGCTATGCTAGTTTGGCAGAAGCATCACCAGTGGCAATATTCCGGCTTGATGCTGCTGGTAATTGTATGTATGTCAACGAGCGCTGGTGTAAGATGAGCGGCAGACCACCCGAGGAGGCAATGGGGTGGAAATGGTTAGAAGCTTTGCATCCAGAAGACCGCGATCGCTTCATCAGGAATTTGTCTCAATTATCTCAACCAGAAAGATTAAGGCAAGACGAGGGCAGGCATCTGCGCCCAGATGGGAGCATTTGCTGGTTCTACGTCCAGGTGCTAGCTGAAACTGACAGCAATGGATATATCATTGGCTACGTCGGCACAATGACAGATATCACCGCCCGCAAAGAAGCGGAAATTGCCCAGCAAAAGAGCGATCGCCGCTATGCAACCTTAGCAGAAGCCGTACCGGTGGGGATTTTCCAGTTTGATATTCAGGGTAACTGTGTCTATGTCAACGAGCGCTGGTGCGAAATGACAGGGAGACCAACCGAGTCAGCATTGGGAATGGGATACTTAGATGTCTTGTACCCAGACGATCGCGATCAGCTCTTGATGGAATGGACTCAATGGACTCAAGTATGTCAGCCAGGAGAACTCTACCAGAAAGAAGGCAGGTATCTGCGCCCAGATACTAGCATCAACTGGTTCTCCGGTTATGCACTACCCGAAACCAACCCCGATGGCAGGATTATTGGCTACGTCGGCACAATCACAGATATCACAGAACGCAAGCAAACCGAAGAACAACTGCGTAAACTATCCGAAAGGCTGACCCTAGCAATGAAATCGGGAGGATTCGGCATTTGGGAATTGGATATCGTCCACGATGTCCTGATCTGGGATGAGCAGATGTACGAACTTTACGGTGTACAGCCTTCTGAGTTTACGGGAGCGTACGAAACTTGGATTCAGGGGGTTCATCCAGAGGATCGCGCCGCAGCTGATGATCTGAGCAAACGAGTGCGACGAGGTGAGCTGGAATACAATACAGAATTTCGTGTTGTTCATCCCAATGGCAGTATCCGCTATATTAAAGCGTACGCTCTGATCGAACAAAATCAGCAGGGAGAAGCACTAAGGATGGTTGGTGTCAACCATGACATTACAGAACGCAAACTTGGGGAACAGGAACTTATCCTTAACCGAGATTTGCGTGAGGCAATTTATCACGAATCTACTGATGCCATCTTTCTAGTAGATCCGCAAACCCTGCTAACTATTGATTGTAATCGGCGGGCAGTAGAACTGTTTGCTGCTAATCATAAAGCCGATCTGATTGGCATTGCCGGACACACGCTTCAGCGCTATCAATTCTCGAACAACGAACTAGCTGCTATTGAGTCAGAAATGCAGTCAAAAGGCTTCTGGAGCCGAGAACTTGAATATGTGACTTCTCAGGGTAAGTACTTCTGGGGTAACATTGCCGCCAAGCCGATTACCGTAGCCGGACGTAACCTGAATTTAGTGCGGGTGACAGATATTAGTGATCGCAAACAGTCCGAAGAAATACTAGCGACATATACCCGCGAACTCGCAGATTTATATAATAATGCTCCCTGTGGCTACCATTCTCTCGATACTGATGGTCGATTTGTCAATATCAACGATACAGAACTGCAATGGTTAGGCTACAGTTATGAAGAAATCATCGGGCAACGCTTTATTGACTATGTTACCGAAGCCAGCCGCTTGGTATTTTTACATAACTATCCGAAATTTAAAAACCGTGGCTGGATCAAAGACCTAGAGTTTGATATGGTTTGTAAAGATGGCAGCATTTTACCAATACTGCTGAATGCAACGGCCGTCAAGACTGAGGATGGCACCTATCTATGCAGCCGTTCCAGCATATTTGATATCCGCGATCGCAAACAAACTGAACGGGAATTGCAAGAATCACGCACAATGCTGCGATTGGTACTGGATACGATCCCCCAAAGAGTCTTCTGGAAAGATTGCGAATCGCGTTATGTAGGCTGTAATCCTAGTTTTGCCAACGATTATCAACTAACTGCTGATGAAATTATTGGCAAGACAGACTTAGAATTACCTTGGGCAGAATGGGCACACCTCTACCGTGCAGATGATGCCTTTGTGATCAACACCAGAACTGCCAAACTCGGCTACGAAGAACCAACGGTAAATCTAGATGGTAAGCAAATATGGCTGCGAACAAGTAAAGTTCCCTTGACTAATAGCGCAGGTGAGATAATTGGCATCCTGGGGTCTCATGAAGATATTACGCATCGCAAACAAGCCGAAGAACAACTGCACCACACAAATCAGCAGCTAGCACGCGCCACTCGCCTTAAGGACGAATTCTTGGCAAATATGAGCCATGAACTGCGAACCCCGCTCAATGCCATTCTGGGAATGTCTGAAGGTTTCCAAGAAGGTGTGTTTGGTGTAGTCAATGAACGGCAAATCAAAGCCATTTCCACCATCGAGCGCAGCGGCAAACATCTGCTAGAACTGATTAATGACATCCTAGATTTATCTAAAATCGAATCGGGCAAACTGGAACTACAGCTGAGTGATGTCCCCGTTAGAACCCTGTGTGATGCCAGTATCAGCTTTATCAAACAGATGGCTTTGAAGAAAAATATCGGACTCAGCACCCGTATTACCAACAATATTGGTAATATTCAAGTGGATGATCGCCGTCTGCGTCAAGTACTGATTAACCTACTCAGCAATGCCATCAAATTCACACCAGAGGGAGGTTCTGTGAGGCTAGAAGTCTCGCTGGAAGAAGCAAGGGAGCTAGGGAGCAGGGGAGCAGGGGGAGCAGGCAAAGATGAGGGAGCAGGAAGAGTATTTTCTTCCTCATCCCCCTCATCCCCCCACATCTGCTTTTCCGTAATTGATACTGGTATCGGCATTCACCCAGAAGACATTAACAAGTTGTTTCAGCCCTTCATCCAGCTTGACAGCAGCCTTAACCGTCAGTATAGTGGCACGGGTTTAGGATTGGTGCTAGTACAGCGGATTGCTACCCTGCACGGTGGAACTGTCTGTGTTAGGAGTGAAGTCGGAGAAGGCAGTTGTTTTACTGTCCGCATTCCCTACCAAAGCAGCGATTATGTCCCCATAATGCAAGTAACGGCTCCATCACCCAGCCATCGTTTACCTAGGGATAATGCTTCAGTTTTAATTATTGAAGACTCAGTTCCTGCGGCTGAGCAAATTACCCGCTACCTCACCGAAATGGGAATGCAACCCATTGTCTATCCGCGAGGTGAAGGCTCTATAGAACAAGCGCTGCGCGTTCAGCCTGCTCTGATCCTGCTTGATTTGCAACTACCTAACCTTTCCGGTTGGGATGTGCTCAATCGACTGCAAACTCACCCACAAACCAAAGACATTCCAGTCATCATTATTTCCGTAGTAGACGAGCGCACCAAAGGACTAGCTCAAGGAGCTGCGGAATATATTGTTAAGCCGATTAATCGCGAGCAATTTCACGCAACACTAGAGAAACTGCAATATCCTCTCTGTCCTGACTCCCCAGCTTTGATTGTTGTCCCAGAACCACATTTAGGCTCTCCTTTAATTCTGCTTGCAGAAGACAATCAGGCAAACATCGATACAATGTCTGGTTATTTAGAAAGTCGGGGATATCGTCTGGTTATGGCAAAAAATGGTCAACAAGCCATTGAGGTTGCCAGATCTCAACAACCTGATTTAATCATAATGGACATTCAAATGCCGGTCATGGACGGACTAGAAGCTATGCATTGCCTTCGTCAAGAGCAGCAATTTGCCCATGTGCCGATTATTGCACTAACAGCACTCGCCATGCCAGGCGATCGCGAAAATTGTTTAGACGCAGGAGCCAACGAATATTTAAGTAAACCCATAAAACTTAAGCAGCTGGCAGTAAAAATTCAACAACTTTTAGGAAGGTAGCGGAAATTGCCGATGGACACTCAACCCTCTATTTTGGTAATTGATGATGAACCCGATAACTTCGATGTTGTTGAAACATTGCTGGACGGTGAAAATTACCAGCTATACTATGCTCCTAGTGGTAAACAAGCCCTAGACCGGCTTGATAGTTTTTGTCCAGATGTGATTTTACTCGATGTGATGATGCCAGAGATGGATGGGATGGCAGTCTGCCGCATCATCAAAGCTGATCCGCAATGGCAAGCTGTGCCGATTATTATGGTGACGGCATTAACAGATAAAGAAGATTTAGCTCGCTGTCTAGCCACTGGCGCGGATGATTTCATTAGTAAGCCAGTCAACGGCGTAGAGTTACGTGCTAGGGTTCATTCCATGTTGCGGATTAAGCAGCAGTACGACAACCTGCAATCCTTGCTGCAACTGCGAGAAGACATGGTGAACATGATCGTCCATGATATGCGTAATCCCCTAGCCAGTATTTTTCTCTCCACTGATATTCTCCGACTACCTGGCTTAACACCCCAAAAACTGGAACGCAAGCTCGAACAAATTGCGATCGCCTCACAACAACTACAATTATTAATTGATAACTTGTTGATCATGGCCAAGTTGGAATCTGGTAAAATGATTCTCAACTACTCAGAAGTAGACTTAGGCGAGCTTTGTTTGTCAGCTGCGGCAGATGTAGAGGCGATTACTGCCCAAAAGAACTTAACCCTGGTGACAGAATTACCCAAAATTCCAGACAATGTGAAAGTAGATGCAGCTATCTTTCGGCGAGTGCTAGATAATTTACTCTCCAATGCGATTAAATTCTCACCGTCAAATTCTCGAATTGTCTTGCGGGCAGAGTATTTGGAATTAGGCGGTGCGAAAGTGCAAGTCGCTGATTGCGGCCCTGGAGTCGCGCAAAACTTAAGGCAAAACATTTTCGAGAAGTATGAGATTGGTAATCTCATGCACAATGTTTCGCAAATTGGTTTAGGTTTGGCTTTCTGCAAAATGGCAATCGAAGCACATCAAGGCAGCATTACTGTTGAAGATAATCAGCCTAAAGGTACTATCTTTACAGTATTTATAGAAAACATCTGAATCGGGTGCGTTATAGCGGAACGCATAACGCATCCCACGAAATTTAGATTAGGTGTTATTTTAATTTATAATTCATAATTAAGATAAAATTTCTCTACAACCAAGCTTAGTTAAAACCTCCTCATCTACCTCTTTAGCGTCACCTACTGCTGTATTTTTAAACAGTACCGTAAACGCCCCCGCGCCTAATCTATCTTGCGGAAATAGTCGATAACAAGGCATCTGAGTTAAATGCGATTGATAATTTTGTAAATGACTCACTTCAATTGCCTGAAACTGAGGGAAGCGTTGCAAAAACCATTCGCACACTTCCTCGTTTTCTTCCGGAGAATAAGTACAAGTCATATAAGCCAAATAGCCTTGTGATGCCACAATTTGAGCAGAATTAGCTATAATACGTTTTTGGCGATTGGCACATTTATTAATATTAGTTGGGTGAAAACATCCCGGTGCTTTTTCACCTTTGGCGAGTAAAGATTGTCCAGAACAAGGAGCATCCACCACAACTAAGTTACTAGATAATGGTATCGTTTCAGCCAAAATACTAGAATCTCTATTTACTACAAAACTAGGTTTAATTTGGCAACGTTTCAAATTAGAAATTAGCATTCCTAAACGTTTACCAATTACTTCATTACTAATCAGCAAGTCAGGTTGTAAAGCTTTCCAAGCAAAGATACTCTTGCCGCCTGGTGCAGCGCACATATCAAAAACTAACTTTACTGATGACGGAATTGTTAATAAAGTAGCAGCCGCAAATACAGAAGAAAAATCCAGGCAATAAAAATCTCCCTGGTTGTGTAGAGGATGTTTTCCTGGTTTTTCTCCCAAAGGTAAACGGTCTACAAATTGCGGTTGCCAACTTGCTGGTGTTTCTACAGAAAAAGGCAAAATATTTGGTCTTTCTCGACACCATAAAATGCAAGGTTGAAAAGTTTGGGGATTAATTAGCGCCTCAATAAATTTTTCTTGAATATCAGCATTTGCAAACAAACGCCGTGCGAGTTTAAGTAATAGATTTGAAGGTTTTTCCATTGGAAAATCAAACTGTTATGGAAGAACAATGCCACGCCAAGGTTTGGCTGCATACTGAAAAAGATCATGTCATTTGTTATTTGGCAAGAATCAAGGGTCAAAAGTCAAGAGTCAAAACTAGTTTGTCCTCCTTTTCCCCATTCCCCTAAACTACACCACTGCACTGGAGAAGGTCATGATATTGGATAATTTTCAGCAAAAAATACGCAAAGAAGCACAATTATGGAGAGACGAAGGCATAATTAGTGCGTCACAGTACCAACAGCTAGCAGACCGTTATCAATTTAAAAACATAGAAGCAGCATCTCGCGATCGCTCTCGCATGACTGCGATCGCCGTAGGCGGTATCTTGTTAGTGTTAGGTGTGATTATTTTTATCGCCGCCAACTGGCAGGAATGGTCACGGGATGTCAAGTTTATCTTGATGATCAGTTTGTTTCTGTCTGTTACGATCACTGGTTTTTACACCTGGCGAGAACCTGCACTTCGTAAAGCTGAAGGCAAAAAACTCGACCGCAGCAAACGCTTATTGGGAGAGGCGTTACTGATATTAGGCGCTTTTATTTTAGGCGCAAATATACTGTTAATGGCTCAAGTCTTCAATATTGCTGGTTCCACTGCGGAACTTTTTATCGCTTGGGGATTTGGGGTTTTAATCATGGCTTACAGCCTGTCCTTAAATTCCTTGGGTATTTTGGGCATTATCCTCATCCTCATTGGTTATTGGAGTGGACTGGGTGACTGGTGGTACACTCAAGGCGATTGGACTTGGGCACGGTTAATTGTACGCCATATGCCCCTGGTATCATGGTTGCTGTTTGTCCCCTTAGCCTATATTTGCCGATCGCGCTGGATTTTTGGACTAGCAGTTTTTGCCTTTGCAAGTTCCTTGCAATTCAATCTCAATCCTTTGCAAGTACTAACTTACACTGATATTGCACCGTGGGTGGCATCGTTTGCTTTTGCACTCCCGCCGGCGTTATTGTGGAGTTACGATGACCTACTATTTCCCACAGTAAATTATCGCTTGTTTCAACCCCTGGCACGTACTCTTGCCTTAGTCTGTTTCGGCTTTGCATTCTATATCTTGTCCTTCCGTTGGCAATGGCAGTTTCCAGATAATGGTTATTTCCCGCCTACCACTAACAGCAACATTCTCAGAACTCTGCCCATTATAGATTTAGGTATCCTTAGCGGCTTGGCAGTTTTACAATGGTTATTTCTGCTGCGTCAACGCAACAATCCTCCCCGCCGAGAAATGGTTTTCACGCTTGTGCTTGTTGGTACATTTATTGGCATCACAGCTTTAGTACCTTTTTGGCATCAAGGTATTACCCGTATTAGTGAACTGGGAATTTTTGTCTTCAACGTCTTGCTAATAATCTTAGCTTGGGGACTAATTCAAGAAGGATTGAAATTAAACGATAGACGTTCCTTTTGGGGCGGTATGCTATTGTTAACCCTACAAGTCGTCAGTCGGGTGTGGGAGTACAATACAGAGTTGCTAGTCAAGTCCCTGGTATTTGTTATGTGCGGTTCTGTGCTAATTAGTGCCGGACTGTGGTTTGAACGTCGCCTATCTGAAGGAAAAAGCAAAAAAAGCAATAGCAATTCATAATTCGTAATACTTGCCTTTGGCGAGAAGCAAGCTACGTAATTACGGCAATCCGATAGAATATTATCTCTGTGTATTTCTCGCAAAGCTCAAAAGCCTACAAATAAGGCATTTTGAATTTTGAATTCTGCAAAGCAGTAAGGTGTCTCTCTGCGTTAGTCCTAATCCTGGTTATTTTCCCCTTCTTTCAGGACTACGCCCATGAAAAGTAATGCCTCTGAATCCAATAAATCCAGTAATTCTGAATCAAATAAATCATCGAATAAATCTAATCAAGGCTTATCTCCCGAAGCCGAATTTTCTGGGAAGCTGACTTTTCGAGATTATTTAATTGCTACTGAACAAAAAGCAAACAAGCCCTTACCTTTTTGGCGGCTACTGATTCCCCTGTTCATCCAAACGGGGTTGATTATGGCAGTACCCACCCAAGCTGTTTACACAGACGTTGCAGGTAAAACAGTGATTTTGCAAAGTGCGTCTGTAGATCCTAATGATGTGCGGCAGAACTACACCCTCAATTTGGACTATAACATTTCCCGCGTTGCAACTTTGAGAAGACTTTCTGGCTGGGAGGAGTTGCTGAGACAAAATCGCGGTAGAAATAGACAATTAGCCCAAGGAACCAACCTGTATGTGACTTTGCAGGAGAGAGAATTTTCTGGTCGTGGTGTTCCCTCTGCTTGGAGGCCAGTCAGGGTAAGCGGGAGACGACCCTCAAACCTGCCAAACGATCAGGTAGCCTTAAAAGGCGTGTATCGGGATGGCTTTGTCAATTATGGCGTAGAAACATACTATATCCCAGAAGAGCAACGGGAGCGGATTAGTAGAGACATCTCCCGTGCTTTAGACTCTCGTGAGGGACGGCGACAACCAATAGTAGTCAAAGTCAAAGTCGATCCTCAAGGTAATGCCGTACCCATTAGTTTATGGGTGCGCGATCGCAACTATCGCTTTTAATAATTCGTAATTCGTAATTTTTGATATTAGTTCGTAGTCAGGACTTTAGTCCTGGATTTCAAGCACTCTAGACGCAAAGAGGTTTCCCTCAGAGTAGTGCTTACTACGAACCTATCAAAAATTTTGCGATCTTCTGCCTTCTGAAGAATTTTTCAGTCTTGTTTCTTTAACTGCCAAGCTACACCGCAAGCGGCTCCAGCACCGGCTACTAAACCGGTACTCATTCCTTGTATAGTTTTTTGTATAGGGTCTTGCGTCAAGCAGTCACTCGTAACTGTCTTGGCTTCCAAGCACATATTACTTTCTGCCCAGCTGGCAGTACCACCTAAAATTACACCAGTCAAACTACAGAAAACAACAAGCAGTAAAAGGCGTTTGGTTTTTCTATCCATATCAGAATGCGTTAAATAATTGCAGTTAGTAAATAATCTTCAACTACTTTACACATCCTTGGAGAGATTGTCAGCTGTATCAACTTGTGTCTATCAGAGGTATTGGGGATTGGGGACTAGAGACTAGGGACTAAAGTAAACCATAGGGTAGGCACTCTAGCTGTTCTCAATTGCATATAATACAGACCATTGTAAGGGCGTGCCCTTACTGTGTATTGCATCCAAGCGAGAACTGCTATAGTTATCCTCAGGTTTTGAACGAAAGATCTAGTAGTGTCCACCCTACAAAAATCTATAACAATGGCTATTGCACCACAATTGGTCTGTTCAAAATGCTCATGACTTCACCTGGGTTGCTAGTGCGTGCAAGCGGACTCCAGTTACCAACATCTGCGTAGCCAATTACTTGCAGGTAGTGAATTGTGCTGGTTACGGCTTTAGGCGAACCAATCAATAGGTGTTTGAGTGGTTCTTTGACAGGGGTTGCTTGAGAAAATGTTTGATTAGGTGTCATCATTGATTAGTCTCCTAATAGGGGGATAAGAGCGATCGCTCTACTTGGTGTCCAGCCGAGGGCGATCGCTCTTTTTGTTGCAGGTTTTGTAGCTAAAAACTGCAACACTTTTACTATAACACAAGTGCATCCAAGTGCAGCACTTATTTGCTAGAATTTTGGCAGCACAGTGAGGCACTATAGAAGAGGTGTAAGTATGGAAATATTTGAAATGCCGTCGAGGTGGAGACTAACAGTAAATTTGACAGAAGAGACATTAAAAGGGCTAGAGCAATGGGCAAAATCCCAAAAGCGTACCAGTAGTAACCTAGCAGCAGCAATACTTACAAGCGCATTAGAGGCTTATCAACAACGAGCCTATACTGACCCTGCTACGACTCCTCCTGACTTTCAACAGCAGGATTCACTCAACGACACTTCCTCATCTAACTCCGAAGATCAGGAAGGCAAATGAACACAAATAATATTGATCCACTAATGCTACCATCGCTACCTTTAAGAGAGCGTAGTAGCTTACCTAGTTGCCCTGCTATCTACTTTGTGATGGATGGCAATTGTGTTTTATACATCGGTAAATCTGTGAATTTAGCGCAGAGGTGGGCAGCACACCATAGATGGAGTCAACTAGTAAAACTGGATACTGTTCTTAGAATTGCTTGGCTTGAGTGCAATGACAAGGATTTGTTAGTCCGAGTTGAAAAAGCCCTCATTCAAGAGTTCCAACCCAAACTGAATGGCAGAAAACACAAACCACCTGTTGCTAGTAAGCGATTTACTGTAACCGTTCCAGATTCGGTATTTGAAAACTTAGAGTTGTTGGCACAAGCACAAGGAAGACCAACAGCTAATCTTGCTGCTTTTTTGATTGAAGTGGGTATCTCTCAAATTAAGGAACGAGGTGAATTTCCTGCATCATCAAAATCAACGAAGCCTAAAGACCCTAAACAAGATGTATGAAATCATTACCGTTTAGCCATCGCTCTACTTGGTGTCTAGCCAGAGTGCGATCGCATTATTGTTACAACACAATCATACCGCTTTTATCCGTTTAAGGTTAAAAGGTTAAAAGGATAAATTACCATATCCTAAACGGCTATGCAAAAATTAAGCGGTTGTAAGCTATGCAAGGTTGATGAGTGAAAAGAAGGAATTACGGGGCTATATTTCTCCAGAACTCAGCCGACTATTTCGTGCAGTCGTAGCCCTTAAAGACACAAACCTCAGCGATGCGATCGCCGAGGCTGTTAATGATTGGCTAAATAAGCCAGAAAACGAGGAAATAATCAAAAGACACAATCTTAAGCCAGAAGAATAGAGATCGCCTGGTTTACCTCAAAACTGAAGTGCGATCGCAACTTCTGGGTAGAATGGGCGATCGCACTCATGAACGGTAACAAATAATCTTAATTTAACAAGACACTAATATTTTTATTTCAACTCACTACTTTCAGTTTTTTTACTTGGTTTATAAGGACTCCATCTATCTTTCTTTTTTTCTCCTTGAATAGTATCAATATTTCCCAATAATCGCTCAATATCTTCAAACATTTTGTATATAGTAAAAAGAATAGGGTCGTGACTGTAAGGATTCGGATCTCTATTAAACGTTACAAAAACCGTAAGATATTTCCCTTCTTTTACTTTTACCCAAACCTCAAAATCTTCGTGAGATAATTGCTGAGAAATATCTTTTAGATTAGTCATTTCAGCAATCGATTCTTTGAGAAGAATATCCCAGATTTGCTGGCATTTTCCGTCTGGTGTTTGCTTCGATTCTGCCCATTTATTCACAACAATATCATCAGCACTGTACTTCATAAAATTTACCTTGGTCTAATACCATTTCACTTTAATAATGATACAAATAGGCGGGTAGGGGTTTAGCAATGCTCATTGGTGTCAACTTAACGTGAAACCCTTATCAATACGTGATTTTGGTTTTTTTTGCTTCCCATCAAGATCCGCGTCACCCCACCCCAGTTTTGTCTAAAGCCAAAACGTCCCTGCCCCTAATCCCCAAAGGGGGCCCCGAGTTCCCCGCAGGCGGGGAGGGGATTGAGGGGTGGGGTAAAATGCCTGTGGAATAAGCGTTTGAGCTTAAGTTGACACGTATGAGCAATGCTAAACCCTTACGAAAATATATCTGTATCAGGTTTTTCGTGAATTGGTATAAGGTGTAATACCAAGTTGCTAAAGTTAGTCTTGTTTGGAACTAAGGTGTCTTCTGGACTGACTTGTGGGCAAATAATACGATCAAAGACAACTTGGTATAAGAACTTATAGGATGCGAAATTCAGGAGGCAGAGGGCGATCGCCCTGCATTCGCTCAACATGAAGAAGCGATCGCAACTTCTTGGTAGAATGGGCGATCGCTCTCACAATAGGATTGCTATATGTGGCTTAGACTTAACTTAGATTTCGGTGACAGGCTTCACCAAATTTAGGTCAAAAGGGCGCTCAGTATCATCCTCCCCTAAATACTCGCCGTTTTGGATTTCTAAAATTACAAGTGGAATAGATCCGGGATTTTCTACCTTATGTAGGGTTGCAGCTGGAACGTAAGTAGACTCGTTGCGATTCAATAATATTTCTTGTTCACCACAAGTCACCTTGGCGACACCAGAAACTACTACCCAATGTTCATGGCGATGATAATGAATTTGTGGTTTAATGCCATGTCTCGGTTTGATTTCTACACGACTAATTCTATAATTCTCGCCTTCTTCTACAAGCTCTACATGACCCCAGTATCTTGCACCAGAATGGGAAGAAGACGGGGTATTTGACTGAGCATCATTGTCATTCTGAGTCATAACTAATTTTTAAACCTAATAGCGATCGCAGTTAATTGTTCAATAATTTAACTTAAACAGGTTAAGCCTAGAGAAAAGCCCTAAAAGTTAGTTACCAAAATTTCCCCCTTCCCCTTTCCGCCTTTTCCCTTTCTCCTTTTGCCCAGCCCCCAATCCCTAACCCCCCGTATACTGAATTCGATAAATCCGATTATTGGCTTCTTCTGTCACTAATAGACTGCCATCAGGTAAAACTAGTAAACCAACAGGTCTTCCCCAAGTCGTTGGTGTAGCTGGATTGAGCAAAAATCCTGTGAGAAAATCTTCATAGTAACCCTGTGGACGACCCTGATTATTAAAGGGCACAAATACAACTTTATAACCAGTCCCGCGATCGCGGTTCCAAGAACCACGAAAAGCCACAAAAGCACCGTTACGATATTTTTGCGGAAACTTCTGACCATCATAAAACTGTACACCCAAGGCGGCTGAATGTGCCTGAAATAAGACATCTGGAGTTCGGGTACTGGCTACTAAGTCAGGGCGTTTACTTTGATTATTGGTTTTCTGACGTGGGTCAAGGTTAGTTGGTGTCAGGTAGGCATAGGGCCAGCCGTAAAATTGCCCCTGCTGGATACGTGTAAAGTAGTCTGGTACCAAGTCATCACCAATACCATCGCGTTCGTTAACAGCAGTATAAAGTTCCTTCGTGACTGGGTGAAAATCCAAACCTACGGGGTTACGCAAGCCAGAAGCAAAAGTCTGTTTTTGCGAACCATCCAAATTCATCTGCTGTACCGAAGCCCGTGGTAGGGGTTCTTCATCGACATTACTTTGGGAACCAACAGTAACATATAGTTTATTGCGATCGGGTGAAACTACTACGTTACGTGTCCAGTGCTGGTTATAGCCGCCACCAGGAAGGTCAGTAATTTTTTTACCCGTACCGCTAAGTTGTTGTTGACCTTTATTGTAGGGAAACTGTAGCACGGCATCGGTGTTACCCAAAAAGAAAGAATTCCCCCCGAAAGCCATCCCAAAAGGAATATTCAGGCCATTTTGGGCACTAGCAAAAGTCTGGCGCACATCAGCCACTCCATCCCCATTGGTGTCACGCAACAGTCGAATCCGATTTTGCCTAGTTTCTGTAACTAGCACATCACCATTGGGAGTTAAAGCCAGCCAACGGGGTGCATCTAAACCTTCCGCAAAGACATTAACTGTAAATCCTGATGGTACACGCAGCACAGGGTTTTGTGGAATTGCCACCACTTCAGGTCTTTTGGAAGCGCTTTCTGTAGCGAAAGGTGCTGGTAAATTATTCAGGCTGATGCGGATAGGTGTGGGTGAAAGTGGTTCAGTCCGAACCACTTTTTTCGACTGTGCAGAATTCTGTGCCTGTTGTACAACAGATGCAGATGGTTGCGGTGTGGAATTATCTAAAGAGGCGCTGGTTTGGTTACAAGCTGTTACTGTGGTGAATAACAATAATAGCGGCAAGAAACGCTCAAGAAATTGCATAAATAATTGAACTCTTCCAAGAATGACAACAGGAAGATAGCAAGGTATTTATTCTTAAGTGTAACTAAAGCGCCATAATTGCCCATCCCTCTGGAGACTAGGGACAAGGGGACAAACTGGTTTTGTACAGACGCGATTAATCGCGTCTCTCCGACTTTTGTACAGACGCGATTAATCGCGTCTCTCCGACTCTTAACAATTAACTACAAATCAAAAGCAAGCTATTTTCTATTGACTCCCGCACATTTGGAGTGACATTACTAGCGCTATTGAGGCAATCTAGTAGTAATTGATTGGCATACCAATACTGTTGTAAGTCCTGCCATTCCTGTTGGGTAAACTGCCAAGTATGACCAATTTGGCGGGAACCGATGATCAAAGTCCGCAACTTCCTAATCCAACCTTCTCCATGAGTTTGCCACCACATTTTTAGTGCTTCTCTACCCTGTTTTGGTGATGGTAGCTGGTTTTTCAAGTATCGTAATGATGTTTGTAAAGATAGCTGATCTGCTAGCAAATGTTCTAGGTCTAAGGCTAAACTTAAAGCAAACAAGCGTTGGCTAAATATATTAGCAGTTATAGTCACACTAACAGATAGGACATGAGTTAAGGCTAAATCTAAAGCTAAATCAATAGAGAGATTAAGAGCCAGACGATGATCTAAAGATATCGCCAAATTTTGAGTGCGGGCTAGAGGATGTTCAGGGGGAAGAGCAATAGTAAAGTAAAAGGCACGTACACTAGCTGGATGATAAGATCCTTTGACTGCACAGGATTTTTCCATTAACCAATTGAGAAAATCCTGTAATTTTTCGTTGGCGATTGCTAAAGTATCAATTTTTCGCTTCATTAGCTGCAATAATTCATCAGCTGGTTGCAACATTCCCACAGTTAGTAAAAAGATTTCCCGCCAACGTTCTTCATTGATTTGGTTAACTAGTTCTTGTAGTGTTTGAGTATTGGCATTAGCAAAAATTTCTCTAGCTGTGAAGTACTCTTGAAAGGTCAAATGAGAAAAAGAATAAATCCCTCTTGCTCTTTCCACTAATAACCCATGTTGCACTTCAATTGCTTTTAATACAGCCACACTCTCTAATTCCAAAGCATCTGCATCATGTGTCCCTTGAGGAAGATGAGATAGATAGTCAGCGATCAATTGATGCATTTTCTTTTCTGGTAGAAAATACTCTTCTTGAGCAAAGGTAATGGCTGCAACACGACTCAACAGCTTAATTTTTTGCAGCAGTGACAAATTCCGATAAACTTGATCGCGTTTTATGCCTCTGGCTTCATCCCAGCCTACTAGTAGTAAATCCAATCCTTGTTTATATAGTTCAGCGCGTTGAGAAGGAAAATCCTCGGCAAACTGAAATAATAAACAGGTGAGATTCAACAAAATTGGTGTAGCTGCTAACTCCAGAAGTTGTGCATTTTCTGCTAGTTCTAATTTTTGGATAAACTTGCGCGCTAATGATTGCGCTTTGGCAGGAGTTTTTTTGGTAACGGTTAAGAACCATTTGTTAGCAAAATTAGCAATTTGTGATTTGGTAAAATCAGCGATTTCTACTTCAGTAAATCCTTGAAATCTATAATTTTGGGCAGCAATACGACAAGTAATAACTATAATATTTTTATGGTACGTCTCAATAAACTGTCTGATGTTTTTGATGATTATTTCACTATCTTGTTCTGCTACTTCATCTAAAGCGTCTAATAAAATTAAAGCTTTACCTTGAGATAATAGTGTAATAATTTCCTGCTCAGTAATATCAAAAACTGCAAAATATTTATGAATATATTTTACTATACTAGGTTGAATAAGTTCTCGAGTATCTTCAACAAAGTTTTTCAAATTGATAAAAATTGGTAGACAATCCGGTCGAAAATTTCCTTTGTTACAACTAATAGCTAGGGATTGCAAAAATGTAGTTTTACCAGAGCCGGGTTTTCCCAATAACATCAGCTTGGAGTATTGTAAAACTACCTCTTGCCCGCTAACTCGCTTTTGACGTACTTGACCTAAGCTAAATCGTTCAAATTGCTCTTTATCAAGCTTTTGTAACTCATTGATGTCCATCCATCTTTTACTATTAATTTCTTCTAAGATATTGACATCAATATAAAGCTCATTTAAGGCAATAGGTCGCGCAATATCTAAAATATGCACAGTACCGCACTGGGCTTGAATTTTGTCAGATTGAGCCGATCTCAGCTTTTTTACTAAATTGTCAGTATCTAGGTTGAAATTGATATTTAGCGGTTGTTCTGAAGGTGTTAATTCATCCTCAGTACAGTTTTGCGAGATTTCTAAGGGGTTTAAGTCTAAAACTAAGCAAATCTCTTTAAAGGCTTGGCGGTCTATAGGTTTACCAGTAAAAAATTTCCAAATCGGCTGACGAGTTTCTAAACCGACCGTAGCAGCTAAATATTCTTGTGTCCAGCCTTTACGCTTAAAAGCCTGCTTCGCTTTTCTAATACCTTCATCTGATGCTTGAAGAGATCTTTTTGCCATGCTTTTGCTTTCACCAAAAAATATATAGAAATTAGTTGTTTGTATACAATATATACAACTTATACAAAAACTTATACTTTAAACCCAACACAATCACCAATATAAGCTATTTATAATAGGCTTCAAGTCAGCCAATTCTACATACCCAACTAGCTTATGGCATTGCTAAACAAAATATTTCCTTGTTATGCAATGCCCAAGCTTTTATTTATAAAGATAGGTATTAGAGTTAAATTTTTTCAGCAGTTTGTATTTAAAAAAAGTTTTCTAATTCTGCTGCTGGTAATGGACGACTTAAGATAAACCCTTGCATGGCATCACAATTAGATTGACGCAAGAATTCTAGTTCTGCCTCTGTATCTACACTTTCAGCTATTACCCGTATATTTAGCTGATGAGCCATGTGAATTACGGCTTTGGTTAGGGCTGATTTTTGCGGATTTGAGTCAATATTATGAATAAAATATCGGCCTATTTTTAAGCTATTAATAGGTAAATATTTTAAGTTGACTAAAGAAGAAGAGCCAATACCAAAATCATCAAGACCGATTTTGACACCTAAAGAAAATAATTTACCCATAATAGCGATCGCTCTGTCAATATCTTGCATCAGAGTGCTTTCGCTCAGTTCTATCTCTAAGTGGTGGGGTGAGACTTTGTTGCTCGCTAAAAGTTTAGATATCACTGGGATAAAATCTGGATGATAAAATTGACTCCCAGATACATTGACATTAATCCTCAAGGGCAAAAAGTCGAGATTATATTGCCAGCTTTTAATTTGAGAGCAGACATTTGTGATTATCCATTTTTCGATTGGCATAATTAAACCTGTAGATTCGGCTAATTGCAGAAATTCTAAAGGAGAAACCAAACCCAAGTCTGGACTTTCCCAATATAATAGGCTTTCGGCGGCGATGATCTTCCCAGAAGCAATATCTACTATGGGTTGATAATACAACTCAAATTCTTGAAATTTTTCGTCTTTGATTAAATCTTGTAAATAATTCTCTAATAACTGCATCTTTGGTGATAGAGACATAGTTGCAGTCTGAGCAGATAATAAGTGTTTTTTTAAGGTAGCCTGTTTTTCTAAACGGTTGACGATCGCACTTAATAATTCGGCACGGGTAAAGGGCTTTGTCAAGTAGTCATCGGCTCCCAGATCCATACCTTGACGAAAGTCGGCTTTTGCAGATTTAGCCGTCAAAAAAATAAAGGGAATTGTTGACGTTAATGGGTCTTGGCGTAATGTAGTTAATACGCCATAACCATCAACTTCTGGCATCATCATATCGCACAAAATTAAATCAGGAATTTCAGAAAAGGCTAAATTTATCCCGATTTTGCCATTAGCAGCAGCAATAGTATCAAAATCTTCAGCTTCCAGTAAATCTATGAGATTTTCCCGTACTAGTTCTTCATCTTCAATTACTAAAATTTTAGTCATAATTTAAGTTAGTTTGTATTTGATTATTTAATTAGCTTTTTTGAATTGCAATGTCATTTGGCATTTTTTACAAACTAATGCCCTATGATGATCATTCACCTTGATGTCAGCAATTCATGATGGCTACTTTTTGGCAGATTAACTGTGAATGTTGTCCCTACTCCCAGCGTAGTAGTTACAAATATTTCACCCTGATGTATGTCAACACATTTTTTTACAATTGCTAGTCCTAATCCAGTACCAATGATATTACCTACATTACTGGCTCGATGGAAAGATGCAAAGAGATGCGGTAGGTCTGCTTCGGGAATACCTATTCCCTGGTCTTGAATTTCAAATATTGCTCGCCCATGCTGACAAGTTAAAGTGAAATTAACATTGCTATCATCTTGAGAATACTTAATGGCATTTGTGAGTAAATTAGTGAGAATATATGCCAGCAATTTCTCATCCATATAACAGGTAATAAATTCAGATTGGCTGTTAAAAGAAATGCGGTGCTGATTGCTGAGATCTAACTGAACCTCTGCCACTAAATGAGCACAGTATTCCACTAAATCGAAGGATGTTGGGTGATATTCTAGTATTCCTGCTTCTGCTTTGCCGATAAACAAAACATCATTCAACATCTCTGTCATCCGGTGGACAGAAGTTTGGATACGGTGCAGATGAATGAGTTGTTTTTCTTCAGTCCACTTGTGGCGGTAGTGTTCCAATAACTCTGAGGAGGAGAGGATAGTACTCAACGGTGTGCGAAATTCATGGGAAGTCATGGTGATAAAACGAGATTTGAGTTCGTTGAGTTCTTTTTCTTTCTCTAGGGCGATTATTAGCTCTTGTTCTAATTGTTTACGCTCTGTAATATCTGTTTGAATGCCAATGTAGTGGGTGAGTGCGCCTGCAACATCATACACAGGAGAAATATTTAACTTAGTCCACAAAAGTCCGCCATCTTGACGATAGTTGCGAAGAATAACGGTGCAGTCATGACCTGCTTGCATTGCTGCATTCATTGCTTGTAATTGTGCTTGATTTTCATCGTTTTGGAACAGATCAAAATTTTGCCCAATGACTTCTGCTGTACTGTAGCCCGTCATCCGCTCAAAAGCAGAATTAACATAGATAATTGGCCCATTGGAGATACTGGCATCAGCAATAATAATACCGTTGCTACTAGCGGCGATCGCGCGATCGCGCAGACGTAATCCTTCCTCTACTATTCGACGTTGGGTAATGTCAGTATGGGTACAGACTATTCCTAGCACTTTGCCAGTCGCATCTTTAATGGCATCAGCGCGCAGATATACTTGTAAGAGGCGACCACTACGCGATCGCATTGCCACTTCCCGGTGCCATGAAATTCCTTGGAGAAGATTCGTACATAATTCCTGACGATCTTCAGGCTGCTGGAAAATCGCTGCTGTTCCCCCAGGTGCTTGTAATTCCTCAAGGGTATATTCGTATAAATTTACAAAGGCTTGGTTAAAATAAACAGCTTTGCCTGTAATATCAATGATGCCAACACCATCGCTGGTGCTTTCTATGGCTTTGCGAAAGCTGAGTAGTGATTCCTCAACTAATTTCCGTTCAGTAATATCTGTAGAAATGCCACAAACAGCATAGATGTGACCATTTGCATCTTTTAAAGGAAACTTGCTCGATAAATAAATATGTAACCCATCGGCTTGGGGGGCAATTTCCTCGACTTCTATGGGAATACCATTAATTATCACCTGCTGGTTGTTAGCTACAAACTTATCAGCAATATCATTAGTCCAAACATTGTAAATGCTTTTACCTAAAATCTCCTCTTGCGTAAGATTAAATAGTTTTTCATACTCCTTGTTGATCAGCAAGAATCGATTTTGAGTATCTACTAAATAAATCAGGGCTGAAGAATTATCTAAAATAGCCTGTAGCTGCTTTTGCGTCTCGCGTAATGATGCTTCTGCTTTGTGGCGCTGGGTAACGTCACGACTCATACCGCGATAACCAATGAATTTACCTTGGGAGTCAAAGACGGGAACACCGCTAGCTTCCAGCACAACTAAATGGCCATCTTGATGCATCTGGATGTTCTCCAGACATTGAAATGGTTGTT
The DNA here is from genome assembly GCA_034530935.1 of Aulosira sp. DedQUE10. Lineage (GTDB taxonomy): Bacteria > Cyanobacteriota > Cyanobacteriia > Cyanobacteriales > Nostocaceae > Aulosira. Next base: position 25,485 of record JAVRCF010000058.1, on the reverse strand, counting down.
GTCTAGCCAAAATAGCAGTAAAACTCTCAGCCAGAGTTGCTGGCTGAGACAATCGCATAAAGTCAAGAGGGCTTTGACCCAGCACTTGCTCTGGTTCGTAGCCCAAAATATCGCGGATTTTCGGACTGACATAGGTATATCGAGCGTTTTCATCTACTTCCCAAACTAAATCGCTGCTGGCTTCTACTAAGTTGCGGAACCGTTCTTCGCTATCTCGGAGTGCTGCGATTGCGAGTTGGCGATCGCGCAGTGCTGTTTGCTGTTGGCTGATGTCGGTGACTGTTCCCACATAAGCGATGATTTCTCCGGTATCAGTTCGCTCTCTCACTGCTTGCCCAAAAACCCAAATTTCAGTGCCATCTGCTCGCTGATACCGATATTCTGAACGAAAAGCCAGGTTTTGGGCTACACATTGCGACCATTCTTTATACACCCTCTGGCGGTCTTCGGGATGAATAGCCCCTAGCCAGCCCATTCCTGAGGCTTGCTCTGGTGTCATTCCCGTCATTTTGCACCAGCGTTCGTTGACATAGAGGCTATTTCCTGTCGCATCTGTGCGAAAAATTCCCACAGGTGAGATTGTGGCCATAGTTTGATAACGCTGCTCACTATCGAGTAGTTGCTCTTCGATGATTTGGCGTTCCGAAATTTCAGATGATAGCTGTAAGTTGATTGCTTGTAAAGATATTGTGCGCTCTAATACTCGCTTTTCTAGCTCTGCGTTAGCTGCTGTTAAAGCTGCTTGTGCTTGCTTAAGTGCAGTGATATCTTCAGCAATGCCGACAAAGCGATAAATTTCTCCTAATTCATTTCTAATCGGGAAGGTTTTCGCACAAATCCAGCGCAATTCCCCGTCAGGTAGAATTATGCGATACTCTCCATTGAAAGACTCACCTAATAAGAGATTTTCTCTAGCGGCGATCATGCGATCGCGGTCTTGGGGATGGATAAAATCAAGATATTCTAGGGGATTTTCAAGCAAGCGATCGCTGCTTTTGCCCCAAATTTTGGCGTAAGCTGGACTGACATAATACATCTTGTGCTGTTTAGCATCCCGCACAAACAACACTTGAGGAATGTTTTGGGTTAATTGTTGAAATAATTCTTCTGTTTGCTTTAGAGACTCTTCATCCCGTTTGCGTTTGGTGATGTCTCGTTGGATGGCTACAAAATAAGTGATTGTCCTTTCTCGATCTACGATGGGATAGATGTTTATTTCCACCCAGTAGGGAGTACCATTTTTTTTATAGTTCAGTAATTCTGTCTGAATTGATGAGCCAGTTTGCAGAGCAGCACGAATTTTTGCTACTTCCGTCAGAGAAGTTTGCTCACCCTGTAAAAAGCGCGGTGTTTTGCCAATAATTTCTCCCAAACTGTAGCCGCACATCTGGGTAAAGGCTGTGTTAGCGTAAACTATTTGCGGCTCTAATGGTTCATTGATCGCCCCAGCGTCCGTAATCACAATGGCATCTTTAGCATTGACTAGCACTGAAGAGAGCAAACGCAATTGTTTCTCAATTGACTCGTATTTATCTCTGATTTCCTGGGACTGTTGCTCAAATACTTGACAAATATTTTCTAATGTGAATGTACCAACCAGGCACTCATCTTCATCTAGAAGTGGCAGCAAATCCAATTGCGATTGGCGTAATTGAGAAAGCACCGTTGCTAGATCGTCAACATCAGATAACTTAAGTGCGATCGGCGGAGTATGCATCACCTCAGAAATCTTAGTAGTTTTGAAGTCAACTCTAGAAGCAACCAGCCTAACCACATCTTTGTCGCTAAACCAGCCGACAATTTGTGTTGCTGAACCAACCAAAGCGCTTTTACCTTGCTGCGCCATCAGAGCGATCGCATCTAACACCAATGTTTCCGGCTCAACTGTCAACGGCTGAAAGTCAATCAGCGACTTTAAGCAGCTTAGCCACATCAGTTGAGGTAAGGTTTGCATAGATGTTGCTGATAACTCTGAGCAGAAATAAGTTATTGAACTATTGAACGTTTTTGTGTTGGAAGTCAGATCTCACCACTTTTATAAGTGGAAGGCTTGATTTTGAGTTTAAATCAATAGCTCAAACTTCGATAACTTATTGTTGTCCTCCAGTAGATAATTTTTAGATATTGTAATATTTTCTTTCTAATAGCTAATTCCCACTCGCGTATGACTACGGGAAAATTTTTGTTGTGTGGATACAATGGGTAATTGTTAAGCTCATCCCACTCCTTTTAGGGGTGGGATTTCGCGGGCATGGGGCATGGGGCATGGGGCATGGGAAAAGCCACCAAATGCCCTATGCCCCTCCTCGGCGGGCGGTGAGGCAGCGCGGTCTTCTCCCAAAGGGAGAGGCTAGCGCCAAGGGGGTTTCCCCCATGAGCGACTGCCGTTAGCATAGCGGTAGCGTTAGCGAAGCGGTAGCGAGTCATCGAGCGTCCGTAGGAGCGTCACCCGTTCGCTCAAAGCGTTCCCGTTCGGCGAAGCCGTTCCCGCAGGGTAGGGTAGGGCGGTTCATCCCACCCCTCTTGTTGGAGTGGGCTTTCAAGCGCCGACTTTCTGTAATGGGTAACGGTAATTGCTTTTTCCCCTTGTCCCCCTGCTCTCCCACTTTCCAAAGAGATGGGATATTTTTTATTTGGAAGTCCTCTAAGGACGAGACAGCACGCGCCGTTCGCCGTAACGCAATAACCGTTCAATCGTGGCGAGACGATTTTCCCAAACTTTGACTTGATAGGGATTTTCTACAGCTTCTTGGCGCATCCAGGTTCGATATTGAGATTGAAATCGAGTTAGCGCGGCTCTGGCGGTAATGAACTTACTGGCAGAAGGAGAGGCTGCTAGTTGAGCTAAAGCGGTTTGTAAAACTTGTGCTTGATTGTTAAATTCAGAAATTGTAGTTGCAGGCATACGCATTTGATCGTTTTTCAAGACAAATTTCCATTCCCGTTGTAAGGCGCTATAACGTACAGCAGCTGTTTGAAAAGGTTGGCGGTGGGGAATGGGTTCGCTACTTGTGGGTTGCGCTTTACCTTGAGTATTACTAAAAAGTTTGTGGAACTCGTTGTTCAAATTATCTACTGCAAAAAGTGCGTAACCGCTAACAGGTAAATCTCTCACCAATTGCAGTTGATCGAATGCACCTACGGTAGGCAAAGAAAGCAGGCGAATTCCTGGTACTAATAAAGTTGCGCCTAATTGGGTGGAAGTAATCCAAGGTTGTGCTAATCGTTGAAAACGAGGTGTATCCAGAGCATAAGTCATCGGCACAATTAAATCTATATCTCCGCGCCTAGCCCAAACTTCCCAGTGCTGTTGAATCTTTTGAATGCGTTCTAGTTCTGGTAGGGGAAATACAGCCACAGAGATAATTAAATTTGAGCGCTTTTGGCGCAGCTGTTGGGAAACTTGGGCGACAAAAGTATCAACTTGCTCGCTCCGGAATGATGTCCACTTTTGCCACAAATCGCGATCGCTTGGAGAAATCTTCGCTGGATCTACGCCTGTAAGTTGCTGAAATTGCTCTCTGGCGGCTTTCCCATAGCCATAAACCCGACCTGCGGCGGGGTCTTGGAAAGGATAGCGGATGTAATCTAACTGAATACCATCCACTTGATAGCGAGTCACAATTTCTTCGTACAGCTTGAGTAAATACTGCCGCAATTCGGGATTCGCTGGGTCAAAGAATGGCTTGGTTTGACCGATAGGAATCATGTTGCCACGATTATCATAGTTTGCCCAATCGGGATGAGCTGCCAACACTGGCCCTGGATAATCTGGCTTGGCGTTAATAATCTCATTGTGACGCTGATTACCCGCCGCAAAAACCCAAACCCAAGCGTGTAATTCCATACCTCTAGCGTGAGCTAGTTTTACGGCTGCGGCTAATGGGTCCCAGCCCCGAACTAATGGGTTTTGCTGGGGTGTAACTTGGCTTGGATAAATAGTATAGCTGGCGTTAACAGTTTCAAAAAATACCGTGTTAATCCCAGATTGTGCCAAACGGTCAAAAATTTGGGCGAGTCCTTGCTCACTACCAGCACGGACAATTGTCCCCCGATCTAACCAGACTGAGCGAATTTCTGGTTGAGCCAATCTGCGATTTAGGGGAAACTGCTTCCACAAACTCGCCTTGGCTGTGAGCCACTGCTGACGCGCTAAAGCATAGTTTTTTTGAGACACCAACACGGGTATATTTTTGGCAATTTCCCTGGCTTGGGTGATGGCTAGGGCTGTGTCCGGTAATTGCACACCAGATCGGCTGGCGATCAAGTTGGGGCGATCCACCTTCAACGCTTCGGGGTTGCTAGCGATATTTTCATTATTACCAGAGGCAGAAGCAGCTAGATGGGAACTTTCCACGCGGCCAATGAGATTTTCTAGCTCCTGCTGGAGAGCGATCGCTTCGCCGCTACTAATTGCTACATTCGAGTTGGGTACAACATCCAAACGCACCGCTTCTTCTAGTTCGTCAATCGCCTCCCGTGAACGTGAGGGTGTAATATTCACCAATGGTCTAGGTTGAGGAGCTGTAGCGATCGCATTTGGCCGTTGAGGAGCCTTGATTAGTGGCTTTTGCGTAGTTGGAGTAGGCGGTTTGATGCTCGGTTGGATTGCAGTTGCGATGACTGGTGGTAGTGGAGTGGGAGTTGTGGATTTAGCGACTGTGGAAGTAGAACAAGTTGGTGAACCGCCTTCAACTTTCCGCTTCGCACTTGGGGGTAGTTTCATGTAACGCTCTATGGAGGCTTTTAACCAAGCGTTATCTAAATCTGCGCCTGCAACTGCATCTACACCCCAACGCCAGCCTAATAAAGTGGAACGGTCAGTAGTCAGCACAGCCGCCTGATTATCTTTGGTATTCCAAACTGCGGCAGGTGTGCTGATGCTATCAGGTAATATTACCCCTCCATGCACGTTACCAAACATACCGTTTTGATTAATCCATTCCTCCGGTAGCTTAGTTTTTGCAGGTTGGATCTGTTGTTTTTGACTCAGACTAAATCCCCAAAAACCGCCTAAAATTGTCCGCAATAACTGGCGCACACCTGGCGCTGACAAACTACCTACAGGGCCACTAGCTATTAAACGCCCGCCTTGGCTCATCCATTCTTCTAAAGCGATCGCTTGTGCTGGTGTGAATGTCTCGACGTTGGGCAAAAATAACACTTTGCGATCGCCCCAATCTGCTGAACTCCTGACATCAGCTAGGGGAATTACACAATATTTCACTCCAGCCGCCTGCAAACGGTTTGTGATTGTTGACCATTGATTAGTATTGTCTTGGCTATAAACTATACTCAATCCAGGTTCTTCATCTGCCGCTATTGCTGGTAAAGTGACCAAACTATTTAATAGTAAAAATTGCAGATTTAAAATAAAGAATCCGGCTTTTTTAATTTGTAATTGTAATTTTGTAATACGCTTTTCCTGATTCTTCACTCCTTACTCCTCACTTAGATTAATCCTTTGTCAAACAATTAACTGAAGTAGGAAGAGTGCTGAGTCCTAAACGCCCCGCTACCGCTAACAGCACTCAGCACTCAGCACTCTTAACTCAGCACTCTTCATGCAATACAGGTATTGATTAATTGTTCAATTCCTGCTATAGGGAAAATTTTGGTTCCCAATTTGCTAGCGACTTCTTCAATACTCATATCATCTAAAAATATCAATTCACCATGTTTAAGCATGACATTTGGCAGCAAAATGCCATCACCTAAATCTTGCTCTTTTAAGTTTAAAAGTAAATCATGCCCAGTTAATAAACCGGTAACGCTAATACTCTGTCCCCAATAATCACTAGCTAAAGCACGCATATTGACTTCCAAACCCGCCACCGCATTTAATTGTGTCAGGATCGGTTGAAATGCTTGCTCAACTGCATTACCGACTACCCAAGTTAATTTTTTCTCAGGAGAAATTTTAGCTGGGAGTGATTCCGCCTTTTCTGCAAATTGCTTGATAAATAACCGAATCGAACCAACGCCATTATCAATTTGGGGATATTCTTCATATTCAGCTTCACTGGGTAATTCTTTACCTGCAATTAAAAACCACTCATCAGCCAACCAAACCACACTAGAACCGAACTTTTGCCGAAATTCTAAAGAAAGCGATCGCACTTGAGAAATCACTTCTTGAGCTTTTTCTTTGGTGACAGGGATGAGTTCGTCTTCTGGAGGGCGAAACCGCGTTAAACCTACGGGTACGACTGCCACCGATGCGACTGTCGGCACTTCGCCTGTATAAAATGACGCTAAATCTTGTAATGTTTGTTCCAGATAGAAGCCATCATTTATACCTGGACAAACGACAACTTGAGCGTGAATTTGCAGCCTTCTGGCTTGGAACCACTTGATTTGTTCTAAAATTTGTCCAGCACGGGGATTTTTGAGCAGTCTAATTCTGACTTCCGGTTCCGTAGCATGAACAGAAACATACAAAGGAGACAGACGCATCTGTTCAATTCGCTGCCATTCTCGTTCTGGTAAATTGGTCAGAGTTAGGTAAGAACCATATAAAAAGCTCAAACGGTAATCGTCATCTTTAAAATACAAACTAGAACGCTTACCCGGTGGCTGTTGGTCAATAAAACAAAACGGACAGTGGTTATTGCACTGAATTAAAGCATCAAACAGAGCAGTTTCAAATTCTAGCCCTAAGTCTTCGTCATAGTCTTTTTCAATTTCTAGGTGATGAGTTTTACCAGTCGCATCCACAACTTCTAGTTGTAGAACCTCATCAGCACATAAAAATTGGTAATCAATCAAATCGCGGGGACAAGTACCGTTAATCGCAACGATCGCATCTCCCGCCTCAAAGCCGATTTCAGAGGCGATGGAATCAGGTAGTACTTTACTAATTTTGGCAGGGTGGATTGTACTCATTTGTCATCTGTCATTTGTTATTTGTCATTTGTCTAGGACTTACGCAACAAGAACATTGATCTTACATTGCCGGTGCGTAAATCCTATTGTCATTTGCTTTGGACTCAGAACTAATGACTAAGGACTATTAACTATTCTTCAACAAACCAGCACTAATTGCCCCTAGTATGGCGACACCAAATGCCAATCGATACCAAATAAATACCCAGGTGCTTTGGGTTTTGAGGAAGCGCAGCAAGCCTGCGATCGCAATATAAGAAAATATAGCGGCAGAAATTACGCCTGCAACTAGGGGAATGATGGCTGCACTACTTAACCCTGCACCGATAACATCTTTTAACTCAACTAACCCCGCCAAAGTAATTGCGGGAATCCCTAGTAAAAATGAAAACCTGGCGGCGGTTTCCCGTTCTAATCCCATCAATAACCCTCCTGTTAGGGTAGAACCAGAACGCGATACCCCAGGTATTAATGCTAAACATTGCGCCAAGCCCATTAATAGCCCATCCTTCATTGTCAACTTTTCAAAGTTGCGTTGACGCTTACCTAATTGTTCCGCCAATCCTAGTAATAGTGACATAACTATAGAAGCAATGGCGATCGCACTTAAGCTTCTGAGGGGAGAATTATCAAAATCAGGGATAAACTTTTTGATCAAAAGTCCAAAGAAGATAATTGGCAAAGTTCCCAAAATTATCCCCAACGCTAGCCGCAAGTCATAGTCATGATAATCTTGATGAGCGATCGCTCTTGCTGATCCTTTAATAATTCGCGTTAAGTCTGAAGAGAAGTACCACAGCACCGCGGCAATGCTACCTAATTGAATAATCGCCGTAAACGCTACCCCCGGATCGCCCCAACCCAAAACCACGGGCACAACTTTTAAGTGGGCTGTACTACTAATTGGTAAGAATTCTGTGAGTCCTTGTACGATACCTAAAATAATTGCTTGCAAAATATTCATTTGTTGTACCCCCTCACCTCCTGGGTTAGGCTGGGCACTGAGAACTTGAAGGGGAAATGCAGCTATTGAGACAGTAGCAGATACTGCACTCAACATTACGAACCATTGACGTTTTAATAGAGCCATTAGTTTACCTGCGATCGCTGACAATACAACCAATTACACAAACAACAGCCTGGAGAACCTGCCAGGAAAATAACTCAAGAAAGCTTCTGTTTGTCATTTATCCCCACAAAGACGCGCCATTAATTTACCACTCTTCAATTCTGAGGTGGCTGTTAATAGCTAGAGTTTCTCAGAAATAGATGAAGCCTTGACTACAATTTTTTAAAGTTCGTGTGAATAGCGATTGCTAGGGACTAGGGAATAGTGTTTCTTTGATTGATAGCGAGTGATGCGCCGTCTGTGTGCCTGTTCTTAAGACATTGCAAAATTTTTAACTAGGTAATAGCCGCTTCCATAATTTTTACACGTAAAAATCCATTACCACTTATCCCCAATCTCCAGTCCCCAATTCCCAATTCTCTTTACCCAAAATCAAGGTAATATAAAAATGCCCCAGGGGGGGATGTTTAGATATGATATCTTAAGTAAGATAAAGTTTAGTAACAATTATTAAAAACATTGCTTAATAATACATTGTCCTCCTACGGTACACCTACCGCCTCTATAGATACTGAATTGCATTCCATTAACCAAGGGCACAAAGGCATCGGTGAATTAGAGACTAGACTCTCGCAATCTCCCAATCTGCCAATTTATCCAGCTTCCTCAAAACTGTGGCTAGTGCTTGCTGCGGCGGTGTTTTTGGTATCTGTACCAGTGTTTATCGAAGCGCCGCTAGTGCGATCGCTCCCCAGCCTGAGTTTAGCAATCACAGGCTTGTGGGTGTGGCTGAGTTTTACCTTAATGTCACGTCCTGCAACTTATCTTTGGGGCGATTTGCTCTTAGGCTTTAGCTGGAGTTGGCTAACAGGCGCAATTTACTGGGGATGGTTACGTTGGGAACCGTTATGGCATTTACCAGTAGAGTCTATCGGGCTACCCTTTGCCTGTTGGTGTTTGCTTAGAAATTGGGGTAAAGTCGGTAACTGGTTTTATTTAGGTTCTCTATTCGGTACAGTCTTAACAGATGTGTATTTTTATTTAGTAGATTTAATGCCATATTGGCGGCAAATCATGCAAGTAGAACCAGAGGGTGTCTCAGCAATTTTACAAACTGCCGTCATCCAAGTGCGGACACCTTGGGGGCAAGCTTGGGCAATAGCCTTAGCATTAGTATTATTAACTACTGGCTTTGTACCATTACTGAGCAAGCAGCGACATTGGTATGCCTTTGGTGGAGCAGTTTTAAGCACAATTTTGGTAGATAGTCTATTTTTGCTGGCGGCAATTTTAGTATAAAATAAAAAAATTACGGATAAAACTAGGGGAAGTATCCCAATTTTTTAATAAACCTTAAATCAATTTAGTTTTCAGTCCTCTCGACCGTAAAACCTGTGATCCACAGCCTTCAACGATTTGACACCTGGACAATCACAATCTCAGTACTGCTATAAAACTAATAAACGCCCGAAGTATCCGATTTTCAAAGACTTTGGGCATTTAACTTTGAGATAGGTGCGACCGAGAGATCTTAGTTGTTTAGTCGAGGCTCTTTTCAGTAGGTATACTTAAATAAATCTATATTTTAGTAAAAAACTATAGATCTAGTTTTAAGCTATACTAGTTTATATAACCCTATAGCTGTTGTCCGGTAAGGGTTGCTACTTTTTGAATCTAACTAAAAAGTCACTTTTTACTTGTATTTATCTAATACACCCCTGTAAATACCCTATAAAGGGGTGTTGACACCCTTTAATCAAATATGTATCTTCAAAGTAGATACGTCATACAAAACTTTTGAGGGTTTTTAGCTCAGAATTTTTGAAACTAGACGTGTGAATCTCTAATTAAAAGATTTGAAGATAGATATGACCGCAGTTGTTGCTAAATGGGGAAACAGTTTAGCTATTCGGATTCCAAGAATGGTGGCTGAACAAGTTCATGTCACCGAAGGAACGGATATAACTATTACTGTCTCAGGTAACAGTATTGTGATTACACCTAAAAAAAGAAAAAAATATACGCTTGATGAATTGCTTGAAGGTATGACTCCTGAAAAATTTCATCCAGAGTTTGAAACTGGTAATGCTGTAGGGAATGAAGATTGGTAATTAACTCTTATATTCCTGATAGAGGAGATATTGTCAAACTAGAATTTGGTTCTCCAGAACAATTTACTAGTGATTCAATTAAACGTGTATTTACTCTCAATGCGTCAGGAATGTCATATGAGGATATTGCTGAAACATTAAATAATGAACTAAAACAACAAGGGCGTGAGCAAATTGGCTATCGCCCTGTTCTTGTTATGTCTCCATTTAGATACAATCAAATGGCTTCCTTAATTTTAGCTTGTCCAATCACCAGCAAACCAAAGGGTCTTAATTTTGAAGTTCCTTTGATTGAAGAAATGAAAACACAAGGAGTTGTGTTAGCAGACCAAATCAAAACATTAGATTGGATAGCTAGAAAAGTAAAATTTGTTGAAAAAGCTCCACAAGATTTAATTGAAGAAGTGCAAGCTAGGCTTGAACCATTAATTTTCTAAGTTTAAAAACATATATGCTACAGGTATATTTACAGCTACCTAGTGGCTTTTTTACTTTGAATTAGCTTTATCGCTTTAATAAGTAGTTACGCAAAATTAAATATATATTGCGATTGCTTCATTCCTCGCAATGACAAGGTTTTGACGTTTTTGGAATGTATAAATATTTTGGCATTAGTACTTATACTCAATCCTATAAGGTTGATATCCTTCTTCTGTCACTTTCCGAGAGGGCGATCGCTATAAGCCTTATGAGGCAATCAATACAAGCTATACTATTAGAAAAAATCGGTCTTGTATTTGTTATTAGAAAAGAATAGCGCAATCGCTTGCTATATAGAAGCTCTATAATTCAGAAATGGCAAATGTTTTCGGAGAGTGACAGAACAGGGATATAGCCGTAGTCACACAGGTTAGGACATTTTGAAAGCATGAAAGCTAGGAATAGTAATACTTTTACCTCCTGCCTTCTGTCTCCTGCTATATCTTGTGGATTTGACAAAATATAGTATTGAGCATTATGAGCTTCCCTGTGGCCTCGTTTCTTGAAATTCTAAAGATTTAAGCCTAAAAGTTGCGAGATAGCAGGTAATAACTTATGACCACTTTTCACTAATCTTGCAGAACTGGGTAAACTAGCCAGCGTACCAATCAAAATCTTAAAAGCAGTTCTGGCTAACCTTCGTATCTGCCCTTCTTCAGGATTTTTCCCAGCTTCAGCTAAAGCCATAACCTGCTCTAATGCTTCGGCTTTATCTTCTGGTTCTAATTCCCGATTCGCCTCAATTTCCGATTGCAACTGTTTGAGCAAAGTTGCTAATTCTGAAGCTTCTGGATAATCTGAATTTTGCAGTTGCGTAATACTACTATTAACAAGGTCATTAGCATCATGAATAGTCACCTCAGCAATCATCGATTCGCTCAGTTTTTCAATGTAGTTACCACTAGTAACGACAACAATTTCATCAGTTTTAACAATTTTTCTTCTCTGTTGAGCAGCAACTAAAACTGCCTGAATTACTGAATTTTGCGGTTGAAGCATCAATGCTTGTTTAAATTGTTCCTTTGCTGCTTCAAATTTACCTTGCTCCATTAGTTCTTGTCCGTAACTCAGCAAAGCTTGAATAAATCCTTCCTGATTCCTAATCGGATCAACTTTATAAGCTCGTGCATAAAGTTCTACAGCTTGGTCAAAATCTCTGATATCTATGCAGACTTCAGCTAGTCTAAACAGTGCATCAAAATGGTTGGGATTAGCCTGCAATACTTGTTCGTATAGCTTTAGTGAAGTGTGTAAATCACTATTTTGATATAACTGTATCGCTCGTTGATAATTGCGATTGGCTTGTGTGTCAAGCTTTTCTAGTTCCCAAATTTCTCGCCGTAAGGGGTATCTTTTAACTAGCCATTGACGCACTAGCTCAACTGTTACCTTATAGTTATTCCAGCGTAATGGTATTGGTATTCCTGGTGCTATATCTTGTAAAAAGTGCCATTGTAATAATCGCTCTTCTGCTATGTGAAAAGGCTCAGTTAAAACTACACCACACTGTACAAGCAGTTTTAACGGTTCTCCCTTCGCTACAGAGATTGTCTGTTGTTGAACTTCTGCTACCGCCGAGAAAATTACTCGCTCAGGAATCGGTAAACCATCTCGGAACCATGCTAAACCAGCCTCACCAATCTCAATTGCCTCATCTACAATATTTTCTACATCTTGGCGATTTACTTGCCAGCGTTGTTCCTCTCTAGCCTGGGAAAAAAGTGCAAAGCAGATCACTTGTGTAAAATAAGGATGGCCTGCTGACAATTCCAAGATGGCATCTATGGCATCAGGCTCATATTTAAGAATGTTCTGTGCAGGTTTGGTAATTAAATGTTTTGCACTGTGTCTATCTAGCAAACCAATTTCTCGATTGGGTGCTTGTCTAAATAGACTGAGTAAGTTTGGCAAATCATCTAATTGTCTACCTACAACTGGAATGATAAAAAGTTTCCTTTGCGAATAAACAACAGATTGGAGACAGGGAAAGAAGTGAGCAACGGCAGAATCTTGGCTAGAGTCACCTAAAACATCAAACTCATCTAGTAAGAGTATCAAGTTTTTACCATCTATTACTTGATAAACTTGGGATAAAAATTCATTGAAAAATATTGCTGGATCTTCTTGCAGTTGTTTTTTTGTAAGTAAATGCCACTGATAGTGAGCAACATCAAGGTAATCAATAATATCCCTTTCAAGGTCGTATAGAACCTCACTTAAAGCTTTCTGGCTTTTACCCTCTAGCGACAAAGGTATAAAGAAAAAGTTTTCCAGATCGATGAAGTGAGGAATTTGGGACAGCACAGACGACTTACCAATCCGCCGCTGACCGTGGAGTAAAATTACCTGTGCCCCTTTATTCAGATTGTCATAAATAAAATTGAAGAGGTCTTCACGCCCAAAAAATAACTCTGGTTCATAAATTGGACGACCAATAATGTAAGGATTATCTTCCCAATCGGTTGAAGACACCATTCTCGCCAACTCCTCCCCAAAGGAAGTAGATCCAGATGTAACTTAAGCATACGGCACTTGACAATTACTTCTCAAGTAGGATCACCCCCAAGTTTACGCACAATCCATACTAAAGACTGGACGATATCTCGATGTTGCCATACCCAACGAATTGCTTTTTTGACTGTACCTGCTTGTTCCCGGCTCATCAAATTGAGAAATACTTTCTCCCTTCCTTCCAGTTGCGCCTCGTTAGTATTATTAATTTCTTGAATTACCCACCACTCCATCATTGATGAATTAAAACTATAGACAGTTTTGCCTTCATCTAACGTGCGCTGAATTACTCCTCGCTCCTCCAAATCAATCAGTTCTCGACTACGTTGGCTAAAAACTAAGTCAATGTCACCTAAAGCGTAGCGAGTGTTTCTGTTTAAGCGACCTTGCAAACGCCCAAGGGCAATTAGCATTAATAGAATCTGCTCTTCCTCGGTGGAAAACCTCCATGTATCGCGGAAATATTGCTCAGTAGCGCTTTCAAAATCTTGGGTAAAGGATTCAATATTAGGGGTTTTTCCCGCTAGGAGAGTGTCATACAGTAGATAACCGGCATTTTGTAGCAGCGCTGGGTGTCCATCGATAATTTCTAAAACCCCCGCTCGCAAAATTCCGGGAATGGGAATGGCTAGCTGATTATTAACTTCAGTAGCAGGTAATGGTCTCAGGAGCCGGAAGAGATAATGATTATACCACGGCGAACCACCAGGTTTGATTGTCGGGCCCAGTTCGTTGAGGCGGCGAAAAGTGGTAACAATAGTTGAGAGGTATTTGCCTTCGTTGCTGTGAACTGCCAAATCACGGAATTCACTCAAGAAGGTGAGCATTTGGGTTTCGGTATACTGGTCATTGGGTTGCAGAGCTGCATCATAATCATCTAACAACAGCAACAAAAACTTGTCACGCTGCCCAATTTTTCGCAGCATTCGGCGCAAGTCCCCCTTTTCTACCTTTTCTTCTTGCAATAACTGTTTAATATCAGCTTGTAGAGACTCATCATCTTCCGTTCCATCTTGCAGCAAGCTGAGGATTTCTCGCCAAAAAGCAGAAGCAGTGAAAGGACTTATACCTGTACAGTTAATAGAAATGATCAGCGCTTTTGATATATCTCGTCCCCGCACCTGCCAAATTTTCGGTGCAGCGATGTACCGTAATAGAGAAGACTTCCCCATACCAGGACTACCATAGATAGCCAAGTGGGCGCGGCGAGAAATTTGATCGAAAGCAGTTCTCACTTCCGAACTGCGACCGAAAAAGTATTCTGGTGGGACTGGGCCACCAACGAAGAAAGGATTTTGTGACATTAATGTAATTAGGTCAAGGGTCAAGAGTCCAAAGACTAAAATCCAGCCTTGGGTAGAATTGTGGCTCTATAGCTTTCCAGCTTAATTACATTATGAACTTGTGGATGCGATCGCATCTTCCTGACGCTACAATCCGCGATCGCACAAACCAGATTAGGCTTCCGGTTCAATACCAAGCGATCACAATTGGGCAATTAGAATCTCATTTCGTTGGCGTTCTTGTTCAGCCCGTTGGTGTTCCTGTTCGGCTCGTTGGCGTTCTTGTTCAGCCCGTTGGCGTTCCTGTTCGGCTTTTTCGTCGCCAGTTAACAACAAATTCCCTTGTAAATCCCACCAGCGCAGCCAAGGTAATTCTATATTCTGGTATTCTCCCTGCCATATACCTAGTTCAACGCCTAGAGGATGTATCGGATAATGTCCTCGTTCATTTGCTGGTAATAGCCGATACTTCCCTTCAATTAAGTGATAAACTTCTACACTGGCTTGATTCACTTCATAAATGCCGTAAAAAGCTGGATGAATTACTTGCTCATAAACCCAAAATTTGCCCTTCCAAGGTGTTTGATCTCGTTCTTCACTACCATCCCCTGAGACAAATTCCAATGCAATTAATGGGGCGATAAATTCTTGCCATAGGACATAAGAACGGCGTGTTAGTCCATCCAGCAAAGGCGGGACATTCCCTACATAAAACCAGTCTGGTGCGACTGCGCCTTGTTCTGGCGGGTCAGTTAAGCGCCAGTAAATATCTAAGTCTTGACCGATACAATATTCACCTTCAGGATGTAATTGCTTGAGAATGGGTGTAATCGAGTCAGTTAGTAAGATGCTTTGGGGATGTTCTTGCCAATTCTTGCCTCCGGCACGCTCCGCGAACACAAAGGTGCCGTCAGACTCTGGTAGCTGCGTGTGGTCTGGGAAAGGAGTGAGGTCTGTGGATGGATTGATTGCAGAGGTCATAAGACTACCTTTGCAGAGGTAAGGGTTGTTTTTTAGTTTAGCAATCAAAGGGAGGAAAAGGGCGATCGCTTGGCGGCGAAGCTGCAAGAATGAGGTATTGCTCCAGATACTGTTTAAAGATTATGTCCGATACGATTCGTGACAAGTTAAGGAAAAGCAGGATTTGTCAAGGGAGAGGAAATGGAGATAAATCAAGTGGTTGAGGCTTCTTTCGTATTGTCTTAACAACATCGAGATTCTTGTTTTCAGGTGCAGTAAAAAACAAAACTTTCTTCTGTTGCCCGACCTTTGGCATCAGCTTGGTTAAAGTGATAAAGCCCCCGAAACAACATCTCTAAAGAAATGCGGTCAAAGGGGAGAGTGAGTTCAAGAGCGATAGCGAAGCGCTGCTGCGTTCGCGTAGCGTCTCGCAGAGAAGCGCAGATCGCAAACTCAGACTTCGGTAATATGCACTTTGAGCATAGATAGCTGGACTTAATAAGTCTTGCAGATGCTCAGTTATTGCTTTGTTGTCCGGTTGCGGCGTATTGCGACGGCGAACATGGTCAGGGTTTGTCGGTTTTTTGGTCGGCATGATAGAACGGGAGCTTGCTGAGTCTATAGTTTGCCAGCTTTTCGCCTCCTTTCATTTGACTCTTGACAAACCGAAAAAATCCTTAACTTGTCACGTATCCATAGACATACAAAATAAGTGGCATCAGTAGCTTTTGGTTGTGATGCTAAATTTCTGGCTTCTAGGGTAAGGATGTAATTGTCAATATATTGGAATACTCAAAGAATTTAAAAATTAGCGATAAAACGGGCGTAAAAAATTGAACTTTTCCACGCCCGCAAATACTAATATATGATTGCTGTCAATTTTCCGATGCAGCTTCAGTTGCAGTTTCACTCAAGGGACGGATGCCAACAATTTTGCCGCCTAAGCGGGTAATGCGTCGCATCTCATCATTCATGCGGCTGTAGGGGACTTGAACCAGAATCGTGCTGCTATTGCGAACTGGATAACTATTTTTCTCGGTTTGCTCGTTCTGGCGTAGTCCTTCTACTTCGTAGACAAAAACGCGATTGTCTGAGGTTGAAGTTGAGGCTCTTATCCGTGGCTGTCCCAACATGATGTTCTATCTCCTATTGTGCGAAGGTGATACTGGCAACCTTACCGCCCAGCTTATTAATTTGCTGAAGGGTGCTGGATAGCTGTTCGTAGGGGACAATAAACTCTTTATTGCTACGACGAACTTTCGGATATCTTGGCAAACTGATACCTGTAACTTCAATTCGATAAAGACGTGGGGTAGACCCTTGGGAGGATCTGCCAAAGGTCCGGCTGGGTGCAGTCCCTTGCTTCGAGGGTAGATAAGACCAACCTTGAGTACCACCAGAAGGAGCGATAATCGCAGAGGGGCTATTTTTAGCTAAGTCAGATGCCAGACGAGAACTGCTACCTGCGAGCTGAGAGCGATCGCTATTGGCATAACCGCGATAAAGGCGGAACAAGCGAGTGAAACCAACCGTTCTTTGACCAACTCCTGTGGTCACGAAGTCCCGGTAGAAGGGAACGATCGCATCCCCAAAGTTGGCATCATATTCAGCAGAGTCAATATAAGAATCGATGTCTGCGTCGAACCCTTGATTTTGGTAGCGATCGAGATGCTCAATCACTTCCGACTCATCGTAGGGAGCTCGCCCCAACAAATGTTTAAAATTCAATTCAATTACCCGAGTTTGAAAATGCGGGTAAAGAAACTTGGTTTTATATAAGTCAGATTTGGCGACGGCTCGGACAAAATCTCTGACAGTCAGTTTACCATTGTTCAACAACGACTCCAGGCTGCTAAGACGTTCTGACTGCATCAAGTAGTCGTTGCCTAATACCTGACGATAAACTGCCTCAATGACAATCTTGGCATCTTCTGGTGTCCAGTTTGGACGCAGTTCAATAGGGCGTGTTTGGTCAAAAGCTGTAGTTCCCAAACGAGATGCTGCAGTTGTAATTGCCACTAATAGCTCTCCTTGTAGACTTGATGTTGCAAAATTGATTGGTTTAAGCAGGAGAAATATTTACTACTCGGCTACCCCGTTGATTCAGTCTTTGCAGGGTGGGTGAGAGTTGGTCGTAAGTCACCAAATACTCGCTCATACTACGTCGGATCTGGGTAGTTCGTCCTCTATCTGCTTGCATTACACGTACTCGATAAAGCTGTCCGCGATCGCCTGCGACAGTACCAGTAAGTCCCCGTCCAAAGTTAGGGGTCTGAACGGTTGTAGCTAAATTCAGAGCGAGATCCTGGGTTAACCAAGCAGATTTGTTTTTACCTTGGGCGCGATCGCTGTTGGCATATCCCCGGTAGATCTGAAACATTCGGCTGAAGCCTACTGTTTTTTGTCCCGGTTGCGTTGCAAATCCCCGATAATAAGGAACGATCGATTCGCCAAAGTTTTCTTGATATTCCACTGAATCAATATAGGAATTGATTTCTGCCTCGTATCCTTTCTGCGTATAGAGATCTACGTGGTAGGCAATCTCTGCTTCATCGTAGATAGCACGACCAAGCAGATGCTTGTAGTTCAATTCGATGAACCGGACTTGAGGTGTAGAGTAAAAGAACTTTTGGCGATAAAGCTCAGATTGCGCCAGCGCCCGCACAAAATCCCGAACGGTAATGTTGCCCTGCTGCAATAGCGATTCTGCACTAGTGAGGCGTTCGCTTTGCATCAAGTGGTCATTGCCAAATACTTGACGATAGGCAGCATGAATCACTGCTTTGACATCATCATTTTCCCGCAATTCTGTGGGAGGTGTGCTGACAAATGGCTCAAATCCTAGCTGACTGGCGGACTTAGAACTAGTCATGATTGATCTCCTTAATTTCAATAGCGAAAAAAGTTGCCCAGAACCCCAAAAAACTGTCCATGCTAGAAAGAAAATTAGCATTCACAGCCTTCAGTTGTTCTGGGCACAAGGAAACCTCTAGCTTAGAGCGTTGATGGCGTAGTCAATGTAGGAATTTGCTTCTACAGCAGGATCGCCACTCAATCCGTGATTTGCTTTGATGTGCTTGAGAGCTTCAACGTACCAGCTGGGAGACAGATCAAAGGTGCGGTTGATTTCTGCCAAACCACCAATTAAGTAGTCATCCAGAGGGCCTGTACCGCCTGCAATTAGACAGTAGGTGATGATGCGAAGGTAATAACCGATGTCGCGCGCACACTTATCTTTACCACGTTGGTCAGAAGCGAAGTTCTTACCTTGCATTTGGGTAGTGTAGGGGAACTTTTGGTACACTGCATTAGCAGCACCCTGAGCTAAACTATTACCCTTGCTGCTCAACGCTTTAGCTGCATCTAGGCTAGCAGCTGCTTGACGGAAGCGTCCAAATGCGACTTGAAGTTCTGTGGAGCTGAGAAACCGGCCTTGAGAATCTGCGGTAGCTACGGCTTCGGTTATAGGTGTTTTCATGCTGATTATGCTCTCAACAAATATGTAAAGTTCTGCGTCAGAAAGGAGAAATAATTAAGTGGCGATGTATTAGCCTACTGCACTAGCAGCGCGATCAAAGTAGCTACCCACTTCAGATATTAAGGAGCTACAGTCACCACGGGTAACACCGTTGGGGTCGTTAGCAATTGCGATCGCAGCTTCTTTCATTTTGCTTACGCCAGTCGCTACAGAACCGCCAGGAACGCCTAGTGCTTGATATGTTTCACGCAGACCGTTCAAACAGCGATCGTCTAAAACGCTAGCATCACCTGCAAATACAGCGTAGGTAACATAGCGCAAAATGATTTCCATGTCGCGCAAGCAAGCAGCCATGCGACGGTTGGTGTAAGCATTTCCACCAGGTGCAATCAATTGAGGTTGCTCGTCAAATAATGACCGAGCTGCATTGGCAACGATTGTGGAGGCATTGCCGGTAATGCGGTTAACAACATCCATCCGCTTGCTACCAGCAGCCACCATATCTTTTAATGCATCGATTTCTGCGTCGCTGACGTATGAGCCTCTTGTATCAGCTTGGGAAACTACTTTAGTAAAAGCGTCAAGCATTCCAGCATCTCCTAATAATTTTTACTATGCTGTGGATTCCAATTCGGTTCAAAGCCTGAGTATTGATTTGGATGAGCATAGTCATTGATTGTCAAGATGTCTCCGCTATGATCAGTAAACAGGCAAACAGTCACCAGCAAGCCTAATTTGCTTGATAGTCAGGGCAAAATCATCCCTAAACTGTTAGCTAGTCCTAATTCACTAACAGTACAGCTATAAATCAATACTACGAATATCCATAACAACCATTTCCCTAAGACTCACAAGCCCAGATAATGAAATGGCTGTTAGTCAATTTCAGAAACCGAACTTCCTCCATCAAGGGTAAAGATTTCAGTTGTTTTTTGAACCTGAATTTGATTAAAGCAATCCAATTGTGCAGATTTTGTGCAAATTTAAATGTGTCGCTGCATAATTGGTTAAGAAATATTAAGTAAACGCTGAAACCCTGTGATTTCAAGGATTGTTTGTATTCTGGTTTTGTCTTTAGACTTAAATTATCGTTACATTCAGTTATATTTAGATACAATTCCCTTAAGCAAAATATCATTACCACAGTTTCTGGAAAAAACCTCGGTTTTCCTAACCTAAATTTTCCTTAATATTTGTTAACGTTAGTTCGACAAACCTGTTCTTACTCGAAGCTTGCACCTTGGAAGACAAATTGTCGATTAAGCTCATCCCACCCCTCTTGTTGGAGTGGGCTTTCCCGCCGGCTTTCTGTAAAAAGGGAGAAAAGCGTTCGCGTAGCGTCCCGCAGGGATGGGATATTTTTTAAGTTGAAAGTCATTTTGTTAAGAATTGGTCAATAACTCTCACAAAATTATTGGCTTTGATATCTGTGCAGTTCATGATATTGAGTGGAATGACAATGTGGGTGCGCGGCTCGTTTGCAAACTGATTAATATAATGGATTTATCTCAGCAATAAACCGCAGTTTGCTCACAAATGATGATTGATAATTTACTTTTTGGGCTTTTTTTTGGGAAAATTCACTTATATACCTTTATACAGCCATTTAATGAAGTAAATTTAATCATATGTCTAATGCAGTTAAAGTATTTTTTTCCTACGCCCACAAAGACGAAGCATTGCGTGATGAATTGGCAACTCATCTGAGCCTGATGAAACGTCAAGGAGTTATTCAAGCTTGGCACGATCGCGATATCAGTGCTGGGAGTGAATGGGCAAATGCGATCGATGACAATCTTGAAGTTGCAGATATCATTCTGTTGCTCGTAAGTGCTAACTTTCTAGCTTCAGATTACTGCTATGACAAAGAAATGACACGGGCTATGGAGCGACATGAAACAAAACAAGCGCGGGTAATTCCGATTATTTTGAAGCCGACAGATTGGAATGGTGCGCCTTTTGGTAAACTACAAGCCCTACCCAGAAATGCCAAACCTGTAACCATCTGGACAGATCAAGATGAGGCTTTTTTAGATATCACTCAAGGGATTCGCAGGGTAGTTGAAGATATTGCCAAATCAAAATCCTCCTCACCAACTGTTGCTGGAACTACTACAGCTACTACTTACAGCCCTTCTAAAACGAGTGGGGGATTAACCGAACGCCAGCGTCGCCGATTAGAGCAAGAACGGGATTCACTAGGAGAACAATATAACCTGGCTAGCACAAAATTAAGTAGGTTGCGCCAAGCTTACGCGATTGAAACGGATGTATCTACAAAATTTAAATTAGAAAAACAAATTCAGGAAACCGATATAGAACTGGAGCAATTGGATCGGCAGCTTGAGGAAATCGAGCAAAAGCTTTTGTAATTATTTTTTAAACGGCTAGCCAATTACTACGCCATCTATGAAGTCTATTGAAGTTTTTATTTCTTATCACCAAAAAGATGAAGAACTGCGCCAAGAGTTAGAGAAGCATTTAGCGTCTTTGCGTCGGGAAAACGTTATTACCAGTTGGAACGATCGCAAAATTGTTGCTGGGCAAGAAATTAAAGGCGAAATAGATGGGCATTTAAACCAGGCTGGGCTGATATTATTGCTAATTAGCCCTGATTTCATGGATTCTGAATATCACTGGACAGTTGAAGTTACACGAGCTTTAGAACAAAATGCCGCCGGGAAAGCTTGTATAATCCCCGTGTTACTGCGTTATGCAGATTGGGAAACTCCTCCCATTGATAAATTTTCACCCCTACCTAGCAATCGCAAACCGATAAAAAGCTGGACTGACCGAGATGAGGCATTTTTAGAAGTTGTTAAGGGAATTCGAGAGGCGTTGCGATTAGTTGCTAACTCGAATTCCTCACCCCCCAAACAAACAACACAAGAACTGGAAGAACGTGAATATCAAGTCACAAGCCTAATCAACGAAGCAGATCGTTTACTTAAAGATGAAAAGTTAGAGGAAGCAGCCCTCAAATACAAAGCAGCCCTCGGCCTTGACCCGAACTCTGTGTATGCTCACAACGCACTGGGGTTTGTTCTGGACAAGCTAGGTAGGCTAGAAGAAGCGATCACCTGCTACCAAACAGCCCTGCTTCTCGACCCAAACTATGCACTTGCTCACAATAACCTGGGGAGTGCGCTGGAAGACCAAGGGAAGCTAGAAGAAGCGATCGCCTGCTACCAAACAGCCTTACGCCTCGACCCACACTTTGCATACGCTCAAAATAACCTAGGAACGGCGTTGAAAAAGCAAGGGAAGCTACAAGCAGCAATCGCCTGTTACCAAACAACCCTGCGCCTCGACCCACACTTTGCATACGCTCACAATAACTTGGGGAATGCGCTGCAAGATCAAGGGAAGCTAGAAGAAGCGATCGCCTGCTACCAAACAGCCCTACGCCTCGACCCAAACTATGCAATCGCTCACCATAACCTGGGGAGTACGCTGTTTACTCAAGGGAAGCTAGAAGAAGCGATCGCCTTCTATCAAACAGCCCTGCACCTCGACCCAAACTATGTATACGCTCACAATAACTTGGGTTTAGCGCTGAAAAAGCAAGGGAAGCTAGAAGAAGCGATTGCCTGCTACCAAACAGCCCTGCGCCTCGACCCAAACTATGCAATCGCTCACTATAACCTGGGAATTGCACTGTTCAATCAAGGGAAGCTAGAAGAAGCGATCGCCTGCTACCAAACAGCCCTGTGCCTCGATCCAAACTATGCAAGCACTTACAGTAGCCTGGGGAGTGCGCTGGAAAAGCAAGGGAAGCTAGAAGAAGCGATCGCCAGCTACCAAAAAGCCCTGCGCCTCGATCCAAACCTTGCAATCACTCTTCAGAATCTGGGAATTGCGCTGTTCAAGCAAGGGAAACTGAAGGAAGGGATTGCAAAACTGGGAGTGGGTATCTGGAAAGATTTATTTGGTAAGTAAAATATTCTTATTTTTATTCATCTCAAAGGTATGCGATCGCCTGTTGTTGAGGATGCGATAAATTGTATTCTTGTGTCCGTTAATTAATTCAAAAAAGCAAAATTACCAGGAAGGCGTTGGGTAAAGCCCTTGCCGCAGGCATCGCAATCCTGGTATGACAAAATTTCATTGAAGGTCATTTCAAGCTACATAGTCGAAGAGCATAGTAGTCATGTAGCGATCTGCCCACTCTGTACCAAAAGATTTTTCCAGCACGCGCCGAGTTTTATCATTTTGTTGCTGCTTTGTACAGTAATTTCGTTGTCCTGCTAGAACCCTGGAGATGTCAAGATTTGATGTTAGGGCTGTTTCTGTACTAGCAATCTGACAATGGATCGTTAAAAATTCTCGAACACGGTTGAGAAACTTGTCTTCTTCTTGAGAGTCTCCTGGACGCACAAACAGACAAAATTCCGAAAAGATATCGCCCCAAGGTGGTAAAGCCCGTGGTTGGGAAAACTCAACCTGAGATAAAACAGACAACTGTTGATAATAGCGTGGTGGGAGAGTGCGATCGCTACTGATGGGAGACAAATCCGCGATCGCCGCACTAATTGCCCCTCCTCGCCCGCCAACCAAATCTGTACCAAATATCGGAATGGCGTATTCAGGGTTGGGGAACATGACACAGTGCAGAATATCTAATCCATTGCCAACCTGAGCCAATTCTAAATGCAGTTTGCGAAATTGCGGAGCCTGGTAGCAATGATTTTCAATGATCAGCCGTTCACCTTCCAGGTGCCCCTCGACATAGCCTAAACCTTCTGGGACAGAGTAAGGGGAGATATCCAGGTGCTGTTGCCAAATTTCTTCAATGGAATCCGCCAACCTGTGGATTAGGGGATGCTGACGATTTCTTAACGATGCTTCCATAGACTTCAACATACGCTTCTCTTTGAGTATAGGAGTGAAGTACCTACGCACTCCGCTTACGCTTTCCTGATCTGTGCCGAGTACCTCAGCAGACCTTATAGTCATTGAGGCGGGTCAAAGACCACAAGTATTTTCCCATGCGTTGGTTGTGTGAACAACTAACTGAGGACTTCCCGTGAGGAATGTTAATACCTAGCTTGCCTTATAATTTGTGCAAAATCTGTGCAGTCGAGAGTAGGGGATTAGGGATGGCTTCGGCAAAGAGGCGATCGCACTGAAACCTATTGAGAAGACTTTCATCCTCAAAACTCTGGAAGGAATTTATAAAAGCTGCGAAATCAAACTGACTTAAACACCACAAGTTATTACTGAAAGCAGAGCCTTTTTTTAGATTTCAATATTTCTTTGTTTCCAGTAATTCGGTTTGCGCTTATTATGAGCGATAGCAATTACCCAAATCACTTCTTCAAGCTCCGTATAAAAAATCAGATAGGGAAAACTTTTAATAACATAACGACGTATTCCTTCAATTTTGTGTGGGGTTCCTAAATAGGGGTTTTGCTGAATTTTCAGAATAACTTTTTCCACTTCATACCAATTTAATGTGAAGTTACACATATCTAGATCCCCCTAAATCCCCCTTAAAAAGGGGGACTTTGATAGATATTTTCCGGTTCCCCCCTTATTAAGGGGAGCCAGCGCCGTGGGCGGGTTTCCCGACTTGAGGCGACTGGCGTGGGTTAGGGGGGATCGAATTATATGCAGCTTCATAAAAAATTGGTATCAGAGAGTAAATCTAGTCCCAAGCCTACTTTTTGAGCTTCATAGTAAGCTATTGCAGCATCAAGCTCCTTTCGAGCTTCAGTGTGGATAACAATAAACTTCACGAATACTTTTCTCGTAACTCAGAAAAAACTTGAGATGATGGTTCTCCAATAGCTGTTTGGTGATTAATATCCTCCAAACGTTGGGTTAATTCCTTATCCCAAGCAGCGTCTAGATTATCATCTATACCATCATCTAGAGAATGAATTAAAAAGTAAGCAATTTCAGCACGTTCTTTTGCAGAAAGTTGAGAAAGTTCGAGTTTAAGTTTTTCCGCAGTTTCACTCATGCTTTAAAGTCTCTCCAATAATTCTAAATGATAGGCTCAACTATCCGATCGTAAGGGATTTACAGGTAAATTGCGTAGGCGTAGCCCGTCGTAGACATCGCATCCAAAAACCCAAATAACCTGAAAATGCGTAGGCGTAGCCAGCCGTAGGCATCGCGCTGATTCTAGATACTTGTAAAATTAAGCAAGAGCGATCGCATAGAAGCACAAAACATGATCAGAATTCCATTAACAGAAGCTCAACTTCATTTACCCGAACTGATTGCAAGTCTACAACCCGGTGAAGAAGTACAATTTTTTTTTGGCAATCGCACTGTCGCCAGACTGATTGGCGAACTCCAACCACCCCACAAGCCTCGCCAGCCCGGTAGTGCGATCGGAACTCTAACCATCCTGTCCGAAGATGAAACCCACCTGGAAGACTTTCACGACTATAGCGGTGCTCGGTTGAGTCTAATACACAAGGTAAGGGCATGGCAGTGCCCATGCGTGTCAACTTAACGTGAAACCCTTGCCCAGATGCGTAGGCGTAGCCCGTCGTAGACATCGCTCATTTACCATCATACCCCACCCCGGCTTTGCTGACGCAAAACCTCCCCTCCCCTTGCCAAGGGGAGGGGATTGAGGGGTGGGATGAAGAGTGCTGAGTTGAAAGTGCTGAGTGCTGAGTTAAAAGACTGCCCACAAGCAATACCATTGCCAAAATAAGAGTATGAAGAGGTAGGGCGTTTCGTAGTAGAGTT
>JAVRCF010000057.1:0-51955 GCA_034530935.1 Aulosira sp. DedQUE10 | reverse complement strand
TTCCGTGGCAGGGCTGCGCCCTGCACACTATTTGTGCCAGTTGCGTAAGTCCTGGCTGATTTAGACGATGATTTTGAGGAGGAAGACGATGAACTAGATGATGAGGAATAGTCCAATGGGCGCATCTATGAATTGGGGGAGTACAAGCGTTTTGATAAGCCTCAACAGCATTGCTTAATGAAACGCTGCACTAAATCGTGTAACGGCTCTTGATTGCGCTAGAAATTGGTGTAGCACGGGCGAGGTGTTTGCACTTCGCCAAACAATTGCTAACTTGACATAGAGCGTTTGGTCTTCGAGCGGTTTGTAGACGACCCCTGCTTGTTGCAAATTCTGGAGTGAAGCTGGGACAAAGTTATGCCGCCGAATCCTGAGTGAGGGCAGTAGCTAGAAGTAATTCGTGAGCGTTCGGCAATCAGGCGATATCTGCTTTGTAGTATTGTGTAGTATAGTCGATGAAGTTCACAGATTATCGATGCCTATGAGTCAGCAAACCTTTCTGAAAGTGCCTTTTGTTTGGGAAGAGCCGAAACCGTTGATTGAAATTTCGCCTCGGTTGACCTTTGAGCCAGTCAAAGCGTTGCAAGACGATTGATTCATTTCAACTGTTGCACAGGTAATGGCTGAATCAGTTGATGCCAGCGATCAACAAAGAGCGGCAGAACCTGATTTTCATGCAGCGGTTGAGATGTTTTTGAATTCAGCAAGCGAAGACTTCTCGTATCAAGATGAATGGTGGCAGTTTGGAATAAACGAAGCAGGGGAGATTGTAGGGTTTGTACTTCCGGTCATCTTTCCAGGATGTGCCAAAGCGGATTTAGAGGAAGGAACAATCTACTATATGGGAGTTGTGCCAGAGTATCGAGGGCTTGGTTTTGGGAACGATCTGCTGTCTAAGGGAACACGAATATTACAAGAGGTCGGAGTCTGGCAAGTATTTTGCGATACGGCCGTTGATAATGTGCGGATGATCTCTGCGTTCAAGCAGGTTGGTTATCGGCAGTACAGTGAACCTTTGGAACGCCCAATTTAATTGATGCAAGTTTGCGCGGCATAACAACGCCCATGAACCCGACCGTATCAAGGTTATTGGTACCCTGCCGTAGCTAAGATGACTATGGCAGAGTTTTCTTCTAGATTTCGAGTTATCAACTTTGGGAATTTTTACTATTAGTGAAAAGCTGACTATCAGCAAGTTGATAGCCAGTGCCATTGAAACAAAAATTCAATTGGCGTAGCTGCTCTTGCTCGGTTTGCAGTACTTTAATGCACGGTAATGCCTGACCTCGGTTCTCTCCCACTGACAACAAATGCTTATCTGGTGGCAGATTGGAATTCAAGTAACTCAAGAATACCTGAGTAATTGGTCTATCCTTTCTGAGCCAGTAACCAGTATACAGACATCCCAAAGCACCACAGACATCAGGCGTGTTCAAGTTGAAAACTGCGAATCTACCGTCTTTTCCTTCCACACTCCAAGCCAGTATATTTTTAGCAGATGCTTTGGCATTTAACTCTGTATTTTCTACAATCACCTGTTCAATTACTGAAGTCGGCACAACATTAGCAGCTTTGTTCCAAGTAACCGTTGCCGCATTTAAGCTACAGCCCCCTAAGCTAATGAGAACCGACAGCAACAAAAAGATGCCCAAACCAATGCGAAACCAATGAATCCAGTAGCGTACCCTCATAGAAGGTGCTGGTAATTCATACACAGTTGTCTTCAGTGGTTGAGACTGAGTAGGGGAGCCAGAAGAAGAATCAACTTCCTTGCCTTGCGCTGTTTGCCCAAGGTGTATTTTTGAATGCAGCTCAGTATCCAGTATTTCTTTTATCTCATGGGGTGAAGTAATAGAGGTTTTAGATAAATCTGTCATACTCTACCTCCCATTTTCAGTATTTTTAGCAGTGCTGATGTAGCTAGAATTTACATTAGGAGAACAGGTCAGCATTCCATTATCGCTATTATTACCATTGCGATAACTAGCTAAAGCGGTTTTGCCGTAATCTTTGAGACTGAGGCGACCGAGGGCATCTGAGCCATTTCCATCAACTTTGCTGTAATCACCACCAAAATGCTTTTGAGCCACTCGTTCAATTAGGCGTTCGCCCGTAAATGGCTGTCCTGTAGCCGGATCGATT
Source organism: Aulosira sp. DedQUE10 (assembly GCA_034530935.1). GTDB lineage: Bacteria > Cyanobacteriota > Cyanobacteriia > Cyanobacteriales > Nostocaceae > Aulosira. The sequence goes on along the minus strand of JAVRCF010000057.1, from coordinate 49,813 downwards.
TGCTCTTGTGTTACTTGAATTTTGTTAGCCATATCAGCCATAAACGCCCTATCTTGGTCAGCTGGAGGAAAAAACTCAAATAGTTCAGCCTCTGTTGGTTGATGCCCTTGCTCCAATTGATTCAGAAACTCTTGACCTCCAGGCTTGGCAGCAATTAACTGCACTGCATAAGGGTTATAACTCATGAACTGGTAGCGACCGAGAGCGCGACCACAATTTAAACCCCCATCCGCACAGCTATGTATGCCAACTGCTTTGTAATCGCCGCTACCAGCGCTCTCAATTTCCGCGATGCCTGCGGCGAGCGTAGCTATCGCATTTGAGAGCGATCGCAAATCAATACCGGAGAATGATTGACCTGTTATCGATTTACTATCATTACTAAACGTACATGGATTAATCTTCTCTGTTACTCCAGTACGGTTGGTAGTGATAGCTTGAGGCTCTCTTGTCGCTCGAACTGGAGCATACGCAGTATTTGTCCTCTGTTCGCTCAAATTGCCTACAAACATCAAGGAGTTAACCTTGTAGCTGAAAAAAGGAACAGGCCCGATAAAATAAGGTGTACAACCCATTCGCCAAGCACAGAACCGAAAGAACAAAGCCGTATCTACCGTATCAGTAGTTTCATCCGGCTCCATTACCACTACCTTAAAAGCTTTACCAAACGGTAGCCTTCCTGTTGGTTCCCGACCGTTATTCACTGCTTTCAGGATACCTTGCCCGCCCTCGACTTCTTGGTATTTACCAGAAATCCACTGCTTTCCTTCCAACTTACTGCGATCGCTACCACCTGCATTTTCTAAATCATCTAATTCTAAGTAAGCGCAGTCTTTTTCATTACAAGGCACAGAAAACCCTTGCACATCTGAACCAGAAATTGTATTGTTACGGCGGTTTTCTGCTGGCCCATAAACTACATCAATCCGCATTACCAAGCTACCAATTTTAGTGATGGGATTAGGCATTGACCCTAAAGGTACTTGTCCCAAACCAGGAATATCCGAAACATTGCTATTCATCCAGCCTGTAAATTGTTGTAGCTGTACTGCATCTAAGTTAGGAATTGAAGAAATAGAAAACTTTGACAAGTCAATTTGTCCCAGCTTCATTTGCCCAACTTCATACTGTGTGAGTACCTGAGCTAATGTTAAATTAGATGCGGCAATTCCTTGAGATTTTAGTAAGGTTGCAACAGGTGTAATATTGTTTACTTGTGTATTAGCCAATTCTGGAACAACCTGAGCTAGATGGCTCAATGTCTGCTCCCCAATCAGGGGAAATTCACTCAAGGCAATTTTGTTTAAATCTATACTGTTAATGTCTGTGTTCGCCTCTGGTTGTGTGCGTAGAGTAGCGATCGCCTGCAAAGAAAACTCCTCTGCCTGCAATGCTTCACTGATATCTCCTAACTTCAAATATTGGTCAGGAGTCATACCTACATTCCAACTGCGACTCAAGTCATAACCCAGTGTTTGGCTGTATGGACTGCCATCAATTGCACCAGATTGACTGATACCTGGTAGCTGGGACAGAGAAATACGGCTCCAGTCTGGGAGCAAAACTTTAGTAGCAGGTAGTCGAGACTGAGGATTTGCAACTTCTACAATTCGAGTCGGTAAATTGCTACCAAATGTGTTGATTGTAGCTTGTGCAGCAATACTATAAATAATATAACTAATGACAACCAGAAGAAATATCCATGCTTTTGGAATCTTCATAATTTCAGGTTTAAAAATGACAGCAACTATACCCCAACAAGCAAAGTAATTTATTGAATAAAAACCCGGCGTTGCTGAATGAAGGAAAATTAAAAATTCAATCTCTTAACCTCTTACTCTCTGCGCCTGGAGCGTCTGGAGCGTGAGACAAAAATCATCCCACGGATCAGCAACGCCAAAAACCCAATTACTTGTTGCTTATTGGGTGTAGAAAGAGAGTGAAAATATGACTTATAACTCTAACTCAGGGGATGCTGACTGTTGACTTTCCTTAAACTTGTAACCGGAGCCAGAGCCATATCCTGGTAATTGAGGATTGGGATTAGCAGCCGATTCAGTGTAAGGTGTATCCCCAAGATTGATTTCAAAAATATTCTCTTGATAACCATCCCTAAATTGGTCTGCTTGCCAGGGATTACTACTATCTCCAGAACTTGATTGCTCAACACCGTAACCTTCAGATTGATAGCCACTGCCAGACTGATAATTATTACTATCGTCAGTATCAAGATTTTGGTTAATTGTGGGTTCGTTATTCATTGACATTATCTGAAAAACCTGTAGCAATGCCAGCATAAAAATATTTATCTAGTATCAGCACTAACCTATTGGACATTAATTTTTTAGCCGATTGGCTATTTTTTGTGATGCGCTCATATCGAGATGAAAAATGGAGCAAATGAATTTCATTTCACCAGAAATAATGGCAGAAATTAGTAATGGTAATAGTACCAAACTGCCAGACAACACCCGAAAAATGCTGCAAATTCTGGCAAGTTTAAATACACCAAAAGAATTATTAGCAAGTCTCTTGGAAATAGCTGAATTTTCCCTACACCATGTTCGCTACCTTGCAGGGCCATTGGTAATTCATCGCAGTCCTTGGAGTGATACGATTCCCCAATGGTTGAAGTTTGCTTGTATTCAGGATCGATTGGAACTTATCTTCACTGAATACGAACAGAATCAGGTTGGTGTTTCCAGCACAGCCACAGAAGTTCTTACCTACATGATGCCAGCAACTTACGAAGCACCTTTACATAGGGACTACGCTGACCTTTATCTTTGGGTAGGTAATGAAGTTTTAACCAAATACGATAAATTGCCAAAGGGTTGCAAGACTTTTTATGAATTTATAGGTGATGGTGATACGAGAAATGCCAGCAATAATCGCATCATTCATTTTAATCAGGTAAAAAATGAATTCAACTATCTTAGCAGGTCAATTCGACGCAGCATAGTTAAACACGCAGCACAAGAAGGATGGGGTAAGCGTCATGTCACTGCCAAGACTAACTTAGACTCGACCCAAAGCACTCCAACTCCTAAACCTTCATCAAATTCAACTGTGCAAATTAGCTTGTTCTGAATTTTAAAAAAATCCTCAGTCTATTCAAATTTTCATCTGAGGATTTTTCTGTTAAATGGAAGCGATCGCTTCTTTAATTATGAACATAAATTTTCAAGTTAGTCATCATGAATACTCAAGAAATTCAAGAAGTTTTAAATCATCTTATCATTGGAATTACAGCCTTATATGCCATTGTAATGGTCGTTGATTTCGTTGTGGGAATAGTCCATCTGTGGCAGAAATTTACAGTCGACATCGAAAACACAACATCTGAACAATCACAGATGGGATCTAGTGATATTAAGAAATCTCTCAAGTTTGAAAATCACAATCAATCAACTAACCGGATTACATCAAAACCAGAACCTCAACCAGATAACTTTGTTAGCATTGATGTAGACAAAATTGATTTACGGACAGCCAGAAAAATTGCCACTGCCATAAAAAAAGCTTCAAAATCTAATCCTGACTTAATTATCAAACAAAAAGTCAACCATAAATGTGTTCCTTTAGCCTGGTTGCAAGCACAGATTAAGCATCGTTTAGAACTGGCTCCAGAAATTGTCACACCCATTATTAGAGAATTAGCTCTTACTGCTTTTACATCTGCTCAAGAGAATATTCAGCATTCTAGCATTGCAAAAACAGGTAAGCGTAAAGTCAGTTAATCATATAAAGAGAGGAATATCGATATTCCTCTCTTTAATAGTTTTTAAAATCCTTGTATAAAAATAAATGTTTTGAAGTAATTAGACATACAAGCTATCGCTTCTAGGTGAGAAAATCAACTTAAATTTATTATGAATACAAGCTTAATTAATACAAATAATATCAATATTTTTACCCCGCAATATACTCTTGTTTCCAATGTTTCAACTCTTAATTCGGCTCTCCAACCTCTGTTTCAGGCAGAAGTTTTAGCCATAGATTGTGAAACAACAGGACTTGACCCTCTAACTGATTCTATTAGACTGATTCAAATAGCTGCACCAAACCATCCGGTAGTACTAATTGATTTACCAGCTATTCCCAAAAGCGATCGCCCACTTTTAAAACAACTCCTTAGTAACTCTGCTCTCAAAATTGCACATAATGCCAAGTTCGACTGGCAATTTCTCACACTCGCAGGACTTCAACTCTCTGGTCAATTCTTTGATACCCAACTTGCTTATAAAGTTATAACCGCAGGATTAAAAACAAGCTCGTCCTTACAAAATATAGTTAAAAAGCTACTACACCTTCAACTAGATAAAACTCAACAAATCAGCGATTGGTGTAAACCTCTTACCAAGGTTCAATTGCACTATGCTGCCGTAGATGCTGCCATATTACTTGACCTTTACCCAATTCTCCTCAAAAAGTTAAAGCAGGCAAAGTTACTCAAAATTGCCCAATTGGAATTTCAGTGTATGCCTGTTGTTGCTCAAATGGAACTTAACGGGATGCTATTTGACTTGTCTCGATGGCAGGTAGTAGGTGCAAAACTAGAAATTGAAAAAACAGATGCTTTCAACCAACTCAAGCAACTCCGTATTGCTAGCTCTCAGATGTCATTGCTGCCAGAACTGACAGATGCAGTAAACCCGAATTCACCTCAGCAAGTTTTGGCTGCTCTCCAAGCTATTGGTATCAAAATCAACTCAACTAATCAAAGTAAATTGGTTTCTTTAGCTGCACAGTATCCCATAATTCAAGCATTGCTAGATTACCGCCGTCTATCCAAAATTATCGGCACTTTTACCGAGAAGCTACCCCAGCATATACACCCCAAAACTGGGAGAATTCATCCCAACTATTATCAATTAGGGGCAAAATCCGGTAGATTTTCTTGCCGCAAACCACCTCTACAAAATATTCCCCGCGATCAAACAGCCCGTAGCTGCTTCATTGCTGCCCCTGGCTATAAAATTATCAAAGCCGATTACTCCCAAATAGAACTACGAATTATGGCTCGGCTTAGTGGTGATATAAAGATGTGCCAAGCCTATCGCCAAGGTGCTGACTTACATCGATTAACAGCATCTCTAGTAACTGGAAAATATATCAATGAAGTGACTGAGGAAGACCGCAGACTAGCAAAAGCAATAAACTTTGGATTGATTTTCGGTATGGGCGCTGCCAAACTCCAAATTTACGCCCAAGTAAAATATGGGGTGGCAATGACATTAGAACAAGCAAAAGCTTTCAGAAAACGATTCTTTGAAGCTTATTCTGGAATAGCTAAATGGCATGAAAACATCAAACGTGAATACATCCAAGGCATTAAAGAAAGTCGTACACTAGCCAATAGACGACGAAGATGGGTAAACAAGCCCCGACTATCAGAGCTATTTAACCATCCAGTACAAGGTTTAAACGCCGACATCAACAAATTAGCTATGGTAAAACTTTCAAACCCATTAGCTAAATTCAAAACAAAACTCATCTGTGTAAGACATGATGAAATTGTACTGGAATGTCCAGAGACTAAAGTTGAGCAAGTTAGCCACATACTACACAATTGCATGGTTGCTGCTGCCCAAAAGTTTCTCAACCCTATTCCAGTTGTTATAGATATTAAGACATCAAATAGCTGGTGAACTACCCCAACTTCCCAAGCAAGACTGAAGTTGGATTTGCAGTCAAGTTCTTCTGAGAAGATTTGTCAAAAACTCAACTGCCCTCCTCCCCGTAAGAGATTGTGCAAAAATGTGGTTAGAGGGCGTTTTGTTTTTGAAGAGAAGCACCATCCCTACCCTATCCACTATTTCTGGCTATTCCTGAATCGGTATTCTAGCGATTATAAATAACGGACTATTTTAACCATATCTGCTTACGCAGATTTAGAGTGAATCAAGAGTTTAAAACCCGCTTACTTGGGTTTGATTTGTGTGTGTATAAACTCTGTAGCTGACAAATACTTGATGTAATAAATGAGTTCAATCTTTTAACTATTTGAGGTGTATTAATGTCTAACCCCCGGATTTTAGGGGCAAGAGAAATTCATCTAATTTCACTCTACAGTCACTGGGAATTTGGTATGAAACCAGAAGAATTTTATGCCAAATGGGATGTGAGTTATGAACAAATTGCCTTAATATGCTGTCGTTCCGATTCTACAGTCCGAGGTTGGTTTAAGCAAGGTAAATTTAGACGCTATCCTCAGCCTAATGATTTACGACATTTGGCATTCATGGACTTTTTACTGGAACATTTTGAAGAAGTTCCCGAACAACTTTGGCAATTGCTATGTCTGACTCATTCGCCTTGATATCAATAACATTTCTATTCTACATATAGCAATCCGGTTTGATTACAGAAAGTTTTTTAAAACAAAAGCTTTGCCCTGCAAGCTTTTCAGACTCAGTACACAATATTTCATTCCAGCCGTAACGCTATATATCTGTCCAATAAATCTAACGCACGAATAATTCTAATTGTCAATATCAATTTGACCTGTCTTTGAGTATACCTCCTCGTTTAAGGTAAAATTTGGCGATTTAAAAGCACATAGCATGGTTATTTTATAGCATTTTTAAGGGGTAGAATATGACTTATTCTGAGCAATTAAAACCGTGGTGTATTGTCCGTGATATTCCCAATCAAGAAAATATTGTTGTGACAAGATTTCGCCGACGTGATGATGCTGTTGCTTATCTGCAAGTGTTGAAACAGTCAGGCAGAGATATTGCTTTTCAAATCATTTTTAAGGCTCAAAACGTCAAGATGCCACATGTGGATTCGCAGACTTATATGTACTAAAAACACCATGAATCGCAAAATGCTTTACCAGATAAGAGCTTCACATTATAGACAATTGTGGGCGATAGCTCCCTTGCTCCCTCGCTTACTCGGGTTGAGAGCAACTCCCCAATCAGGGTGGTTTTTCTCCTCTGCTTTTTCACCTCCCCTTTACTCCCTTTAACTTTTAGCCTGATGTCAGCGTTAATTTTTCACGCTTGCTAGAGTTGACCATTTTTACCAAGTGCTGATTGAGATAACTTTGCGCTGAGATATACAAACTTTCCCAAATCTCTTGATTGCGGCTGATTTTTGTGCCTACTGTATTTCCTGCTGTCTTTTCCGATACTAAGTATTTCCGGAAATAGTTAGTCCACAGATGTTGGAGGAAATCTTCGGCGAATTCCTCAAAAGGAATAATCCAGTTATAGTCTTTGTCTAGGAATACTCTATAGGATGCAATTATCGGTAGTGCGAGGTCGGTTGGCGCACCAAATCCAAACGAGTACTTGCTGTCTGGCAGAAGTGTATTTTTGCGGGTATCTATTGATGCTAAGTCATTAGCACCCTTTCTTCTGGGGTTGCTGATATGCTCCTGGATAATTTCGTACAGTCTTTGCTCTATCCACAAAGCTTGAGAAAGTAGAGGCAGTAAAGCGGTTAATCTTTCTCTTTCAGTGTCTGTGATTTTATAAGGGGTGCTCGTACCTGTGGGGTGCTTGGTTCTTTTATTTCCGTCAGGATTGTATCTGTTTCTGTCGAGGCAGTTTAGTAGCTTCAGCAAATGGTTCACATTACATTGAGCATTTCTCGGAGCGCCACTTTGATTCTGGTAATAGGCGATTCGGAATTTTCTATCTTCTGCAACTTCTAAGGAAGCTAAATACTGCTTGATAAATTTGTAATCCCCCCTAGCGTTAACTTTGGAGCGAGAATCTACTGGCGTTGTGGTATTGGAAGCTAGGGCTATATCTTTAGCTTCCTCTTCTAGCAGTCCGATGTAGATGGTAACTTTGACTCTGGCAAGGCTTAGACCATACTTATAATTTTTAGCACTCTCAAAAGCTAAAATTGTATGCCCTCCGTTGATAATGCCATCACTACCCCCCTCGCTAGCTTCTAAGACTTCAAGCTCTAGTTCGGTTTTGTTTTTGCTAGGTTTAACTTTATTGGCTGACAGAACGATTCCGCTGTGACGAGAGAAGAATTTTTCTGGTTGTGTTGTCAGTGAGTCGAAGATTTGTCTGTAGGTCGCGCTTTTACGGTTAGGTTCCCGGATGTTGGGTTCTAGGGGTAGGTCTGTCGGGAAGCTGTCTACATGAGCAGTGGCAATAATACAATGGGCATTGGCTTGAAAATAGTTATCTATCTTAATATTCCAAGTCTTGGGCATACTTTATTTGCTTATGATGTGAAAATTATATGTTAACTAAAACCCGTACTCCGATCCCCAGATTTTTCACAATGCTATATATCGTTGAGCATTAGGTTACAAAATTGTACTATCTACTAACTTGCCGGATGATATAACCCCGTATTTTCATTAAATTCCCACCCCATACCTGATCTATCCTTGCCCTTGCACCATGCCACAAAAAGCGGTGGGTGCAGCTTCAAAAGCTGTTCACGTATAGTTTCTACATTTACACCAAGTCTTGAAGCTAAACCTTCTTCCGTCAATGGTTGGATTCGGGGAGTTTGCGCTTGATAATATGAATTGTTGTTGTACGATTTATTCCGCCGTTTCGGTTGGTTGTTGAGATAATTTTGAATTTTAATAATCGCCTCAGCAAACTGTGTCATTCGGGCACACGTCCCTTCAATTTTTTGTTCTAAATCGGCGAGATTATGGATTGCTCCAGTTTCGTTGCTATTAGATTCACCGAAGTTCTGTGACTCTAGCTTATCAAGTCGTGAGCAAATAGCTAATATCGTTTGATTGTGCTCTTTGGCGGTACTATCGTTAAAAGATGCCAAGTACTCCTCCACACGCTGCTCAAGATACTTGTCCAGATACTCCTCAACACTTACCTTGATCCTGGAGTCCACGCGTTTATCTAAATCATTACCACCAATTGCATCCAGGTCATCTAGGGAATCATCTAGGGAATCATCTAGGTAGAATTCGATAAATTGGGTGAGCGTAGCTGTTGCAGTCGTCCCTTTAGAGTTGCAACGGGCGATAAACTGCTCCCACATCTTTTGGTCACAGTTGAAAGATGCTAGCTTCTTTGTTAGCAGGCGTTCTTCATCTACAACAACGCATTTGGCGTGAAGACAGGCTTTTGTATATGCACCGGGGGCGAGGGAACGGGGGTCATAAAACACCTCTGGTAAGCGTTGTCCCGTCCATATTTCTTTACGAAAGGTATCTGCAAACTCTTTGAGAAGCGTTGACTCTGGTAATTTATTGTTGTGCGATCGCTTCACGTTAAGGAACATCCTGACATTTAGTTCTAGATTCGCATTCATCCGGGAAGCCAGCACACCAAACAAAGCTTGTGCTTTTTTCCCTTTGTCAACAGCAAAACTGGAAATAAGGATGCTACTTTTGGCTGTGCTGAATAACTCGCGCACAACGACGCTAGTATCGCGGCTTTGAGAACCGACGACTTCCTGTCCTGTCCAAACCAACTCTACTCTGTCGTGTACTTCCTGAGATGCTGACCGTTCTGCTGCTAGCAGGCGCAATGTATAAGCTATGTGGTCAGAAGTAGCACCCATTGCATTGAGTCGATTAAGTTCCTCAACAATACCGCCACTGAGAATTTCCGGTACGTAGGTTTTAATAATTGATATAGTAAAAGGTGGATGAAGCCTTCCTGTTTCAAGGGCTGTAGCCAAACTGACCAAAACTGGTCGGCTCAGTTGGAGAAACGCTGCCATCACATTTCCTGATTTAGAAAAAACTCAGCACCCAAACCCTCAACTGTAGGTACGACAAGCGCCCGATCGAGAAATTCGTTACCACGTTCGCAGGAAGATTCAGCAATTAACAAACAACCGTGACAGGCTGCACCATGCAAAAAACGCTCCTCTTGTACGTTGTCTGGCTGGTGTTGGGCACAAACAGGGTCGTTGGAACATAGCCTTCCCGATTCTAATGCTGTAGTTAGGTGATACTCAATTCGCTTGCCAATTTGTACCAGACCCCCCAAAGTTCCCTCCGACCCAGGTGAACCAGTGTATAAAAGAATTCCATAGCCAGTTTCACCAACATAAATGCGTTCACGAATTGATGAAGCAGCATAACCGCACTCTAGGGATACTGCTGTAATCAACAGGTGTGACAAGGAGTGCAGCATAATATAAGGTAATCCGGGGAATTTAGCGTCCTCTTGTGCCTTGCGCTTTTGCCATACCTCGAAGCCCCTCAGCAATTCCAGCCCGCGTTTTTGCACCATAGGCTGTTTTACCCAGCTTTCTATTGCCTGTTTTTGAAAGCTGATAAATACGCCTTCGCCACGGTTTTCTATGGCAGGAACCCAGCTTGGTTCAATATCAAGGGCTGCCCGACGCACATCCAGTGCCAGTTCGCCATCAATATCAGGCATTGCAGGTTCAAAGCGGGTAAACCCGACTTGGGCAATAACCTCTCGTAGGCGATGCACCAAAATAATCCGGTCAATACGAGACGATAATAATGGGGGCAAACTAGTTAACTTGCGGGCGCGGGCATAAAAGTCACCATCTGGAGCATCTTCTCCCATCTCTTCTGGGCTAGAAAGCAGTGTTTCAATTTCCACTTGCTTAATGCTTTTATCTTGGTCTCCTTGTCCGCTTTGCTTGCGCTGTATTTCTGCCCACACAGCTTCATCGCTAAATCCGTCTAAAGCATTAGCAACTTTTTGTTTGCGTCGTTCTCTTTTGATATCATCTGAACTTTCTGCATACTGAAGAAAGTCTTCATAAACCAAATTAACTGCTTCTCGCATTGCTGCGTCTGAGTCTGGGAGGGAGATAACGCTCAAAACTTGGGAAAAGTAGGTATTACTTGCAGCCCTTACCAAAAGTCGGTTGTACTCTTGTTTACCAGTGAGGCGGGAAACACAAGGTTCAAAAGCTTTTGGCCCTAGCCAAGGACGATTCCCCAGACATTGATCCAAAATTTTGCCATTGGGTACTGTTGCATCGGAGAGGGGACGACGAGTGCCGCAGGCTTCACAGCGAATAAAGATATCTACGAAATCATTGCCAGAACCACGTTCGTCAAGCCAAAGCAGACCCCGACATTTACTGAAAGCATCGCTATTGCTGTGGACAAAGCGATACCAGTGGATATCACTGATGTGTCCGTTAAGACAGGCTTGGACAAAGCGAACGGGGACAACTGGTATTTTCTTTTTGGTATCGCTGAGGTATTTACCTTTAACTAAACTACCCCAAGGTATCAGAGGACGGGTACGATATTCTTTGCCGTTAGGGGAAGTCCAAGTTTCTTCTACTTGGGCAACAAACCAAGTGGGGAAGGTAAAAGCTGAAATTCCACTTCTGGCGGCGCTTGGGTCTTGCTCGTCCGTAGGTGGCGCATACATGGTAATGTCTCTGACACCCAAAATCTCGGCAACTCTGGCTGCAAGGCGGTCTTCGTAAATTCGCTGTCTATTACCCCGCCAGTGGTTGAGTCCGCCGATAATTACTGAGTAATTTGGTAAGTCCACCATTGAGCCAGGGCCAAAGGTGGAAATAATTTGGCTTTGCCGTATTTCTCCTGAAGGCTTGCGTTTGCTTTTTGACTTCATTTCTCTTTTTTCTCTACGTCTTCTCTGCGAGACGCTGCGCGAAGGCGGTTCGTTTTCATTTCTCCTCCTCCTCCACCTCAAAACCATCAGGGTTGCAAACCCACAAGTTTACTGTTGGTTCCACATCCCGCAGGCTGCGTTGTGCTTTGAACTTGCGTGCTTCCATTGGTTGCTTTTCAAGTTCTGGGTCAAGGGGGTCAAATAATAATGGCGGCGCTTGTCCTACTTCTTGTTGGTATTGCAAGCTAATTTTTTGACTAGCAATGTGTTCCCAAGTGTCCAGTAAATCTTTCACCCGTCCGCGAACTTTCTGACGCAGGGCTTCGGCTTCTACGGCATCCAGTTCTTTATCGTGCATTTCTGCGCGATCGCTAATGGCATCGACAACATATTCTAAATCCTGCCGATGTTGTAAAATCTCGATAGCGCGGGGTGGTGCAGTCATGCCAGGATGTCCTAAACGCGCCAAGGCGAGGGTGATAGCGGCGATACCCCTGTCAATGGCACGAGGTGAAAATGGGGTGACGCTAGTTGCTTCTACGGAACGATAAAAGCTGGTATGCCAAGCTGGGAAGCGTTCATAATGAGAGCGATCGCGTGGTCGATGTATGTTTAATAATGTGATGACTAAGCCAGGGCGATTTTCATCCCGTCCTACCCGACTGGTAGATTGAATATACTCGGATGCTGTTTTCGGTTGACCCAACACAACCATCAACCCTAGACGGGTGATATCCAAACCCACGGAGATCATATTCGTTGCTAAAGCTACATCGATATGTTTCTTCTCGTGGAATAGCAGTGCCAAGTAGCTTTTTATTTCAGCAACAACGTTAGTACTAACGCGGGAAGTCAGTTCCGCCGGTTCGTAGGCAATTTGACGGTCGGCAAATAAACCTTCAGTTTCGTTGACTCGCTTTCTGAGGCTATACCTTGCTAGACGAGAGTTGACTTCATCTTCAACGATGCGGCGACTACCACCTAATTCGCGTAGGGAGTTAAAATATCCCAGCAGGGTCATGTAAGGGTCTGCGGGGTTATCAAGATTTTTTGCCCCTCCTGCTGCTTGATAATGTTTCTGTGCTGCACCCAGTAATGCTAAGTAAGTTCGTAATAGTACTACTTTTAAGCTTCGTCCCTGCGCTGCAATTCCCACATAGGTACGGGCGTTACTGATGCTTGCTGGCACTGTTTTGGCGAAAAACGAATCGCGGCGATCGGGGCCGGGAGGTGGGAAAATATCTACAGCATCTCGGCCAAATAGCGCTCGAATCTGTTTACTAGCTCTCCGTACTGTTGCGGTAGAGGCGATAATTTTAGGGCGTAATTTCTTACCATTAATTTCTCGGCTGCTGAGTTCGTCAATGGCGGTTTCATACAACCCTACCATTGTTCCCAAAGGGCCGGAAATCAGGTGCAACTCGTCTTGAATAATCAGGTCTGGGGCTGGTAAATGACCAGCAAGTGCTTGACCGCGACCGGGATGGGCGGGCCCGTAAAAACCATCTTTGTCATAACGGTCTACCAGTCCAAATAATGCCCCAGTTTCTCCTACCCAAGGGAGATTGGCGAATTTATCGACAGTGGCGATAATAAAGCTGGGTAATCGTTGGTAAATTGGTTCATCTATTGCAACGATGGGCAACGATTGATTGCGGGTAAATTTGCATTTGCGGTTAATGCAAGTAATTTGCAGTGATTTTGGTTGATGGGAATCTGGGAGTAACTGGAAGGAGTCAGAGGTAAACCGTTTACCGCACCAAGGACAGTTTTCTAAAGGGATGGGTGAAGGTTTGCGCGTGTCATTTTGAAAGGCAATAGTACGGGCGCGGGCAGTGTATTCATCGTTATCGCCTTTTTTTCCCATCCGGTTGGGAGTAGCGGTTTGTCCCACCCACAGCCCAATTTCAAAGGGCCAGGGGCCTAATTTTTGTGTATCTTTTTGTCTTTCTAACTCTAAAGCGCAGACAAGAGTAGCAGCACGGCTTAATTGGTCGAGGGTAAGCAGGCGCAGGGTATAACGCATCAAGACACTTACGCCAGCTGAATTTATTGTGGGATTTCGCAGGCGGCGCAGTACCATTGCGAATGCTGCTAGTCCTAAGTAAGCTTCAGTTTTACCACCGCCTGTGGGGAAAAACAGCAAGTCTACTAATTCTCGGTCAGAGTGTTCGGGATAGGCGATACCAACCAAGTTCATTAACAAAAACGCCAGCTGAAACGGTCGCCATGCCGGTGGCTTAACAGATTCTGGGTTAATATCTGTATTGTGGGTAGAACGCTGACGAATAGCAATAGCGATCGCTCGATTTGCAATCCGAAATGCTTCTAATATATTGGGGTCATCCAGTGCTTGCAGTCCGGCGGCAATGCGTTTGTTTACTCTGGTTGCACGGTTTAGTAAGTCGTTAGCAACTTCAATTCGTTCTGGGTCATTAGGAAACTTTACCTTTTGTCCTTCAATCCACACCCCATAAGCATCAACCATCCCAGACATCATATTTCGCAGAGTTTCAACCGTGGGTGCGGCGGCGAGTGCTTCCATCCCTAGTTCCACTCCTGGAACTGGGGCGGCTACTACCTTTTCTACATCAGCATTGGGCATCCAGGCAGTGCGGACTTCTTGACAAGTAGCGTCATCGTTGGTGATAGCCACAGCTGAAACGTTATGTCCCACTGCATATTCATAATCATCTCGATACTGTAAATCTGCTACCTTCTCATCCCAATCATCACCGTGTCGTCCGCGGAGATTGGGACGGGAGACGAGAGAATAAGGAGTGCGGATAATCAGGCAAGTTTGGAAGGCGAAGGTGATATCGCTGTATGGGTTGGCGGCTGGAGGGCGATAGTTCACCAGGAACACGGATGCAGAACGAGTCCCAGCAGGAACCAACTCTGCCGCAGTTACGGGACGCACTGAGGTAACTAGTCTCAAACCATTACTACCAGGAATTTCCCAATGTTTGGGTGCATTACTTACATGGAGAGGAACGGTTAATTCTGCTTGTCCGGGGGTTCTTTGCCACAGCCGGGGTAACTGGAGTTGGTTTTTAGAGTCTTCTTGACTTTCTTCATTCTCTTCATCAACTGGACAGTAGTCGCCCCAATGAACAGTAACACTTATTTCCTTGGCGGTTGCTGGTACAAGAATACTTAAACCCATTGAAGAGGGAAAAAATGCTCTCCGGGCGGAGGCACTTTCGGGTTGCTTTTCATCATCGCCAGCGTTGACTTGAGAAATCTCGTCGATATCATCGTTACCTATATCTTCTGAACGCTGTTCTACCGAAGCTTCATAAGGCACTAAAAAACCTGTGAGATACCACTTAGATGGAGCTTGGTCGATAATTTCGTCAACGTGGGCGATATCATTGGCCGTAGGCCCCACTAAGTCAAGTTGTAGGGCATCAATGAGAGATGAACGCACTTCGGCAGGAGTATTGGGCATGAGGTATCGCTGTTTACTCCCTTGAAAGATATAACAAGCAATTAACTGTTTTCTTATGTTGCCCGAAGTATTTCAAAGTGTCAAATAATACTTTTGTCTAAAATCGTAGAAATCATTTGAGTTCAATGGTCACGTCAAAATTAAACTCATCCCCTAAAAATACCCTGATTTGCTGATTATTACCTAATCCCACCAAGCATATAACTTTTGGGAATTTATCTCTAGCTCATCGCATCCCCAAACAAATTGAACAAATTCACCAACAAAATCTAAGTCTTCCACACCAATAACTGTAATCGCATCAACAACTAAATTTGGGTTTTCTGCGTTAGTAAATGCTACTCCATCCAAATTTACTATTAACCCTTTTTCTTGGCATCGCTTTCCAAATTCGATAAATAAGCCTACGGATGGAGCCGCGTTAAAACTTGCAGATGTTGTAGTGTAACCATCTTTAACAATCTGTTCCAAGGTTTCCAATGATAAGCCGTGAAACTTAATTGCATTAGGCGTATATTCACTAATTGTGGTACCCAGGATTTCCTCAATACGTTGAACCATAAATTTAATTACATAGATTCATCATTGATTGATAGAATTCTAATGCTATCTGTTGAAAAGATAGATGATTTAGCAGAAGCACTACTAGACTTTTCAGAAATATCTGATTTAGTAGCTTGGTTAAACCAGAATGAAAGTAATTAATTTCATAAATTAATCAACTTGTCAACCACGATTCAATAGATAATGTTCTTACTTGTTTAATACGCTGAAAGTCGCTATCGGCTGAGACGATGGTAAGATTATGTTGTAGAGCAATCGCTGCAATCCACAAGTCATTTTCACCAAAACCTAAATCAGTTATTTTAGTTTTTCTCCGCTTGCTTTTTTCTCTAGGTGCAAATTGATTAAATAAATCAGCTTTGAGTTGCCCGTAGATATTAGCAGTTTCTTTTTCAATGTTATGGATATAGATACCTCTAAGAAAATTTATGATTAGTGCTAAATTACTTTGTTGTCTTTGAGAACGTACAGCCATATCTATCAATTCTCCCTGCACAATAACACAGGTTGAAATTAAACTGTTTTCGACCTCAAGCAAACGATTTAGTATATTGATATTTCCTAAAATGGCAAAACTACAGTGATTTGTATCGAGTAAGTACATTATTCAAAAGGATTATTATCATCAAATTTCGCTTGACCACGACTAGCAATGACTAGCCTTAGACACTCTTCTAAATCATCGCCTTCCCAAGTACCTATGGTTTTTAGATGTTCTAGAAGTGACCTACCTGTAGAATTAATTGTAGGTGTTATGGTAGATTCTACTTGATTTGATTTTGGTTGTAATTGGGTTTCTTTTGTTTTTAAAAAGCGCAAAAAATTAAGTGTTTCGGCTATTAGTTCATCTGGTGCTGACTCAATTTCTTGGAAAAGTTGGTCTTTGATTGTCATATTTATACTTATTGTTTAATTAATGTGTCTGAACTGCAAATCACTCCACATTTAACCCTGGTATTATTGGTACATCTTCCTTCATTTTACGCGGTTTACTAGCTTTCTTCTTACTAGCTTTAGTTTTGGTTTTCTTTTGTGCTGCTTTACCGCCGAGAATTTCCATGTTTGCTCGCTCTTGGTTAAGGTCGAGTAGGCGTGCTAAAACTTCATCATGCACTTCTTCTGTCCAACGGTAGCGCCAAGGTTTTTTTCGCTGTCGTCCGTTGCTGGTTTCTTCTTCCTCGTCTTCATCGTCGTAGTCTAGCAGGAAGGTGCAGTCGGTATGAATGTCACTCCAGCCGTAAGCTTCGAGTACGGCTTTATCCATCGCGGCGTGCAGTGAGCGTAATTTTAGGATATCAGCGTCGCGTTCTTCTGGGTCGTGAAAGCGGTTGTAGGTGTCGGTTAGTCCCTGGTTGTTGCGAATCATTAAGGCGGCGCGGAATTCGTAGTATTCTTGTCCTACTGCTTCTAGGGTGGGGTTAGTTTCCCAGCTTTCGGGGAAAGGGAAGGTTTCAAAGCAGTCTGAAGGAGTGTAGCGGAGGTCATCTTTCATGGATGAACCAAAAAATCTTGCCCAAATTTCATGTAGACGAGATTGAAGAGAACAGAATGCTGAGTAATTAGGAAGTGCAATAACTACAAGTTGCTCAGAGTAAACCATTCCTTTAGGCAGAAATGCAAATGAGCCATGTTGACCTACTCTCGCAACTACTAATACTCTATCAATTGGAGCGATCGCTCTAAATAATGCAGGTGTAGTTTCACCGAAACGCCACCAATAACGTGCGCGTATTTCACGGTTTTGTTTTAATCTTGCTGGCTTAACCTTCTCCTCTACAATCCTCATTAAATCAGGATATTGCTGTGCCTCATCTTCGTTCATTTCCCCGAAATTGATAACGTAGCGATGATGTCCATGATTTGGACTACTGTTTACCTCTTCACCTCCAATATAAGGAAAAATTCTTTCAGCATTTTTTGCATCTTTCTCAATCAAGCGGTGCATTTCTGCAAGAGGTGTTGCATCTGGATTGGTATCATCAAACGTGAAACCCATACCTAAAAGTATGCTTCCAATAAAGCTTTTATCAGCATTTACCAACAACACTGCCGGATTTTCATTTCTCCCTGCATGAAACAAAAATGCAGAAATTAGGGGAACTTCTCGCCCATTTAAAAGTTTTAAGCCTTTAGAAATTCCTTTAAAAACATTAACGACACTCACAACTACTGCTGCCATCCCAGGCCATTTAAACCGCTTTTGAGCATTATAAATTGTGCCTTTATTCTGACAAATCCAACGTAGTCCGGTACTACGAGTATCACCTTGAGCAATAGTATTTGTAGCAATTAGCCCAAACGTTCCACCTTCCCGCAATATCTCAAAAGCACGACGGAAGAAAAACGCCACAATATCAGAATTACCGTGAGACTCTGGGTAAACTTCCTTTAACCAATCTTGATAACCGAGTGCATGAGCATTAATTGTTGTATTCTTCCCCGCAAACGGCGGATTTCCAATAATTGCATCAAACCCCGAATTCTCCCTATCAAAAACCTCTGGAAACTCAATATCCCAGTTAAACGGAATAATCCCTTTGTCTCCACTCCGCAACCTGCTAGCAATTTCCTCCAAACCCTCAGTATCAGCTTGGTGATACCGCCATCTCTTCACTAATTCTGCAATCTCTGCTTTCCTCTCCTCTCGCTGCTTCTTATTACTTCCCTCAAAAAACGCCGCAATTCTCACATCCCCCGTTAACCGCGCTTGGTGCAATTCTTGTTCTACTTTGTATAAATAATCCCGCTTTTGGTCATCATCAGCATCACTGCGGGTATCCAACGCCTGAATTTCCGCCCGATAAGAACGCGCACGGTCAAGTTGCTCTTTCAAATATACAAATAGCGGTAAATCGTCAGTAGCATCCTTCCCAAAAGACCCAATCAGCTCCTTCCTCAACCCTACCAGCGAATCCCCACACTTGAGCGCATGGTCAAGAAATGTAAAAGGTAAATCCTTCGCCAGCGTCACCAACCATAAAGATAACTTCGCCAAATTCACCGCAAACGGGTTTTTATCCACGCCATATAAACACCGTTGCGCCACCAAGCGACGCGCAATTAATAAAGGTTCTTCTTTGCCATAATTGCTAATTGTCGTATTCTGGTTGCGATCGTTATTGTGAATTGTCGCATTGTCATTGCGATCGCTATTCATTATCGCATTCTGATTGCGATCGTTATCAATTATCGTATTCTGGTTGCGATCGTTATCAATTATCGTATTCTGGTTGCGATCGCTATTCATTATCGCATTTTGGTTGCGATCGCCAATTCCCAGGCGGGTATCGTTTTCCTCGCGTTCCCACGCTTCCACAACCTTTTCAGCCAATTGACGACAGGTTTCTACCAAAAACGCACCAGAACCCATCGCCAAATCACAAACTTTCAAAGATAAAATCTGTTCCGCAGTCGGTTTTTCTCCCAACGCCTCCAACACCGGACGCAGCGTTGTTTCCACAATTGGTTTAGTCAGTGACCTGGGTGTATAATGCGAACCAGAACGCCTGCGTTCTTCCCCTGGCTGCAAGTACAGCGAACCCACAGGCAACAAATTAGGTGTTTGCCGCGATACCTTGCGACCTAGTGCAATCACTACATCTTCTAATGTCTGCGCCGCCTTCAGTTCCTTGAGGGCATTACCTGACACCTCACAATTTGCCCATTCCTTCAGTAACTTCTGACGGTCAGCTGACTTTGCTGCCAAAATCGCCGTCACATCTACTACCACCGTCGTAGAAACCTTTGATCCCTTGGGCTTACTGTAAACTCCAATACTCGGACTTTCTGCCCGTTCCACAGCAAAACCCATAATGCCCTCATACACCGAGCCAATTTGCTCCACATCTAATGCCCGATAAGACAGGCGCTCCCCTTCTAAAATTAGTAGCTTTTCTAACAAACGATACACCACACCATCGGGAATTCGCGGAGGTTCGATTGGTTGACCCTTGACAAACTTACTACCGCGTGAGCGACCTTCCAAAAACGCATACTCATCCGGGTCAAAAAGCTGACCATGCCGTGCTGGTAAATACTCTGGTGTTTGTCCGCCGCCGTCATAAACCAAGCGAAACAAACTCAACAGCCACACCCACGCCCCATAACGCTGATCCATCGTATCAGGGTAATTTCCCACGTCTTTTCGTAGCCGTTCATACAATCCAGATACAGAATAGTTACGCTGATAAACATCGTCTGGTGGCATTAACCCTTCGTCCTCAGCGTAGAGCAAAAACACCAGTCGCATCAGTGTGGTTATTAATCCACCATAAATGTGTTGCGGATTTGTGGCAGCAATTTCACTTAAGAGCTTACCATCAACAGCCGCATCCGCCATCTGAAACCCACGCAGCAGTTCCCACAAAGCATCCAGCACTTGGTTAGCCAAGGTTGTAGAAACTTCCGCTTGGTACTTACGGCTATCTTCCAACAAATTTTGTAACCGACGGCCTGTAGTAGCACTAAACACGCGAAATGCCGACAGCAGCATTTCCATCGCCCCCAAAATCAGCCGTCCAGACACCTCACACATCGCCTGTACTGGAAAAGTCAAATGTCCAGAAGACTCGCCCCGTGGCGCATACACCAAACGCAGCAACCCACCATTACACAACAAACCTATGGGTATTTGCGTCTCCCGCAACAACCGCTCAAACTTAGCTTGGGGGCTGGCGTGCCAACCACTGCTAGACTTAGTTAATTCTGGTGCGACTACATCCAAGTCAGTAGCAGGAGAAATTATTTGCACCAAAATCTGCGGCTTGTCGCTATCCGGGTCAGGCACAATATAGGTAGGCGCAAGAATTTCGCTGTAATCAGTTAAAGCTATCTCGTATTCTAGTGATGGTTTAACAAGGTCACTATCAGCCCAGCTTAATACATTTACCACAAAAGCCGGAAAATCAGCAATATAGCCATCCTCATCAACCGCAGCCAGTAATGATTGTTGCAAATCTACAATATTGCGGTTGACCACCGCCTGCGCCTTCACCAACGCCGGGGGAGATACTACCAACCCTACAGGCTGGAGAAAACCCAACCACTCTTTATGTCTCGTGATTTCTGGGTCAATCGCCATCGTTTCTCCTTTGCGTTTTCTGAGCCTGGTGCGGTTTGTTTACTTTATCTGATAACATCAAAGTCTGCTAATGCACACGCCAGTCGGTACAACGGAGGAGACCTCCCTCCGGGTGACGCTCCTGCGTCGCTAACGCTGCACTAACGCCAGTTCCTTTATGCCGGGAAACCCGTCCACCGGACTGGCTCACCGCAACGCGCTGGTTCACAATTTTGGTGCGATGCGAACAAAAGTAAAACTAATTCGCGGTCAAGATAGCATGGCCGTGGAAGCAGATTTAGTCGAATTAGTGCAAAAGCACGTCAATGATTATGCCTCCGCGTGGAAAGAACAATTAAGATTGTGCGGACAAGAAGATAAATTTTGGGACTGGGAGTTTAAACTTCAGTTCGTTATTGGCAGACAACCAAACCGCGAAGGCTATGCAATTGAGTACGAAGGCGAAACTCAAGGGTTAATGCTGATTGAAACTAAAATGCACGGTTCGCGTATCAGTGAGGGAAAACGTCTGGTATACCTTGATGGAATTGCTTCTGCGCCTTGGAACCGGGAATTTATTCAACGCCCTCCAAAATTAAAAGGTGTTGGTACTGCACTCTTAGCTTTTGCCAGAAACCGCAGTATAGAACTAGGTTACGAGGGTAGAGTTGGGTTGCATTCGCTACCAGGAGCAGAAGAATTTTATGATAATCAAGGGATGATTGATTTGGGAGAGGATGAAGATTACGAAGACCTAGTTTATTTTGAGTATGGAGTTCGTCGTTCTTCTGAATAGGTAGCGAGGTTAAGTTAATGAGTCAGGAAGAACCTAATTACAATCAAAGCGCCTTTAATCAAGAAAACGCAGTAAATCCGATGGATTTATTGTTTGATGAAGAATGGTTGCGAAAAGCTGTTGAAGCTGAGGATAAAGCCGGTGGTAACATTAGTGCCGGATTAGATTGGGGTTCTGGGTTTGGCGACCTAATGCTTAACCTCGAACTTTTAGGACGTTTAACAACATTACGTATTTCTCTTAATCGAGAAGTGCGGTTGCTGCTGAATAACTGGAATTTAGGAACAGCTACAAAAATTGCGGTAAAAACTGCAAGAGATAGATTACTTCAAAGATTAAGGCTACCTACACCAGAAGTCAGAGAACACCTACTCATTGTTTTGGGAAAAGATGAATTTTATGGCGAAGAGTTTATCTCTAATCGAGAGATACTGCGCGAATTGCTGGCAGTTTTGTTGAAACAAGAAGATTGGGAAACTATTGCAGCAGTTGCAGCAGATTCGTTAAAAGAGCGAATTATGCATCAAGTTTCTGTTGAAAAAATTTCAGCATAAGTCATAGATTTAAGAATCAATTACTGCAAATTAACAACTAACCGCTAACTGGATACAAATAAACTATACCTACAGGTTCAACGCGTACCGCCTTCACTTCATAAATTGCTTCAATTCGCGCTGGTTCGCGCACCAACTCTTCAGCTAGCATATTTAGCCGCTTATCCCAATGGCGACGGTCTGCTTCTAACTGACGCAACTCTTCTTCAGCAAATAACGAAAGCTGTAGGGGTTGTTCAGTTTCTTGTTTAGTTTTGAGAATGCGATCGCGTTGTTCCTCTAAAATCTTTTTCATTTCCTCAGCTTCCTTTTGTCCCCGTGCTGTCAACCTTTTCTTGGCGCGTTCAGCTAGCACCTCTGCACGTTTATGCAAATGTGGTGTCAACTCTCCCACATCCTCAGATGTAGCTTGACATAAGCGTTGTCTAACTGATGCAGGAACCTCTCGCAACCGGGGAGAAGCCAAGGAATTTTCCAGTAAAGCTAAAACATCATCCTTTTGTCCTTCTGGTAAAGCTTGTAACTTTTTACGCCCTCTAGTTACTGGGTCTGACCATTCCGCAGCCACAGCAATTACTTCATCATGTAATCTAGTGGCGCGATCGCCATATAAAGATAAGCGTCCTAAAATTAACACTTTAGGTAGGGGTTCATCCGTGAGACAGACGCAAGCACGAGTTAATTCATGGTGTGTAAAACCTTGCGATAAAAAGCGTCCCAGTAACCGCTGCACTACCCGGTGTTCCAAATGCAAGTGAACTACATCACCATCCAATGTACCAGGATCGCGGAAAATTACTGGACGAATGGGAGCCTCCCGTCGCCATTCCCAAGGTTTTTGACCGTGTTTTCGCGGTATTCTTAAGGTATCAAGAGTATTAGCCCAGGTGGGATCTGCTCCCAAGCGTTGGTCGAGAGATGGTACTATCCAACGCGCAGTAGTAGGGTCATTAGCCGCCTCATTAGCATCCACAGGTGCGAGCGAACTTACTCCCAAAATTTCCAAAGAAGCGGAAATAGCATCCCGAAAATGGCGATCATCCAGTCCCAACCAGTCCTGCGAAGTTTCGAGCATTTCTTGAAGTTGTGCCACTTGGTTAACCAATTGCCCTTTCCTGAGTCTAATTTCCTCCAATTCTTCATCAACTACTTGGGAGAAAGCGTTGGCTTGAGTCTCAGACTGGTCTACTTTTTTAATCACCTCAGTAATTGAATTTGCTTCTTCATGGCGAATACCCCCTTCCAGCAATCTTGATAAATTCTTCTCTACCACTGGGGAAAGGCTACCCAGTTCTTTTTGTATGGTTGCCGTCTTTTTAATTAAGATATCTAGTACCCGGTCTTCGGCTCGCTGTGGCAATGCAAAATAGTAACAGCGAACAATAGGCGATCGTTGCAGTTTTCTGTCAATCCGCCCGTTGCGCTGTTCCATGCGGCTAGGGTTCCACGGTACGTCAAAGTGAAACAGGTCAGCGCAGTTATTTTGTAGGTTTACCCCCTCCCGCGCTGCATCGGTAGCAATGAGGATACGCAGAGGATGGCGAGATGGGTCGGTATTAAAAGCGAATTTGATTGCTTCTCGGCGTTCTTCGCCCATACCACCGTGAAATACATCGATGCGTTGATGTTCACGCTCTGAGCCTGCAATCAACGCTTCTAATTGCTGTTGGAGGTAGCGTTTTGTATCTGTATATTCAGTAAATATACTTACTCGGCGGTCATTCCAAGTAGCCCCTGCCTCGCCCAAATTGGGACAGAGATTGCTGCGAATCCAATTTTCTAGTTCTTTGATGCGGGGGTCTGGCTGATAACGTGCAGCATTTGCAGTCTCAGACATTTCTTCTAGTAGTTCTAGTTCGCGGGCTGTTAGTGCAGAGGTCGTAGCTTGACTAGTTGCTGCCATCATCTGAGCATCTTCTTCCTCCTCTACTTCCATTTCATCAAGTTCAGCGCGGTCATCATCAACCCCTGGAGGTTCCCACAGTAGCGGTAAATTACGTGACAATTTAGTTGTATTAGGAGTAGAAGCAGCTTGCTTTTCAATTGCAGTACGATGCACCTTTAAAGTTCTGGCAAATGCTTCGATAGAGGAGAGTAGGCGTTTTTGCAGAGAGGTGACAACAAGCATCGCTGACTTCTGAGTGGATTTGGATGTATCTTTTAGGCGCTCCTCACGTAGTTGGCGATACTCTTGTAACAATCGAGACAGCTTTAACTCTGGGGCATTTGCAGGTAGCCCATCAATAACTATGGGGATAACCTGGCGATTAGGAAAATCTTCT
This sequence comes from Aulosira sp. DedQUE10, assembly GCA_034530935.1. Lineage (GTDB taxonomy): Bacteria > Cyanobacteriota > Cyanobacteriia > Cyanobacteriales > Nostocaceae > Aulosira. The sequence continues at coordinate 25,573 of JAVRCF010000057.1, read as the reverse complement.
CCTATTTCCCGTAGGTCGCGTTTTAAACGCCTTACCATCACAGTATCAAGGAGTTTTGGGTTGCGAACGGGTACGCCTCGGCAAAACCGTTGTGGGTCAAGAATTTCTAGTAGTGCGGCAAAGCTGTTAGAGTGGCCGTTGTGAGGAGTGGCAGAGAGAAACAGCTTATGCTCAAACCTACGAGCTAAGTTACGAACAGTTTGTGTCAATTGAGAATCAACAGCATATTTGGCACCACTTGCTGGGGCGGCGTTATGAGCCTCATCAAGTATCATCATTGATGCAGCAGAAAAATCACCTAACCAATCACGTAATGGTGCAGCATAAGTTTCATCTCGGAGTAGCGCATGAGAAATAATAAAGCGGTTGTGTGTTGTCCAAGGGTTAATTCCATAGCCGCGTTCTTGGCGACGAGAGGCGACAAACTCTCGGTCAAAAATCATAAAAGTGAGTCCAAATCGGCTCTCCATTTCATCCCGCCATTGTCGTACCACCGATGGCGGACAGGAAATGACAACGCGCCTCACTTTTTGGCGCATCAACATTTCGCGGAGGATCAGCCCAGCTTCAATGGTTTTGCCCAAACCAACATCATCGGCAATAAACAGAGCTACTCTAGGCATCAGTAAGGCTTTACGTAGTGGCTCTAGCTGATAAGCTTTCACCTCAATCCCGGCCCTGTAAGGTGCCTGAAATAATTTTGGGTCTATGGAAGTGACGCAGTTCCAACGCAGTGTGTGCAGGTAGGCAGAAAACAGCCGTGCATCGTCAAATCCTCGGCTGGCAACTAAATCCCAATTCGTTGCACCTATGTACTGAGCATCGACTTCTCTCTCCCACAAAACTTCCAGGGGGTCTCCTAGTGCATCGTCATCTAGACACGAAAGGCGAACTAAAGTGTCTTCCTCAGCAGACGGCCCAAGAACTACATCTTCTACAAGATACTGTCGGGAGCGTACTCGAACGATTTGTCCGGCTTCAAGGTTTATTGCTGGCATATTGTCCTGAATAAGTACAATGGCACTTTGAATTTTGTCATCCGAAAGGCATTGCTGCCATAGCATACACACCTAAAGTACCGGAACTTGTATCGAAAAAGATAAATTCCTCAGCAAGGGACTCGTATTTTCCATAGATTTGCTGTATCTTGTATACTCCGTGCAATTATTAACACCCAATTTCTCCCAACTTTGCTGTTATCAAGATTTTCAGCCAATGCCTTTGGGGAGCAGTAAATGAAAACATTAACAAGATAGATTATGAAGATCATCAAAAAATCCGACAAGCTGACTCTGAAGAAAATGATGGAAATCCAACACGCTGAAGACCAAAATCTTCAACCTGATACCGTCAATTCTTCAGCCCCTGTAGTTGATGAGCAACCAGCAGCAATTCTTCTTCCAAGAGAACCTGACTATATTCCATTCCTTGACAATCCTCCAGTACAGTCTGTTGGCAACTCTGGCTGGCAGATTTCTGACATTTGGCGGGATATCCGGGTGGATGATTTTTGTGGGTGATACTCCTGTTAAACATAGGCAAAAAAAATACGTTCCTCTTGTGGTGTACGTACTGTCACAAACAGGAGTTGCTCTTTGGTAAAGAAGCCTACCAAATAATCAACGGTAGCATTAAAGTTGAGTGCGTAGACGTTTAGGCGGCAAGGCAATAGACATTGCAATGGCTCAATGGGTAAACGAAAGAGAAAACATTACAATACATCCTTCCCTTGGATGGTAGAAGAAGAGAATCTATTCATTACAAAAACTGGTAACGAAATAGTTACAGATGCTGGATGGGAGAAAATTTCATTTGAAGAAGCGCGAAAACTATTTAGTCCCGAAACATTTCAAGAATGGTATGAACTGTTCCTAGAAAATACAGATATCTCGGAAATACTTTCAGAATCTAACGTAGATATAGATTTAGATGATGAATCAGCAATAGATAAGTTTTTACAAAGGAGCAACTGGACACCAAAACAAGTTAATTTAGTTGTAGCGAAGGCTATCTATAAAAATCATGCTTGGGTGAGAGCATTGCTGATTTCTACACCTGATGTTGAAGAACCCTACTTTCAAAATTATGAAATGGAGGCAATTCGTTTAGGAGTCCAATTGCGGAAATACATCAAAGAAGATATTCCAGTAATTAATGACTGCAAAGATGCTGTCAGACATTTACATGGAAGATATGCCCTCATTGGCTGGCAACCAAGAAATTGTGTGACAGCAGCTCACAACCTAAAAATATCTCAAGCAACTAAGGTTTACAATGAACTTCTCTGGGATGAAGATTGGGTAGATGAAGAAGACTGTTCAGGAGATTGACAGCTTTGATGATATCGTTGAAGTGACTTGGCTTTTGCTAGACAATGATTGCCTCTAGAAGCGATCGCAGCGCTGCAATTGGTAGAAGCTGGAAAAATTAACCTGGATGTCCTGGATGTCTCTGTAAAACAATATCTACCAGACTTCACTCTGGCTGATACCCAAACGGCTGATCAGATCGTGAATCATTGTGAGGTCTGATTGAGACTTGCAAGTGCAGCTGCGATTCGCCCAGATGCCTTTGGTCGTTTGTACATTCGTTCCATGTAGTCCACCAGCGTGGGGAAAGTGGCGAGTAGCTGAACTTCGTTCGCCCAATCCAGTGTGTAAGCAAGCACAAAATCAGCCACTGTGACGTGTTCACCCACTACAAACTGCCGATCCAACAGATGGTTCTCTAAAACGACAGCCATACTGGTGAAGTCTTGCCGAGCGAGAGGTATTTCAGCAGGCAATCTCAACTCTTCTGGGTATATAAACGTGTGGCGAGCGATACGCCATAGCGGCTGTTCCAATTCGGTGGCAGTAAAGAGGAGCCAACGATAAAGCTGTGCTCGCAGAAGCAAGTCTGTAGGTACCAAGTTAGATTCTGGGTACTTCTCACCGAGGTACAAAGCAATGGCTACGGATTCAGTGATGATGTGTTCGCCATCGATGAGTACAGGGAGCTTGCCAGTGGGATTAATGGTGAGAAAATCGGGTGTACGGTGTTCACCTGCCCGCATGTTGATGGAGATTGCTTCAAATTCCACCCCAAGTTCCTGGAGAACCCAGCGAACCCGAATTGATCGTGTGGGAGCAAATTCATAGAGTTTCATGAATCAACCTCAGTGATGTGCAAATATCTTTAATCTTCTTGTATGAATGGGTGTACTCATGTTTTGATGAGTTCGCAAATTTGTGTTCCACTGGTTGTTCTGTTGTGGTTTACACTCCTGCTCCTTCCCTTTTGGCCTCAACTGGATGGGTTGCTTCGGGTTCCATGTAAATCAGTTCCCAAATGTGACCATCTAAATCCTGAAATCCATGCGCGTACATAAATCCGTGGTCTTGAGGTTCGTTGTAGGTTGTGCCACCAGCAGCAACGGCTTCACGAACCAGCTGATCCACTTTTTCTCGGCTATCAACTGATAAGCACGTCAACACTTCGGTACTTTTTGTGGCATCGCAAATCGGGTTCGGCGTGAATGTTTTGAATTTCTCATGCGTCAAAAGCATCACAAAGATGGTTTCGGACACAATCATGCAGGTGGCCGTTTCATCGGTAAATTGGGGGTTGAACTGAAAGCCAAGTTTTGTGAAAAACTCAATGGATTGCTGGAGATCTTTGACGGGTAGGTTGACGAAAATTTGAGTACTCATGGTTTCTCCTGGTGTAGTTAGTTGTTAGTCAGTGGCTATTTAATCTGAGTTCGGGTTAAGCCAGAAGCTAAAAAGCTTATTCTGTCAGGATTGAATAAAACTGGAATTGATCAAAGCAGGGATAAAAGTGGAATTATTTTGTCAATAAGGTTCACAAATGAAACTAATCTCAGCAATATGTCTTATTGACAATAGATGAAAACAGAGCTTTAGACAGAACAACGATAATTCAAAGCTTTTGAGGATTCCTTATCCCGAACTCAGGTTATTTACAAAGGACAAAGGACAGATGTTGGTATAGGCTCAGATGGTTTGTTCGCAGTTGATCATCCACGGTGTCCCAAACTGATCGATCAACATGCCAAAGCGCGATGACCAGAACGTTTGCGCGATCGCCATCTTCACCTTGCCGTTTTCTGCTAGAGCGTGAAAAAGCCGTTCTGCCTCAGCGATTTCAGGAACGCTAATTTGTACGTAGAAACCTTGCGGGGTTTCAAAGTATCCTGGTGGGCAGTCAGATCCCATCAGGAGGCGATCATCTAGTTCAAGGCAAGCGTGCATGATTTTGTCTTGCCATTCCGGTGAGACATTTTCTGCCGAAGGTGCTTCTTTGTGTGTCATCATCATAGTCATCTTGCCACCCAGACATTGTTCATAGAACTTGAACGCTGCCTCACAGTTGCCGTTGAACATCAGGTAAGAATTGAGTTGCATTGATTTCTCCTTTTGTAATCGATTCTGCGTTTTGATGAGCGGATTGTTTGCATATAAACATCATTTGCGCGGTTGCTGATGACCAAAGAGGCAGGGGAGCAGGGAGCAGGGAGCAAGGGAGAAAGATACTGGAGTTCCCCTGCCACAAGGGTTACAAGCCCCTAAATTTATTTATGGGGTTCTCCCCCCTGCCCCCCGCCCCCTGCCCCTTGTCCTCTTCGCTGACGTTACTCTTGCTGCTGCGTTTCAAGTTGAGCGCGAATGCGGTCTTCCTGCTCCCTTAAGGCGGGTGTCAGGACTTCACCAAAATCCTCTGCCTCGAATACGGGACGAATCTCAATCTCGGAGTCTCCTGGCATAGGGTTAGGGCAGCGCTTTACCCAAGCAACTGCCTCTTCCATTGAGTTCACTTGCCACAACCAGTACCCTGCCACTAGCTCCTGCGCTGGAGTGAAAGGTCCCTGGGTGACAGTGCGATCGGTTCGGGAAAAGTGAACTCGCACCCCTTTTGAGCTAGGATGAAACCCCTCAGCGGCGAGCAAGATACCTGCGGTGGCTAATTCTTCGTTGTACTGCCCCATTTGAGTTAAAAGCTGTTCGCTCGGCATGACCCCAGTTTCGGAGTCTTGGGTTGCTTTGACAAAGACCATGACTTTCATTGTGAAATCTCCTATTGAATGATTTTGAGTTAGATTGCGAGGGGTTGGGTGTCAATACTGCACGCTTTGTGCATTTTCAACTCGACATTGGGTTTGGGGAAAAGGTTAAAGGGTAAAGGTTTTTTCTTTCCCCTTCCCCCCGCCCCTTATCCCCAAAGGGTGCCCCACCTTCCCCTTTTCCCCAAAACCCGACAAGTATTGGGTTGGTGTGCTGATTAGCACAAGACGCAACTCCGAAGGAACCGCTAATCAGCAGCGACACGTTTGAGTTCATCAATCTCGATCTTCTTCATTTGCAGCATGGTAGTGGTCACTTTTTGAGAGGTTGCCTCGTCGGGGTGGTTGAGTAACTCAATCAGAATGCGAGGAATAATTTGCCAGGAGACACAGTATTTGTCTTTGAGCCAGCCGCATTGCTGTGCGGTTTCATCCCCACCAGCAGACAATTTTTGCCAGTAATCGTCCACGTCCGCCTGGGTATCGCAAAAGATTTGGAAGGAAATTGCCTCGTTAAATTTGAAGGTCGGACCACCGTTGAGTGCTGTGAACGGCTGACCATCAAGTTCAAAGCTGACAGTCATGACGGCTCCGGCTGGTTTTCCTTTCATTTCCTGTCCAGCATCTCCATATCGACTGACGTGGACAATTTTGGAATTGCGAAAAATCGACGTATAAAACTGAGCGGCGGCTTCGGCTTGATCATCAAACCATAAACAGGGAGTGATTTTGGAATTGTTTTGCATGAGAGTTCTCCTTGAGTTCAAGCGGTTAAGGACGGTCAGGGCTGTGCTGGTAGTCCCGCAACTTCGATGACAGGACGGATTTCGACGGTGCCGACTTTTGCACCTGGGATGCGGGTGGCGATCGCAATGGCAGACAGTCCTCAAGCCGCATTTGGACTGATTGATAGCCTTGCTCCAGAACTGGACAGCTATCATCTCTTTTATGCCACCCGTGCAGATTTATTCCGGCGTGTTGGAGCATTAGAGGAAGCGACCCAGAGCTATACACGGGCACTAGAATTAGTGACAAATGACAGTGAGCGTCGTTTTCTGGAACGTCGGTTGCGCGAAGTTCAACCTAACATTCAGTCTGGCTAAGGGTTTACAACAGTTTAAAGTGCCAGGCATCCATGATGCCGTTGAAAAAGAAATAAAAAATCTTCTAACAGGGTGAACTTGTAAGCTAAACCACATCTAGTTTGCATATCTAAAATTTATATAACTCTTGTGGGGTGGGCATCTTGCCCGCCTTAATTATGCAATTGAAATGTGGAACAGCTTAACTTAACAAAAGGCAAAAGAAGACAAGTCGGCTTAGTACTTTAGTACTGTTATAATCCAATCGTTTCGTCAAGTTGTGTTCGGGTGCAGCAAATCACCGATCGGCTCTCTGGCACATCCACATCCACCTCAACTGATAGAGGATTCCGACATGGATAACAATCCCAGCATTCTCTCGCATGTTTCGATTGGTACTAATGATTTTGAACGAGCGATCGCCTTCTATGATGCTGTGTTGCCAACATTGGGCTGTAAGCGATTTATGGAGCATCCGGGGGCGATCGCCTATGGCAAACAGTATCCCGAATTTTGGGTGGGAATTCCCTTCGACGGGCAACCTGCAACGGTTGGTAATGGAACTCACATTGGTTTTATTGCTCCTACAAAAGAAGCAGTCCACGCCTTCTATGAGGCAGCATTAGCAGCAGGAGGCAAAGACGATGGTGCCCCCGGTGGCAGACCCGACTATAGTGAGCCGTATTACGGCTGCTTTGTGCGCGATCCAGATGGACACAAAATAGAAGCCGCCTTCTGGGATGAGCAGCTTGAGCAGCAACTCAACCAGAACAGTCAATGACCCGCCGCTAAATCTTTGTAGATTCTAGCGGGGGCTTGTAAAAGCCTACATTGACCAGCCCACCTACGGGTAAACGATATTACGGTCACGACACCCCAGGATGCGTGCCAGTTCTGGGCAACTGTCGCTCAAAATTAAACAGCTTTTGACGGGAACCGAGCAGTGTTTTGAGCCGAACAAGCCATGATAAATCGTGTGAGTAATTTGACATTAGCTTGTCCTAAATGTAATCAAGCTAAAGGTAATTTGAGGCAGTGCCATGTGTGCAAAGGGATTTGGGCAATCTCAACCTTCTAAAATCGATAAACTTATTGAATCTGCGGTGTGTTATTGCTACAAGCGACACCCAGAAGCCCTAGACAACATCTTTGATTATCTACCTGTCAACCTCAACCAACGAGTAGTAACGGGTATTTTGGTAGCATTGCAGAAAGATATTGACACTTTGAGTTGGTTTTGCGGTTACATGGCATCAGAAATCAACCGCAGTGAGGACAACCAAAAGCCTCATCATCCCATCGCGGAACTTAGCAAAACTCTGATTAAATCGGGGATGGAACCCTTTACTGATTTTATGCCTTACCCAGGTTGCCGCATCGTTATACTCAATTCGGAAAAATTTGAATCATTGCCAGAGTCATTTCAAGCTGTGGTGCAGCAGGCTTTTGACATCAAGGAAAGTACTGGGAAAGAGGCACAAAGGATAAATGATGCCTTACTGCAAGAGTTGGTGGTTCAGGAATAAAAAATTGAATAACAGGAATTGTGGTAAGAGCGCCAGCCATATCGCTCTTCATTAAAGCGAACGCGAGTAGCGTCTCGTAGAGACGAAAAAAGAGCGATGCCTCCGGCGGGCGGGTACGCCATCGCACCTACAAATGATTAACTGTGATGCATAAGTTGTTAGATTATTTCAGTTAAATATATATATACAATAACCAACACAGAATCACCTATGAAACTCGCTAATTCACTCAATTTGGCAAATTTTGTTGGTTCTATTTTACTACCTAGAATCGCTAACAATCAAACAGCTACTTCTAACAAGAGTGAAACATCAATTACTTTACCCAGTAATCCCATAAATATCAATTCTCTGCAACCCTTTGATACTGCTGTTATTGCTTATCACATGATGGATCTTGGCAACTTTGAATAAAGCATAGTTTCAGTACAGCCTTTGAAAAGCTACTTTACCTCTCCAACCTTGGAGGGGTTTTTAACTGGTGCATTAATTCTTAAAATCAACATTATATTACTCCAGAAGATAGAGACATCTTAGAAAAGTTAAAGCACACTAGTAAGAGCAACTTTAACTATTCAATAATGGTATGACAATGTGGCTAAAATATGGTGTAAATGAAGAAGGTATCTTGATATGTATTGAAAATATCAATAGGGGGAAGACTTCACTTCAGTGTCCTTAGTGTAATAGCAGTCTAACTGCTAAAAAAGGCAAGGTGAAAGAGCATCATTTTGCTCATAATGAAGAAACCTGCCGCCCCATAGCTAACCGAGAATTTCCTACTCTGCCACTCTATGACAATTTCAACGTTCAATTATCTGGCAAGGATTTGGCACAGTTAAAGCTGCTTTGGCAGGAGTACGGAGCCAAAAACTACCCTATTAGTTCCTACTTAATTACTTCTAGTTTACTCAAAGCAGGAGTGTTAAGAAAAAACCTATACTTAACCCCACCTGAGTATGAATTTAGTGATTTGGGTAAAATTCCTGTTGGAGCGCTAGAGTTTGCGCGGTTCAATGATGTACAGGAGCCACTATTACTTAAAAAACTGCTGAAATTTGAGCTAGCTTTTAAACACGCCGAATACAAAAATGCTCCAGATTTAGCATATCGATTTACAGATTTGAAGCTGTATCGCGCTCAACTTCAACGTATTCTATCCTCTAGCCTATATTTTTTAGAGATTGAAACGAATATTGGCACTCTGTACAAGATAGGAGTAACCCAAAGATCCGTTGTCAAGCGAGTAGCAGAAGTAAAAATTGATTTACTTGCTCATTATTCCAGTGTTGCTATTAGAGTATTAGGAACTTGGGAACACAGGGGAAATATTGAATTATATTTCAAACACCGTTATCAAAGCTTTAATCATCCCATAGGGAGTTTAACTGAGTACTATAAATTTAATGCTGAGGATACCGAAATGGTACTGCGTGACCTACAACAAATGCAACCTAAAATACTTTCTCTTGATGAAAAAAATATTCTTGAGGAGAATTCTAGCTGGGAGCAAATTGCTGTGTAGTATTCTCATAATCCTGTAGCAAAATATAATTAATTACCAAATAAAAATAATTATTTTATTGCTATATCTCTAAATACTCTACCACTGATGATGATGCGACTGCCGACTCTTGATACAGCAGTATTTACCGAGGAGCGATGGCGTAACCGCCCAGCGTAGCTGATCGCAGTGGTCAAGTGCATTACTTAAGACTATGCACTCATAGATTCAGAAGCCAGCAAACCCGACATCTCCAATACTCGCTGTGACCAAGTAGACGCAACAGATGCAATATCTGTAATTTCCATTGATTTGTCCCAAACATTAATCCAGTTTTGTAATAAGTCTTGGAGTTGATTTAATTCAACATTATTTATTTCACTTTTTTGTTGTATTAAAGACACGTACAACAAACTTTCTGACAACAATATTGGAACTAATTCACGAATTGCACTCTTTTGTGACCAAGAGTTAAGGCGTGCCAAACTAGCTGCCAATTCTCCTAATTGTTGCGCGTGGGGTTGACGTAAAAAACTTGCTTCAATTGCACTCCAGTTAGGCATTACAATCCTCCTAACAATTGCTTGGTAATTTGGCTAACTTGTTCTCGAATTTGGTTAGACTGTATTATCATACTACGGTTATTCTGGCTTGGGCGAATGTTGATGATTGACTCAAACACGATTTCCTGAGTGAAAGGAGACCAATCTACACCCCAAATATCTCGTTGTCTGCTACCGTCTTTAAGTAACTCTTGTTCACATTCGTAATGGCGAACGCCACCACCTGCAAGAATTTTGCGTTCGATGTCTACTGCTATTTTAATGAATACATCCCAAGTTTTCACCATTTCGTCTATTTCTTCACGACTAGCAGGCTCACGGATTATTAAAATCAATTGAATTTAGTCCCAAGTAGCAATCAACAGGATCATTCCATAGATTAATGAATCACGCCAAACAATTGAACACTGATGAATAAATTCAGGAAAGTTCGCTTATATCCCCCGAATTTAGCAAAGCGCATTCGGGGTCTTTACGCATCACCCATCGTAAAGCTATTTGCTTCGATAAAGGATAAAAATGATAAAGGCTGACTCATATTAGCAGCAAAGCCCAGAATTCCTGGATCTCGATGAGAGTAAAGTAACTGGCCTTTACTATCAAACAAAAAAGTTCCACCACGCTGAGTTAAGTAGGCAGAATTTGGTACATAAGTGCGCCAATTGCTCAGAACTTCCACCATATTACGTAGCCGTAGAGTTGCTAATTCAAAGGGACGTTGAAAACCATTTGGGCCAGCTAATCGGAAAAACGAGCCTTTAAAAGCAGGTAGAGGAGTACCTTGAATAATTTCATCATCTTCAATGAGTTGAGGCGCTTGACGATCTCCCCTGTATCCCCGAAAAACTTCTCTTAGCGTTCCTGGACTTCCAAACCCTGCACACATTAACATTAGATTTAGCCAAGCTTGATGAGACACAGAAAGTCCAGGTAGAGGAAGATTCAGACTTGAATAAAGTTTAAGTTGGTGATGTAGTTCTGCATTGGGTTCAACAAATAAATTTTTGGGTGGAAATCCTGTATATTGACAGAATCTTGTTCCAGAGGTGCGTGAGCCAATTCCCACTGCACGAATAGCGAGTTTTTCAGGAGGCAATTTTTTAGCTTTGCGCTGTAACCACCATGCATATTCAAGGCTATCAAAATCCCCAAGTTGTGGCCAGACTAAAATCAGGATATGTGAGGCAGTCTCGCAATTTTCTAGTAGGGGTCGGGTCATGCCATCACTAACACACTGAAGTTCAGTCTGATTAAGGATATTGTAGGGATTCATTAAAAATGATTAACTACTATTGAGCTATCCAATTTTAATTTACAAGAAGTAAGTTGATCAATATAAATTTGTGTATGAGAGCCAAATGTTAAAAGAACTTCACCTCCAACAAGTTGGTCCTGCTGCCCATTTTGATGTCGCATTTACCGATAGGCTCAATATATTTACGGGTGATAATGGTTTAGGTAAAAGTTTTTTACTCGATATTGCATGGTGGGTGATGACTACAAATTGGGCAGAGCAACCAGCGTACCCACAGCGAGTCAGAGGTGAAAATCCGCAAATTACAGCCGTAGTTAGCAATAAAAAAAATATAAGAGAGTATCAGAGCCAGTTTGATTTTTCTGAACAGCAATGGCGTAATTTACAAATGCCGCCTTTATTAAAAGAAGTAGTTATTTATGTGCGGGTTGATGGTAGTTTTTCTGTTTTTGACCCTGCTCGCCAACGCGATATTGCTTATAATTTTAATCCAAATACACTTTGGAATGGATTAAAGTCAAAAGATAAAGTTATTTGTAATGGTCTAATTCAAGATTGGGTTACATGGCAGAATCAACCCAATAAATATCCATTTGAACTCTTTTCTAATGTCATTAAAAAACTTGCACCTCACCCTTCCGAATGGATAGAAGTGGGAGAAACAACGCGAGTTTCTATTGAAGATGTGCGCGATATTCCTACAGTTAACCTACCTTATGGGAATGTTCCTGTCACTCAAACATCAGCCGGAATGAAGCGTATTCTGGGACTAGCTTATTTACTAGTGTGGACTTGGTACGAACATAAAAAAGCTTCCGAACTGCGACAACAAAAGCCAGTAAATCAGATAGTTTTACTAGTTGATGAAATTGAATCTCATTTACATCCTCGTTGGCAGAGGGTGATTTTACCAGCTATTTTATCTGTGGTGACAGAATTACAACCCAGGATGAAGATACAGGCTTTAGTAACTACTCATTCTCCACTTGTTCTTGCTTCCTTAGAGCCAAATTTTAATGAGCAAGAAGATCAACTATTTTTATTTAAATTACAAGATAGAGAGGTTAGCCTTGACGAAGTACCTTGGTCAAAACAAGGGGACATAGTTGGATGGTTAACCTCAGACATTTTTGGACTCAAACAAGCCCGTTCCAAAGAAGCAGAAATCGCAATTGAAGCAGCAGAGGCTTGGATGCGTGATGATGATATGAATACGTTTCCAGAAAATCTGAGAATACCAACACAAATTCATCAGGAACTTCAAAGAGTTTTACCAGGACATGACCCATTTTGGCCCCGTTGGATAGTTACAACGGAGAAAATAAATTCTGGGTTATCAGGGGTATAACACAGATGATGCCATTTAATCCTCCTCCAGAACCACCTGATTTTGATAAAAAAGTGCGACAACCAGGAAATGCTTGGTTGGCAAAAAACCCAGATCCCAAAAAAGGAACCAGAGATTATTGGTCGCCTTTCAAAAGTTATTTAGCTGATGGATTTAATAATCTGTGTGGCTATAGCGTTATGTATGAACCAGTTGGTACAGTAGATCATTATCGCAGCCGTGAAAATTATTGCGATTTAGCTTATGAATGGAGCAATTTACGCTTTGCTTCTGCTTGGATAAACAGTAGTAAAGGTACGCTTGATGACCAGGTACTTGACCCTTTGGATTTGGGAGAAGATTGGTTTGAAATTTTACTTCCTTCCCTACAATTAGTATTAACAGATAAAGTTCCTCCACAACAACGTCAAAAGGCAGAATTTACTTTGGAACGGTTGCGGTTACGGGATGATGAAAGAGTCTTGCGCCAGCGTCAACAATGGTATCAACTTTATTTGGATGGGGATTTGACTCTACAAGGATTAGAAAAAAAAGCTCCTTTGATAGCGCGTGCGATAAAGAAACAGCAGCAGGCTATTTCTCAACAAGAATAAGCTTTGCAGTCATCAGATTGTGAAGTCAAGTATTTAGGACTAGCCCTTTCAAGGTGAACGTTTGTACTATGAAATAAATGACGTTTTCACGCAATTTTGCGATTTTAGCGATTGCGAGCAATTAATTTACAGTCAAAAAATTTGGAGTTTAATCGATAAATTCTTCCTTCAATTGCAGGCGATGCCTGAAATGCGGTAAGAAATTGGATAGTACATATGCTCACCTTGAAAGGGGTAGTCCTAGTATTTTCATAAATGGGTAAAAGTTCAATGAACTTGTCACAGACTATTAAGGCGCACATCACGTTACATATTTCTGTTAGAGCAGTTTCTTACCAAAAGAGTTATTTTTCTATTTTTTTACTCATATATACAAATGTGCTTGCATTATCAATAGGCAGTATGTAACTTGGCTATTGTGCAGTTTATTAGGACATGAACTGAAATTGAGTTGTATTTGAGTTGAGCTATACTTGTACTAAACTGACATGATTTGTAAATTATTTTTTAATGTACAAGCAGTTGGGTAAGGTGCTAGTTTAATTCGCTTTCAATTGATGAAGTCTTTCAGTTGGAATAGAATTTGATGATATGTGAGAACGTTATCTACACCCAGAAAACACTTGCCGAAAGATACGGGATTTCTATTGCCGCTTTACAACGGTGGTATCCCTATGCTGGTATAGTAAAACCCCGAAAGCGGGGAGGATATTTTGATGCAACAACAGTCGAGATTGCGGATGTTTTTTACGTTGCTATCAAGATTCGGCGGCTGACTTGTGAAGAATATTTACAGCAAGTAATCCCTGCTGGTGGCTTAGATGCTTATTTGCAAAAAGTCAATGGCGTAACCCTTTATGACTTTTTGAGCAAGCATATATCTGATGAAGAAAAAAATAACCCAATTGTGCAAGCAGTAATTAAGAGAATTGAGCGAAATGAAGCATATCAACAAAGTGGCAGAGACTTTGCAGGTGTCGCCTGATGTAGTACGTACCTGCTGTCGGTTGTTGGATTTAGCTTTGCAGTCAAATGATACACTTGACGAAACTGTTGAGCAGCAGTTAGTTCAACTCAAAGAGACAGCCTCTCGTGAAGGTATGTCCCTTGAAGAAGCTGCCCAGCATTTGATTGCAATGCGCGATCGCAAATCAGAAGTAGGCGAACATAAGTTCGACAAACGCGAGTACATCAAACAGCGATTTGGCGTAGACCCAGAACAAGCTTCGCCCGACAGCTTTGTAGGAATACTTTACCGAGATGCTGATAGGGGTATTCAGTTAGGAGAATTACGCCATAAAGTGGTACTTGAATCTTCCACACTTGCTCTCGAAGAACTTGTTTTTCATGGCAGCAGTTCGCCTGCTGAAGGTAATACTTCCATTCCGCCTGGTTACGATGAAGCGCAAGAGCGAATTAACTCGCGCATTGATAACGATTTTTTCGGCAAAGTGAACTGGGGGGAAGAGATTCATCCACTGTTAGTCGGTACATCGACACCGCAGCCGAGACAGTTGAAGTCCTCGCAGCCGAAAACCGGGCAATCTCCGAAGAAATAGTAGCTCAAATGCTACCCATCTGCTATCAAATACGGGATAAGAGTTTACTCAACTTGAGAAAGACATCTACCCAGGCAGTTGGTATAAATCTGCTTTCAGTAGTAGCTGGTACTGTTATTGGGACGTGGGTAGCAGTTCCCCCAACTCAAGAGAGACAGGAAATTCCGAGTATTCAACCAATTTTGATTGGTGTGGGTATAGGCGAATTAGTTGGTTTAATTTTGGCACTAGTAATAATTTGGTTTACCAGGGACGAACAAAAAACCTAATCAACTTTTCAAAATCAAGGCAATTACTCATTTTAGTCGCATTATTGCCAGGGAGCAGTTATGAGTGCAGCATTTGACTTTTTGGTTAACACGGCAGGTGGTTTATTGATGAACCTGGGTGTTTCTGGGATGGTGGGACAATTATTGGGAGTGGGGGCGACCCTTGCCTTGCATCCTCTGTTGCTACTAACCGGGATAGTTGTGGGTGGTGCGGGAATTGCGATCGCACGCCAATTAAACAAGCGCCCTCAGTTGCAGTTGGTTGTTGATAATACGTGAGGGGTAAATGATGTTTACTCCTACACCTGTACGAAATAAACAACCAAGTCGCAGAAAGAAAAAGGTAAATGTTACCTTATGGACTGTTTGTTCGACTGTTAGTGCGTTGTCTATTATTGGGGCGGTTGCATTGATGGTTGGATGGAAGCAACAAGTTCCAGGTAATCAGATATCGGAGGTACAGCAAGTAAAGGCGCAAGTTTCCCAAATTCGGGAAGTGTACTTAGAAAAGCTTTCTCGTACTGATTACAATATAGACCATCTTTCCAGTTACTCCTCAGTCGAGGGTGCGCCTACTCTTACAGGCTGGCGACAGTTGGCGGCGGCATTGTGGGGACAGCAATTGCGGAGTGAAATATCCAGAATGCAGGCTAATGAGAAATCTGGATTTTACCGCCTTCACTATATGCCGGCGCTGGAGATAGTTAAATTCAACTCGCTGGATGTTTTACTAGAAGCGGCTTCTGGAAATAATACTTTTTACTGGGGATACCGCAAAACCGATGGTACGAAAGTTGAGGAGAAGATACCAACTGGGGCGGCTGCTGTTTTGATTTTGGGTAAATTAGAGGCAATTGATTACGCTCAAAACTTGGAATCTCAACCATCGGTTGATCTGAATCAAATGCTAATTCAGATTAGGAATGCTCAAGAACCATATTCTCTTGCACAGGCGCAGCTGTTACGAGCGCGGGGGTATTTAGACCCAGTAGAGCAGATGGCACAGGTAGCAGACATCCGCGAGAGAATACACCAACGGGAGGAGCAAAGGCGGATGTATATCCAACAAATGAAGAAGCAATTACCTCAGCCAGTTCCTAATAAACAGCCTGTTAATAAATCGAGGGGATGATGTCATGTATGTCAAGTTTGCTGCTGCGATAATTTGCATAGCTTTGTGTTCGCTCAATGTTGTAGCGGCAGTCAAACGTACCCCTATTCGTACTACCCTTGAAGGTTCAACTCGCACAACAGTTGAGATGATGCCATCTCCCAATTCAGGAGTGCATTGGATGAGTGCAGTTATATTTCTGGCTGGATTTGCTTGTTTTTTGGGCTGGGGAATTTCTGACTATAACTATGCAATTGAAGAAAGAGATGATCTGTCTGATAACTTGCCTAATCCCGGCAATCAACAACTTCATATTGGTGTTTCTGATACTGATATTCAACCTTCTTTAATCCCCCCGGTATCACCTACTCCTGGGATGAGATTAAATAGCGAGTTCTCTGCTAAGAATGTAGTCCAATTTTCTCCTCGTTCTAGTGTTTCTGGATTAGGGCGAGTACATAGTAGTCAGTTTGTTGAAGATGAAGTGCAAAATCAACCTGGAATGTTATCTCCAGAGGAGTTTTACGCCCAACTTCAGGATGAAGATTTTTGGGAAGATACTAACTCCCAGGTAAATGATAAACCCGCCAGCTAGTTACTTAATTTGAGGTAATATTATGAGTAGAAATCAGCGCCGTAACTTTGATGTTGATTATTCTGAAGGTGGAGCAATTGTGCCTGCAAACCGTTTACAAAATATGTTGCAGCAGGTACAGCAACAAGGAGGAATAGTAAATCAGCAACCTAACGTTTCTCCCATGACTACTTATGAGACTCAGCCAGTAGAAGTTAGGTATATCAATGCACCTACTGCCTATAAGCCGAGGGTTCCTCAGATAGAAATTCCCTACATTGAGATTTGGAAAGCACATCGGTTGCACCCGCAAAACCCCTGGAGATTTGGCTGGTATCCAGTATATTTTTTATCAGATGTAATTAAATCTCCTGTGGGTGTAGCTGGTGTGGGAGTGTGGTTGTTAATAATGCTGTTGAATTTTTTCCTAAATGGCAGTTATACCGGGCCAGGGTATGCGTCTGGGAAGAAGATTGAAGTTGTACCCAAGGAAGTTCCCTCTTTTGCCCTGCCTGTGGTTAAGCAATTGGAATAATGACGGTAAAAGCAATTTTTTGGTTCGTACTGCTGGTATGGATTGCAGATATTTTACAACCGGGATATTTGCAGTTTTATAACTGGCGTATTGCTGTGGCATTGGTACAAAAGCTTCAGTTTTCATCGTCGGCTGTTGTACCCACTGCTGCACCTGGCGTGAATATATCTTCTACTCCTGTTCCTAAACGCTATTCTCCTCAAGTAAGGGAACATGCAACATCCGGGGATGGCCTAAATTATCCTGATTGTCGTGTAGCTAGAAATGACTTTGAAGAAGTATTGAGTACTGCAAAGATTGGTTGTTGGCAGGTTGCTCCTGCTAATGAGAGAAGGCGTTGAGGCAATGCGAATAATCTTTGAAACTGACGGTGGTAAGGAGGTTAGGAATTCAACTGTAACTAGTTTGGATGAGACAGCCGATACTAGTTCGAGTGGAAATTGGAGATATGCGATCGCAACCTCAGTTGTAATTGCAGCTATGGTCATTCCCCAGGTTTCTGGATGGATTGAATCTCAACTGTTAGTTAAATCTCTCCAAAGTCTAATATTACCAAAAACTATTCGTAGGAATCAGGTTTTAAATAATGGTCGAATTGCCTTTCCTACTGCGGCTGGTACTCCAGTTACCTCAGAGTTTGGTTGGCGGACACATCCGATTACAGGCGATCGCAAGTTTCACAGGGGGATTGATTTTGGTGCAGCAAAGGGTACGCCAATTTATGCCGTTGATGCTGGTCGAGTAGTTTTTGCGGGCGATAAGAGTGGTTATGGCAAAGCAGTTGTTATTCAGCATCAAAGAGGTTTATCTACTCTCTACGGTCATGCTAGTCAGCTGTATGTACAACAGGGACAACAGGTTGTGCGTGGGCAGATGATTGGGGCAGTAGGTAGTACTGGTTTTTCAACCGGGCCGCATTTGCATTTTGAAGTTCGCTCTAATGGTGTGGCACAGAACCCCCGTCCTTATTTACATAAGTATTTAGCTAACCGTTGAAGGTTATTCAGCTATTGGTAAGAGAAATGCAAATTGTACCGATTTTTATATCAGGTTTGGTTGGTGCAGCTTGCTCTGTTGCATTTTCTTATGGAGTAGCTTCACTGCCATGTGGATTGGTATCAAAGGGTGCGGATACTATTTGTCAGGTGCGTAGTTTTGGTAAAGCACTCGATAGTTGGAAATTTGGGTTTATTGTTGGTGGTTTAGGTGGGTTGATTTTGAGTCCTCGCCATCGATTTATATCCCGTTTTCAACCCATTCATTTGTCAACTGCTTCCTTAATTACTTTGGGCATTTATTTTTCAATTTCTCAAAGTACTGGTGTTTCTTCAGCGTCGTTAAATAGTTTAAGAGGAAGAGTTAGTACAAATTCTTACTCACCACATCCTGATTCACCACGGCTGAGTGCTTTTTTAGCAACAATTCGTTGGGCAGAAACAGGAACTAGTGAGACAGAAAGTTATCGGAAGTTAGTATTTAACGGAACTTTTAATAATTTTTCTACACACCCGTTAAAGAAACAGTGCGCTCCTATTAATGGTAAAAATGTTTGTTCAACTGCGGCTGGTGCTTATCAAATGTTGGATAAAAGTTGGTATGATCTTCAGCCAAAGTTAAACTTAAAGGATTTTAGCCCCGCTTCTCAGGACAAGATGGCAATTGAATATATTCATCGTAATAATGCCTTAAGTGACATTGAAGCAGGAAGGTTTGATACTGCTTTGTGTAAAGTAGGTAAAATTTGGGCTTCATTTCCATGTAATAATTACAACCAAAATGCTAAGTCAATAGATCAACTAAGAACTTTTTATCAGCAGCAATTACATCAGTTTGAAATTGCTAGGAGGTGACAACTTAGTGATGTTATCACCATACAAAGACAATAATGGTAATATTGAAGTTCAAAAACAACAGCTTTTGACTGCAATTGTGCAGGCCAAACAAGATGGTTTGGGCAATGAAGAGATTATAGAATATGTAAAGGAAGCTTTACCTAACGCAATGGTTTATTATGCTGAAACTGTTTTAAAACAGTTTGATTTTAGAGCAAAATTATCACGTCCAGTTGTTGAATTTGATTTAGATTTTTTATTTCAGGTAATATACGAATCAGTAATTGCAGGTACAGACGATGAAGAGATATTATCAATATGTGCAGAACACTGTACTTTAAACCAGTATGAATTTGTACGTTATGCACTTGAGTATATTCATCTCAATCGAATGCCATCGCAGTGGGAGCAAAATAACGTATATCAAAAAATGATTGAAATAGTTAATATATCAACTATTGAATCTTTATTTGAATATATTGAATCAATCAAAAACATTTATTTTAAGCAGATTGGATATGAAGTAGTTCAAGAGAACCTTTATAATTTATTTTTAAACAATAAACCAATTAGTTACTTTACTGATTTAGCTAATAAATCTAGAGATAACTGCATTAAAAACTATTGCTGTCGAACGGCAGTGCTTGTTGCGCGTGCCACGGATAAGCCGATAGCTTTAAAGCAGGCGGTAGATGGTTCAATTATTTTAAGAGAACCTAAATATTTAGATAGTGATATTGCTACTAATGAGATTGTTGGTTCAAGTATTTTAACTATGGGGCAAGCAGGAAAACTATTAGTTGATACCTTAGAGGATTTTAATATTAATGCTAAGTATGTTGATGCTAAAAATGGCCCTACTTTTAACCGTATTAGGGTAAAACTAGGACGGGGTGTTAGTTACAAGAAAGTAGAAGACATCGGTAATGACTTAGTACAGCAGCTTGGTGAAGAGTTAGGCTTGAAAGTTGCGCCAATGGTGAGTGTAGTGCCTGGAGGAGTTGTATTTGACATACCCCGGTTAGACAGACAATTTGCTTATTTCCGCCATTATTTTACTTTTGAGGGCGAACCTGAGATTCATTCCGTATCCATCCCCGGTGGTGTTGATGTTGATGGCACTTATGTCGAAATTCCTCTTTATAGCGATAACGTGACTCATATCTTGGGTGGTGGGCGGACGCGGGGTGGAAAGTCGCAGTTTGAGAAAGCAGCAATCTTGTATTTAGTGCGGCGATATCCCCCTTCTGTTGTTCGGTTGGCACTTTCAGATGTTAAGCGCGTGACATTTGGTAAATTTGACGGGCTACCTCATCTTGTAGCGCCAGTTGCACGTGATGCAGAGTCTACCGCTAACTTGCTTGATTACTTGGTGGAAGAAATGGAATTGCGCTACCAGGAATTTGAGCGCCACAGCAGTATTGAAACGATCGCACATTACAATCTACGGTTTGCACCTGATTTTGTCATGCCGCGAGTGATTTGTCTAATTGACGAGTGTTTTGATCTACTTTCCGATGATAACTACTGCGATCGCATTGAGACTGCGTTGATGAAGTTGCTTGCAAAAGCTGGTGGTGCAGGGATTCATGTACTTTTGTACACCCAACGACCTGATAAGAACGTGATTGACCCGTTGATTCGCTCAAACTTTCCAGCCAAGACGGCCTTTGTTACGACCCGCCCTGAAGACAGTTGTATTATCCTTGGGGACGATAAAGACAAGCGTGCGGTTTACTTGCTGGGATACGGTGATTTTTTGTACAAAACGACTGAGGTGATGCGACTCCAGGCGCT
Organism: Aulosira sp. DedQUE10; assembly: GCA_034530935.1. Taxonomy (GTDB): domain Bacteria; phylum Cyanobacteriota; class Cyanobacteriia; order Cyanobacteriales; family Nostocaceae; genus Aulosira. The sequence continues at coordinate 4,963 of JAVRCF010000057.1, read as the reverse complement.
TTATGTAGCTGATGATGAAGACCCTGAATACTTCCAGCAATTACTCCTAGAAGCTAAAAATCAAAACGACCCCTACACAGCTTGGCAGTCTGGGTTAGACTTTGATGAATTTGTCGCTAGTTTGTACGGCGAGCGCAATAGTAATGACAGAGGTAAATCTAAAACCACTGTTGTTACTAAAACTAAACAGTCCAAAACCGATTTTGAGGGCAGTTTTAACTTTAAGGTACAGCTTGACGAGGAAGCAAGAAACTCAATTTTGAATTTGCATCAAAAAGGCTATCAACTTGATGAAATTGTCAAAGCGGTATTCAATTTATCCCGTCAAGATGGTAGGTCATACAAGAAATTTAGAAACGTTGTTGAGGAATTTTTAAATAGCTTTAAAGAGGGTGAAGAAGATGATATTTGAATTAACGATGCCTTTACCTCCTAGTATGAACGAGATTATTAACCAGGCACGGTCAGGTTGGCAAGCCAGCGCTGGACTTAAGAAGTACTGGACAAACTTAATTGGTGAATTTGTTCGAGAATGTGAATTTTGTTTAGATGGTGCAGTTTGGATTGAATTTCATTGGTATCTCAAAAATTTTGGACGAGATAGTGATAACGTAGCTGCTGCCGCCAAATTTATTATGGATGGTCTGGTTACAGGACAAGCAATCCGTAACGATAACTTGACAGTTATCCAATCACCTGTAGTTCATTATTATCATCGCAGTAGTGGTGATGATGGTGTGCTGTTGAGACTTTCACAATCACCTGATTTTTTGTTAGATAATTTTATTGTATCTAACCAGTTTTCTAGAAAAAGCTTAGAAAAGCATAATCAAAAAATCACATATTTAGTATCAATTTAAATTATGAAGATATTGGATTTAAAGGATGACGATAATGTTACGTTATAAAGACTACCGTCAGTTAATCGATCGGGTAAATGCAGGCAAGAATATTAACCTATGGGGCAAGCCAAATATTGGTAAGACTCTTACTGTTAAAAACTGTTTACTCAAAGATATTAACTTAGAGTCTGTTTACCTCAATCTTGAATATCCTTTTAGTGCGGATCATCTATTCAACGTTATTCCTATTAGCTTCAGCCTTTACTACCAGCAGGATTGGCAAAATATAATAAGCAAATTATCTGATGGTTATAATAGGCTGCTGGTGATAGATAATTTTGATAGATTGCACTTTGTTAGCAATACTTTTAGCCACGACTTATTTCGATTACAACAGTTAGCTCAATTAGAAAATGTTTCTTTAATATTAATATCTCGGATGCCGCTAGAATATTTCCATTTTTCAGGTTTTGCTAATTATTTTGAAGAATTGGAATTAAACGAAACTAATACTTGGACTTTTGGACAGTAGATATATTGTTTGTAAATATCGTTTTTGGTGATATCCGCTCCGGGTGGAATGTTGGTTTAAGCAATAAAGCAAGTTCGACTCTTGCTATCACTATTGAGGATGAAACTACTGCCGATACTGAAAATTAACCAGGACGAATCTATTAAATAGTTTTGGAATTGTTAATAGAGTAAGGAGTAGGTTAGTAGTGTAGTTCTCAGCAAATCCCAATCCTTGCCGGGGCGAGAGTAATTAAAAACCTTGTGACCTGCATTTTGGAGGGATGAATTATGTTGAAGAAGTTTGCGTTTAATTACTTGAGAAACATTAATGCTGCTTTTGGAATGGTGTCTTTAACTGCTATTGGTTTGGGCGCTATAGCAACTTTTTCTGGTTTGGGTTTATTGTACTTAGCTAGGGGCGGATTCCCAATCGTTGAGAAAGAACGCTCTGAACAAATTGCCTCTACCGGCATTGGTGCTATTGTATTGGGCTTTACCGGAATTATTTTTGCTTCCTTGGGCGGTGCTTTCTTAAGTATTGTTGAAGAATCGGAGGAAACTAATTCGGGTATAGAACCCGCAAAAATAGCTGACACAAAACCGCTTGTATTTACAAAACCTGAAAGCTTTGAAAAATCTGATAGTGTGCCTTTTATTTACACTTACACAGTGATGAATTTTGAGGGACATTCTGATTCAAAGAGCTTGGTTGTTTGCAGATTTGGAGAAGAAGCATATCAGAAATTGTTACTTTACGAGGAATTACGTTCTCACCACATTGACGACTTGGCAGTAATCTGTGATGAAATTGATCCAGACAGATTAATTGGACAAACTTTTTCCTCATACAAACCTTTACCTTGTGAAGCTTTAGAGGAACATTTAGATATACACCGACGCTATGTTAATGCAGTTAATAGCGAAGAATTTAGTTCTTGCTATTTGCAAGTATGTGCTGGGTGTAAGTTACTGCATGGTGCCAATAATATTGTTTGTGGCATTCATCCATACGGATGGTTTGAAGATGGTTGCTGTCCAGATAAACAATGGGATGAACGTAAGGCGTTGTTTCCATTTGAAGATGATGCTGTTGTCGAAAGCTTAAATAGAGAAATATCGTCCAATCAGGCGAATATTTGCAAGTTTTACGGCGACCTGATCTTGTGGGACGAATACGCTAATCGTAGGTTTTCTTTTTCTTATTCTGGTATTTTGCTTAAACATTCTGACAAACTGCTTGAGCTTGGTACGGAAGTGAGACTACTTTCTTATATCCAGTATTTCCGCACTCGAAATGTAGTAGTCTTTGACTATGTAGCATCAGGTCGAGTTTCGGAGTTTGTAAAGGAACTTAAGGGTATAGCCAAAATCGAGGTTGATGGTGATGAAATATCTATCTTTTTTGATATATATGCGCCCTGTCACCGCTTTCGCCGTGATGGTGTAGCGCTGCATTCTTTCTCAACTTTTGTTCCCCAAGAACTCAAATACAACTACAACTTGGTTAGTTACGTTAACTACCTTAAGAGTAAAAAATCTGGAGTGCTGGGATGAATAAGGAAGTTTCTAAAAGCTGCGGGTGCAAGTCGGAAAAATCGCATTTTTGTAATTTCTGTATCTTGGATTGGTAATTTCTAAAATTCAACATCTGCAAATTTTGGAAAACTTGGTTCGTCTAATTGCTTAAAGGCAATTTACCCTCCTTCCTCCTACTGATGGATGGGATACGTGTAAAAGCTTTAACTCAGTACGGGGGTTTCCCCCGCTACTGGGTGGCAAGCCGCTACAACGCCGCCCATCAGTAATTCATGGAGGAATCACATTATGTCTGCTTTTGCAATATCACCTTTTGTACAATCTGTTAACGATGTTTTGTTTCCAATCGAGTTGTTTTTGATTATCTTCCCAATCTTGTACGTGATTTTTGTCCCTGCTCAATCAGCATCACTTCAAGTTAGTAATAGCGCTGCGGTGATTTCTGAAGAGTCGGCAGTTTTGGAAACTCAGAGGGATTTGACTGTGATTGGTGCTGTTTCTAATGAGAAAGAATTTTCTGAACCAGAATCTTCGATTGTTGAAACTGCGCCGCCAGTTGTTGAAACATCGATTTAGACTTTTTTGGAGACTACCATAACATTGAATCTATAAATCGCATCAAAGCGGCGCTAGAGGACATCGGCATAGTCGATATCATAATTCTCCAGTCCAGCTTTAGTGGCGGCTATCACCTGATTTTAACCTTTGTATCTCCCCTGCCCACCTTTGCCCTAGCCTGCGCTTTAGAGATTACCTTGAGAAATGCAGGCTTTATTCTGCGCCAAGGACACCTAGAAATCTTCCCCAACACCAAACCATATAGCGCCAAACAAATAACCAACTACAAAGCCATCCGTTGCCCCATGCAACCAGGTAGCGGTTCATTTTTACTTGATGACGACCTACAAGCTATTAGTGACTCAGTTTCCGTCTTTCTTGACTATTGCGATCGCGCCGCAAGTCGGCAAGATTTAACCAAATTAAAACGAGTAGCCAAAAAAGCCAAAAAACAAATTACTCAGGAGAGATATCGCAAGCACGAGTCTGCTGACGTTGCCCAGTGGCGTGCCAACTGGGAAGAAATAATTGCGATCGGTTGGACGGGACAAGGACAAACAAACACTCTCCTACAAATCTTCGTGGGCTACGGAATCGTTTTTTTAGACTTAACGGGTGATGAATTAGTCGAATTTTGCCTTACCACCGCAATTAACGCCCCCGGCTATAGCCAATATTGCCGACACCAACACGAAATTGAAGCTAGGGTGCGGCATTGGGTAAAATGCACAATTCGCAATAAATGGTACAGCGCCTACGTTAGTTATCCTGAACGGCTATTAGGTACATTTGCCAAGACCTTTGCAGAGGTAATAGCAGATATCAAGAGCATCGATCAACCCAAAGATAACGTAATCCCATTTGACCGTCGCCAGCAACAGAACTGGGAACGAAGTCAACAAGCCCAACGACGCATACAGATAGTAGTAAGGGCAATAGAGTTGGATAGTGGGTTACCAGCAGGGGCTACTGAACGAGCGAAAGCGATACGTGCTGAGTACAAGCGTCGTTTTAATAAAACTATCTCACAAGAGACACTACAAAAGCACTTATATTTGTGGCATCCCACGCGCTACATTTTAGACCCCTGGGCAGAAAATAGCTCAAACCTTTGTCAAACAAGCGAGAACGGGCAATTTAATAGTTTTCAAAGCTTGCTGGAAAAACAAAATTCTCAAAACCCTTATCAAATAGAGAATTACGGTCATTCTTTTTATATGAAGGTTTTTTGTTACTGTCTACCTCCTGCTGCCGATGCCCTGTAGGGGCATCGGCAGCAGCTAGTTTTGAAGAAGTTACTGAGTTGGAAGAAGAATTTTTTGTACCACAGGTACAAGACAAATCTCAGGGAATTCATATTAATTCCGATGAATTGAATTTATTACACTCAGAAGATTTGTCTTTAACTTCAGGTGTCAATAATTCGGATAATTCATTAGTTTCTTCTAATATTATACAACTATAGCAATCCTATGTGAGTTACAAATAAGTGGTACATTAATACTGAGTTTGAA
>JAVRCF010000056.1:0-52573 GCA_034530935.1 Aulosira sp. DedQUE10 | reverse complement strand
TTGGGAGAAGGGGAGACGCGCAAGGGACAAGCCGGGAAACCCGTCCAACGCACTGACTCAACTTTTCGCAAAATCTAAAATCCAAAATTGTCTGACTGTTATTCTCCACCACCAATACCAAGATTGATATCAAATCCATCAGCACCCGTGAGATTAGTCCCAATCATCACAGCACCTTCTACTTGAGCATTATGTAGATGAGCTTCGCTTAAATCAGTATTAGTCAGGTTAGCGTTATTGAAGCTTGTACCACTGGCGAAGGCTTTTGTTAAATTCGCCGCTTCTAAATTAGCGCCTGTTAAATCAGCACCCTCTAAGTTAGCGCCTTTTAAATTAGCGCCTTTTAAATTAGCTTTTCTCAAATCAGCACCAATTAAGTGAGCACCGCTAAGATTGACACCTGTTAAATCACATCCAGAACAGACTCCGGTTTCTAGCAAGCGTTTTACTTGGGCTTGGGTTTCGCCTGCTTGAGCAGAAATTGGAGCAGCTAAAGATAGCGTGCTGAATAAAGCTACTGCTGTCAACAATGTCTGTCTCATAACTTTTCCTCCCATCAGTATTAAAAGCTAATCAATCAATAAGACAGTCACTGACGTGGTTTAATTAGGCAACTGTGTTTGTTGATTGGTAGTATATTTGACTCTCACAATATAATTATCTCAAATTACAAAATCATTTCATCATGCTACCGGAGTAATTTATTACTTAAATAATCTTCACCTACTCATACCTGGGTTATATTAAGGGAAGCAAAAGCTTTGATTTATAAGTATTTTGGGTTTAAACAGAAAATTGTTATTTTTGTAATTCTGCGTAGCTAATAATAAAATATACCTTCTAGGTTAGAAGGATATGATAGAGTTTGTATGTAGTAAGGTAGATGTTTAGAGATTAAGATCTAAGGCAATCCTATAAGAGATAGCATTTTAAACTCAGATTTTGGTTTTGTGAAATGTACTCCTGCGTCCAAGCAAGCTACGCGTAGCGTGTCGTTGGCGCAGCCTCTCGTAGAGAAGACAAAAGTGAGCCAGTGCGTTGGACGGGTTTCCCGGCTTGTCCCTTGCGCGTCTCCCCTTCTCCCAAAGGGAGAGGCTAGCGCCAAGGGAGAAGCAACTGGCGTTGCGTGAGCGGGTCTCCCGACTTGAGGAGGCAGTGCGCCCTTGCAGTTAAGAGACTTGTAGCAACTGCCGTCAAGCTTTTCAAGACGAATTTTGAATTGGTATAACACCCTCACACAGGCACCATTGATGCCCTAAATTACTGGAGGTTATTCTTTAGCATTGAAGTTTGCAGTTTAAGAAGCTCAACAGTACAAAGCTAATTTCTGAACTTTACTTTTGTGAGCAATTCTTCTTTAATGCGGTTGAGAATAGAAGTTTCATCCAAAGTTGCCAGAATTCTGCTAATGACTGCCTTTGGCCCATCAGGACCCCAAGTTGCCCCATTTGCTAAATAAGCTTTAGTAACTTGACCTATACCATAAGAAGAAACACCAGCTACAGCTGCTTGAGTTACTGCTACAGAGATATAAGGGCCAATGGCAGCACCAGCCGTAGCTGGCGCAGAGATGCCAAGTAAAGTTTTTAACCCACTCAAACCTAAATTTGCCAACAGTTCGCTGGCACCAATTCCGCCCATACTCAAAGCAATTTTTTGTAGTAATTGCACAGCGCCAGCTTCCGTCATCGGAATGCCGTAGAGTTTAGATAAACCGACAATTAACGAAATATCGATCACTATGCTACTCAGTATATCTACTATAGTGACAGGATTGAGAGCGATCGCTAATGCTTTGGTCATCACAGCCTTCCAAATCAGCATATTGGCGTTCTGTTCGCGAATCATCAGTTTTCGCTGCACCAATTGCTCATTGACAATATCGGCATAGAGCATGGTATTCAGTGCCACCAAAGCTTTACCTTCACGCTGCAAAATCTCCAAAATTTTCAGCTTCAATTCCTCAACTTGGGCATTACCTGTACGCAACTGTAAACCTCTGCTACCATCGAGGCGAAGAATCGCTGTCTTTACCAACGGTGAGGCCGCAGCCATAACAATTTCTAAAGGTGAAAGTAACTCTTTGACTCGCTCATCCCGAATTTTATGATAAATTGCCATCCGGTCTGCTTCGGGATACTGGTCTACTTTGTTAAATACCAGAATTATTGGTTTACCAGCTTCCCGCAACTGCGAAAGCGCCTGATGTTCTAACTTTGTCATATCGCCAGCAATCACAAACAAAATTAAATCTGCTTGTTTTGCTATCTGTTCGGCTAATGCAGCGCGAGTTTCACCATCAATTTCATCTAATCCAGGTGTATCAATTAATTCCACCTGAGATTGCCCGATTCCTGGCAAAGTAACTCGCAAAGCGCGTTCAGTTTCCCCAATAGCTTCTTCGCTAATGCTCCAATTAACTCGCTGTGCATCACGAGTAACACCGTGTAGAGGACCAGTTTCAAACACAGGTTGCCCAACTAAGGCATTGAGTAAAGAAGATTTACCTCGTCCCACCATACCAAAAGCAGCAATCTGCACAATCATGCGTTCTAACTTCCCCAGCATGGTTTCCAAATCATTGATTTCCGTTTCCAAGCCGTGTTTTTCTTGGGGAGAGAGGTCAAGATTTGCTACCAAATTTTGTAACGCCGTTTGTGCCCTTTTATAGTTGAGTTCCGTTTGAATATCTTCAAAACTAAAAATGGCGCTATCTAGTTCTTCCTCCCAGTTGGGTGAGTCGCTGTGATGAGGTTCGGGCAATATCAAAGTCATGTGAAGTTTAGATGTGAGATTTAGGATTTACCTCAGATCTGATCCTAGTTATTTTTAACCTGCTTTCACCATCCACACTAGAAAACTCAAAATTATTTCAATCGGAGGAAGGGGATAATCTGTGAAATCAATTGTGACCGTTTGTCCCTCAAGTTTGAGAAATCGCCATTGGGTGCCACTGCTAACAGTACCGTAAATAGCTGTAATAGATTGTCCTTTGCCTTCATTGAATCGTTGTGCAGCTACCATTTCCGCAATACATTGTCCGAGTCCTGCTTTTAAATCTGATTTTTTTGCCTCAACAATGACAATTGCAGGTGCTTCCACTGTTAATTGTTCTGGGGAACGACTGATTAAAAAATCACATACACCATTGAGTCCAATACTGGCATCAACGTTAAATTCTTCGCCCGAAAAGACGCTAATTGAGGAATTGAGGATGCGCCGCACCTCCAAGAGTACAGGATTGATAATCACCTCGGAACGGGCTTTCTCTGTATCCACAGCGATCGCCCAAGGTAAATCCTCTAAAATAGCTTGTAGTCTTAAACTTGGATTTACAGGTTCTATCGAGTCGGGAAAAAAACGTACTCCTTCTACAGTATTCAGGTGAAAATCTTGTTTCACTCTTTCAATGGTAAATTGACTGTAGGGCATAGTTTTAGATTTTGGTAGCTAGCAACTGTATTTATAGCCTAGTACAGCAGAGCGTAAATAAAATAACCATTTTAACCAACCAAAAGTCTTGATATACAAACTTTTCGACTTTTGACTAGGGCTGCTATAGCAATACATATATGCGACAGCTTGAGTGTTATGAGCATCGATAGTTTAACAAAACCGTTAGCGATCGCACATTCCGATATTTGCTATGTCATGACTGCAATCTTTACTCATTACATCGGTTGATCCGAAAAAGTAGTAGAGTGAAAAATGCATCTAGTAGCGTTAGGAACTTGACTAAATCACCTGTGCGGAAAATCGTTATTGCCGGTAACTGGAAAATGTTCAAAACTCAGGCAGAGTCTGAAGAGTTTTTACGCGGATTTCTGCCCCACTTAGAGGAAACACCTGAAGAGCGCGAAGTATTACTGTGTCCTCCTTTCACCGACTTAAGTGTTTTGTCCAAGTATTTGCATGGTAGCCGCATACAACTGGGAGCGCAAAATGTCCATTGGGACGAAAATGGAGCCTACACTGGCGAAATTTCTGGCCCCATGCTCACAGAAATAGGTGTGCGCTTTGTCATTGTCGGTCATAGCGAACGAAGGCAATACTTTGGTGAAACGGACGCAACTGTTAACTTGCGCCTCAAAGCTGCTCAGAAGTACGGTGTTACCCCAATACTCTGTGTAGGCGAAACTAAAGAACAACGAAATGATGGAAAAACAGAATCGTTGATTATCAGTCAGCTAGAGAAAGGCCTGGTAAATGTCGATCAGGATAATTTAGTGATTGCTTATGAGCCGATTTGGGCAATTGGGACAGGAGATACTTGTGAAGTCACAGAAGCAAATCGAGTAATTGGCTTAATTCGTAACCAGTTGACTAACCCCAGGGTTTCGATTCAATACGGTGGCTCAGTTAAGCCCAATAATATTGATGAGATTATGGCTCAACCTGAAATTGATGGTGTTCTTGTGGGAGGAGCCAGCCTGGAAGCTGAAAGTTTCGCCAGGATTGTAAACTATAAGTAGCCAATTTGTCATTTGTCATTTGTCATTCTTACAAAGTTCTGTTCGGAGGAAACCTCCGCTCAACGCCACATGCTTTCCGACGCAGGGCGACACGCCACTCCCCTCAACGGGGGGAACCCCCGCACAGGGGTGGCTCAGGAACGCAGTGGCTCGACTTTGCGCTTTGTCAATGGTCATTTGGCAAGAAGGCAATAGGCCCCTCCTGCCCCCCTAGCCCCTAGCCCCTATTTCCATGTTCAATAACTTGATGATTCGGGGACGCTGTTTCCAATGGGGGCAGCAGACTTACCTCATGGGTGTATTGAATGTAACACCTGATAGCTTTAGTGATGGTGGTGAGTTTAACTCTACTGCTGCGGCTTTAGCACAAGCGCAAGCACTAGCAGCAGCTGGTACTGACATTATTGATGTGGGTGGTCAATCAACGCGACCAGGGTCAGCGCAAATAACTCTAGCTGAAGAATTGGAGCGAGTGCTACCAGTTGTAGAGGCCCTACGTTCCGGAATTACTATACCGATTTCTGTAGATACAACTAGGGCAGATGTCGCCAGAGCATCTGTAGCTGCTGGGGCTGATATGATCAATGATATTTCTGGCGGCACGTTTGACCCTCAAATGTTGCCAACAGTAGCCAGTTTAGGCGTGCCTATTGTGTTGATGCACATCCGGGGAAACCCGCAGACGATGCAACAACAAACTGATTATCAAGATTTAATGGCAGAAATTTATAATTTTCTTGCACAACAAATAGCTGCTGCAATTGCTGTAGGCATTGACCAGCAGAAAATTATTATTGATCCTGGTATTGGCTTTGCTAAGAATTATGAGCAAAATTTAGAAATTCTTCGCCGCTTGCGGTCATTGAGAGCGCTCAACTGCCCTATTTTAGTAGGAGCATCCCGTAAAAGTTTCATCGGCCGGATTTTAAATCAACCAGATCCGAAAGCACGAGTCTGGGGAACAGCTGCGGCGTGTTGTGCTGCGATCTTTAATGGTGCTGATATCCTCCGAGTTCACGATGTGAAAGAAATGCGTGATATTTCACTTATAGCCGATGCTCTGTGCCGACAGGAAACACAAAATTAGCAGAACATAGTGTAAATAAATATACCTAAATTTAGGAACCCTCGCGATCGCTATCTCCCCGCTTTGCTTCTACAAAAAAGCCCAAAAGCTTTTGACTTGCGTGTAGCGGTACTTAAGTAGTCATCATGAACTGCGTACACCAGGACGCATGAAAAGTTACTAGAAACTAGTACAACAAGGCAAAAGTAAAAAGTGAGCCAGTGCGGTGGACGGGTTCCCCGGCATAAAGCAACTGGCGAACTCCGTTCGCGTTAGCGTCTCCCTTTGGGAGAAGGAGTCAAAAGTAAAAAGAAAGAATACTTATACTACAAGCTTTTTACCTATTTCAGATGGTATGCTTATTTCCGCCGACCTGTACTAGTATTTTTTACTCAGGACTCAGCACCATTAGCCAGTGGTTTTACCATTACCTTCGGTGGTTGTTGTCTCAGCAATTACCTCTTTCATCAAATCACCAGATTTGCCAGGATCGACAAAGACAACTTTAGCGTTCTGGCTTTCTCCCAGTCTGTAACTAGCATTGATGTAGTCTTGAGCAACGAGATAACGCAAAATTTCTTTACTTTCAGGATTTGTACGTAAAGCTTCAGCAATTATTTGCATGGAAGTCATCGTTCCTTCTGCTTTTTTAATCGCCGCTTGTCGTTCCCCTTCTGCTTCGGAAATTAGCGCCCGTTTTTTGATTTCAGCAGCTCGCTCTTCTTCCATTGATTTCCGCACACTCTCAGGTGGTGTAATGCTTTGAATATCCAACCGGATAATCTCAACTCCCCAACCTGCTGTTGTATGATTCAACTGATCTAAGATGGCTGTATCCATCTCGGAGCGGGAGACATTGGTTTCTTCTACCGTATTCTGAGCGATAATTTCCCGGAGTGTAGTGTGAGCCAGCTGTACAAGTGCGCCTTGGAGGTCATCAATAGCGTAAAAGCTCTTCTCTATATCTTTGATACGCCAGTAAAGGATAGCATCAACTTCCAGGTAGATATTATCTCTGGTGATGACATTCTGGGGCTTGATGTCTATATACTGCTCCCGTGTAGTATCTTCCATAACTATCTGATCGACCAAGGGAACAATGAAGTTCAGCCCCGGACTCAGTTTGCGATGATATCGCCCTAATCGTTCTACTAGAGCGACATTCCCTTGATTAATCAGTTTCGCAGATCCTAATGCATAACCTATAAGCGCTAAGACTATAGCAATAATTGGCTCCATATCTGCTCCTAATTTAGCTTTTGGAGAAATTTTAGTTTAAAGGACATGGTACTATCTTGTCCTAACTCTAAGTCTAATGTTTTAAGTTTGTAATTTTCCGAACACGACCAGCAACATGCGATCGCAAGTCTCAACTCGTGTTGTGCAGATAGGACAGTTGTCTGAATGCAATCGCTATTAAAGCACCTTGATTACATACTGGCAAGTTATAGGCTCCTCATGACAGCGGTTTTCAACTCCAAGATTGTATTTTCTGGGTGATTGTCGCTGCGATCGCATATTTGGCTGTGAGGTTTCTGAGAAATCGCCTCTACACAAACAAAACCCACTGTGGTGGGTTTCAATTGTGATGAGCGTATTTACTTCCATTTAATTACATAGCTTGCTTTTCTCCGGAGGCGAGTATTACGCATTACGAATTAGTCATGATTTTGTCAGCTTATTAACTACAAAACCCAGCCAGGGTTTGATATTTCTAGGTAAATCAGAATTCAAACGTAAGGGTAATTGCGGTGTAGAAAGAGATTGAGCGTAAGCGGGTGTGAGAAACTGTTGGTAAATTTTCGCCTCTGGGGTTGACTGTTTAACAAACGCTAAGGTTACGCCACGAATCAACTGGCGGAGGGAATTGGTTTCTGGTCCGCGCTTTTCTTTAAAAATGGTAGTGGCTGTACTGGCGCTATAGCTGGGATCGCTAATACTTAAGTGAGTTCCACCAATAGCAGTTAGCAGATATTTGCTAACCCGCAGTTGGTTAAAAGGTGCTATTTGGTGTTTTAAGGATGGGGTTAAGGAATCTTCGGTGCTAGTGAAAATTAATACTGGATTACTAATTTGAGTTAGACCAGTTTTGCCAAAAAGGTTACCAACTACAGGGTTAAATGCGATCGCACTTTTAACTCGCTGATCTTTTAATTGTAGTTTTCTTTCTTTTAAAGGAGCGGCTGCACACTGCAACCAATCCCCAGGAGATTCATTAAAGGAAAGAGAAGTTTTACAGAATTTTCGCACTTCGTCTAAGTCTACTTCTCCTCCTAGCAATGCCAAAGCTGTATAACCCCCTAAAGAATGACCGATCACAGTTACTTTGTCGGTGTTGAATTTTCCTTGTAGTGTCCCTGATTGGGTATTGAGTTTTGCTAGTTCGTTGAGTAAGAAACTGATATCTTTGGGGCGATCGATAAATTCCGTAGCTGGTAGCAGTTGCGCTAAATTAGCTGGTGTTGAGGCTCGATAAATAGAATTGTTAATCTGACTATCTGGATGTTCAATAGCAGCCACAGTGATACCGTAGGAAGCTAAATGACGAGCCAAATAAGCAAAAAATTTGCGGTTTGCACCAAAACCAGGAGAAAGCACAACCAATGGTGCTGATGCGCCACCTTTACTCCAATAAATATCTACAGGAATGCTTCTTTGGCGTTGCTTGTCTTGAAGAGTCAGTGTTTGCTGCTGTACTGCTTCTTTACCAATAGCAGCGGGATCAAAACTAGGTTGAAAAGCTGTAGTTTTTTCTACTAAAAGATCCCGTTCTAGCAAAGTTCCTAAAGCTTGACTTTGCAGGTAGTTGCCGTTGAATTCTACTGCAATTTGAATGGCTTTGGTTGCGTCTACGGTCACATTTTCTTCTGGGTAGGCTCGCAAAAATCCTACGACACTCAAACCGTTAACTTGACGTAGAGAGAGGTTGAGTGCTGTCTGGAGTCCTTCTAGCGTACTACCTGGTATAGCGACTCCTAGGGATGCGATCAATTGTTGACCTTGTGGCGATCGCACTAGTTCATCAAAAAATTTGTCAGCTAATGCTGGATCTACTTGCAACCGCCGATTGAGTAATTCTCGCACTTGCGGGGTCAACAAGGCGCTATAAATCTGGAGGTTTTCTGGGAGTTTTCCGGTTTTGGCAAATGCTTCTATGTCAGAGATCGCGATCGCTTGCTGAAATGGCCCTAAGCGGATAGTCACCTTTTGGGCTGCCAAAGTTGAGGTCATACCTACACCCCAACTCAGAGCAATTGTCATGCTGCATAGTAACCCTTGCACCCAGGAAAGTTTACGCTGCTGTCTGCTACGCCAAAAATGCATATTAGTCATTAGTTATTAGTTACAAAAAATTCATAACCCATAACTGTGACTAGTCAATATTCAGTTTTGTTGCAGTTTGGGGACACTAATAGTTAACCAGTGCCCCCAGTTGATCGCCAGATCTAAAATCCCGAAAAAATAGTTCTAAGAATACCGAAGACAGTACCTATAGGATTGAACAACACACCAAGGGTATCACCAGTCTGAGCGGTGCCATTGCGACTGACGACCACCACATCATTATTGCGGAGTATAGGATTGGTTTGCTCATTGATTCCTTGGGAGAAATCTACTCTTACTACACGTTTAGTCACACTCCCATTGGGATTCAGGCGAATCAAATCTACAGCACCGCTTTTAGCTCTAGCATCGTTAAATCCACCAGCGGCCAGCAATGCTTGGTTTAAAGAACTATTTGGCTTAATTTCTACAGTTCCAGGTCTTTTGACTTCGCCTACCACACCAACTTGAATGCTTGTGGGAGATAAGGTAGTAGTGGCTAATTGAGTAGCTTCTGCGGGGTTAATCTCAGTTGCTGTTGGCACAACAATTGTATCTCCGTCTTGCACGATCACATCTTGATTGGCATCTCCACTCTGCAATAACTGCCAGAGATTGATATCTATAGTTTGTTCTGTACCAGTTCTTGTGGGTCGGCGGAGCTTAAGATTCCGAATATCAGCTTGTGGTGTAATTCCCCCAGCTAGTTGAATTGACCGAGTGAGAGTTGGTAGACCACTGCCAACAGTACCACCTCCCTGCCCGTCTGTAGTTCCTTGAGAGACAAGATAGGAGCCAGGACGGTTAACTTCGCCAATTATTGCTACCGTGCGTGGTTTACTGGGGTCGGCGGCAAAGTTAGCTGCAAACAAATTGCGTGCTTCTGCTACGTTGAAGGTTGTTGCAGTAGGCACAACGATGGTGTCCCCATCTCTTAAAGTAATATCCTGTCCGATTGTGCCTGTTTGGATCAGTTGTTTCAAATTGAGTGAAACTGTTTGCTCGCCAGAACGTCCTATCTTTCGACGTAATTGAACTTGAGTTACATCTGCTGCTAGTGTTACGCCTTGCGCTGTTGTGAGGGCAGCTAATACAGTTGGGTATTGTACGCCAGGATTGTTTCCTGCGCCTCCCTGTAAGCTGAGAGTGTAAGCTCCTGGGCGTGTGACTTCCCCTGCTACAAAAATATTGATGGGGCGAGGTGATAGCAGGTTAACCGAAATTAGGGGACGTTTCAGAAAGCGTTGATACTTTTCGCTAATTAAGTCAGCCGCCTGTTCGGTAGTTAACCCTAGAACTGAGACACTGCCAATTAAAGGTAAGTTGATCGATCCACCAGGGGGAACTTGATATTCACCAGTATATTCTGGTACTTCAAATACGTTTACCCTGATCAGGTCGCCGCCGCCTAATAAATAATTAGTATCTATAGAGGATGATACTGGTGCTGTAGTAGGTGTTGTTAACTGAGCATTAGGTAATACTGGTCTTCTATTCGGTGATACCGGTTGTCCCTGAGCTAGGCTGGCAGATGGCGCAGCCACACTAACAGCCGTTAACACAACCACACCCATAATTGACTGAGTGAGGATTTTCAGCAAACCTGTATTAAGCATATTTACCTAAAACTCTGAAACTACAATTGCTAAAATACTGTCTAAACATTTTAATCTTGACTATACGGAATTATTCAAGTTCCCCCACATTCTTATTTTCTTATAAAAACTTGACCTTCCGGAGGAGTATTTATTGCTTAAATTTGAACTTTCAGTAAAGTTAATTTAAAGTTTGAGCAATTTGAATTTTAAATGATTGTAAATTTTGTCGTGATGCCAGTGAAATGTTTTCATAAAGGTGCAAAGTAATATTAACTAAGCATTGCTATCTACTTAATAGTGCTTTGTTATTTGTTAGTAGTGTAGGTTGGTGATTGCCCAACCTAAGCCTCAGTAGATTTAGCAGGAATTAAATAGTAATCCTACAGTTAATTGAATTAGTTAAACAAATTATTTTTGTGTTGGATCTGTTGCATAAAAAATTCTTCAAGAGAGATCCGAGATAAATTCATCGCCATAATTTGTCCTCCCTCGAGACGGAGACTGGTTAGAAAATCATAGTAATTGTCTTGTTGTAGTGTACCTTGCCAAGAACCATCAGCCTTAAATACCGCATTAGGTAACCATTTCTGGAGGATTTCGCCGTCACCGCCTATACCTTTGACTTGATATATGCTGGATTTGCCTAATAGTTCATCGAAGGAACCAGTACAGATTAATTCACCTTGAGCGAGAATAGCAACGCGATCGCATAATATCTCGACTTCACTCAGAATATGGCTGTTGAAAAAAATTGTCTTACCTGCGGCTTTAAGTTTTAAAATAATTTCCCGCATTTGATAGCGTCCCACAGGATCAAGACCAGACATAGGTTCGTCTAAAAATACTACATCTGGATCGTTGATCAGTGCCTGGGCCATGCCAACACGCTGTAGCATACCCTTGGAGTAGCGGCGCATCTGTTTTTTGCGCGCATCAGCCTGCGATAAACCGACTAATTCTAGTAGTTGGGGAATACGTTGGCGTTGAACATTTTGGGGAATTTGAAAAATCCCAGCGGCTAGTTGCAAAAATTCCCAACCAGTAAGATAGTCATACAAATAAGGATTTTCTGGCAGGTAGCCAACGTATTGCTTGACGCTGCGATCACCTAATGGTTTACCTAGCAATAATCCCCGTCCAGAACTAGGACGGATAATGCCTAGTAATAGTTTTAACAATGTGGTTTTACCAGCACCATTTGGCCCTAGTAGCCCAAAAGTTTCTCCTTGGTAAACCGTTAAAGAACAACTTTTGAGGGATGTAACTTTTTGATGCATCCAAAATCCAGTACGGTAGACCTTCCGTAATTCAGAAGTGAAAACTACGGGTGGCGCATCGGGAGTATTTATTTGAAAATCAGGAGCGTCTGCAACAGACTTCATCGCGGTTCCATAGACAATTACCAAATTACCAAAGTTACGCTTCAGGCAATAACTTTGTTTCAATATCCAGGGTACCCATTGGTTAGCAATAACTAACACATCTGTGAAAATTCTTGCCAACCAAGTACTTAACGTATATTTATGGTGTGAAATTTGGTAGGTAATGATTAATGCTTTACAAAACCCCTTTAGAACTGGGAATCATCCCCGCACGACGGGGGTCAATTTCCACCGCGATCCGCATGGCTCTAGCAAATGCCTTAAAGGTTGCTTCAATTATGTGATGGGAATTAATACCATCTAGCTGACGAATGTGCAGTGTCAATTGGCTATGGTTTACCAGCGCCACGAAAAATTCCCTTACCAATTGGGTGTCATAGGTTCCTACCCGCTGGGTGGGAATCTCTAAACCATAGCTGATGTGGGGACGACCGGAAAAGTCTAGTGCTACTTGCACTAATGCTTCATCCAGTGGCGCGAGGAAATTACCAAAGCGGATAATACCTTTTCTGTCGCCTAGGGCTTTACTTAAAGCCTGCCCTAGGGTAATACCTACATCTTCGTTAGTGTGGTGGTCATCAATTTCCCAGTCTCCCTTGGCTTGTACATCCAAGTCAATCAGCCCGTGGGAGGCAATTTGATGCAGCATATGATCTAAAAATGGAATACCAGTTGCTGCTTTACAAATCCCTGTACCATCGAGGTTAACAGTGACTTGGACATCCGTTTCACCAGTCTTGCGATGAACACAAGCAATCCGAGGACTGAGATGAGATGGTTCGTGATGAGAGAAATTAACTTGGCGTTGGACGGAGTCCTTGCCAAAGGCATCGCTGATTTGCATAAGCTAATGGGGATTGGGTATTGGGGATTGGGGATTAGGCGGACAAGGTATTAGGGATTAGGGGGACAAGGGAGAATCATCAATAACTCTTGACCTTTGACCTTTGACCTTTGACCCTTGACCCTTGACCACTACATTCCCATAATTTCATATCCTGCATCCACATATATGACTTGTCCTGTAATGCCGGTGGACAAATCACTACACAAGAAAGCGGCAGTATTTCCCACTTCTAGCTGGGTGACTGTGCGTCGTAGGGGAGCAACTTGCTCTACATGGTGAATCATATCTAAAATGCCTCCCACAGCGCTAGATGCCAAGGTGCGGATGGGTCCTGCGGAGATGGCATTGACTCGGATATTTTGTGGTCCCAATTCCGCAGCTAGGTAACGTACACTGGCTTCCAACCCTGCCTTGGCAACTCCCATAATGTTATAGTTAGGAATTGCTCTAATGCTACCTAAATATGTGAGGGTGAGGATACTTCCGCCTTCTGTCATCAAAGGTTTGGCTGCACCACTCAACTGGGCTAGTGAGTAAGTACTAATTTGTAGTGCTGTGTTGAAGCCAGCGCGTGTTGTTTGGCTAAAATCCCCACTCAAATCGTCTTTATTGGCAAATGCCAGGCAATGAATGAGAATGTCTAGCTTTCCCCACTGACTGCGGATGGTTTCAAAGGTAGACTGAATCTGTTCATCGTTTTGGACATCACAGGGAAGAAATAAGCTGGGGTTGAGAGGTTCTACCAATTCCGCAACTTTTTTCTCCATTTTGCCTTTTTCATCTGGCAAATAGGTAATACCTAAGTTAGCTCCGGCTTTGTGTAGTTGTTGGGCGATTCCCCAAGCTATTGAACGGTTATTTGCAATACCTGTAACAAGGGCGTTTTTTCCAGTTAGATTCAGCATAAGAAATGGTTGGTTTGAACAATCATGCTAGAGCATACTAGAATCTGAGGCTAGTTTGTCTTTGTTTTATACAGGATTTGTAAAAATGATTATTGGTAAGGGTTTTTACAGCAATAAAATTACTGTTTATTCCTTAAGAAATTCTCAAGATATCTTGATTTTGTTTGGAAAAAATCTTTGAAATACACCTACTGGAAGCACCTATTCAACAACGACTAGCTAAAAATATCAAAAATTATGTATCATTATAAACAAATGATTAGGAAGCAGGAATTTTGAGTATAGGAAAGTACAGAAAGGTTGACGGTGCATTATTGATTTTTCAGGTGTATTCTTAGGTAATCAGTTTTTGTTTTTCCGGCATTGGGTAGGGGAAGGGAGATGATCGTGACACAAGATAAAGCCCTAGCAAATGTTTTTCGTCAAATGGCAACTGGAGCGTTTCCTCCGGTAGTAGAAACGTTTGAACGCAATAAAACGATCTTTTTTCCTGGCGATCCTGCTGAACGAGTTTATTTTCTTTTGAAAGGTGCTGTTAAGCTTTCCAGGGTGTACGAGGCAGGAGAAGAAATAACGGTAGCACTGCTGCGGGAAAATAGCGTTTTTGGTGTGTTGTCATTGCTAACGGGAAACAAGTCGGATAGGTTTTACCATGCCGTTGCATTTACCCCTGTAGAATTACTGTCAGCTCCTATTGAACAAGTGGAGCAAGCACTCAAGGAAAATCCAGAATTATCAATGTTAATGCTGCGAGGTCTTTCTTCGCGAATTTTACAAACAGAGATGATGATTGAAACCCTCGCACACCGAGATATGGGTTCTAGGTTAGTGAGTTTTTTGTTAATTCTCTGTCGTGATTTTGGTGTTCCTTGTGCCGATGGGATCACAATTGATCTCAAGCTATCTCATCAAGCGATCGCAGAAGCAATCGGTTCTACTCGTGTTACCGTCACCAGGTTACTTGGCGATTTACGTGAAAAAAAGATGATTTCTATCCACAAAAAGAAGATTACTGTGCATAAACCTGTTACTTTAAGTAGGCAATTCACTTAAAAGCAAATGGGGAAGCAGAGGAGGCAGATGTTGTGTTTTTAGAAATCACACCACTATGGAGGTAAATCTAAAAATTGAATAAATTCAGCGCTTGCCAATCTCTGATTCCCCGCAGAAAATGTTTGAAAGTAGTAGGCTGTATCTGGAAGCAATTCGGTAGCTGAAGATGACCACTGGGTACATCCTCATTGCAGCAATTTTAATTCTCGGGGGCGTACTTGCCACCGTGGGCGATCGCATCGGCACACGAGTTGGCAAGGCGCGTCTCTCTCTGTTTAAGTTACGTCCCAAAAATACGGCAGTACTGGTAACTATTTTTACTGGCACTTTGATTTCGGCATCAACTCTAGCAATTTTATTTGCTGCTGACGAAGGATTACGCAAAGGGGTGTTTGAGTTAGAGGATATTCAAAGAGACCTCAGACAAAAGCGCGAACAACTAAAAACTGCGGAAACCCAGAAAAGTCAAGTAGAGGGTGAACTAAATCAAGCCAGGAAAGAACAGTCCCAAGCGCAGCAAGACTTACAGGCGATTAATCAGTCATTGCAGGCGGCTAATGCCAAACAACAGGTGACGCAAGCCCAACTCAACCGCACTCAAAATCAACAAGCACAAACTCAAACTCAGTTGCAACGCACTCAAGGCCAACTGGGTCAAGTTGTGACTCGATATCAAAAAGCAATAGCGGAACTGCAAAGCGTTGACAATGAGAAAAAGAATCTGCTCTTGGAAATAGAACAACGTAAAATAGAACGCCAAAGACTTTACGCTGAAGCCAAGAAAGCGATTGACGAAGCTAAAACAGCAATTGTAAAACGCGATCGCGAATTAGCCAACAGACAAGAAGCGATTGAACAACGGGATCAAAAAATTGCCAGCTTGGATCAACTGATTCAACAGCGCAATCAAGAAGTTGCAGTCCGTGAACAAGTAATTGCCAAACGAGAATCTCGCCTCAAAGAATTAGAAAACCAACAGAACAATCTAGAACAAGAAGTAGCAAGGCTGGAAAAATATTACCAGTCCTACCGTGACCTGCGTTTAGGGAAACTGGCTTTGGTGCGGGGTCAAGTTCTGGCGGCGGCGGTGGTTCAAGTAACCCAACCTACAGCGGCGCGTCAAGCAGTCACTCAACTGCTACAGGAAGCGAATCAGAATGCTATCCTCGAATTAGCTGAACCTGGGACAAATACTTTTAATAATGTAGAAATACTACACATTACCTCGGATCGAATCGATCAATTGATCAAGCAGATTAATGATGGTCGAGAATATGTCATCCGAATTTTCTCTGCTGGTAATTACGTCAGGGGAGAAAAGCAGATAGAATTCTTTGCCGATACAGCACGAAACCAACTTGTCTTTTCTGGGGGACAGGTACTAGCGAGTACTACTGCCGACCCCAAAACTATGACATCTTATCAACTAAGGCAAAGGCTAGATCTGCTGATTTCTGCTTCTCAATTTCGCGCCCGAAATGCTGGCATTATTGAAAATGTACAAATAGATGGTACTTTCCTGCGCTTTGTTTCCCAGATGAGACAATCGGAGCAACCATTAGAAATTAAAGCGATCGCGGCTGAGGACACTTTCACCGCTGGGCCGCTAAGAGTAAAACTGGTGGCAATCATCAACGGACAAGTGATTTTTAGCACATAAAAAATTAAACAACATTGTTATTAATTGGATTTAAGCTGATTTAAGCGGCTGAAATGTATTGAATTTGTAGCTCAGAAATAGCCAGCAGTCTGAATAAAAGACTTGTGGTAACATTTGAAATTTTGAATTTTGAAGTGCTTATGAATCTCCGTGAATTCTCACCGACACAACCAGTTATTTTAGGCTTTGATCCTGGTCGAGATAAATGTGGTTTAGCAGTGATCGGACTGGATCGGCAACTACATTATCACCAGGTTGTAGCTGCAAATGAGGCGATCGCTACCATAGAAATCCTGCGTCAAAAATGCCCTATTTCCTTAATAGTAATGGGCGACCAAACTACAGCCAAGCAGTGGAAACAGCGACTGCGGCAAGAATTAGTAGAACAGTTGAATATTGTTTTGGTAGATGAACGCTATACCACCTTAGAAGCACGCGATCGCTATTGGCAAATGTACCCTCCCAAAGGACTGACGAAGCTATTACCACAAGGTATGCGACAACCACCACGACCGATAGATGACATTGTTGCCATTCTTTTAATTGAAAGATACTTAAATCGTCTAGCTGAATCAGTTAACAGTTAACAGTTAACATTAGTCAGAAATACCTAAAGCTCAGCTCGAATAGTAAAAGCGTAGTCTCCTCCAGGCTCTAACTGATAATCTTGTTTCTCTAAGAAGCGACCTAAAGGTTCTTTAATTAAGGCGCGGCCTTGAGAAGGCTTGACAGACAGTTCTCCCCGGCGAAAATGCCATTGGAACTGCCACTCATACTCACCTGCGAACACTTCACCCTCAAGGAAGCCGTGTTGCCAAGATTGGCGAGTAATTTTAACATGGGCGATGGTTTCTGGCAGACGTTTAGCACTCACAATGCTGGATATCAAGTTGGGAATGAAAGTTAACCACGTAGGCTAATTCTTTTAATACCAAACATAGCGTAAATTGAGAAACTGACAAAGTGAGTATTGTGAATTGAGCCTAACGACTGAAGTTGCGACTGCATGAACCAAATACAGCCCTACACAGAAATAGTATGGAATTTAATCATTCGTAGGTTGCTTAGAATGTAGATACCAGAAGCTTATCACTGCCTAGTACCGCAAGGCGGAATTCAAAATTCAAAATTCAAAATTCAAAATGAATACAGCGTAAGGTTTTCATTGATTTTGAATGGGTTGTTGTCTTACAAAGTTTGGCGGGACGGAAACCGACACCGCCAACTTTGCGCTATTTACGCCGACGTGTACTAGTGTGGCTTCCCAAAGGCTAGTGGAATCCACCATCAACCCTTGTATTTCTGAACTCCTTGAAAGTGAAATTTACTAAGGATTAGACGAATCAGTGCGACTAATTCCAGCTTGAAATATCTGTTGAGCAGTTAAATTAAACTCTGGAAAGGTTGGTGATTGAATACGGTCTGTACCCCTAAATTGGGTAACTTGGTATTCATCGTCAACTAAAAAATAAATAGAAATAGTAGGTTGTTTAGGATAGCCGATAAATTTACGAGCGCCGAGTGCAAGATAATCAACAAGCCAATATTCAGGTATACCTATTTCTTCATATTTACCAACTTTTGTATGATAGTCATCCCGCCAATTAGTGCTCACCCTTACGGGTTCGTCAGTTGCTTTAACGCGGGGAACCCGCGCAACGCACTGACTCACAACTTCAACCACTAGGGGGATTGATGCACCGTAAATTACAGTCGATTGTTTATTCCAAAGTGGCTCATTAGTAAGATTAGCTTGGTTGACTATTAGAACATCTGGCGAGTAAGCTGATTCATTTTCCGGAGGCTTGACTAGGGCGGTTTTAGGTATGATATAAGGAAGACCTGATTGATAGCACTGTACACTCAGTACTATAGATAAAAATCCTGTTACCTCTTCATGACCTCCCAACGGTTGTGGCATTTTAACTATTACTCCATCATGAAGTTCATAGCTTTCACCCTCAGGTTTCCAGTGGGTGAATTCTTCAAATGTTACTAGTTTAGGTAAGGGTTGAATCATTCTTTCAACTCAGACTTTTTACTGCTATTGATCTGTTATTTTATTTTTGAAATACACTGAGGTGAATACCAAAGAATCAATTAATCAACAATTAGGGAACATCCAAGGACTTTCAGTAATACATACATCTTATCTACGCCGTGCCCTAAGATTCGGGTATTTTTTTAATTGTAAGTTCTTAATTAAATCAAGCCTGTGCAGACAGGCTGAGTTTTTGTAGCTGTAACTTCCGTGACGCGGCTGTGATTTAGCTAAATTTTATTGCATCCAGCCTGCTTCCGCAGGCTTTGTTTGTATAGCCGAGACTTCAGTCCTACGGCTCTAATAATCTTGAAAGCTGAATGAGACAGAAGCATACAGCGATGCCTTGCCCTAAGGCATCGCGGATTTTAGATTCAATCTAAAATCCTAAATCGATTTATCGATTTACTGCTGCTGCTTCCCGCGCCGCAGCTGCTTGGTCAGGATGGATACCTAAACGTGTGAGGTTAATCCGACCTTTGTTGTCAATTTCGCGCACTTTGACAATCACTTCATCACCTACGGCTACTTCATCTTCAACTTTGCCAACGCGGTAGTCAGCTAGTTGAGAAATGTGGATCATGCCTTCTTTCCCAGGCAGAAATTCTACAAAGGCACCAATAGGTATAATGCGTGTCACTCGTCCCACATAGACATCCCCTTCATGCAACTTGCGGGTCATGCCTTGTATGATGTTTCTGGCTCTCTTAGCCTTGCTTTCATCCACAGCGGAAATCGTGACGGTGCCATCATCTTCGATGTCAATTTTAGCACCTGTCTCCTCGGTGATACCTTTAATGGTCTTGCCTCCTGGGCCAATGACCAGACCAATCATGTCAGGATCAATCTTAATGGTCAACAGACGTGGGGCGTAGGGTGAGGTTTCTATGCGTGGTTGCTCAATGGTTTGCAGCATTTTGTCCAAAATGTGCAAGCGGGCTGATTTGGCTTGGTTGACGGCTTGGGCAATAATGTCCAAAGACAAACCGGAGATTTTCATGTCCATTTGTAAGGCTGTAATCCCCGTATCAGTGCCGGCAACTTTAAAGTCCATGTCGCCTAAAAAGTCTTCAATGCCCTGAATATCAGTGAGAACACGCACTTCGTCGCCTTCTTTAATTAGACCCATTGCTGCACCGCTGACAGGCTTGAGAATTGGCACGCCAGCATCCATCAAAGCTAGGGTAGAACCACAGACTGAACCCATCGAGGTGGAACCGTTGGAAGAAAGTACTTCCGATACGATGCGAATCACGTAAGGGAATTGTTCTTTCGGTGGTAGCACAGGTAACAGCGCTCGCTCTGCTAGTGCGCCGTGACCGATTTCACGCCTTCCTGGGGCCCGCATCGGCTTGGTTTCCCCGACTGAGAAAGGCGGGAAGTTGTAATGGTGTAGGTAGCGTTTGGATTGGTCTGTTTGCAAGTCATCGTTGAGGTTTTGGGCATCTCCGGGAGTACCAAGGGTACAAGCAGATAATACCTGGGTTAGTCCCCGATTAAACAAGCCACTACCGTGGACACGCTTAGGTAAGACATCCACTAAACAAGAAACGGGACGCACTTCATCGAGTTTGCGACCATCAACACGAACGTTGTCTTCGACGATTTGACGGCGCATGAAGTGTTTGGTAATTTCCTTGAAGGTGTTACCAAGGGCTTTGCTATTTGCGGCTGTAGCAACGCGAACTGGGTCTTCTTCGGGAAGTTCGGCGATCGCATTGGCAATATTATCCTTAACTACATCCAAAGCGGCATCGCGCTCTGGCTTAGTCAATTCAAATTGCGCGAGAATTTTCTTAATCTCATCACTGGCGCGATCGCTAATGAACTTGTCTAAACTTTGGTCTACTTCTGGGGGCGTTGCTTGCACAATTTGTAGACCTAGTTCTGCAATTAAATCTTGTTGCGCCTTGATTAAGTCCCGCACAGCTTCATAGCCAAAATCAATCGCCTCGATAATATCTCGTTCTGGCAACTGATTGGCTCCCGCCTCTACCATGATCACGCCTTCTGGTGAACCTGCTACTATCAGATCCAAGTCTCCAGCTTCAATTTCTGCATAGGTAGGGTTAATAACGAAATCATCTCCTACTAAGCCTACCCTGACGGCTGCCATTGGGCCATTAAATGGAATTTGGGCAATTAGGGTAGCAATAGAAGCACCAGTAACAGCTAACACATCGGGTGGTACTTGCTCATCCATTGACAATGTCAAAGCGATAATTTGCAAGTCATCCCGCAACCATGAAGGGAACAGCGGACGCAGGGGACGGTCTATCAGACGGCTGGTAAGAATTGTTTTTTCTGGTGGACGACCTTCACGCCGCATGATCCCGCCGGGAATCCTACCTGCAGCATATAGTCTTTCTTCGTAATCTACTGTGAGGGGAAGAAAATCAATGCCTTCTCTGGCTTTCGAGCGCGTAGCCGTCACCAAAACAGCTGTATCCCCTGATTCTATCAAAACCGACCCACCAGCCTGGGGAGCTAGTAGGCCTACCTTCAGTCGAATATCCCGTCCGTCAAAGGATATTGACTTATCAACTTCTGTCATTCAGTTTTTTTTCCTTCTATGCACGCTATTCTCTCTCTGTGGCAATCCTAACATTTCTGCCCTCTGGCTGGCTTCAGGTACATACAAAGATAAACAACTTTGTCAACATAAAGCACGATACATCATCAGTGCGTCTACTACTTGCCCATCGGCTAACTTAGCTGCTTGAGGAATGCGTCCAATTATCTCAAATCCCAATGTCTGCCACAGTGTAATTGACGGTATATTAGTTTCAAAGACCAAATTAAACATGACCGCCTTGTAGCCCAGGCTAGCTGCGATCAACAGCATCGCCTCTCCCATAAACCGCCCTATGCCCTGACCCCGCAACTGTGGTTGTACAATAAAACCAGCGTTGCAAATATGGCTACACCGACCGAGAAAGTTTGGTTTCACATAAAATGCCCCTAATATATCTTTGGTTTTCTGTGTAGCACTCTGCTCAACTGCTCTCACAACAAAGGCATCCTGACTCAACCAGTAAGCCGCAAATTCTGCCGGAGAAAGAGGTTGCTTTTGAGGATAGGTTTTACCTTCAGTAATTACTAGATTCAGTAATGCCCTAACTTCTTCTTGCTCTTGGGGATGCATATAATCTAGTTCTACTTTGATGCCATTATTGATAATTTGAGATAGGGGAAATTTCATGATTACAATTATTTATAATTATTAGTTTCAATAGTTATCATATGAAATTTGAGCTAATTTAAATGCAGATAGATATGAATTTAGCAAATCTAATAGTCAATTATCTTAAGTATGATATCAAGATTAATAATTATTTTTGAAATTCTAGTTAGGGTAGAAACTATATAAGGCAATGTCAAGCATAGATTACTCAAGCAAATCCTGGTAAATGAATATAATCAAATTCGATAAATTTTCAAATGCTCTAAACCGCCGATGCATCAAGAAAAACTCTGATGCTCATAAATTAAAAAAGACTGGTAAAAAGTAATTTAAGTAAGTAATTATTTACGAATTAATACTTGATTACAGCACAACAGATAAGTAGTTGATCGGTATTTAGAAAATGGCAATTTTACACGGTATTTGGTTAAATAAAAAGCAAAATAGTTATTTATTTATTTGGGGAGAAACTTGGCGTTCTGCACAAGTGAATTCTGATTCTAATATTGCTCTTGATATTCCATCAAATCCATTGGCAATGCTACCACTGGAGTTAAGTGAGTGGTTGCATTTGCGTAATCTGAAAATTGCTAACTTTATTCAGCAACCCCAAGTGGCTGTTAGCGCTGGGCGAAAACGTCAAAGTGCAAGTATGACTGAAGCAAATTTGCCCAGCCACTCCCAAATCATTGCTTTACCCACTCAAATATTAGAAAACAGCATTTTTCCCTTGCATTCTGCTGTTGTAGAAACGCCAGTAATACCATCACAACAAACAGACTCTCGGCAATACCTGCACCCTTGGCGAGTTGAGGGTTTTTGTCTTCAGCCTAGTGCAGCGATGAAATTTCTTGCTTCTCTCCCCTTAAGCACTATTAGCGGGGAAGATAACTTTTTAGGCGGAGATTTACGCTTTTGGTCGCAGGTAGCCCGTTGGAGTTTAGATTTAATTTCACGGTGTAAGTTTTTACCAACAATTCAACGAGCAGCCGATAGTTTAGTTGCTCACTGGCAAGTACTTTTAGATAGTGCTGTAGATGGGACAAGGTTAGAAAAGTTTTCCCAGTTAATGCCATTGGCTTGTTGTACCTATCAAGAAAGTGCTGAGTTGAGAGAACAAGAATCACCACTCGTTACTCAGTATCCATCACTGACTTTACCCTTCCAGCCGCAAGAATTACTTTTAGGATTTCTCAACAGTACAATTGATGCCCAAGTCCGAGAAATGGTAGGTTCTCAACCCTTAGTTGAAAACAAGGTTATGGCATCTTTACCTGCTGGGGTGCGACAGTGGCTGCAAGGCTTAACGAGTGAATCGCCAATAGTTAGTGCAGATGCAATTGGTGTGGAAAGACTACAAGCAGCACTGATCGCTTGGACAATGCCGCTACAATATCAATTAACTTATAAAGCTTTATTTCGTACTTGTTTTGAATTGCGTTCTCCAGAGGCTGGGGAATCAGATTGGAAATTGGTATATTATCTCCAAGCTGCGGATGATCCAGAGTTTGTAGTAGATGCAGCAACGATTTGGCAGCATCCAGTTGAGCAATTAGTTTATCAAAATCGCACAATCAAAGAACCCCAAGAAACTTTCCTGCGAGGTTTGGGATTAGCTTCGCGATTATATCCTGCGATCGCACCCAGTTTAGAAAATGAATATCCTGAATCTTTGAATATTCAACCTATGCAGGCATACGATTTTATTAAGTCTGTGGCTTGGCGGTTGGAAGATAGTGGTTTAGGGGTGGTTTTACCGCCTAGTTTGGCAAACCGCGAAGGATGGGCGAACCGTTTGGGTTTGAAAATTACGGCTGAAACGCCAAATCAAAAGCAGGGGCGCTTGGGATTACAGAGTTTGCTCAATTTTCAATGGAAATTGGCGATCGGTGGACAAACAATTTCTCAAGCTCAATTTGACAGGCTGGTAGCATTAAATAGCCCACTAGTAGAAATCAACGGCGAGTGGGTAGAATTGCGCCCTCAAGATATTAAGACAGCTCAAGGCTTTTTTGCTTCCCGGAAAGAAAAAATGTCCCTTTCCTTAGAAGATGCTTTACGCCTGAGTACAGGGGATACCCAAGCCATTGAAAAATTACCGGTCGTTAGTTTTGAAGCATCTGGCGCATTACAAGAGTTAATTGGGGCGCTGACAAATAATCAGGCGCTAACACCTTTACCCACACCAGCCAACTTTAAAGGACAGTTGCGACCTTATCAACAAAGAGGTGCAGCTTGGCTAGCCTTCCTAGAACGTTGGGGCTTAGGTGCTTGTCTCGCCGACGACATGGGACTCGGTAAAACTGTGGAGTTTATCGCTTTTCTTTTACACCTAAAAGAACAGGATGTACTAGAAAAACCAACTTTATTAGTTTGTCCGACTTCTGTATTAGGCAACTGGGAAAGAGAAGTTAAGAAATTTGCTCCGACACTGAAAATTTTACAATATCACGGTGATAAACGCCCCAAAGGTAAGGCATTTACAGAAGCAGTGAAAAAGTATGATTTACTTGTAACTAGTTACTCACTAATTCACCGAGATCTCAAAGCATTGCAGAGTGTGGATTGGCAAGCCATAGTTTTAGATGAAGCGCAAAATGTTAAAAATTCTGATGCCAAGCAATCCCAGGCAGTACGACAATTAGAAGCAGCATTTCGTATCGCTTTGACTGGTACACCAGTAGAGAATAGATTGCAAGAACTTTGGTCTATTTTAGATTTTCTTAATCCTGGTTATTTGGGGAATAAGCAGTTTTTTCAACGCAGGTTTGCTATGCCTATTGAAAAGTATGGCGATTCTGCTTCATTAAATCAATTACGTTCATTAGTCCAACCGTTCATTTTGCGGCGGCTAAAAACAGATCGTGATATTATTCAAGACTTGCCAGAGAAGCAAGAAATGACAGTCTTTTGTGGACTCACGCCCGAACAAGCCACGCTTTATCAAAAAGTAGTGGAAGATTCTTTAGCAGAGATTGACACCGCCACAGGATTACAACGCCGGGGGATGATTTTAGCTTTACTAATTAAGCTCAAACAAGTCTGCAATCATCCAGCCCAATATTTAAAAGAAAGTTCATTAGGAAAATATCATTCTGCCAAACTTCAGCGTTTGGACGAAATGCTAGAAGAAGCCTTAGCAGAAGGCGATCGCGCTTTAATATTCACCCAATTTGCGGAATGGGGCAAGTTACTCAAACCCCATTTGGAAAAGCAGCTAGGGCGAGAAATCTTTTTCTTGTATGGTAGCACTAGCAAAAAACAACGTGAGGAAATGATTGACCGTTTCCAACATGACCCCCAAGGGCCGCCTATTATGATTCTCTCTTTGAAAGCTGGGGGTGTTGGGTTAAATTTAACCAGAGCAAATCACGTCTTCCACTTTGATAGATGGTGGAATCCGGCAGTAGAAAATCAAGCCACAGACCGAGTATTTCGCATTGGTCAAACCCGCAATGTCCAAGTACACAAATTTGTTTGTACTGGAACTTTAGAAGAAAAAATTCATGACATGATTGAAAGTAAAAAACAACTTGCAGAACAAGTTGTAGGTGCAGGGGAAGAGTGGTTAACTGAACTAGATACAGACCAACTCCGCAATTTACTTTTACTAGATCGCAGTTCTGTCATTGAAGAAGATACAGAATAATTTCGTAGTCAGGACTTGAGAAATTTAAATGTAGGGTGTGTTGTCGCCAAGCGCCGCACATCCACAATTCATGGTGCGTTAGCCTAAGACATAATACATCCTGCTACTGAACACGAATTTTTAAGTTATGAACCGCAACTGTCGAGATCTGAACACGAATTTTTGAGTTCTGAACACCAACTTCCGAGTTCTGAACACCAATTTCCAAGCTCTGAACTGCAACTGTCGAGTGCTGAACATCAATTTCCGAGTTCTGAACTGCAACTGTCGAGTGCTGAACATCAATTTCCGAGTTCTGAACACCAATTTCCAAGCTCTGAACACAAACTTTCGCGTTTCAGGAATGCCGTGAGAGAATTATACAATCTTATAAGGTGAGCATTTTGCCTGCTTTGGTACTCAGATAAGCTTGATAGCTAATCTCATAAGCATTAATTGGATATTTTTGTATTTAAACCTCTCTGAAATTTATTTTTGATATAACTCTATGGATGATCAAGAAGCACTACAGAGAACTCTCAACCGTGCCCGTCGCGCCCTCCAGATATTAGAAGAGCAAAAAGCTGGTTATGGGATTCGAGTTCCACTAGATTTGCAAATCGAACTGGAGGAAAAACAAAAAGAAGTGGTTAGCCTTGAGGCGCGATTGAGTAATTTCCAGGGAGTTGTGAACAGAACAGACAACAATAAATCTTCAACACAGCAGCTACCGGAAAGCAAGCAAAAGGAAGTTTTTATCTCCTACACCTGGCGAGATAATCACAGCGAACCATTCGTTCAACAATTGGAAAAAGCATTTCAGGCAAAAGGCATTACAATCATTCGGGATAAAAATGCCATTGGCTACAAAGAACGATTCCAAGAATTCATGCAGCGATTGAGTCATGGCAAATGCGTGATTGTGGTAATCAGCCACGAATATTTAAAATCCGAAAATTGTATGTATGAATTAGTGGAGATTGCCAAAAATGGCAACCTTTATCATCGAATTTTTCCCATAGTTTTAGCAGATGCCCAAATTTATAAGCCTATTGAAAGAATTCAATATGTTGAGTATTGGGAACAGCAAATTCAAGATTTAAATGACGCTATGAAAAAAGTGAGCGCCGCTAATTTGCAGGGATTTCGCGAAGAGATTGACCTATATACTGAAATTCGCAATATGTTTGCTAATCTCACAAAGCTGCTGAAGGACATGAATGCCCTGACGGCAGATATTCATCTCGAATCTGAATTTGAGGCACTGCTGAAAGCGATCGCACAAAGTTTAGATGAGTAAGCCCAGAGCTGATGTACAGAACCTCTACCAAAGGCGATCGCTCTCCAGAACTAGGTAGAAGTTCATATCTTGTTGCCCCTCCTGCCTTTTGCCTGTTTTCACCTGCAAATCCTGAGATTTATTTTTAATTTTATGGATGATCAAGAAGCACTACAGAGAACGCTCACCCGCGCCCGTCGCGCCCTCCAGATATTAGAAGAAGAAAAAGCTGGTTATGGCCTTCGAGTTCCAGTGGATTTGCAAATAGAACTGGAGGAGAAACAAAAAGAAGTCACTAGCCTAGAAGCGCGATTGAACCAGTTACAGGGAAATAGCACGGTAACACTGCCCGATAACCTGCCCCGTTATAACGATGTATTTGTGGGACGCAAAGCAGAAATCGACCGTTGCATGGAAGCACTTTCACCAGAGGAACGGGGTTGGGGTGTGGCAATTGATGGTATTGGTGGGATGGGCAAAACAGCCTTGGCGCTGGAGGTAGCGCACCTAGCCCGTAAGCAAGCGATGTTTGATGCTTACCTGTTTGTCTCTGCCAAAACTACCTGGCTTTCAACTGAGGGAGTGCGGCAAGAAACCCTTGCCCTATCTTCTCTTGATAGCTTCTGCCGAGAATTTGCCAAAGGCTTAGGGCAGACAGACATTGTGAATATCACTGACCCCACCGCACGCCGCCGCGCCCTTTTAGATGCCCTGCGGGGAAGGCGTGTTCTGCTGATTTGGGACAACTTGGAAACGCTGAATACAGAAGAACGGGAGATGATTGCTGAGTTTCTGCGGAAACTGCCCACCCCCAATAAAGCCATCATCACCAGCCGCCGCCGTACTGGAGAAAGCGCCCTCACCATCCGCTTAGATCGTCTCTCGGAAACAGAGGCTGTAGAATTAATGCAAACCAAGGGAAGGTTATACCCCCACCTCGCCAAAAACTAAAGGCAACCAAGCCAGAGATATTGACCTATTTATATGAAGCTGCTGGTGGCAACCCCCTAGCGCTGGACTGGACTCTGGGACAGGTGGCACACAAAGGTTACTCGATCAGTGATGCCCTAAAACTGTTGCGGGATGCTGCCAACTCCGCCGACCTCTACGGGTTTCTATTTGCCGATGCTGCCCAAATCCTCAATGAAAAAGATCGCACAGTGCTGTCTGCCCTAGCTGTATTTCGCACACCAGCAACAACAGCAGCATTGGCAGATGCTACAGATTTAGTCGTCACGGAAATCCAAGTTACTGTTGGGCGGTTAGTCACTCTATCTTTAGTGAATGATTTAGATGGCGAACGGTTTGGACTCCACCCCCTCACCCGCACCTATATTCGCGCAGCTATTGGGGGGACGGATACTATAGGAACGCAGCCGCCAGGTGGAATTCGTTTTGACTCTGCTGCTCAACGCAAAGTTCTACGCTACTGGGTGGACTACGCCCAGAAGTATGGGGGTTACGACAAAGATGCCTACAAAACATTCGACAAGCTGGAAGCCGAATGGCAAAACCTAGAGAGTGTGGCAACAACCTTGCGGGAAATAGCAGGTATCCCTGGTACGCTGCAAGACCCACAGGCTGCCCAAATGCTCATCGATTTGGAAACTGCTTTGTTTAACTTCCTCTGGTTTCGCAGCTACTGGGATGAGCTGGTGCGCTTGAGTGAGTGGCGATATCAGGCAGGAAAGGCGCTGAGTCAGTGGAGCGATGCTGGTTGGGGTGCCTACAATGTTGCCTGGATTCACTACAATCGCGCCGAGACAGAACGGGCAGCAAGTTGGGCGGCGCAGATGGCAGAGGTGATGGAACGGGGCGGTAGTCGTCGGGATAAGGCTACTGCAATTAAGTTACAAGGACAGATTGCAGAGCAACGCCAGAATTTGGCGGAGGCAGAACGGCTGTATCAGGAGGCGTTAGCAATTTATCGGGAGTTGGGGGATGAGGCGGTAGAGGCGATCGCCCTCAGCGATTTGGGATCAGTTGCGCGATCGCAGAAACAATATGATCGTGCTGAGTTCTACTTCAAGCAAGCATTGGCGATAGAAGAAAAGCGTGGTGCTAAAGATATGCAAGTAGCTTATCTAGGCAACTTAGGACTTCTCGCCCTTGACCGCAACCTCCCTACAGAAGCCCGCCCCTGGTACGAGCGTGAGTTAGCGCTGGCTCAGGAAGTGAGAAGGCAAGACTTGGTAGCTAATGCTCAATCTGGGCTGGCGCGAGTTCTGGAAGAGGAGGGGCGCTACACAGAGGCGCTACCCTTGCCACAGGCTGCCCTGCAAATCCAAGCGCGTCTGCGCGATCAGAACTTGGATTGGACGCGCCGATTGGTAGAGCGGTTGCAGCGTAAGGTAGGGATAGAATAATTCGTAATTCGTAATTCGTAGTTAAAGCCTTTCCCCTGAGAGCATCCCAAATGTGTAAAAACATAATTTGTCATTGCGAGCGTAACGTAGTGAAGCGTTCGCGGAGCGTCTCGTTCGCGGTAGCGTTGCGTAGCAAAGAGAAGCAATCGCAAAGTCCAGGTGTTGCGATTGTTACCCTGCGGGAAGCTGCTACGCGCCTACATTCCGCTTTGCTCCATTCGCAATGACAACTCATCATCTTAGTACAGCTTTGCAACATTGGGTTTACCCCTTCCCCTTTTCCCCTTAACCGACACATCTAATTTTGAACTTTGATATTAATTATGACTAATGACACCCTACAAGCAAGCCGTGAATGGTGGTCACAACGGTGGCTAGATTTATTAGATTCCTACCGCTTTAAAAAGCGTTTAGAACGTGCAAGAAATTATTCTCGTCAGGGAAATGTCCTCAGCATTGAGTTTAAAGGTGCAAAAGTATTAGCTAGGGTACAAGGTAGTGAACCAGAACCTTATAAAGTTTCCCTATCTCTAGACCCATTTAGCGATGAAGAATGGGGTTATGTCATTGAAACCATGTCCAAAAAAGCGATTTTTGCTGCCAAGTTATTAGCAGGAGAAATGCCCCAAAATATTGAAGAAGTCTTCACCGCCAATGGACTTTCTTTATTTCCCTTTACCCTATCAGATGTCCGCAGCAAATGCTCTTGTCCTGATAAAGCCAACCCTTGTAAACACGTAGGTGCAGTTTACTATCAGTTAGGTGATAGATTCAGCGAAGATCCTTTTGTATTATTTAAATTACGTGGACGTACCAAAGAGAAAATTATCAGTGACTTACGCCAATTACGTAGCGCCAAAATAGACTTTTCACCAATCGAAATCTCTGATATTCAACAGCCAATTACTAACAATCAAAACACAATTAAACTTGACTCATACTGGCAGTACAATGAACCACTTGATTCTTCTTTAGTAGTAATTGCGCCTAGTGGTAGCGAGACTGTATTAGATGTATTGGGAGCAATTCCTCTGGGCAAAGAAGAAGAGAATGCAGTTAATTTGACCTCCGGTGATGTCGTAATGAAATATTTGCAGACAGTTTACCAAGATGTCAGACAAAAGGCAGTTTTAGCCGCGATGAATGTAGGGGGGAGTTAAAATCGGTGAAACGGTGAACGGGGAAAAGGGGAAATTGGGAAAGGTTTTTCCGTTTAGGGACTTCCAGAAAATAAATTATGCAATGAGTCAGAGCAAATACAGCAGATTTCAAATTTGTGAGGTACAAAAATACCCCACCCGCGCTGTCGCGCACCCTCCCCTTGGCAAGGGGAGGGTTGGGGAGGGGTGTACTTCATTTACTTGCAAAGCGCTGTATCATCATGGAATTCTTCCTCCCCTGCTTCCCTTGCTCCCCCAGCCTCCCCTGCTCACCAAAGTGATTGTATATTTTTTTAGTTGGAAATCCCTTACCCCTTACCCTTTGCCCTTTGCCAAAGGAAAGCACTACTGATGAAATACAGATGTGCGTTATACTTCGTTAGCATCCCAATAATAACGACTGGGGTGGTTTTCGCTGGCAAGTCTTCACCTCAGAGACCGAAAAATTATTTTGTATTCGGGGTTGTATTTATTACAGGTATTTGAATGCTATAAATTGCAGAGTAATCTGGTCAAACCCACATGGAAACCCAAACTAAAGTTATTTTGGTAGAACTGTCTGATGGTACAAATGTAAGAGTCGAAGCTACCCTCATTGGTGAGCGCAAATTAAGTATCCCAACTCGACCTTTTAAAGAAGTCACTATCGCTATTGAATCCCTTAGCAGAGACATTGCAGAAGTAATACAGAAAGTTAAACCAGATAAGGCCAGCGTAAAATTTGGCATAGAAATTAGCCTAGAATCAGGTAAACTCAAACCTGTACTAGTCAAAGGTACTTCCACAGCCAATCTGGAGATTACTTTAGAATGGAGCCAAACGTCTGTGGAGGAATTAAAAATTCCAAATTCAATAGTTAAGCAGGAATCCCCTATAAATAGCTATGATGAACTGGGTGTATCAGGAAGTACAAGGGATTAGTACCACCCTGAATTCAAAATTCAAAATTCAAAATTAATATAACGTAAGCGTTTCGTTGATTTGGAATGGGCGGTTTATTTACGCCGTCCTGTACTAGTACCGCCGGACAGAAGTCAAAAGTCAAAAAGCTTATAGGATAAACTTTTTGGCTATCTATAATGGGTAGTTTATTTAATCTGTATTGTACTAGGGAATAAAATTTTTACTCAATACTCAAGACAAGCTAAACGCCCCGCTACTGCTCTAAGCGCAGCCATGTCCGCAGGGCTTTAGAGCACTTTTATATCTTCCCTTTATTAAGACATTCCTATAAATGGGCACCAGTTATCATCAGGGTTTGAACGAAAAATCTAGCAGTGCCCAACGCCCTTTGGGTGACACTAGTTCGCGTAGCGTCTCCGATAGGAGAAGACTCGCTCTAAGCGCACCTATGCCGCAGGCTTTACGCTAGCTAACATCAGGATTCTGTCTCACTGTACTGCCGTGAATTCAAAATTCAAAATTAATACAGCGTAAGCATTTCATTGATTTGGAATGGGTAGTTTATTTACGCCGTGCTGTACTAGTTTATTTATTCGCTTTGAAAGGATTGGTTTAATTAACCTCATCCACCTAAATTTCTTAGCAATGCTTCTACCCTGGCTACACCATCTAAGTCATTCCGTCTCTGGTATAAATCACGAGCTTTGTTCAGCACGTTGCTGGCTTGTTTGGTTTGCCGTCTTTGCTTATACATCGAACCCATTAACTCATAAGTTTGAGCATTGTTGCGATCAATATTAATTGCTTGTTGGTATGCCCAGCCAGCCGCTTCGTAGTCTCCCATCCGGGCTTGAGTTACAGCTAATCCTAAATAGGCATTAAGATTGTTCCGGTTCAATTGAATAGCACGACGGTAAGCTTCTTTCGCGCCAGGTGTGTCACCCATATTACCTTTGATGTAACCCACAGCGTAGTAAAAATCGCCGTTGTTTGGGTTAATGGCCAGCGCCCGACGGTAAGCTGCTAGTGCTGGCTGAAAATTTCCTTGTTGAGCATATAAGTAGCCAATGCCTGAATGAATCTTAGCATTCTTAGGTTCGA
Source organism: Aulosira sp. DedQUE10 (assembly GCA_034530935.1). Classification (GTDB taxonomy): domain Bacteria; phylum Cyanobacteriota; class Cyanobacteriia; order Cyanobacteriales; family Nostocaceae; genus Aulosira. Next base: position 20,604 of record JAVRCF010000056.1, on the reverse strand, counting down.
GACTTGCGGCTTGTTGATAAACGGAGATTGCCCCGTTATAATCACCAGCATCCACTAGCCGCCGCCCTTCTTCTAGCAGTTGCTTAACCTCTGGATTTCGGGCTTGAGTTAACAAAACTTGCGCTTGAACCACCGGGGATATAGGAACGACAAAACTTCCCAATAGTAGCAGACTTACTAGAAATGATATCCGTTTGTACACAGTAAATTTCCTGATTTTATAGGGAACTTTTTTCTTGTACATTAAAACAGAAATATTTGTTTTTGAAAACTGTATTTATGCCATTTTATCAAACATTAATAATTTCACATAAATACTTCACGTATCAGTGATAAAAATACCGAGTTTTTACGTAACTGCCTAGGATGAAGTATTTAAAAGCAAGTATATTCCACATATATATTTAGGCGGACAATAGAACGCTGTGTTGCGAGTGAGAGTTTAAAATTATACGCTGGCTATAAATCTGGGTGTGTTAAACAAGTCAAAAGTCAAAGAGTGTAATACTAAACTTTTAAGGGGAAAGAAAAAACTTTGAAATCTGACACTTTAACTTTTTCCCCAAACCCAATTTCGAGCTAAAAATCCTATCCTTTGTAGTATGAAGATAGGGATTACTTATACACTGAGTTAAACATAAGCTACGTATAAAGCTATGATTGAAGTATTACCACAGGTTAGGAATTGTAAGATTTGATTCATAATTTATGGTTCACAATTCATAATTTTCTTTGTGTTTATATTTCTCCTCATCTAGTCATGTACTAGATAAGATCTATCTACACTCCAAAATGTTCCTGCATTTATCGCAGTCTGCTCAAGGCCATGCCTGGTCTAAAATCAACTGAGATTATTTTTGAGGCGAAATTTATGATTTTAACTACAACAGATGTGATTCAAGGAGCTGTTATTCAGTCATATTTAGGCATTGTGACGGCAGAAGTCGTATATGGCAGCAATTTCTTAAGAGATTTTTTAGCTAGCATTCGCGATATTGTTGGCGGACGCACAGGTAGCTATGAACGTCTTTTTGAGCAGGGTCAACGCAAAGCATTAGAAGAATTAGGGCAACGCGCACAGCGTCTAGGCGCAGACGCTGTAATTGGTATTGAAATTGATACTGGTACAATCAATGTTGACCAATCGGGTGTGCTGTTATTAATTACTGCCACAGGCACGGCTGTGAAGATGCGTTAGTGTTGGTTTCATGCTGATAACTACGGAAAAACAAGATTCTCGATTCCTATTTCTTACAGAAGGTTGGGAATCTGGGTTTTTCCACTTTTATAAATTAGATAAAATTGATAGCTTAATTGTTGAAATTTGATAAAACTTTTTAGTATTTTACTAAGCATTAATTATTCTAAATAATTATTAATTTTTTAAAAACTTAGAATTACCTAAGAAATTATTTGTCTTAATTGCTTATAGAAATTTCACCAATTTTATTCCTACTAAAGATAGAGTACATAACTCTTTCTGCTGATAGATAGAAAAAATTATATTTAGTAATTTAATTTTAATCACAAGCGCAAGTATACCTGGAAAAAGCTTTACTGAAGCGGTAAGGGAGAAAATAGTTTATGTCATATGCAAATCGGGTAGGCGATCAAGTTATTCCACCTGAGCAAGTAGTAGCAGGTCGAGTTGCAGATTATCACGATCTGGTTCGCTGGGGTCCAATAATATCTGGTGTGTTAATCGCCTTAGTGACTCAATTGATCTTGAGCGCATTATTTGGTGCGATTGGAGCAGGGAACGTTGCAGGTTCAGGCGCACCGAGAACTATTGCACCTAATGTTGCCAGTAATGTGGGTCTGTGGTCAACGATCGCTTTGTTAATTTCCCTATTTACTGGTGGTTGGGTGACAACTCGCGCTTGTGGCCCCATGAACCGCAATACAGCTTTGCTTAACGGCGCGATTCTTTGGGCAACTACTTTAGCAATTAGCTCTTGGTTATTAGCAAGTGGGGTATCGGGTGCTTTTGGTGTTGCGGCTTCCAACGCAGCAGCAGTTCTCAACCAAGCACAACAGCCAATTACCAATGTGCCACAAAATATTCCCAACGTAACTGCAGAACAAGCTCGTGATATTGCTGCGGCTACCTCTAGAGGCTTGTGGTGGTTTGTATTTGGTTCTTTGTTAGGTTTAGTAGCTTCGCTAATCGGCGCTGTTGCTGGGGCCCGCAAACCAAGGAATAACACTTACAATACTTAAATCAAGTATCTGATAAATCACACTTCATTGATTGTAATAGCGCCTTCTTTAAGGTGCTTTTTGATGTATTTACGCTACTCAACTTGCAGATTATCTGATGAGAGTCATCAACACTCAAGAGTCAAAAATCAAACCGACTCTGAAGTACCAAATACGAAAAAAATCGGAAATTTGAACGCTGATCAGCTTATTACTCTGACTTGTTACCTTGATTGCTAGACATCATGCAGGGTAAAAATCAGCAATTAAATTTACCCTCAAGAATATAAAGAATTAGGGCGGATGGTTGTCTTTGGCGATCGCTCTTTCTTTCTATAGCCCTAGCTATGGCACAATAAAGAACGGTAATAAGAAAAATATTGATAAGGTAATTTAGTGAGTCCTACTGCTCAAACCACAACGAGTACGCGACGTGTGGTATTTCCGTTTACAGCTATTGTCGGTCAGGAAGAAATGAAACTGGCCCTGCTGTTGAACGTGATTGACCCCAAAATTGGTGGTGTAATGATTATGGGCGATCGCGGCACTGGTAAATCAACAACTATCCGGGCCCTGGCTGATTTGCTCCCAGAAATCTCTGTTGTTGCTAATGACCCCTTCAACAGTGACCCCAGCGACCCCGACTTGATGAGTGATGAAGTCCGCCACATGCTAGAACAAGGGGCAGAAATTCCCACAGTTCCCAAAAAAGTGCAGATGGTAGATCTACCTTTAGGCGCTACAGAAGACCGGGTTTGCGGCACCATCGACATTGAAAAAGCTTTGTCTGAAGGTGTGAAAGCCTTTGAACCAGGACTCTTGGCCAAAGCTAACCGAGGTATTCTCTATGTGGATGAAGTGAACTTACTAGATGACCATCTAGTAGACGTATTGCTGGACTCCGCCGCTAGTGGTTGGAACACTGTAGAACGGGAAGGTATTTCTATCCGTCACCCAGCGCGGTTTGTGCTTGTCGGTTCTGGTAACCCAGAAGAAGGTGAACTGCGACCCCAACTCCTCGACCGCTTTGGGATGCACGCAGAAATTCACACGGTTAAAGAACCAGCTTTACGAGTGCAAATTGTGGAGCAACGGGCAGAATTTGACCAAAATCCCCCAGTATTTGTAGATAAATACCAACCCCAACAAGAAGCACTACAACAGCAAATTGTCAATGCTCAAAACTTGTTACCCCAAGTGAAGAGCGAGTACGATTTGCGGGTGAAAATTTCGGAAATCTGTTCGGAACTAGATGTGGATGGCTTGCGCGGCGACATTGTAACTAACCGCGCCGCTAAAGCCTTAACTGCACTAGAAGCACGTACCGAAGTTACAGTTGATGACGTTCGCCGTGTAATTACCTTATGTCTGCGTCACAGACTGCGAAAAGACCCCTTAGAGTCAATTGATTCTGGCTACAAAGTCGAAAAAGCTTTTGCTAGGGTCTTTGGTGTCGAACTAAGAGAAAATGATACTGCACAAAAAAACGGTACTGGTCAAAAGTTAGGGGCGAGAAGTTAAGCATTTTTAGTTATGAGGCGTTATAGATCCCCGACTTCTTGAAGAAGTTGGGGATCTGAACACCCGCGACGCATCAAAATTAATGTGGTCTAGCCCTAAGCTTACAGTGGGCGTTTTTCAGAAATCAGCACGGGCTAAACGCTTTGCTACCACTCTAAGCGCAGCCATGCCCGCAGGGCTTTACAGCACTCCGCACTCAAAACTTGCTATGAGATTTTGGCATTTTTGGTTAAACAGCTTTATTGTATCTAGCCAATACAACCCACCCCGGTTTGTAGAGTTATTAATGTTAATGCTAGCGATCGCAATGCTAGGAATGGCTACTATTGTGCCAGACAGACCACCTTATTTGGTGCTGGGCTTGAGCTTAGTAGTGGGTGCATCGATTTCCATTTTAGTCAGAGAAGCGATCGCTCCCTCACCCCAAACCCGAATTACCCAATTCACAGCATTGCTCCTGCTCTTCATTAGCCTCTATGGTTTTGCTGATTTGCTGCAAACTTTTTAATTGTGGCATTTGGCATTTGTTATTTCTCCTTGCTTCCTCATCTCCCTTGCCCCCCTTGTCCCCCTTCCTGTTTCAAAAGCAATGCGATATTTTCAATTGCAAGTCCCTTAGAGGATGTTTGAAAAGTCCTCTTGTCGGTAGCAAAACGTTCTCGATCCCCCTAAATCCACGCCACTTGCTACAACGGGGGTTCCCCCCGCAACGCAGTGGCTCCCCTTAAAAAGGGGGACTTTGATTCCGGTTCCCCTTTTTTAAGGGGGGCTAGGGGGGATCAATAAGTGTCTAAAATCACAGCAAACCACTTTTCAAACAACCTCTTAGGGAACATTGCTTGCTGACAGCGTAGTCTATTCACCAGAAACTAGCTTTAAATTCAATAAAGCTAAAGAAACGCTAAAATCAAGTCAGCCTTTGTATTGTAGCGGTTGTGTCCCACATCACTCAGAGTGCGGTTCACTGCATAAATCCTGATTGTCAACGCCCCTATCCCCAACCTTGGGGAAACAAATTTTGCAATAGCTGTGGCGCACCACTACAGCTATTAGACCGCTATGTGCCAATCCAGCCTTTGGGATCGGGAGGATTTGCCCAAATTTATACAGTTTGGGATGTTAAAACTCAGACAGAAAAGGTGCTGAAAGTGTTGGTGGAAAATTCAGCAAAAGCACTGGACTTGTTTAGACAAGAGGCCTCAGTTTTAATTAATTTACGGCATCAGGGAGTACCCAGAGTAGATGCTGATGGGTATTTTCTCCTAAATTTGTCTAATCCCAAACAACACCAACTACCTTGTTTGGTGATGGAAAAAATTAATGGGCAGACTTTAGAATACATTCTCAAAAGCTATCCTCAAGGCTGTCCAGAAGATATGGTGTTGAACTGGTGTACTCAAGCTGTGCAAATTTTACAGGAATTGCACAAACGCCAGATTCTTCACCGGGACATCAAACCTTCTAATTTGATGCTTCGCAACTCCTTGTCAACTATGCCTTTTGGGGATCAGCTGGTGTTGATTGATTTTGGAGGAGCAAAACAATTTAGCGACTCTCAACCGCGTTATCAATCAAGTTCAACTCGCTTATTTTCTTCAGGTTACAGCCCGCCAGAACAAGTTAGTGGTGGTAATGTCGGGCCGAGTGCTGATTTTTATGCCTTGGGTCGAACGATGATTGAATTACTCACAGGCAAGTATCCGCCAGAATTAGAAGACTTGCCAACTGGGATGTTGCAATGGCGGAATCGGGTGAATGTTAACCCCCGGTTTGCAGATTTGTTGGATGAAATGGTGCAGGATGATGTGCGATCGCGTCCAGCAAATGCAAATATCATCAAAAAAAGATTGACGAAAATCTCTTCTGGCTCTCCACAACAAACGTTATCTTCTTTACTTCAAAACGCTAGTCAGCAAGTATTAACTAAACTAACATTGCTTATCCAAGATGTAGAAACAGCAGTAGGAAAATTTACTAAAGCAGTAAGTAAAACTACGCTTTTAATCATCAAGGCGATCGCTCAATTCCTACTCGCCTGTATAACGACAATCTGGGCAATGATATTGACCGGGATGGGTGCTGTTGTCGGTGCGATCGCAGGTTTCTTTTTGGCCTACCGCACAATTTTAGGCGATCGCGTGGCGGAATTTATCTTTCTTCAAATACCTGGCTTATTTCCCGAAAATCAAACTGTATTAGCATCAGAAATTCTCGTTTTTGCCGCCGCAGGCTTAGGAACTGCATGGGGACTGACACTAGCTGGAGGTTTTGCTCAACGCAGGCGGTTTTTGGTGGTGTCGTTGATGGGTACAATCAGCTATGGCTTAGGCTGGTTAGTTTTGCAATTAACCATACCGAGAAATAGCAATGAAGGTTTGGTAATTTCAATTGTATTTGCAGTGTTCTTGCTCACCTTGAGTTTGGGGCTTCGCAGCCATCGCATAGTCTATGCTGTGATTGCGTCTTTGGGTACTGCACTGGTGTTTGCGGCTTTGATTCGCTTAGGGTTGCTACCAACTGTCTTCCAATTTTCTAGTCCACCTCAATGGCGGGAATTATCGCTACCGATGATTTATTTTGCTTTTGAGGGCATTTGTCTAAGTTTTTGGTTAGGCGTGACTTATTACCTGATCGTACCAGGGCTGCGCTTGCTGGGATGGCGTTAATAGGGGAATTGGAATCAGAATCGCGGAAGTGGCGAAGCCTTCCCGCAGGGTACGCCAAAGCGCACGCTACGCTAACGCAATGACATAAATAATTTTGCGTTAGCGCTTATGAAATTACCCCACCCATAAAGCGAAAAGTAAAACCACTGCGTTTCCCATATGCTTCGGTTAAAGGGATAGGTTTCAATACTTGTCGGTTAAAGGGAAAAGGGGAATGGGAAAACGGAAAGAAAAAACCTTTAACCTTTTCCCTAGACCGAATTTTGAGTTCAAAACGCTTAACAGAGTAGTATTGGATAGGTTTAAATTCACCCTTTACCTTTTTCCCAAACCGCAAGGGAAGCTAATTACAGGAAAAACCTACAATCAAGAAAGCTTAACAAGCAATGCTTCTGGCTTAGTTAGCGCTGGGGCTTCCAGGGGATCGTAGCCTAACTGTTGAGTAATCCGTTTTCTAGCTAAAGTGCGGTACTCCCAAAAATGCTCTCCGGCAGCGCATAAACCCAAATACATATTGAGAACCTGCGGCTTGCTTACTAGAATTGTCCAGAGTTGTCGCCAGAACTGTCCGCGAATTTCCGGTCTTCGTAAGCCCTGAAGCCAAATTAATTGAGCAACGAGCCGTAAGCCTTTACCTGGAGAAAATTGCATAGTTTGTTTTCGCTCGCTCAGGGAGCCAATGCTGAGACATTGCTGAAAACAACGTCTGAGATAGTTTTGTGGTTCATACAACCTCCAGAAGCCTTCTACATACTCTCTGGCAATTTCAGCTACCGGACGGGTGGGGATGAAATTCATTAAGGTATTCTGGTCTCCCGTAGGATGACTAATGTCATCAAATAAACGCTGCTCTTTCTGGAGTCGAGTCCAGAGGGCAGTGTTAGGAGGAGCTTGGAGGATGCCCAGCATAGGTTGAGGAATATTGGTTTGTTCAACAAAAGCTTGAATCCGCTCTCCGGCTCCTGTGCGTTCGCCATCAAAACCAAGGATAAACCCTGCATAGATCAGCATTCCGGCTTGATTAATCTTGCGACAGGCTTCGATTAGTGGATTGCGAGTATTTTGCAGTTTTTGTGTTATCTGGAGACTATCTTGGTCAGGGGTTTCAATGCCGAGAAAGACAGCATAAAAGCCTGCTTCATTCATTAATTGCAACAGTTCATCATCTTCTGCCAAATTTACAGAAGCTTCAGTGATGAAGGTAAATGGGTAGTCGTGCTGCTTCATCCAAGGAATCAATTCTCTGAGGAAGCGTTTGACGTTACGCTGATTGCCAATAAAGTTGTCATCGACAATAAAGAGTGACCCTCGCCAGCCTAAATCATAAAGAGCTTGTAACTCTGCTAAAGCTTGACTTGGTTCTTTGGTGCGTGATTTACGACCATAGAGGGAGATTATATCACAAAATTCGCAGTTGAAGGGACAACCGCGAGAAAACTGGATAGCCATCATCAAGTAGGCATCCCTTTGCAGCAGGTCAAAACGCGGCATCGGGCTTTTGGTAACATCAGGTTTTTCTAGAGAGCGAAATATTCCTTGCTCTTGACCTTGATTTAGGGCTTCTACAAACTGTGGAATCGTTAACTCCCCCTCATCCAAAACCAGATAATGCGCTCCAGAGTCAAGGGCTTCTTGGGGGACAGAGGTGGGATATGGCCCACCGACTGCGACTTTTTTGCCTAATCGGACGGCTTTTTTGATTAAAGCGTGGAAGTCTGGCTTCTGCACTAGCATTGCAGAGAGAATTACTAGGTCACACCACTCCCAATCAGCATCAGTTTCTAAAATGACATTGCGATCGCAAAATCGAATTTCCCAATCTTGGGGTAGAAGTGCTGCGACTGTAATAATTCCCAGTGGCGGAATCACCGCCTTTAGCCCAGCAATTTCCATAAACCGATCGTAAGACCAAAAGGACTGAGGAAACTGGGGATAAAGCAATAGTGCTTTCATAAACATCCTTAGTGCATCTGTAGTGGACTTGGAACATAAATCAAGATGCAGGGATTAGTTCAAGCATTGGCGTATTCTAGTCCCTACAATAGATGTCTCAACGAGTATTTCCCGATCGCAGTGGCTACAACACTAGTAAAGTGACTGAAAATCCAAACTCAGTATGTCTTGTTCTTAGATATTGAGTATAAAAGGACTTGACATATAATAGATTTATTGATATGTGTGATAAATTTTTTGTTATTATGAATAGGCATAGCAATTATTAGCTAAGTGAAAGATAGGAATATATCTTCTCTTTGAGCTAAGCCCATCCCTTCATGAGGTTGAAAAATAGCAAGTGAAAGTTCCCGCTCTGAATGTTCAGGTTGGCGATCGCATCTTTGCCTACTGCAACAATAGAATGCAGACTTGCACTGTGAAACGTATCTTAGATCCTGATCAGGCCAACATCACTTTATCTGTATTCACAGATGGGCAATATCGCCGAGCAGTTGTACGTATAATACAGTTTCGCTCGGATGCGTTAGTTGATTTGGTAAGTTAAAAATTAGGTGTTGCCAAATGGCAATTAAGGGTCATTTCTTATGCAATATCCTAATTGCAATGTCGCAAATCTAGCATATTCTCAAACTTATTATCTCTACCTAAAGGAAGATATGAGGTAAATTGATCTGTTTACAAGCGTCAGGCGATCGCGCTATATCTTCTGAGCAAGGATGCGATCGCTCTGACTCAAAAGTAATTTAAGACAGTAGCTACATAACCCTGTTCTGTCACTCTCAGAAAACATTTGCCATTTCTGAATTCTAGAGCTTCTATATAGCAAGCGATGGCTTCTCTTTGCTTCGCAATGCTACCGCGAACGAGACGCTACGCGTAGCTTGCTTCTCCGCAGGAGTACGCCGCGCCGTAGGCATCGCGCGATTCTTTTCTAATAACAAATACAGGACCCATTTTTTCTAATAGTATAGCTTGTATTGATTGCTTCATAAGGCTTCTAGCGATCGCTCCGTTGGTGTTATTTTCACACCGAACAATACGAATCCGTCTGGTTATATCAAAGTCCTGTACATCTAATAAATGGAGACCTAATAATTTACCCCGTTGAACTCCAGTTTCCCTTAATAGCATGACGATTAACCTATCCCTGTAGGTACAACAAGCATCGGCTAACTGCCGTACTTCCACATCGGTTAAACAACCAGGAAATATTTTTGGTTCTTTTATTTTTATTCGCTTCCGCTTTTCTGGTGTGCTTTTAACTATTCCTCTCAAGAACCCCCCTCGCTTAGCCCAACCACGAGTTAATTGAGTAAAACGCTTTTCGTCAATTTTCCCTTCGATAGCATGAAATTCATCTAATCCTTGGATTGCTGTTACTGCTTGATTAACGGTTCGAGGACTATGTTTTGAAACTATTTCTCGTACCTTTTTAGATATGACTTCAACTTCTCCACCGAGAAGATACAAGTTAACAAATTCAGCCAATTCATTTAAACCAACCTCTCTCTATGCAATTGCTCTGTATTTCAGCCACCGCCAAAAATCAACTAGTCGATAAGCATAGGTAGTGATTGTGTTATCTGGCAATTGGTGATGCGACAGTAGTTTAAGAATCGCTGAATTGGTTCTACAGGCAAGCAAGTTTCTGTATCAAAAACAGATTGAAACTTATGTTCATTTTAGCGAGCTATCGCTAACTCTGGCTTAATCAATTTTCTAATTTGTGGAATTTTCAATATGTAGAATATACCATTAAAATAGGCAGCGTTGTTGTTTTTATATGTTGTAGATGGTATTACTGTTGTCTATATAAGCAAAAGACAAAATCATCGCTGCTTGTCTGATAATTTAACAATTCCACAAAATCTGCCTGTTTAATTTCAGTCTGAGCTAGCACTGCTGGGGCTGCTCCTCCTAAACCTTCATCACAAATATTAGGATTTTCGTATCTGCCTATAGGTACATTAAATTGGCCTTTGGAGTTGACTCGATAAAGACCGTTAAAACAGGTCTTATTAAGATAAATTAAACGAGCCGCTTTTTCTAAATCTGTGTCTTGAAGATTACCTCGTACAGTATAATAATAGTTTGTATTATGTTGATGTTTGTGTTCTTTTAATAGGCAGATTAATTGCTCAACTTGATCCCGAACACAACGATAAGTAGTAATTAATTCTGCGTTAATATTAGTTAAAATTGCTATCAAGGGTTGGAGATAGAAAAAAACCGCACCACCAGCAATGGATGCCTCATAGTAAGTCTTATATTTTTTTGGTAAATAAGGAATATATTACTGTATTAACAGACTTTTACCACCTGCCTACTTCAAGAACGGACGGGTCAAATTTCCCAAGAAATTTGACTTACCTTTTCATTAGAACTTAATTAAGAAATCTAACCAATATAGCTGACGAATCATATTTTATCGGAATTGATTAAATTTATGTCGGTATCGATTACAATTAAGTTAAACAAGCACATGAAAACCAACTCATAGTCTATAACAAGGCAGTCTAAATAAATGTTTGACGGATTTTGGGATAACGTCCTGCGCTACCCCCGCTACTTGATTACTATCATCTTTGGTATTTTTTTAAACACGTTTGAGCCTTTGTTTCCATTGTTGAAACGTCCAGTTACTTTGATTGCTCTCGTAGGTTTATTTATTGGCAGCCTGGCCTTTATTACTTTTACCCTACGTGCAATGCTGGGCTTAAGTACAATTTAAACAAGGGCTATAGAGCGGCTACTATACAGACAATTGCTCATAGTATTGTTAATGTCAAGCACTGGCCTCTCCAATTTGCATTTATATTCTATTAATGTTGTTCTACCCCTGTGAGGAGGCGTAATTTTTATGGCTACAAATCGCCGCGTTTCCCGCGTTGCAGAATTGATTAAGCGGGAAGTTAGCCAAATGCTACTCAACGGCATTAAGGATGACCGTGTGGGTTCAGGAATGGTAAGTGTTACCGATGTAGATGTCTCTGGCGATTTACAACACGCCAAAATTTACGTCAGTATCTATGGTACAGAAGAAGCTAAGACAGAAACAATGGCTGGCTTAAAGTCAGCAACAGGTTACGTCCGTAGCGAACTGGGTGCTAGAGTAAGGCTGCGTCGCACACCAGAAGTGATATTTATCGAAGACCGTTCCATAGAACGCGGTACAAGATTGCTGACGCTATTGAATCAACTCAAGGATCGTCCATCCGAAAATTTGTCAGGAGACAATGACCACAATCCGGACGAAGACGATGATGATTACTCGGAATAAGTAATTTAAACAACAAAGTATCCTTAGGAACAATCTCATCTCTGGAAATTCGCCAAACTGTTTACAGACGTAACTAGATAGCGTCTGTTTCAATGTAACTATACCTGGGACTGGGGACTGGGAAGCAGAGGTGCAGGGGGCTAAGGAGGGCAAGGGGAGGAAGAAATAACTAATGCTTAATGCTCAATGACCAATGACATTGTTTTTATATGTGGTATTGGAGTTAACACAATAAAAAATTCTTTAAGAAATTATTAACAGATGAGATGCTGCAAGCTTTCCTGGTGTAGGGTAGCCGTTATATTAGGCAACAGTTTATACCCTAGTGCCTGCTGCTAGAGATTTCTAGCTAGTTTTCATATATACAAATCGCAAAGCTAGACAAGGTTTTACGGTGCTGAAGTGTTTCCTATGTACTATTCCTAGTCACCCAATTATGCTTTAAGTCCTTTACAGCGAGCCTTTAGACCCTCTTGAATAAAAAACTCAAAATCTGCTTAGCAGGTTATGTTGACTACCCTGATATTCTTATATGAAGCGTATTGAACAGAAATGTCAGAAAATGTTGACTTTGTTTACATTTCTTTAGATAATTTGAGGATATGTAGCGTCAAAATGGAATTAGTTCCGTATAGCAAACTACAAAACCTTAGCCAGAAGTCTAATCCTTGTAATGTTTGTTCCAAGTAAATATCGGGAACACTATCTACGTGTAATTTGTGAGTAAAAATCATGAGTGTGAATACGGTGCCCTCTATCAATTACTATTCTCTGGATGTAATTCAGGACGAAGCACGCCGACTAGTGCAAAAGGGAATGATCAGCCGACAACAGCCAATATATACACTATGTCAATACATCCCTGCGAGAGAGTGGGTTTGCGTTGAATGTGAATTAGAAAAATGTGACTTTTTATTACGCGATCGCATTGGCGATTTGATTGGTCGTGAAGAATGGGACAACGACTAATCAAAGCTCAATTCCAGATTTTGGATAGGGAGTTGATTTTGTATGTCTAGACTTGACAACAAACGATTCAAGAGCCAATTTCCGGGATAATCTCTGTTTTTAATTAATATTCCCCGATCCAGGATCTTTAATTTCCCATTAAGACAGAAGTGTTAGAGTCTGATTTATACAACTTTAGCAGTAGCGATCGCATCGGGATTGGTTTATCTTTTACATCCGATGTCGCCCTCTGAATATAGTATGTACATTCCCTGGCCGGGGCAGTTTCCCTTTGTAGACTGCTCCGGTAATTTTTCAGGGAAGATGTAGGGACTAGGGGCTAATGTTTATTTGATGAATAATGGGCGGTGTGCTGTTAGTGGGGGGCTATTAAGAAACACTAACTGACAAGAATTTTACCCAACTTGCTCCAAATAGTTATTAACGTCTTCAATCACACGAGTCAGTTCCGCCTCTGTCGTTAAACGAATGGTGACATCGCGGACGGTGAGTAAGACTTTAGCAGCGAAGGGAGTTGGCCAAATATTAGGGTTACAAAAAATTTCTAAAAATACCTCACCAGTGTAGCGATATTCCAAAGGAGCCTGGGGAGTGGCTTTACCGCCCCCTGGAGTGGTTTTCGCAGCGACAGCTTTGAGACGAGCTATTAATTCATCTAACGCTGCTTTTAATTCTTGTGCAGCTTGGGATGAAAAACTGAAAGATACAGAACCTTCAATCAGGTTTAATGTTAGCGGAGTCGAAGACATAAGCTATTTATTAAGAGTTATTGATAATTACCCATGTTACAGGAATGGGGACTGGGGACTGGGGGATGAGGGAGACAAGGAAGCAGGAGAGAAATCCCTCTTAGCCAATTACCAATTACCAATCCCCTATTCCCAAAATATTGTATATAAATGATTCACCCAAAAAGAGGGTGTACGGTGAAGCGATGAGCTGAAGGGTGTAATGGCTATGACTTCAATCTAAAGTGGACACTAAAAAAAGTGTAATAATTATCAGTTTTTATACGGATGGGTAATGTTGAGGCACGTATATCTGGGATGGAAGGACTGAAATATAAATCTCGGAGGTAGCATTATGAAATATATTTCTTGGAATACTCTGACTAAGACTGCCTTGAATGGTTTCAATGCACATGGTAGAGGCGCTGTGTACTTCTCTAAAGATGGTAATGTGCATTATTGCTGGGAAGGTCAGATATCCTTGGCTGTTTTATTTTATGACCCACAGACTGAGTTTGTACTAGTAAAAGAATGGTACAACCCTGAGAACCAAAAAACTCATTTTGCTACCGCTATTATGCCTTTAGGGTCAAATGTTGTTTTATCAGAATTATGAATTATGAATTAAAGCGTGCAATTTTTCCCCTAAATGCAGGGTTCTGCGACGCTGTACAAATATCTATGGTTAATAAGTAGACGATCGCTCTTGTTGTGAGTAGCTAAGTCAGCTGTTGAGCGATCGCCTGAAGGTTTTAAATTTTCATGCTCGGCACATCCTGTTCTTCACCTTCATATTCTGGAAGATCGTTGGGTGCGCCACAAGCAGAAATATTCCCGGTAAAATCGACATCTGCTGTTAATTCGGGATGTTGTTGTTTGCGTTCGGCAATTTGTTCGGGAGTGAGAATCTTGGACTCGTCAAAACCTAATTCGATTTCTGTATGTAGTCCTTTATATTTCACCCGCTTCAGGTTGTAGAAGCGTTTGTTGAGAGTTGTTTGGGCAAAAGCTTTTAAGCAGCCTAAGAGATATTTCCGTTTAAAGGAATCTTTGACAAACCAATACTCAATAGTCTTACGCAGGTAAAAACGGGCGTAGTTCCGCAACACACCTTTGAGAACATCCTCCCGTTCCATTGCGTTTGGCTTCATGATCGGCGTAACAAAGTTATATTGCGAATAATCTCGCACTTCGACGCGATCGCCTAATTCTTGAAATAATTCTGAAAATGGCCACGGGGTAAACATATTCCAGTTCACCATGTCTGGTTGCCAATCCAGCGCCATTTTATAGGTTTGTTCAATCGTGTCTGGGGTTTCGTTCTCTAAACCCATAATAAATTGAGCTTCGGCAATCATACCGTTTTGCTTTAACAGTTGAATTGCCCGCTTATTTTGTTCAATAGTCGTTTCTTTGCGGAACAAATTCAGCTTTAATTGGGCGGCTGCTTCTGTACCTAAAGAAACATGAACTAGTCCGGCTTTGCGGTAAAGGGGTAATTCTTGCTCATCTCGCAATATATCCGTGACGCGTGTATTAATTCCCCAATGCACACCCAAATTGCGTTCGATTAATTCGTTACATAGCGCAATAAATTTGGGCTTGTTGATTGTCGGTTCTTCATCGGCAAGAATGAAAAAGCCCACCTTGTGTTTTTTCACCAAGATTTCAATTTCATCCACAAAGCGCTTGGCTGAACCGGAACGGTATTTGCGCCAGAATTTCCATTGGGAGCAAAAACGGCAGGTAAATGGACATCCTCTAGCATAGTTAGGAACAGCTACCCGCACGTTGAGAGGAGTGTAAATATATTTGCTCCACTCTAAGAGATCCCAATCTGGCGTGAGGGTATCCAAATCAGCGATTGGCGGATGGGCTGCTGTAGCAACCACTTGGCCATCTTCAAGGAAAGCAATACCTAAAATATTACGGCGAACGCTCTCATCTGTACCATTGGCGATCGCTTGCAGTAAATTAACTGTAATTTCTTCTCCTTCGCCTCGGATAATGTAATCTACCCAAGGTGCTTCGTTAAGAACTTCATTGTACATATAGGTAGGGTGAACCCCGCCCATAATTGTCTTTGCTTGGGGACAAACTTCTCTAACAATTTTCAGAGTTATCTGCGATTGGTAAATCATCGGCGTAATAGCCGTTGCTAGTACCACATCTGGCTGATACTTAGCGATAATGTCTGCTAAAACATCATCAGGAATATAATCCGTCATCGCATCAACAAAGCGGATATCCGTAAAGCCGGCTTGCTTCAAAGCTCCACCAACATAAGGAACCCAACTTGGTGGCCAATTACCAGCAATTTCCGCACCACCAGAATGATAGTTGGGTTGAATCATCATGATACGCATAATTTTCTTCCTGCTGCTTGAAAGAGGGCTAATAAAGGATGAAGTTTGCAGGATAAAGGATTAAAAATGAATCTCTTCACCTCATCATTTATACTTCACGCTTCATCCTTCAGATGCAATTAAATTGCTTTAGAAAAAGCTGCATTTTTTCGCTTTCTGGTATGAGCATCGAAGATGGATACAATATTACGGATGAGTAATCTGCCACTCGGTGTTACCTCAATACCATTGGGTATCATCCGAATTAGTCCATCAGCTTCTAGCAATTTCAACTCAGACAATTCTCTAGCAAAATATTCATTAAAATCCGTATCAAAAGCTATATGATATTTTTCTTCTATATCATTAATTGAAAGTTTGAACTGACACATCAATTCCATAATTACTGTGCGGCGGAGAATATCGTCTCGATTGAGGCTTACTCCCTTTTCAATTGGCATTAAGTCTGTATCAATTGCTTTGTAGTAACTTTTTAGCTGCTTAATATTTTGGACGTAAACATCATGGAGCATACTAATAGAAGTAATCCCAAAGCCAAATAAATCTGATTCTGGTTTTGTTGTGTATCCCTGAAAATTTCTGTGGAGTTGTCCCTGTTGTTGGGCGATGGTAAGTTCGTCATTGGGCTTAGCAAAGTGATCCATACCAATAAACCAATAACCATTCGCCGTTAATTCTTCAATAGTCATCTGAAGAATATCCAATTTTTCCGAAGCTTGAGGTAATTCTGACTGCGGAATCTTTTTTTGTACAGGCTTTATCCAAGGTACATAAGCAAAGTTAAAAACAGCAACTCTATCAGGATCGAGTTTTATGGTTTTTTCAATTGTGTTTTTAAAAGTAGCAAGGGTTTGAAACGGTAAGCCATAAATTAAATCAACGTTAACGCTTTCAAATCCAGCATCCCGAATCCATTCCATCACATCAAAGAGCATCGATTCAGGTTGGACGCGGTTAATAGCTTCTTGGACTTGATAGTCAAAGTCTTGAATTCCAAAGCTTATCCGGTTAAAGCCTAAGCTTTTTAGGAAAAATATATAGTTTTTATCAACATATCTAGGATTAATTTCAATGGAAACTTCTGCCTTGTCTTCTAAGTTAAATTGCGAGTAAATAGTATTACACAAAAAATCCATCTGGTGCATATTTAAATAATTTGGTGTACCACCTCCCAAATGGAGTTGATGCACTAAGCGCTTTGGAGAAATTATCTCGGAAAATTGTTGGAGATTACGAACAACATAATTTAAATAGGGGTCTACAATTTCTTGTTTTTTGGTGATAATTGTATTGCAACCGCAAAAATAGCAGGCCATTTCACAAAAAGGGATATGGAAGTAGAGAGACAGCGGAGTATTTTTATAATTGCCAACTGCAATAGCTGATCTCAAATCCAACTCGCCAAAATTTTCTTGTAACTCTGTTGCTGGCGGATAGCTTGTATATCGAGGCAAAGCTCGGTCGTACTTTCTTAGTAACTCCGAGTTGAATTGGACTGTTTGCGTTGCAAGTTTCATGATGCTAATAACCTTTAATGTTTTAGTCCTGTGTTACTGGCTATAGAGCAATACAGTTCAGTTAATCCCTCTTTTATCACTTTCGGGAGAGAATAATCTGGGATGCTTACAGAATAAGACTTTTACCAAAAACCTTGATTTTAGGCATTATGTTAGAAAATAAACGTTCAAATGCCCGTTCTGTGTGCGGTTAAAAATTTGGCTCTTATTTTTCTTTTCCCAGAGTAACAAAAGAGGGTTAATACCGTTTCTTTGTGAAGCTGCATATATTTACCCCCCGGCTACGCCGTCCCCCCTTGCCAAGGGGGGACTACAGGGGGGTCTTGATTATGTGCATCTTCATACAGAATTGGTATAAGAAAATTAATCAACAACAAAGCCAAAAAACTAGTTACTCAACAAAAAAACAGAACACTAATTTTGGAGGGGGTTTGGGGGACGCAACCGTCCCCCAATCGGGGGTTTGGGGGAGAATCCCCCAAGATGCTGGCTTTTTCAACAAGTGACAATCAATCTCTAACCACCTTAACTAAACCGTATTGGGCTATAGAGGAATATAAAAATTACGCTTACTAAGTACATATCGTAGGCATCGCTTATCAAAAGCTCATATGATGGACATTTGAAGTACTGAGTTATTTAATCTTTCATCAGTGCAGGTATCCAATTTGTAGAGAAAAGATACCTACACTCAAAAAAATTGCCAAAATCCAGGGCTTCCCTAAATTTTACTTTTGATGTTTGATGCTTATTCAGCCGCAACTAGTTCTGTGCTACCAGGCTGATCTTGGCGCGTAATCAAATCAAAAACGCGATCGCCAATTGCAGCTTTCACATCTAGTTCTAACTCCTGGACAACATTGCGATTGAGTTCAAAAGCATAATTTGCTTCTGCAACAATTTTGTCCGCTAAAGCATCATCTACTGGTAATGCATTTAAAGCGTCACGATACTGAGCTTTAAATGCTCTGATCGCTTCAACAGTAGGTAATTGCTCAAATTCATGGAGTCCAGTACCTTGATTTGGTGGTAAGTCCAGCGCTGAACGGATAATTTTTTTCAAGCTTTGGCCCCCAGACAAATCTCCCATATAGCGAACATACGCATGAGCAACTAGTAACGCAGGTTCGGTGTTCGCTACTTCATTAATTCGAGCAACATAAGCTTTACCTGCTTCCAGCGCCACTATTTGATCCCGCCAGTCTTCACCGTAGTAAAAAGCGAGGTCTTTCTCTAAATTTGCCTGACGATTCAATAGAGGAAAATAAATGAGACTAATTACAGAATGAGTGCTATAACGCTGAAGTTCTGCTTCTAACGCACTATAGACCAAATACAAATTCGCTATTAGTTTACGGAATGGCTCTTTTTCGACAATCCCTTTCAGGAAACACTTCATAAAGGCTGTATTTTCCGCCATTGTATGGGAGTGTTTCGTTCCTTCCCGCAACTTGCTTGCTAGATCACTACTCATACTCTATTCCTTAAGTTTTGATTTTCTATATAACTTTATGGCTATATAGATATTTGTAGAACTAAAATTTTCAAAAATTAACTTGAGGTTAGCAAAACTAAGGATTACGCAAGAAAAGCAGGATAATTGGGGATTGAGGACTGGGGACTGGTATTTTTACTCAGCACTCAGCACGGGCTAAACGCCCCGCTACCGCTAACAGTACTCAGCACTAGAGAAGTTAGCTTTGAGGAGAATTGCTAACTAAGGTCTGTTTCATGTCAACCAAATTCTTTGGGAGCCGTAACACAATTATCCTGCGAGATTCCCGAACTCGAAATTGCTCTGTAGAGTTTGGCTTGATCTAGGTTAGCTTGATGGAGAAAAGCTAGACTAAGTTTAGCATAGCTCAAATCTGCACCACCTAAAACTGCTTTTGGCAGATCTGTTTGCGCTTTTAATTTAATTCTATGTGCGATCGCCTGCCAATTGAACAGCAAATTACCTTCTTGTACAACCAGGATCTCGCTCGCAGCATCAACACGCTTCAGTGTAAAGCTTGTCTGGCGATTAGCTCTACCCTTCATCTTAGTTATGCGATCGCGCTAGCTTTTGCTGATTTTTGATACCCTGCAGATTACTTTACGTTTTAAGTAGCTGCTGAAATTCACCATCATTGCTGTGGTATTATTTGCCCAATAGCAAATCGGTTCTGGTGGGGGTCAGCCATCAGAGGTAACGGGGAAAGTTCGGTGTGAATCCGGCACTGTCCCGCAGCTGTAATGAGGCTTATGCTTCAAAGTCAGAATACCCGCCGAAAGTACAACGAACTGCCATCTGCGAGGTACAGGTGAATAACGCAATCAATAATCTCCCCATCAAACAGGATTACTGTCTCATAGTGTCAGATATACGCCATACACTACAAATTTCTATGAGATTGTAGACATTTCCCTATACATATCAATTCTATACAGAAGGTTATAGATACAAAGCTGAAAACCCAGTTGTATCTTATCCTACGCTTCGCATATTTACTTTATCCCAAGCTAAAGGTAACTTTGCGCCTACGCTTCCCTAGAGGACACTAAAGTGTAGCTTGCGGTAGCGTTGCGTTAGCTTCTCTTTTCAAAGACAGTACCGCGAACCCGCAGGGTAGGGGTACGAGTTCTGCTTGCGGTATGCGTGAGGCTAATTCATCATATCAATCGGCAACGCCTGAAAATCAATGAACCAAAAACAACATACTCTATTTGTCTGCACGACCTGCGCCAGTGAGTGGAAAGATGGCAATCGGGTTGGTGAAAGTGGCGGACAGCAACTATTAAAACAACTTCAAGAACTTGCACAAAACTGGGAATTGCAAACTAAATTCTCCATTCAAGGAGTTGAATGTATGAGTGCTTGCAACCATGCTTGCGTTATCGCCTTAAAAGGAGAAGAGAAATTAACCTATCTTTTCGGCAATTTAGCAATTGATGATAGTGCATCTGCTGTATTGCAATGTGCGACTCAATACTACGCCAAGCCTGATGGTTTACTTCCTTGGTCAGAACGTCCAGAAGCATTAAAAAGAGGCATCTTAGCGAAAATACCACCCTTAAGTAAGTGGGCAAAAGTAAACGTAAATTGCTGTTAATTAATTACCAGTAGTCCATCAAGTTCGTAGTCAGCATTTTAGTTCTGACTGCAAACCTTTGGTATTAGCTTGTAAATTGCACTAGGTTTATGATAATGATTATTATTATCATAAACCTAGAGATTTCCTACTGGCTGAGAGTTTTTTAGGGAAAAAGCTCAAATTTTTGCTTGCGACTAATTTTTAGTTATACAGGTGGTTTAAATTACCAATGCGTACTCATTGGTGACAAGTTAAGGAAAAGGGGAAATTGTTAAGGGCAATGTTTGCAATGGTCAAAAATCGTGGGAAAGTCAGTATAGGTAAGTAA